>NZ_AUDQ01000036.1 GCF_000425545.1 Sporosarcina ureae DSM 2281 | reverse complement strand
GATTGATTATGGGAAAATGAAACCAGATGAATTCTTCAAATTCACATTGTCTTTACAGACTAGAAGTAAGAAGTTAGATCCCTATCGAGATCAAATACTTGAATGGTTAAAGGAGCATCCGGATCTTTCCGGAGCACAGATATTTGATTGGTTGCAGGAGAAGTTAGAAGTGAACTCCGTGACAGAAGGAACCGTCCGGAATTTTGTTAATGAACTTCGAGAGTTGCATTGTCTACCGAAGTCCAATGTGGAAAGAAGCTACATGGCAGTTCCTGAAATGCCCAAAGGAAAGCAAATCCAGATGGATTTTGGAGAGACCAGACAGCTAACTACGGATGGGAAATATAAAAAACTGTACTTTATTGCATTTGTCCTCGCCCATTCACGCTATAAATACGTAGAGTGGTTAGACCGGCCTTTCAGGACAACCGATTTAATCAGGATGCATGAGAACGCTTTTGATTATTTTAAGGGGATGACTGAGGAAATTGTCTATGATCAGGATCATTTATTGGCCGTTAGTGAAAATGCAGGAGATCTTATTCTTACAGCTGAATTTACAAAGTATCATCAAAAAAGGAAATTCAAAATCTACCTCTGTCGAAAAGCAGATCCAGAATCTAAAGGGAAAATTGAGCAAGTAGTCAAATATGTAAAGCATAATTTCGCAAAAAACCGTACTTTTGACAACCTGGCTAATTGGCAGCAATCATGTATGAAGTGGCTTGAACGGACTGGGAACTATAAAGTTCATCACAATACAAAAAAGAGACCCGTTGAGGTATATACTCTGGAAAAGGAATACCTAACGCAGGTCTCAGGGACTTATATTTTTGAAGATATCTATACTGCCAGTATAACAAGACAAATACACAAAGACAACGTCATACGCTTTAACGGCAATCGATACAGCGTACCTGTCGGTACATACCGGAAAGACGCTCCGAATATTGCTTATGTCGATACATCGGATGGACATCTTATAATCCGTCTTCAGCAAGATGGGCAAGTGCTTGCGAGGCATAAAATTTTTCAAGGGAAGGGGCAAATTATTTCAGATCCTTCCCACAGAAAAAACAGCCACACAAAACGTAATAAGCTTATTCATGAAGTGGAGCAATTACTAGCGAATTCTAGTTCTGCCAAGTGGTTGATCGAACAGCTGACTGAGCGCTATCCGCGTCACTTACTTGATCAACTGCAGATTGTCCTGTCTGTCGGTCTTAAGTATCCCGACTATATAGAAGAGGCCGTTCAAGAAATGAGACGTTTGAAGCTCACCAGCGCTAATGACCTGCGGGATATCGCGTTTTCACTAGAGCTTCAAAGCAAAATGAATACGATCAAGGAAGAAACTCAATTAAATGAAAAGTATATGAACCTGATCGCTCCTGAACGAAAGGAAGATATTTATCTTCGCGTTCTTCAAGGAGGTGATTCATGATGAAACATCCTTACGAATCCTTACAGGATAAATGTAGAGCCCTTCGGCTC
>NZ_AUDQ01000035.1 GCF_000425545.1 Sporosarcina ureae DSM 2281 | reverse complement strand
ACTAGCTTCAGTATATAGAAAGTAGATTTTTTTTGTGGAAAACTGTTGATTCTTATTTGTTGAAAGCTGTTGAATCTAGTTTAACGTTTACATCCGTTTGGTGCGCAACAGTGGTTCAGTTAAAGCCTCAAAATATTTAACAGCCAGACATATATTTTTTGACTTTTGTTGATGATTTGATAATCAAATCGATAGCTATAAGAAATGAATATGAAATAACAGCAACTTTAATATTCCACATCCATGTTATCTCTGGGTCGAATAACCATTGCATAATGGTTACCAGTACCAAGAATACTAAACAAGTGGTTAGCCAATACTTAACAACCTGCTTTAACATATCCCAATCCACTTAACATTTCTCATTGATCTTCCCCCAATTATTTTATAAAGTGTTCTATTTTCTTATTAAGTAACATTTCAACTAGCTGAACAACATTTGATAATCCTAAGAAAAAGAGCATACTGAAAAGGAATATATACATATTTTTTGGTAAGGGACTTTCAAATATTAATCCTGATACAGAAACAAAGATAACTCGAAAGGCAAAGTAAATTGCAATTATGCTAATAAAAGACTTCAAGAAAAAGAACACTTTACTTTTTCTGTACTCTTTTTGAATTAAATCCATAAGCAATCTCTTATTCGCTTCTTTTCGGATTTTCATACCCTTCTTCCGAGGAATAGCCAACGAGATTCACATCACCATCTTCAACTATATACATATAAACGACTTCGAGTTCGTCTATGAATATTACTTCAACACCTGCCCGAGAAAAAGCAGATCTAGTAGCATGTCTACTTACCCAATCGTCTTCAGGATACGTTTTCTCTAAGTAGGCATTTACAATGTCCTCATGCTCATACCACTCTTGAAGCGATGACTCTTGTTTGTACATCACATAAAAAGTTTCGATCGATGCCACAATAATCGCTAGAACTAACAGGATAGTCCGAGCCTTTTTCCAAAAAAGTGCCACAATGAGCAACAATAGTATAGGTGCAACTAAAATCATGAAAAGGATCACACTACTCGGACTCAGAACGCATACCTCCTAAAAGTTACTTATTTCACAAAACTATAAGAATAATTCTCTGTCTTTTTCTGTTATTGCAATAACACGATAGCCGTTTGATAGATATTGTTGTGAAGCAGCATTTTAACGACCACAATCAACTGCTCAGCCTCATATACTTTTTTCTTACGATATTGGCCCTCATGTAGATCAAGCGCATTTCCTTGTTATAGAATTGCGCCCGTTTGTTTTAATGGATTCTCCAAAGTTTACACGTCTGCATTAATATCTGTCTCTCTTTTTCGAACGTCAGAAATTGTCTTTACAGACAAAATAACAAACAAAGCAATAAACCCAACTTTGAATCCTATTGACCATTCCCATGTTAAAGCTGAGAAGATGACTCCAAATGTAATGGCAACGTTGTATTGAATTTTAAAGGACCTTTTTGAAAAAATGTCGATAACGAAAAAAACAACAAATAAACTCATAAATAAACCTCTTAATACTACAAACAAAGTATTCAAATCCATACCTTTATTCCCCTTTAACAATCTGGCCCTATTGCGGTATTTGAGCATTTGCTTATAAAACAAACGCCCCGTTTGTGGAAACTAAAGTAGTTTAAGTATTAAATTTATCTCCTAATTCCTTGAACTCTTTACTTTCAACATCAGGTGGTTCGACATCATTTTCGCTTAATTTCCAACTTAAAAACCCAGAGATTAATGCGAATATAAATACACCTTGTATAGAAATCTCAATATTCTCCATAAAATGATCAAGTAGCCCGATTAATGTAAATGTAAGACTTATATTTAGAATGAAAACCAGCCATCCTTTACTTGACTTGATAATCCCCACAGATTTCAAAGCTTTCGGGATTGCATTTGTAATAAGTGAAAGAGGTATTTCAAAGAAAAGATATAAAACAAAGAAAAATAGTAAAGCACCTATTGAATCATACTGTAATCCAAGTAATCTTAGAAAAATATAGTCAAAAAAAGTAATGGCGAGCAAAATGATTAATACGATAGACGTACATATGAAGAATGTTTTTATTTTTTTTATAGTGAATTCCTCCTTACTATGTAAGCGTCAAAACGTGAACACATATTAATAGAAGAAGATTCGTGAGATACTCCTCCCATAGAACATGTTTTGGGAGGGATTTCTTTGAAAA
>NZ_AUDQ01000034.1 GCF_000425545.1 Sporosarcina ureae DSM 2281 | reverse complement strand
CCCTTTTTACAGAATGAAGTGTTGAGTCTTAATTGATGAAAACTGTTGAAAGTTATTTATCGAAAACTGTTGAATTCTACTTGACGGTTACAACGGACCAGTTTGTTAATAATTTGTTCTAGGCATAATTAAATTTCAATTGATTTTTGCTATATTACGAAATAAATAAGGGGGAGAATTATATGTTTCCTACACTAGAAACAGATAGGCTGATATTAAGAGAATTAACAAATGAAGACGCAGAAGGCATTTTTTCTTGTTTTTCTAACGAGGACGTAACACGTTTTTACGGACAAGAAACGTTCAAAAGTGTGGTAGAGGCAGAAAAAATCATAGATATATTCTCAAAAAATTATAGAGAAAAAAGAGGCATACGATGGGGGATAGAGCGAAAGGAAACCAAAGGTATAATTGGAACTATTGGTTTTAATGCTTGGTTGCCCAAACATAAACGAGCTGAAATTGGTTACGAAATTCACCCGCAACAATGGAGAAAGGGATATACCTCAGAAGCAGTTTCCCGAGTCATCTCCTATGGCTTTGATGTTATGGGTTTAACTCGTATAGGTGCAGTCGTATTTATTGAAAATGAAGCCTCGAATAAATTATTAGGAAAAGTAGGTTTTCAACAAGAGGGAGTATTAAGAAATTATATGTACCAAGATGGAAAGCCGTATGATACATACGTATATTCCCTCCTTAAAGAATAGGCTTTCACAATCGGGGGCGTTAACTGTACAACCATTTCGCAAAAAAAACAGTAATTAAGATTGTTTGAAGGTTTGGAGGGTTAACCATTTTCGTTGTAGTTATTATCATTTTATTGCTTGTTATGTCCTTATTGTTCAGTGGAAAAGCTCTGTATAATAAATGGGTGAAAATATTGGTAACATTCTATTATCTTATTATTACTTTCGTATTCATCTATGGTTATCATCGTATTCACAAGAAATACAATATGTATGACGGACCTGTCATGCCAGAGGGCTGGGACGTGAATAGGGATTGGGCATACGGGTTTAGTTTTGCTTTTATTATTCCAATTGCGATTCTTGTTTTATACGCAATTATTCAAAAAACAAAGCCAATGGAAAAAAATCGTTGGACTTATTTTATAAAAGCCATATCGCTTAGTGTAATAGTGTTGTTTATTTTATTTAGTATTTTTAATCTTGCATATGGTTTGAGTCCTTGAGTTAGTTTACTAGCCATGGTTAATTTAACGGATGCATTTCTTGCATAAGATTTGTGCTACAAACGAGGGCGTTAAAAGAACAGCCATTGTGCACCAATCAGGCCAATATAGGAGTTCTGAGACTACGGAGTGTTTAATTTGAATAAAAACCATTGGAAAATCATCTTTGGCATTTACATCGTATTGGTAATAAATTTCGTTGTGGTTAAGTTTAACGGAAATATATACAACACTATCAATACTGTGCAAATGAATATTATGAGAAGCGCTGAGGGTGGATCGAATTATAATTTAATACCATTCCAGACAGTTAGCATTTACCTAGCAGATTTGAGTTTCGGTGTCGCACTTGTAAATATCGTAGGTAATATCATTCCTTTTATTCCAATGGGATTTTTAATTCCATTGGCTTTCCGCTCTCAGAGAAGAATGATCAAAACCATGTTCACATGCTTCCTGCTGATCGTAAGCATAGAAAGCATTCAGTTCTTTGCATATTTAGGATCTTTTGATGTGGATGATATTATTTTAAATATGATTAGTTGTTTCTTAGGATTTTTGTTTTTTAGTGCATACAGCAGAATTTATAAAAAGTATAAATCTGCGTAACGTGAGTATAGGGAGAAAAATTGATTTAAGTAATCGGGAGCTATTCGTGCATAAAGACTTCACAACAAACTGGACAAGTTACAAAATACTAGCACTAAGGAGAGTTATTAATTGGAGAGACATATCCTTGCAATTTCTAGTGGATGCTTTTCCAAAGAAGATGAAGCTTTTATAGACGAATACTTACTAAAAATTATTATCAAACAAAAACCATTAAAGATTGCATTTGTTGCAACGGCAAGTAATGATGCACCTGATTATATTAATAAGTTTTATGGTGCTTTCAAAACAGAACACGCAAGTCATATTACAATAAAAGACTTTGAGAATTCAAATATCCAAGAAACTGTAAATTCCTTAGATGTTGTATATGTAGGCGGTGGTAATACTCAATACATGCTAGAAACTTGGCAAAGAACACACTTCGATATGGTATTAATAGAAGCATATCAAAATGGTGTGATCTTGGCTGGAATAAGTGCAGGAGCGATGTGTTGGTTCGAAACTTGTTATAGTGAGAAAAATGATGAAGAGTACGAAGAATTTAAAGGTTTGGGAATTTTAAAAGGCAGTCTTTGTCCGCATTATAATGACGAAAAACGTTGTAAAGCATTCGATAACTGGGTAATTACTCAACCCAAAAGTAATATATATACGCTAGAAGACAATGAAAACTTACATTTTCGTGATGAAAAATTAATTGCAAAAATTGTAGTGTGAGTTGTTCTATTATTCCGTTATCCGGGGTGGTTCTGAAACAAGGATCTGCACCTTATTAGTAATACGGCCATATTATTAGAATCAATTTAGGGGTAGGAGGAGACACAATGAACAAATATCATCGGTCTAGCTTACTGTTAATTATGTAAGCGTCAAAACGTGAACACATATTAATAGAAGAAGATTCGTGAGATACTCCTCCCATAGAACATGTTTTGGGAGGGATTTCTTTGAAAA
>NZ_AUDQ01000033.1 GCF_000425545.1 Sporosarcina ureae DSM 2281 | reverse complement strand
TACCACTTCGAAGGTGTTTTATATTGTCTCAAAAATTTAGGTTAGCCCACCTCTAATCTAGCGGCATGCCGTTTTTTCTATTGACTTATAATAAGCTTAGCAACCATCCGAATCAATAATTGTCCAATAAAAAATGGGATAGCTGTTAGCAACATAACAAAGTCTCGACCAAATGGCTTGAACCATCCACCATCGTCTGAGATGAAATTCATTGCCAACACTAGAGATACTATGGCTGTTATCATGTTCATAAGCATTATCGATTGAAGAATGAACGCAGTTCCTACCATTCCGGTTACGAAAGTTCGTGCAACACCTATCCAATACTACATCAATCCGTAGCCTCAATAGGCTATACTATGAAATAAATCACTTAGAAAAATACACCTGCTGTGCATATGAAAGTGAGCATGATAAACACTAGTTGTTTCTGTTTCCTTGCATAATGTATATCCTCTTTTCATTTCACTAGACTACCGTTTTCACGGTTTCTTCATCGGCACGTAACCGACTTTCTCCACCAATTCCTGTCCTTGTGGTGAATTCATCCATTCAATGAACTTTTCCACATTCGAATTTTCTGTCCCTGCTGTGACGACATAAAACTCAGATGCAATTGGATATTCATCATTTCGTATGGTTTCTTTCGTCGGCTCTACTCCATCGATTGCCAGCAATTTAATCTCCTCATTGCCTACCATTTCTGTTGAATAATATCGGAATGTATAGCCAATGGCATTTTTATAATTTCGATACTTTGAGACCTCCGATATGATACCACCCATTCCTTCGGCCACATTTTCTTTTGGAGCATCCATAATCGGAATATCCTCCATCAACCGTTCCAAGCCTGTTTGACTACCACTGTCTGCCGGTCGTTGGAATGCACGGATCGGCTCGCTCTTCCCTCCAACTTCTTCCCAATTTGTGATTTTCCCCGCATAGATATCTTGAATTTGTTTTAATTCTAGCTGATCAATGGGGTTCTTTTGATTGACGAAAAAGACAAATGCCTCTCGACCTATTGGCGTTAATTTCAACTCAATACCTTGTTTCTTCGCCGCTTTCATTTGGGCGTCTGAAGGCCTCGCTGCAAAAATCATATCTACCCTGCCTGAAAGTAGATTTTCATAGGCAACAGGTGTTGTATTGACCATTACTTCACTATCATATGGGTGGTATTCTTTTCTAGGATAGACTGCCTGAACAAACGCTGCATACAGTGGATATAGCGCGGTAGCTCCGTCTACTCTGGGCAAATCATCCTTCAGTTCGAGTGTAGCGGCTCCATCGAGTACAGCAAGCTTTGATTCCTGTCCAATGGTAAACGGTTCATAATAACGCACTTCTACTTCGGCATCCACTGTCGAAATACTTTCCTTATACATATGCATGATTGGCCAAACTGCCGCTCCGATTATAACTACTCCAGCAATAGCACCGAACGACCGTTTTCGTTGTTTCGTGTTGAAGAAATGAAAAATCATCATGACGATCCAAACATATAAAATTATCACCGCACTAAGTGCTAACGGAATATAGTGGATCCATCCCATTAACAATAAATATAACAATCCAATTCCTGTGAAAAATAGTAACGCGAGGAATAAAAGTACCGCAAATGCTATAGGTGCAACCATACGCGTCCCCCCTTTTATTTTCCGCTCAATTCCTCCAGTCGATGCCACGCCTCATCTTCATCAAACGAACTGTACCAACGATAATGCTCTTCATCCAAAATACGAAAATGCTGGCTAATTACGTTTTGCTGTAAACGAAAACGTCCTTTTGTTTTCAATTCACGCCACCACACTTTACCGCCCATCGATTGATCCATTCGACGGTCAATACCGTCGTGTGCAATTGTTTCCAGTACTTCTAGTGGATCTCCGCCGACTGTTGCTTGCAATACTTCACTTTCACGAAATAAAGCACAGACTGCTATAACGGCTGTCCAACTAGCCATTGCTCTTGCTTTTTCAATTTGAATCAAGGTCTTTTTGGAAAGTCCCAGTACATCCGCCATTTTTTGTTGGGAGTATTCTTTCTCCAATCGGATCACTCGTAACTTTAATGAAATCAGCTCTATTAATTGTTGTTGATTCACAAAATCACCTCGTAGTTACAATTCATATCTATTGGTGTAATATTACACCAATTTAACTGTATAAGCAAATGAATTTTCAAAATTCTCTGTTAACCTTGCATCTATCGATTCTTTCTTAAAATTATGATAAGATTTATTGACTTTGTGATTTAGTAAAAGAAACGAGGACTCTTATGAAACAGCGTGAACAATGGACATCCAAGATTGGTTTTATTTTAGCAGCTGCTGGCAGTGCCATCGGTTTAGGTGCAATCTGGAAGTTTCCTTATATGGCCGGTACGAACGGCGGCAGCGTGTTTGTGCTGTTATTTATCATTTGTACATTATTGATCGGTCTACCGATTTTATTGGCTGAGTTTGTCATCGGACGAAGAGGACAAGCAGATGCCGTGACTTCTTTGAAGAAATTATCAACAGGACGCAGTTGGGGATGGGTTGGATGGATGGGGCTTGCATCTTCTTTCATTATCTTATCTTTTTATAGTGTTGTCGGGGGATGGATTTTATCGTATTTAGCTCGAGCCTTTACGTTTACATTAGGCGGGCTGGATTATGGTGAACTGTTTAATACGACGATCGCGAATCCATGGGAAGTATTATTGGCACAAGCATTATTTATGGCGTTGACGATCTTCATCGTTCAAAGCGGCATTCGTGGAGGAATTGAACGAGCTAGCCGCTGGATCATGCCCTTATTATTCTTGTCATTCATTGTATTGGCGATTCGTTCGCTGACACTAGATGGCGCGATGGAAGGTGTGCGTTTCCTATTCGTACCGGATTGGAGTTATTTTAACGGAACTACATTTCTTGTTGCGTTGGGACAGGCATTCTTCTCACTGAGTGTCGGTGTGACAGCAATGATGACCTACGCTTCCTACCTTTCAAAAGAGGAGAAGCTTGGACAGTCTGCATTTAATGTCTCGATACTGAACATAGGTATTTCTATCTTAGCAGGACTTGTTATTTTCCCAGCTGTTTTCGCCTTAGGGCATTCACCAGAAGCGGGCCCCGGGCTGATTTTCGTCATTCTACCGGCTATTTTCAATGAAATTCCGTTTGGCAGTGTGTTTTTGATCATCTTCTTTTTCCTGATGCTGTTTGCTACACTGACTTCTGCTATCGCAATGCTCGAAATCGTAGTTTCTACAGGCATCCGTAAAAAGCATGATAGAAGAAAACGTGCTTCATGGGTTTTTGGCGGGCTGATCTTTTTAGTTGGAATTCCAAGTGCACTGTCATTTGGCTTGCTATCTAATGTTAGCATCTTCGGCAATTCCATCTTCGATTTTGCCGATTTGCTGACGAGTAGAATTGCGATGCCGCTCGGGGCATTGGCCGTGTCTTTATTTGCTGGCTTCGTGCTAACGAAAGAGGACACAGCGGAAGAGTTAGGAATGCATCCAGCTCTTCACTCGTTGTGGAAAGTGATTGTACGCTATTTCGCACCTATTGCAATCGTCGTCATTTTCTTTACTTGGGTTTTAGGTATGTAAAAAGCACGCTGGAGAATAGACTGACCTAGCGATATGAGACACATATAAAACACCATGATTAGGCTGCCATTTCACCATATTTTACGGGTGTCAGGTAGCCTAATTTTTCTT
>NZ_AUDQ01000032.1 GCF_000425545.1 Sporosarcina ureae DSM 2281 | reverse complement strand
TTTCCACAAGAGGTGCTACTTCAAGTGCAATCGCCTATAGTCTCGTAGAGACCGCAAAAGAGAATGGCGTGAATCCTTTCTTCTACTTGCAGTTCCTTTTCGAAGAACTTCCTCAACGTAACCTTGAGAAAATCGCAGAGTTTGAAGACTTAATGCCTTGGTCAAAGACCTTACCAAAGAATTGTTATATCCAATCAAAGAAATAGAAAACGCCCCGAAGAATCTTTATGATCGATTCTTTGGGGCATTTTCTTTTATATGAAACAACGTGTTCACTTTTTGACGCTTACGTATTATGAAGTATTTATGATCTTTCAGTAATCGGGTCATTTTCCAGAGTGACGAGAAAATCCTGATTTCTCAATTTTGATACTGAGAAATCAGTCTTTTTTACAATTACTTAATTTTTCTCATAAGTCATGACTTATGAATTTTTAAAGATTAATCGTATATTACATTTAATCCTTGTTCACTTAACTTTTTTAAAGATGTTAGCATATTATTTATTTCTTCTTCGGAATGTCTTTCCCATTTACCTAATTCAGCTATTATTTTCAAAGGAGATTTAGACCTATAAGAACGTGTTGGGTTTCCAGGAAATCTTTTGTCAGTTAAATTCGGATCATTTTCAAAATCACCTAATGGTTCTACAATATAAATTCTTTCTTTTGAATTAGAAGCTGCCAATTCTGCACCCCATTTAGCAGCTTCCAATGTTGCAGTAAAATATATATGATTAGACTTTTTCTCTTGGTAATTTGATAAGTATTGTGGTTTTAAAAAATCACCAATTTTCAGTTCTGCTTTAGTACCGTGGAAGAAAGGACCATTGTCTAGGACATCTGTTTTGCCATTCATGCTGATACACCCCTTATTGTTTAGTTTTGCATACTTCAGTATAGAATAGAAAATATAGAAAAGGTAGTCAATAAATATTTTATAACTTGTATTATGATATAAGAAGAGAGAGTTATACAATTACCTTTTTAAATGGTTGTTGGGGCTTTATGGATTGACTTATAGCTTTGATTTGAATAGCGATAAGTTAAACAATAGAGTGCGTTAGCTGAACAACCGCTGCGACTCAATCGGATAAAATTGAGTTAAGTGTGATCGGAGAGGAGCAGACGAAATGGATTTGTGGTTTATGATTAAAGAGTGTTCTGGATTCTTATCATTTTTTCTTATCATAATTTTACTGAGTATTTTCCTGTTAGTAGCTACTTGGAAAAATCGTACTAACATACCTAAAAGATTAACCGCAATTATAACTTTACTATCTACGATTTTTATCGTTGTATCTTTGATTGCAATGATAGTTATTATCTCATTCGGCTATAACTCTTGAGTTGAAGTAATGAAGCAAAAGGGTACGTCAATGGAAGTGAAATTGAAAAACGCGCATAGTTGATCGGTGCAGGATATTTAATTGCTTTGTTTGGTGCTGTTATTGCATATGTTTTAAGTAAAGGGAAGTCGAAAAAAACGAAAGTGCCGAGTGTGGAGAATTGCTCTTACGTTGCCAATATCACCGGCGATTGCTTTTGCAGTAGGTTTAACTAATGCCGCAATTGTTGAAAGTCTCTGGTCGACATTCACCATGCTGTATATTTTTCCCACCATTTTCATAATCAGACTCGTTATGTTGTTGATTGGTATATTTAAAAAAGAAGAAATAGCTCAACCATAATAATCGTAACAAACGGTTGCGATAGTCGCACATAGTTGTCTTAAAAACAGCCTATTTTTACAATTAAGGATTAGGAGGTGTAATAATGACAAGTTTTTTCAGATATATTCTTTTCCTACTTATTTTCCTTCTATCCGGTTGCAGCGGCATATCGAAATATGACGATCATGAACCGGCAGCCATTGTGAAAGGGCAGGAAATTACGATAGGGGATTTACGGTTCTTATATCCTGATGAGACTGCATTGGATTATTTGGATGGAACAATTAAATTAGAATTAGTAAAACAAAAAGTACAAGAAATGGGTCTTGATATAACTGAGAATTTAGAAACGGATCCAGACTGGTTTGCAGAACTGCCTCCTAAAAACACAGAAAATGAAGGCGGCAAGCAAATACGTAATTTTGCTGAATCTCAAGCAAAAAAGCTGCATATGGATCCAGAAGAATACCAAAAGGAGTACGCCAGGAGAATAAATGACCTAAATGCGAATCTTATTACCTTTCTTGAAGAAAAATTAGACGGCTATCAATTCGGCGATGAAAAGATGAATGAGGAAGCGAATCAGTTATTGGAGGAATTGGCTAAGGAAAATAAAGAGGAGATTAAAGTGTTGATTAAGCCGACTGTACGGTAAATGGGTTACATATTTGCCAAGGCTAGTAAGTGGTGGTCTTTGGATACTTTGGGAGAAATTCATATAAAAGGTGGGCAAAGTCGATTAAAAAAATACGTTAAAACTGTTTTTGGTCGTCGGTTTATTGTTAGCTGCATTTATTGGTTATGGGATATATTGGGCGTTTTATGATATGAGTAGATTGCCGACAGGAGAATTTTTGACGGAGGAGATATCTCCTGATGGAAAATACACAGTAAAAGCCTACGTCGCCAACGGAGGGGCTACTGTGCCTTATGCTATTCGCGGGGAATTGGTTTTCAATCAAGGAAATAATAAAACGAAAAATATTTATTGGAATTATAAAGAGGATACAGTAATTATTACTTGGACAGATAACGATAATTATTAATGGGCATTCATTGAATGTACCAAAAGATCAATTTAATTTTAGAAAGCAATAACATATTACATGATGATTAGAGGCGTTAACTGAACAACCAGTACGCACCAAACGAGCCCATATTGTTGAAGGCGTTTAGTTTAAGATGACTAACGATAAGCCGTATGCTAAATAGATGGCAAACTAAATAGTAGGAATAGTTTTACACTGTTAGTATGATGGAGTTAATAAAGAGTTAGTAGGAGGAATGTTCAGATGACAAAATATGAATTATCAAACGTGTGGCAGTGGGAAGAAGAGAATTCGAATAAAGGTGGTAATCGTCCGACAGCCGGTGAACGTTTCGAACAAAAACTACCAGTCGGAGAGGCACCGTTCCAACTCTATTCATTGGGAACGCCGAACGGTATTAAAGTGACGATTATGCTGGAAGAATTAAAAGAGTTGGATGTCGACGGTGCAGACTATAATTTGTATAAAATCAATATTGGAGCCGACGAACAATTTGGTTCAGATTTTGTCAAGATCAATCCGAATTCTAAGATCCCAGCCCTAGTGGATCAAAGTCAAAGTCCACGTGTGGAAATTTTTGAATCAGGGTCAATTCTCCTTTACTTGGCTGAGAAATTTAATAAACTGATCCCGACAGATATTCATGGACGGACAGAAACCCTTAATTGGCTATTCTGGCAAATTGGATCAGGTCCTTATGTTGGTGGAGGTTTTGGTCACTTTTTTGCTTATGCGCCAGAGCCTATGAAATACCCAATTGATCGCTTTACTATGGAAACGAAACGTCAATTAGACTTGCTAGATAAAATATTAGCTCAGCGTTCTTATATCGCTGGTGATACCTATACTATTGCAGATATTGCGATATGGTCTTGGTATGGACGTTTAGCTTTAGGGAAATTGTATGAAGGCTCTTATGAATTTTTAAACATGGATGAATATACCCATCTCTTGGAATGGTCTCATCGCATTGCGAAACGACCAGGCGTTCAAAAAGGTCTTGCGGTAGAGTATCAGTCGCTTGGAGAGTAATTTTTTAAAAACATTGGATGGAAGTTATTCTCCTTTAAAATAGAATGAAAACCTTATATATTCCTTTCAAAGAAAACGGTATCGTAAATAGGAAGAGTGATTTATTCATCAACAGTTCGCGGTTGTTGTAATCAATAGGAGCAACGATCACATGACACGACAGTAAAATAAAAGCCTAAACCTCGTTTCTCTGTTTTGTAAGTAGAGAGTTGAGGATTAGGCTTTTTTATAATTACTTTTGTATATGGAACGTTTTAGTGCTTACGCTTTACTTCAATTCGATAGCCGTCAGGGTCAGTCACAAAGAAGTAAGAAGGTGTTTCACCTGAAAGTCCTTTTAATTCACCTGTTTCATAAGAAGATGCTTTACAGATTTTATGCATTTCTTCTAAATCATTTACTGTTACGCCTAAATGACTGAAACCATTTCCTATAACATATGGTTCTGCATCATAATTATAAGTAAGTTCTATTTGTACTGAAGAACCTGGCGAATTGAGATAGATCAAATCAAATTTATTATCAGGGAATTCTCTGCGACTCGCTACTTCAAAATCAAAAAGCTCAGTATAGAAATCTAAAGTAGCATCAATATCTCTAACACGTAAACAAATTTCAACGAGTACTTGGTTCATTACTATCATCCTCCATCATTTTATTGACCTTATCTTATCATAGATACTATATCAGTACACTTTATGCGATTGAATAAAGTCCGTTGTTCTAAAAGTCATCACGGGCGTTACGCAATTCGATAAAGTCTTCCACTGTTTCCGCTTGCAGAAAGAGGTTAATCTCCTTCTCCTTGCCGATCGTTGTCGGGAGCGTTGGCTGTTCTTTAGCACGCAATTCCTGGACAACTTCCAATGATTTGGAGATTTCTTTATTATCTGGCTGCATTTCGTATGCAAAACGTAAATTAGTTTCGGTATACTCGTGACCGGGATAAACATGTATATTATCATCCAAGCGCTTAAATTTCTGTAAAGTTTCATATTGAGCTTCGTAATCACCGGTAAACACCCGACCGCATCCTGCCGAAAACAAAGCATCCCCGCAGAAGAGATTATTCCCCATTAAAAAACTAATATGGCCATGCGTATGACCACCTGATTCATATACTTGGAAAGTTTGATTCAATAAGTTAAAGGAGTCTCTTTCCTTTACCACACTAGTCACCAAACCTTCCGTCTCTTTCGGTCCATATACAAGACTTTCGGGATGACTTGCCAGAATCTCCCGTACCCCGCCAATGTGATCTTCATGCATATGAGTTAAAAGAATGGCCGCTAAACGAAGCTGCTTTTCTTCTAAGAAATCAAGGACACCACTCGCTTTTCCTGGATCCACCACAACTGCCTCTGTTCCTTCTTGAATACACCATATATAATTATCAGAAAAAGCTTTGATTGGATGAATAAGCACTTTATGATTCCTCCCTCTATAAATATTGATGTATCAACGGTTTGAGCCGTTGTATGGGTGCCAAAAAATATTTTTGACACGATGATAAACAAAAATAGTTAGAT
>NZ_AUDQ01000031.1 GCF_000425545.1 Sporosarcina ureae DSM 2281 | reverse complement strand
TTTTTGCCCACGCAAAAACACCTCCGTTGTAAGTACTTTTTACAAGTGTACCACTTCGAAGGTGTTTTATATTGTCTCAAAAATTTAGGTTAGCCCAGAAAGGGATTCCCTTTCCTCACTTTTTTTATTCTATTTTATTAAGCATCCGTAAACCGTTTAATATAACTAATATCGTACTTCCTTCGTGTCCGATGACACCAAGAGGCAAATCCACTACTTGCATGAAGTTTGCGATAATAAGGATCGAGATAACAGCTATCGAGAAGAATACATTTTGTTTAACGATTCGTTGCATTTTTCTTGAAAGCTTAATTGCATATGACAAGCGATTCAAGTCGTTTTGCATGAGTACAACATCAGCTGTCTCCAACGCTACATCTGTACCTTCACCCATCGCGATGCCGGAAGTGGCAGTAGCAAGAGCTGGAGCATCATTGATTCCATCTCCCACCATGCCGACCGTACCGTGCTCTTTCAATAGTTGCTTAAGCTGAACCACTTTCTCCTCAGGTAGACATTCAGCTACGTAGGAATCCACACCTACTTCGTTTGCGATTGCATGTGCAGTCTTTTCATTATCACCAGTTAACATGACTGTACGAAGCCCTAGAGATTGCAGTGATTTAATTGCAGAAATAGCTTCTTTTCGTAATGTATCCTGTAAAGCAGCTAGCGCTACAATTCCTTGTTCATCTCTCATAAAGATGACAGTTTTACCTTCATTCGCAAGTGATACTGCCACATTGTCCTGAAATTCTTCCACTAACTCTTCGCCAACAAATTTCGGTTTACCGATTAGAATTTCGCCGTGATCTGTCTCAGCTTTAATACCAAATCCAGGAACGTCTTCAATATGAAGATTACGTTCAGGTTCTACACCATGCTCTGTAGCGTAATGGATAATTGCTTTTGCCAATGGGTGATTGGACAGTGATTCTGCACCTGCAAATAAAGCGAGTGCCTCTTTCATATCAGTACCTTCACGAACAATGAAATCCATTACAATTGGTTTCCCATTCGTCAAAGTACCCGTTTTGTCAAAAGCGAATGCTTGTAATGTACTCAAGTGTTCTAAGTGAATACCACCTTTAAATAATACCCCTTTTCTAGCACCGTTAGAAACAGCCGCTAATGTAGCGGGCATAATCGAAGCCATCAATGCACAAGGGGAGGCGACGACTAGCAAGACTATCGCACGGTAGAAGGAGGTAGTCCAGTCCCAGTTAAATAAGAAGTGGGGAAGAAACATCATGATGACAACTGCTGCCAGCACAATCTTTACATAAGATCCTTCAAAGCGCTCGATAAATTGTTGAGAAGGAGACTTCTCGCTTTGTGCGTTTTGCACCATCGTTATAATCTTTTGGAATAACGTTTCAGAACTTGGTTTGGTCATTGTCATGCGGATCGCACCACTAATATTAACTGTTCCTGCAAATAATTCATCATTTTCTCGCTTCGTCACTGGGATAGATTCACCGTTGATTGCTGACATATCAATCGAAGTGACGCCGCTTAAGATTTCACCGTCAACGGGAATTCGTTCACCAGGTTTAACTAACAATATAGATCCAATCGATAAAGAGTCTGTGGATACTTTTTTCTCGCTGCCATCTTCAAGTAGTAGCCATGCTTCTTCTGGCTGCAATTCCATCAAAGACGATATTTCATTATGACTTTTATTGAGCGTATAGGTTTCTAGCGCCCCACTAATTGCAAAGATAAAAATCAGGATTGCGCCTTCAGCCCAGTATCCGATAATTCCTGAACCAATAGCCGCGAAGATCATGAGCATTTCGACGTTCAGTTCTTTGTTTTTTATCGTTTCTTCAATACCTTCCTTGGCTTTAGCGTAACCTCCAATCAGAAACGCTATAATGTACAGTGTGATGGAAAAGGATTCTGTACCGTTTTTCCCTAAAATCCATGCAGCAAGAATGATAATTCCAGATAATATAGCCGCAATCAATTCCAGACGTGCAGACCAGTCAATCGTCTGTTCCGGTTGTTCTTTTGTAAGTGTTGTCATGTATTCTCCTCCTAATTGATAATGAATTTCAATTTCAAAGTCCTTATTAAAGCAGTAAAGTCGACTCTACAGTAGTAGAATCGACTTTTCTGGCATCAAAATAGAATGAATATGAAGTTATAATAGTTATTATCTACAGTATATCATTTCTCAATGAGAAGTGTTACTTAAATGGCTAATTAATGAAAATCGGGCTAAAAGTTATAAGGGTAAGGCTTGCATTAGTGTTGAGGAGGGGATTTGCGCTCTAGGCAAACGCGTCCGCCTGGAATGCAGCGTAACGGTTCATCTATCTTCAACACCTATTCAAGCCAATCTATTTATTCACATAAAAAAGCAGCGAATGATGGTTCTCATTCGCTGCTTGCTTATTAGTTGAATACTTTTTCCTTAAACTGAGAGAGCTTTTCAAGAGATGACTTGTCGATGTCAGCATGCAGGCTGTTACCGTGAGAGTCCATCGTTACGACTGCAGTGAAGTCCTCTACGCGTAAATGCCAGAGCGCTTCTGGAATACCGAACTCCAGCAAGTCGACGCCCTCTACCTCTTTAATACAGTCAGCATAATACTGCGCTGCACCGCCGATACCATTCAAGTACACGCCGCCATGCTCTTTAAGAGCCGCAAGTGTTTTAGGTCCCATTCCGCCTTTACCGATCACCGCGCGGATACCGAACTTCTTCATGATATCACCTTGGTACGGTTCTTCACGCATAGAAGTCGTAGGTCCCGCTGCTTTGATCTCATACTTACCTTCATCATTCTTAAGAACAACCGGTCCGCAGTGATAGATGACTTGACCATACAAATCAACTGGTGCATCGTTATCCATTAAATGCTTATGGATTGCATCGCGACCTGTGTACATACGGCCTGAAATTTTTACCACGTCGCCAACATGAAGGTCGCGAACGTCTTCTTCTGAAATAGGCGCTTGCAAGTGTACAATACGTGCAGTGGATTTTGCTTCTTCAGCTGGCTGTTCGAATGCAATTTTCTCGCCTTCATTATAGTGCCAATCCATGATTTCACCAGTTTTGGCATTAATGTTCACTGCCATACGGCGATATGCCCAGCAGTTATACGCTACAGAAACGTAGAAGCTTGCAGGAATACGGTGCATGACACCGATTTTACATCCTAGTAATGTTGCTTCGCCACCGAAGCCCATTGTCCCGATACCAAGAAGATTGGCTTTTTCTAATACGTATTCTTCCAATTGTGCAAGTTCAGGAATTGGATTAACGTCTGTTACGTCACGGAAAAGTTGTTCTTTCGCAAGGTCATATCCAGATGAACGATCGCCGCCGATTCCAACACCGATAAATCCAGCAGAACAACCTTGTCCTTGTGCCTGGTAAACCGAGTGAAGGATACATTTACGAATGCCGTCCAAATCGCGTCCTGCACGGCCAAGTCCTTCTAATTCAGTAGGGAGGCTGTATTGGATGTTTTTGTTTTCACACCCGCCACCTTTTAAGATTAACTTTACTTCTATATAATCTTCTTCCCATTGTTCAAACTTTACGACAGGTAGGCCGGTTCCTAAGTTATTGCCGCTATTATCGCCAGTTAATGAATCTACAGCGTTCGGACGGAGCTTTCCTTTTTTTGTAGCTAACTCCAAAGCGCGTACAATAGCCGCTTTGATTTCCAATTGGTTTACTCCAATTGGTGTTTTGATCTTGAATGTAGGAAGGCCTGTATCCTGACAAATTGGAGATAGTTTATCATCTGCCATATTGATATTATTTGCGATCGTATCCAAACTCATTGCAGCGCTTGTTCCTTTATTCTCTTTTTCCTTTGCGGAAAGGATTGCGCGTCTAACGTCTTTTGGTAGGTTTGTGGACGTTTCGCAAACCAGTTCATATATACTCTTCTCAATTGTCTCTATGTACATCTCAAAATCCCCCGTTAGTATATGTTATTTTTTTGAACTATCCATCTGTTCTTCCAATTCATCAAGTAACAAAATTAGACGATCTATATCTTGGAGGTCCGTGTGTTCAGGTTCAATCGCTTCTAATGTTTCAATGAATTGATTGAATCGATTCTTCAGTTCGACGACTTGTTCGTTATTTTGTGAGTGATCCATACGTACACCTCTTTCTATCATTGATATCGTATACGAAAACACTATTTTTTTCAATCTGATTTTGTTGTGCGTGCAGTAAACAGCAAAATAAAAGAAAATATAAAATTGTTTATTAAAATACTTTACAATTAACAGAATAGTTGGTATAGTAAGTTTAATCAAAAGAAAAGGAGGTCGTAGTTATAGAGACGAATCGAATCCTAGACACATAACAACGAAGGAGGGGATCCGTAACAATCCAACATCGAAGAACACGTTGGATAACTACGAATGTAAACATGCAAACTGAAGATGAATCAAATAATTAGAGACCTTATCTGTTGGTAGTGAACATACAGATAAGGTCTCTTATTTATTGTGTAATCGCATTTCCTTTTTCATATTCTTTCACTAACTGATCGAGTGAGTGGAATTTATAGCCTTGCTTCTTGGCATCACGAATGAAATCGGGGAGTGCCTCTGCGTTATCAGGAGATACGGTATGCATTAGAATGACAGCACCCGGGTGTAATTGATTCATCAATTCGTTATAGGCATACGCTTTTCCTTTACGTTGATCCCGATGCCAATCAATGAATGCGACGGACCAGAAAATATGCCTATACCCGAGGTCATTTCCTTTTTGCAGTAACTTTGCATTGAATGTCCCCTCTGGCGGCCTCGTATAGATCGTCCTTTTTTGACCAGTAGTAGCATATACAATTTCATCTAACCTCTTCCACTCATCTTCCATCTGCTTCTCAGTTAAGTTCGCCATGTTCGGGTGGTCATATGAATGATTTCCGATGCCATGACCATCTTTCACCATGCGTTTTACTAAGTCACTGGCGCTTTTTACATAATGCCCAGTCAAGAAAAATGTGGCGGGTGCTTTCTCTTTTTTTAGTGTATCTAAAATGCTTTCAGTGTAGCCATTTTCATATCCATTGTCGAATGTTAGATAAACGACTTTTTTATCTTCTTTTCCTTTATAGATTGCACCGTGATCATCAAGCAATTTATCCAGTTCTGCTCCTGCAGAAGGGGGAACTCCTTCTGTGGCCTTTTTAAACCCCCAATGGAAAGCTTCTGCTTGTACAGTGAAAGGGTTCATTATAACTCCCACAATTAGCAGACAAGATGCCAGTAAAATTCCTGACAAATGATGAGTCATTAAGCATCACTCCTTTTTACTAAGCATGTGCTAATCGGCTCTTTGTATGTAATGAAAACGAAAAAATGTTTGTCAAAACGAAAAAACGTTTTAACAAACATTGGACATCATTTTAACAGATTTTCAAGTGCCGGTCGTAATGAAGGGTAAGAAAAGATAAATCCGTTAGCCAGTAGCTTTTCCGGTAATACATGCTGACCTTGCAAAACAACGATACTTTTTTCTCCTAATGCTGCTTTCATTGCAAAACTTGGAACTGGGAACCAGTGCGGACGATGCAATACTTTGCCGATCGTTTTTCCGAAAGCATTCATATGCATCGGACTCGGTGCAACTACGTTAACGGGACCTTCCACGTCATCATTCTCTATTAAGAAGAGAATAGCATTGGCTAGGTCTTCAACATGCACCCACGAAAACCATTGATTGCCTGAACCAATTTTTCCACCGGCAAATAATTGATAAGGCAGCTTAATAAGTGGAAGTGCGCCGCCGTCTTTACCGAGTACAATGCCGAATCGCGTATATACAGTACGTACACCCATTTCATTTGATTGTCCAGCAAGCTCTTCCCAATCATGTACGGTTTTGGCTAGAAAATCGTCACCGACTGCAGTGGAATCTTCCGTATATTCAGCAGTAAGCGACGTAGGATAAATGCCGATTGCACTTGCATTTACTAAGACTCGGGGCTTCTCAGGAAGTGTTCGTATAATACGCAACACTTCTTGTGTAGCAGTGATTCGGCTATCATAAATTTGTTTTTTTCGCTCTTCAGACCAACGACCGTCATCAATGGACACTCCTGCTAAATTGACGAAAGCATCTACACGACCCACTTCATTCTCGGGCGCTGCGTGATCTGTCAACCATTGAACATAGTGAACTCCATTATGTTTCGATGAAGGCTTGCGCGTGAAGATGACTACTTCATGACCTTTTTCTTTCAACTTCTCAGTTAAGATCGTACCAATGAATCCAGTTCCTCCTGTAATAACTACTCTCATAATAGATTCCCTCCATTCTCTTGAAAATTAATACACTATTGCTGACCACCAAGGTAAGAAGCGGTATACTAAGATAAAGTAGGTGATGGAAACGTGCCGCTTATTACCAAAATATCACAACAAAAACGAGATAGCGAACGTTACAATATTTTCCTTGATGATCAATATGCATTTAGTGTCCATGAAACAGTCCTAGTGAAATTTGAACTCACAAAAGGGATGGAATTAGACGATTGGTCTAAGGATGAAATTGTTTATTCAGACCAAATTGAAAAGGCATTTAATCGTGCGTTACACTTTTTATCATTCCGAATGCGGAGTGAAATGGAAGTCAAAAAGAAATTACTTGAAAAAGAGTATGGAGAAGCGGTTGTTCTAGAAGCTATCGTGAAATTAAAACGACTTGGCTTTTTGAATGATGAAGCATTTTCGGAAGCTCTTGTTCGTACAGAAAAAAATAGCACGTTAAAAGGTCCGAGAGCAATTCAGCAATCTCTCTATAAAAAAGGTATACCCAAAGAACTGCAAACTCAAGCATTGGAGGAATATACAATGGAAGATCAAATGGCTAATGCCATGAAGTTGGCCGAAAAGACGATTCGTTCGAATAATTCACAGCCTCCTGCACAAGTAAAGCAAAAAATACAAAACACATTGGCTAGAAAAGGATTTTCTTATCAACAAATTTCGGAAGTTCTAAGCAATGTGACAATCGAACGTGATGAAGAAGAGTGGTCCGATATCACGTCTGCATTTGGTGAGAAAGCGTGGAGACGATACCAAAGCAAATACTCAGGATCCGATCTTAGACAACGCGTGAAGCAATCTATGTATCAAAAAGGAATTCCGCTCAGTCAAATCGATCAATTTATTGAACAGAAAAGGAATGAAGAAGATGGATACTGAAAAACATTATAGTGAGATGAATGAAAACGAACTGCGTAGTGAAGTCGCTAACCTAATGGAGAAAGCACGTAAGGCTGAACAAATGGGGATGATTAGTGAATATGCAGTTCACCAAAGAAAAGCGGTTCTTGTACAGTCATATCTTGTAGATCCGGCTACTATTAAGCCGGGCGAGATGTACCGTATTGAAGGAGACGATGGGGTCTTTTTTCAAGTGGACTACCTCAAAGGGTTGTTCGCATGGGGGTATCGCTTAGGCGGTGAGAAAGCCGAAGAAGCATTGCCACTTGCTATGTTGAAAAATATAAAAAGCGGAAAATAAACAGAAAAAGAGCGCTCGTGCACTATGCACGAACGTTCTTTAGTTATTTGGGGCGAAATTAAGCTTTTTACGCAACTTTTCTTCTGAGAAGATCCAGCCTGTATAAGAATTGACTACTTCTAAGTCTTCATTGACGTGTGCGACTGCAACGAATGGGTAGTAACCCTTGCTTCGATAACGCAGATCAATTAAACGAACTTCATAAATATGTCCTTTTTCCGAAATCGACCAGCGATAAAGCGGCGAAAACGAAGTGAAAGCTTGCATGTTCGGATCTTCCAGTGCTACTTCAACTTGAGGCGACATCGGCATCACTTCGCGCTCAAATCGTTCGTAAATTGTAATAGACCGTCCGTATGCTCGTCCTACATAATGGTCAACATCTGTCGTGGCAGCAACTCGCCACTGGAAGAAGTTCATCGTAGGTGCAGTGAATATATGCGTCGCGTTTGGAATCGTCTTCTTGACTGCGTTCTTCACTGCGCTCTTCACTGCAAAGCGCAATAGGTAATAGAAGAAGATGACGATATATAATGTGGACATCGTGAAGACAGGGTCTGCGCCGAGCACCCATGCCAGGATTGCTATTACATGGAGTCCAAATATAATCGGGTCAAATGTATTAATGACTCCTATGGCTACCCATTTATGAGAAAAAGGGCGAAGAGCTTGTGTACCATATGAGTTGAAAATATCAACAAATACATGTGTGAACACAGCTAAAAATGTCCAAGCCCAGACGTGAAAGAAAATTGATTCAGGAACAATGAAAGTCAATAGTATGGAAATTAGCAAAGGCCACAGCATAATAGCTGGAACCGAATGCGTAATACCACGGTGATTACTTAAATAGACAGCATTGTTACGAAGCTTCAATACCGTGTCTATATCGGGAATTAGTGAACCGACCATAATACCTGCAAATACGGCGCCCATTGTGGCTGGTTCAGTTGCTACAGTTGAATCAGCAAGAGCCAATCCACTAATCGCAACACCCATAGCAATATGTGTGCCTGTATCCAAATTATCACTCCTTTATCCGAAGAGTTATATACTACTTATAATTATATACCCTTTATCATCATAACTAAAAGTATTTACATGAAGAAGCGAGGTCCATATGCAAATTATTGAACGAAAGAAAGCATTTCAAGATGCGTTATTGACTTGGTATGAAGCCGAAAAACGAGACTTGCCCTGGAGGAGGACCGATAATCCATATTATATTTGGATTTCGGAAGTTATGTTACAACAGACCAGAGTAGATACTGTCATACCGTATTACGAACGTTTCATTAAAAAGTTTCCCACGATGCAAGATCTTTCAGATGCACCAGAAGAAGATATATTAAAAATGTGGGAAGGACTAGGATATTACTCTAGAGTGCGCAACCTTCAATCGGGTGTGAGAGAAGTCGTTGAAACTTATGGCGGGAAAGTTCCTAATAACCGAAAAGAAATTTCTACATTAAAAGGAGTCGGTCCATACACGGCAGGTGCCATCTTAAGTATTGCCTATGGGGTACCTGAACATGCAGTAGACGGAAATGTCATGCGTGTATTGTCGAGAATTTTATTAATTGAAGAAGATATCGCATTGCCACGTAATAAAAAGTTATTTGAACAAGCTGTGATGGAGTTAATTTCAGAGGAGGATCCATCTTCCTTTAACCAAGCGCTCATGGAATTGGGCGCAACCATATGTACGCCGAATCCACATTGTTTATTATGCCCAGTTAGAGATTTTTGTATCGCTTTCGAAGAAGGAAAACAACAGCAATTACCAATTAAGATAAAAAAGCAGAAAATGAAGCATGTTAAGTTAGCTGCTTTCGCGATTCAAAATGGAGACGGCAATTGGTTGTTGCAGAAACGCCAAAGCACGGGACTGCTTGCTAGTCTTTGGGAATTTCCAATGATCGAACTTCAAGAATTTTCTGCAGTGGAAGCATTTGAAAAAGAGAAAGGATTGAAGTTAAAAAACCTTCAAGAGTTACCGCATGTCCATCACGTGTTTTCCCATATCACATGGGATATTCATGTATATCGTGCACAATTGGAAGAGGAACATACAGAAGGTGATTTGCAGTTCTTCACTAAACAAGAAGTTGAAGCGCTGCCAAAGTCAAAACCTGTCCTAAAAATTATCGACTTGCTGGAATGGTGAAAACTTTATAAATCTCCGTGAATAAAAGTCCGACTTACAGGACATCATAGTCAGTACGGAGGTGAATAATCCATGCAAAAGAAACCAAAACAAAATTCACAGCTAGACCCATCTATGACAGATGCGAACCAAGTGAAGAAACAAAATGCGCAATCATCGATGAATCAAGAGTTCGCTTCCGAGACGGACGTTAATCAAGTTCGTCAGCAAAACGCGCAGTCTGCGATGAACATGCAGTCTTCTTCATCCGCGATGCAGTCCTCTATGAACGAGGAGTTCGGATCTGAGACAGATGTCAATGAAGTGAAGAAACAAATCAACAAAGCAGAAGCAAACAAACAAAAAGCTTCAGGAGCACGTGCGAACCAATATAAAGGTTCAAACTAAGCGTGGTCATCACGGACCGGTAGAAAAGGCTATTATAAGCCATTTCTACCGGTTTTCTTGCGTAAAAAAACATGCTGTGGACCTATTGTATTCAATCATTTACAAAATAGATGGTTGAATCGTTTTAAATTTAGGAAAGCTGTTGGTATAATGAACAGATAGCAAGAGCGGCAAGGCTCAAAGGTGGTATAAAAAATGGCAATCCCAAAAGAAGGAGAAACTGTACAGATACACAGCTACAAACATAACGGCAAAATTCACCGTGTCTGGCAAGAGACACTCGTATTAAAAGGCACACGCAATATTATTATCGGCGGTAATGAACGCACACTTGTGACAGAATCCGATGGTCGCACTTGGCTGACACGTGAGCCATCCATCTGCTACTTTCATGCGGAAAATTGGTTTAACATCATTTGTATGCTACGTGAAGATGGTGTCTACTATTATGTCAACATGAGTTCACCATTCGTTTACGATGAAAAGTACTTAAAGTATATTGATTATGACTTGGACGTAAAAGTGTTTCCTGATATGAGCTATTTGATTCTTGATGAAGACGAATATGCAGATCATAAGCGTCAAATGAATTATCCGGAAGTCATAGATTTAATCTTGCAGGATAACTTAAAGAAGCTTCTTGGCTGGATCAAACAACGAAAAGGTCCATTTGCTCCCGATTTCATTGATGTGTGGACTTCACGTTATGAATTTTATAAGCAAATCCAAGAAGAACAAAGCTAGACCTGCTTGCATCCGTGCAAGTCAGGTTTTTTTAGTAGGAGGAACTAAATGGGCGAAAGTATTAAACGTTATCTTCAATTCGTAAAGCCATATAACTGGCAAATTGTTCTCACTGTTCTTATTGGTGTCGTAAAGTTTGCCATTCCGTTGTTTTTACCATTATTAATTAAAATTGTGATTGATGATATCATCGGTTCGCCGACGTTAAGTGACTCCGATAAAACACAGCAATTATTTTATTGGCTCGGCGGCACGATCATTGTGTTCTTCTTGATCCGTCCGCCGGTGGAATATTATCGTCAATACTATGCACAGTTAGTTAGTAATAAAATTTTGTTCGATATCCGCAAATCGCTTTATAGTCATTTGCAAAAGCTTGGATTGCGCTTCTATTCTAATACACGTGCAGGTGAAGTGATATCGCGAGTCATCAATGACGTAGAGCAGACAAAAAACTTCGTCATGATTGGTTTGATGAACGTCTGGCTAGACATAGCTACCATCATTATTGCAATTGCCATCATGTTGACATTAGATGTGGAGTTAACACTCGTCACATTGCTCGCATTTCCGTTTTATGCATTCAGTGTCAAGCATTTCTTCGGTAAATTGCGTCAGTTAACACGTAAACGATCCCAGGCACTTGCTGATGTACAAAGTTATTTGCATGAGCGTGTGGCGGGAGTCAGTATTATTAAGAGCTTTGCAATCGAAGAAAAAGAGCAGGAACGTTTTGATGAAGTGAACAATAAATTCCTTGACCGGGCAATTGAACATACACGCTGGAATGCCAAAGCGTTTGCTGTCGTCAATACGATTACCGATGTGGCTCCGTTACTCGTTATTGGCTATGCGGGCTACCAAGTAATCAACGGATCATTAACTGTCGGAACGATGGTCGCTTTCATCGCATTCATAGAAAGACTGTACTCGCCATTACGTCGATTAGTTAACTCATCTACTTCATTGACGCAATCATTTGCATCAATGGACAGAGTACTGGACTTAATGAATGAAAAATATGACGTTGTCGATAAAGAGGATGCAAAAGCATTGCCATCAATTGCTGGAGAAATCCAATTTGATTGTGTCAGCTTTGCATATGAAGAAGAGGAAGTACTGAAAAATATTAGCTTGAGGATAAGCCCAGGCGAAACAGCTGCTCTAGTTGGTATGAGTGGTGGTGGGAAATCCACTATTATCAGTTTGATTCCGAGATTTTACGATGTAACGTCGGGAGCTATTCGTATCGACGGTCATGATATCCGTGACGTACAGGTTAAGTCGCTTCGTGATCAGATCGGTATGGTACTTCAAGATTCAATTCTGTTCAGCGATTCTGTCAAAAGTAATATTTTGATGGGGAAGCCAGATGCGACAGATGAAGAAGTCATTGCTGCAGCAAAAGCAGCAAATGCGCATGATTTTATTGAAACACTGAGTGAAGGATATGATACAAGAGTAGGAGAGCGCGGCGTGAAGTTGTCGGGTGGACAGAAACAACGTATCTCCATTGCCCGCGTCTTCCTGAAGAACCCGGCATTGCTCATCTTGGATGAAGCAACATCTGCCTTGGATTTGGAAAGTGAAGCGCTCATCCAAGATTCATTGGAACGCTTGGCGCATGATCGTACTACACTAATCGTTGCCCATCGATTATCTACTATTACACATGCAGATTGTATTTATGTGATAGACCACGGAGACTTAAAAGAGTCAGGTACCCACCAGGAATTGATGAAGCTAAACGGTACATACGCTGGTTTATACAATCGTCAGGAACTTGGGGGATAATGAGAAGAGGCAACATGGAGAGGATCAGCGTGATTCCTATAACGAAAATCCGAAATATTTAGCAACTGAAATTCAATTATTTATTTAAACAAAAACGGCACAAGACTATAAAAGTCTTGTGCCGTTTTATTAATAGAATTCATCTTCTAAAATATTCTCTTCATCTTCATATCGTGTTTGATAAGAAGTGATCAACGTATCGAGATGCTCCAGCTGTTCTTCGTAATTCAGGATGGAAGAAAGTACATGAAGTAAGTGATAAGAAGAAAACTCTTCTTCTTCATTGGTAATGGCAATTTCTTTCACGAAAATATTCATCACTTCTTGTCGCTGAATAAACTCACTATGTGTTTCATCCTCGTCGAAATCAGCTTTTAGCTTACCAACGAATTTCAGATGAAGCTGTTCATGGTAAACGAGTAGTGACTCTAGACGCTCCTGAATCATCATACGAAAATGCTCTGGAAGATTGATGAGTTCATTTTCAAACTTGTGCAGCCTTTTCAGGACGTCATAACTACTTCTAGTTGTAGCGACCATTTGCCGATAGACAACAAGCCGTCTCGCTTTTGCAGCAGAAGTTTTCTTGAAATAGCTACGCTCTTCTTTAAATAATAAGTACAGCTGATCAATTTGTATCAGACGTTCCTTTAACTTACTCAACGATTTCTTCATAGCTGTGTGTTCAGAAACTTGACGACCAGCTAGACGCGTCCAACGAATAATCTCGTCCTGTGCTTGGTGAATCGCCTGAAACAGTTTCGTTTCATATTTCGGTGGCATAAAGACTAGGTTCACAATGAATGCTGCTAGTACACCTACCAAAATTGTACCTACACGAAGAAGGGCGAATGTTAAGAAGGCATCATCTTTAACTTCCATTACTGCAATCATCGTGACGAGTGCGAGTGACATAGACTTTTCTAGGCCTAGTTTCAACATGATCGTCATGACGATGACGGCTGCCAAACCGACAATTATTAATTGAGGCCCAAAGATGAGTGTGAATAAGACTGCTATAGTGGCACCGATTAAATTACCTTGCAGTTGTTCTACTATTGTTAAGTAGGATCTGTAAATAGAGGGTTGGATTGCGAAAATAGCTGCAATACCTGCGAACACTGCTGTAGGTAAATCTAGTAAATTTGCGATAAACAGAGCAAATACAATCGCAATACCCGTCTTAAAGACGCGGGCACCAAGTTTCATTGGGTAATTCCTTTCCTAAAAGCTCTTTTATGCTTACTTTACAATATACGCATAAAACGGTCAATTGTTCTATTTCAAAGTGCTTTAAATGCGCGATCTACTGCTTCAAGTGTTTCGTTTATATCGGATTCTGTATGAGCAGAAGTTAAGAACCAAGCTTCATACTTAGATGGTGCCAAATTGATACCGTTTTTCAGCATTTCTTTAAAGAAACGACCAAAGATTTCTCCGTCTGTTGCTTCAGCTTGCTTGTAGTTTTCCACTTTGACTTCCGTGAAGAACAGTGTAAGTGCGCCTCCGAGACGATTGATCGTCAATGGGATAGTGTGTTTTTTAGCCAGTTTCAGAATACCATCTTCAAGTAAACCACCTAAGCGATCCATTTCTTCATAGATACCTGGTTCTTGCAATACTTCTAGACAAGCAATTCCTGAAAGCATGGATGCAGGATTTCCAGCCATTGTTCCTGCTTGATAGGCAGGGCCGAGTGGAGCAACTTGTTCCATAATTTCTTTTTTACCGCCATAAGCACCAATTGGTAAGCCGCCGCCGATAATCTTTCCGAATGCTGTTAAATCTGGTTGTAGTCCAAGTAACGTCTGTGCCGCACCATAATGAAAACGGAACGCTGTAATGACCTCATCGTAGATAGTCAACACACCTTGTTCTTTAGCTAACTCATGAACGAGTTCCAAGAACCCTTCATTCGGCTCGACGATTCCAAAGTTCCCGACAATGGGTTCGATTAGAATACAAGCAAGTTCATCGCCCCATTGCTTCATTGCTGCTTTATAGCTTTCAGGATCATTAAATGGAATGGTGATGACTTCTTTCGCGATAGAAGAAGGGACACCTGCAGAATCGGGCGTGCCTAATGTAGCAGGACCAGATCCAGCAGCTACTAATACAAGATCAGAGTGACCGTGATAGCAACCTGCGAACTTCATAATCTTTGTACGGCCAGTAAAAGCTCTTGCTACACGAATAGTTGTCATAACAGCTTCTGTTCCGGAGTTTACGAAGCGAACTTTGTCCATTCCTGGAATTGCTTCTTTTAACATTTTAGCAAATTGTACTTCATGGCGTGTAGGTGTGCCGTAGAGTACCCCTGTTTCCGCAGCCTTCGTAATAGCTTTTGTTATGTGAGGATGTGCGTGACCTGTAATGATCGGGCCGTATGCTCCCAAGTAGTCAATATAGCGATTACCATCTACATCATAGAAATAAGCGCCTTCTGCACGCTCCATGACAGTAGGTGCACCACCGCCAACCGCTCCGTAAGCTCGGGCTGGGCTGTTGACGCCACCCACAATATGTTCACATGCTTCTGCGTAGAGTGCTTCTGAATTTTTTCGGTTCATTAGTTAATTCCTCCAAATCAATTATACGTTATCCATTTTAGCATTAATTAGAGTGAAGTCTCCACCTTCAGTGTGAAGTATAGGTAAATTGTAAAATTCAAATACTTCCGATACGATAAGTATGGAGAGATTGAAATGTACTATTTGTTTTTATAAGTTAGAGGAGGATTATCAATGGAAAAATTAGAAGGAAAACAAGCACCTGCATTCTCGTTAGCGAATGAAAATGGCGACATGGTTTCATTAAATCAATTCAAAGGGAAAAAATATGTAGTGTTGTATTTTTATCCGAAAGACTCAACACCTGGCTGTACGACGGAGGCTTGTGATTTTCGTGATGCGCAAGCAGATTTTGAAGGGTTGAATGCAGTAGTGCTAGGTGTCAGTCCTGATCACGCAGCTTCTCACCAAAAGTTTATCGCGAAGCACGGCTTGCCATTTTCTTTACTTGTAGATGAAGATCATTCGGTAGCTGAACAGTATGGAGTTTGGAAGCTAAAGAAGAACTTCGGTAAAGAGTATATGGGAATAGAACGATCTACATTCCTGATTGATCCTACAGGTACAGTAGTAAAAGAATGGCGGAAAGTTCGCGTGAAAGGTCATGTAGAAGATGCGCTCGCGACACTCGAGCAACTGACGAAATAGGAGGTGGACAGATGAAGATATTGTTCACATTTAAGATTAAAACCTCATTTAAACAGCAGTTGAAAGAGAAATATCCGAATGTCGATTTTATATACACAACAAATATAGATGAAGTGGCATTAGGAGATATAGAAGTAATCGTGACAGATGGCGGGGATTTAAAATCAGGACATGTCGAAAAAGCTACTGAATTGAAATGGGTCATGGTTGCGGCTGTAGGAGTCGATACATTGCCGATTGAAGCGCTACAAGCACGAAAAATTCTAGTCACTAATTCGCATGGAGTTCATAAAATGCCATTAGCCGAATCTGTACTGGCTCATTTATTATCCCTTGAAAGAGGGTTGCCGGGCATTTATAAAAGAGAGGCTGAGAAGAACTGGGAGCTGGACTCTTTACCAGGTGAAGTGAATCACTCCACTGCCTTAATAGTAGGAACAGGTGCGATAGGAGGAGAAATCGGGAGGCTTCTGCAGGCGTTTCATGTACGTACAATTGGATGTAACCGTTCAGGGCATGCAAGTCCTCATATGAATGAAACGATTCCTTTAGATGATATCCTCGAGGAACTACCTCAAGTCGATTATGTGATTTCTATATTGCCGAGCACACCTCAAACGCGATGGATTTATCAACCAGAGCATTTCCGCGCAATGAAGGAGACAGCTGTCTTTATGAATGTGGGTAGGGGAGACGCAGTGAAAGAGCAGTATGTGTTGGACGCGTTAAAACATAATGAAATTCGTCATGCGGTACTTGACTTCTTTGAAACAGAGCCTTTACCTAAGGATAGTCCATTTTGGGAATTGCCGAACTGTACGGTATCTCCTCATATGTCTAGTCTTTCTGATCAATACATTGAACGCTCCTTAGATATCATGGATATTAATCTTGAAAAATGGGTGGCGGGAGATCAAGATCTCATCAACCAAGTAGATTTGGCAAAAGGCTACTAATATAGTGTTATCGGCAGAATAGTTGACAATACACCCCATAGTTGAGTAAACTAATTATAATGATTATAAAGAAGTAATCCTTATGAAGTGAGGTGCATTACGATGCCTGGAGTGTTCTTAAAAGACGCGTTAGTGACATTGAAAGAAAGTGGTGTGAGAATTACTCCGCAACGACATGCGATTCTCGAGTATTTAATCACATCCCATTCACATCCAACTGCTGATGAAATCTATAAAGCGCTAGAAGAAGATTTTCCTAATATGAGTGTGGCGACAGTTTATAACAACTTGCGTGTATTCCAAAACTCTGGATTAGTAAAAGAGTTGACATACGGAGATGCGTCAAGTCGTTTTGATTTCGTGACACATGATCATTATCATATTATTTGTGACGATTGCGGTAAGATTGTAGATTTCTACCATCCCGGTCTGGAAGAAGTAGAACATCTTGCAGCGCATGTAACGGGTTTTCAAGTAAATTCACATCGTTTAGAAGTGTATGGAACTTGTCCTGACTGCGCAGCAGCAAAACAAACCCAAGCTAAATAAAAGAGTGTAGCTCCTAATGGGCTACACTCTTTTATTTTGTATTATTTTTCGTGCTTCACTTTTTTATTATATGCGATGTCGAAATCTTTTCCTTCAAGACTTGGGTCGAGTGTTAATGGCTCGCGGCAATGTCCGCACATATCAACACGTCCGAGCACTTTAGTATGTTTACCACAATTCGGACATTGTACTCGTATGGCTCGTGTCGACAAGGTACCGATCCACGCATATACCACTGTACTACCGATAATAGCAAGCATTCCCAAGAACATAAAGATTAACATGACAATTTCATTGGAACGGAAAAAGATTCCGATGTACATAATGACAACTCCAATGAAAATAAGTGCCAAGGCAAATGATCGAATACGATTTATTTTATTTTTGTAAGGCTTCATCTTAAGTTTCCTCCTAACGCTATCCTCACTTAATATATCATATTATTATGTAAATGCAGTACAAACTCCCTTTAAAATAAAGGATTTTATGTGAAATTCGTCGAAATAGAGTATTCGAGACGTCCTATAAAAAGCTGGGAGGCGAGAAAGTGGAACAAATGCTACGGCCAGTGTACCAAGAAAGAGCTAGTTTACCTGAGACATTAAGCGTGCTCCTAATTGGCAATCAAAGAGAAGACGACCCGATCACGGATACTTTTGATGAGATCTTATTTATTATTACCTCAAACAATGAAATACCCATTCAGACAAAACACTATACTGATGGTAAACGTAAAGCAGCTATGCATATCATTAGCGAACGACAACTAACGCATTGGTTGCTCGTAGGAACTAACAAGAAAATCATTGATTGGCTCATCCTCGGGAAAGTATTTTTTGACCGTGATGAATATGCGGAACGGCTGAAAGAACGCTTATCCGAAGAACCGTTGTTTGGTAGGGGCATTAAAATGGGAATGGAAATGGCTAAAATGATTCGCGCTTATAATGAAGGGAAAATTCATTTCGAAAGAAAACAACATATGGACTCCTATCTGTACGCGATCAATACATTGCACCACCTGGCTAGGTTCGTTGCAGTTAAACGCAACGTTTTACCGGAAAATACAGTCTGGACACAAATGAAAAAAATAGATCCAGCTGTTTTTAAGTTATATGAAGAACTGATAGGCAGTGAAGAGGAAATAGAGAAGCGTTTAGATTTAGTGTTCTTGGCAAGTGAGTTCTTCATCCATAACTATACAAATGAAGCGGCGGTACATTTGTTAGCAATCATGAGGGAAAAGGAATCATGGACCGTCCAGCAATTGCACGAACAGGACGAGTTAGCGTTGTATTCCTCGGATTTAGAGTTCTTTATCGAATATTTAGTGGATAAGAATCTAATCGAAATTACACAAGTACCTTCTAAAAATGAGTTGCTATTCCATAGAGAGTACCGTATTATAAGGGCTCGGTAGCTGTCGTAGAGCGATTCTACGATCGCTCTATAACTTTTATTGAAATAGTTGTTGACTTATTCTTTGGCGTCATGTTATTATAGTAAATGTCGCTTGGGAGAAACGTTCTAACAACGCGCACAACACATTCGAAAAAAGAATTTTAAAAAAGACTTGACGAATGAAAGCAAGATGAGTTATATTAGAGAAGTTGCTTTTACAAGAAGCAAAAAACACGAACCTTGAAAACTGAACAGCAAAACGTTAACGAAATACAGTTTGCGCATCTAACGATGACACAAACAAAATGAGTATCTTAATTGATGCCAGCAAATGAAACTCGAGCTAATCGAATTTTCATCTACTGGGCGTCGAGTCGTAGTGAAGTGCTAGGAAGTGATCGAGCGAAGGAGGGAGCGTACTTACGTACGTGACCGACTGAGCGAGTGAAACTGACGACGCAATTCGCTGCGAATCGGCGGTCAGTATTATGGAGAGTTTGATCCTGGCTCAGGACGAACGCTGGCGGCATGCCTAATACATGCAAGTCGAGCGAACTGTTGGAAGCTTGCTTCCTTCAGTTAGCGGCGGACGGG
>NZ_AUDQ01000030.1 GCF_000425545.1 Sporosarcina ureae DSM 2281 | reverse complement strand
ATCCGGATGCTCCTTTAACCATTCAAGTATTTGATCTCGATAGGGATCTAACTTCTTACTTCTAGTCTGTAAAGACAATGTGAATTTGAAGAATTCATCTGGTTTCATTTTCCCATAATCAATCACCCTATTTCTAGAAATTTTGAGCTTTCTGGAGATTGCACTGTTAGAGAATCCTTCTTTACGCAATCTATGTATTTCATTGTAAACCATCCACTTTTCCACTTCCTATACCTCTCTTTCTATAGACTAGCTTCAGTATATAGAAAGTAGATTTTTTTGTGGAAAACTGTTGATTCTTATTTGTTGAAAGCTGTTGAATCTAGTTTAACGTTTACATCATCTTCATTACCAATGGGGAAATCCAAATATTGTAGCGTAAAACAATAAGTTATAGGAAGGAAGAAATTATGACTAGCCAATTAAAAAACCAAAATAAAAATCGGTTTGACCAGGTGTTAACAGAAGTTCGTGCTCGACGTGATGAATTTGAAAAGAAGCGACATGTACCAAAGGATATGATAGTGCAACTGAAAAAAATGGGTGTTTATCGCGCTCATACACCTCAATGTTTAGGTGGAGATGGTAGTTCACCAATGGAATTCCTTAAATTAATTGAAAGTATCTCTGAAGCTGACGGTTCAGCTGGATGGGTAGCAAGCTTTGGATCTGCTGCTGTATACCTAGCAGCTCTACCAGGAGAAACACTTGCAAAACTTTACGCAAATGGTCCTGATGTGGCCTTCGCAGGTGGTTTGTTTCCAGTTCAGCCTGCAGAGAGAGTAAATGGTGGATGGATTGTTAATGGTCTTTGGAAGTTTGCAAGTGGATGTAAGGGAGCAGACATTCTTGGTGTCGGTATTGGTACAGGAGAAGGCGGTAAACCATTAACTGCCGTTCTAAGACCAGAGGATGTAGAAATTATTGAAAACTGGGAAGTTATTGGGATGCGTGGCACAGGAAGTCATGATCTGCGCGTGAAAGATGTCTTCGTTCCTGATGAATGGACGTTTGTACGTGGCGGTACTCCTTCAATTGAAGAGCCAATTTCTCAATACCCTTCGATTGCTTATGCAGCACAGGTGCTGGCAGTGGTCAATCTTGGAGTGGCACGTGCTGCGCTTAATGAAATTTCTTTGATGGCAGGTCGTTCTGGTATCACTGGTGCACCTAAAATGGCTGATCGTGCTTACGTACGAATTTCCGTGGCAAAAGCAGAAGCCAAGCTTAGATCGGCACGTGCCTTTTTCTACGAAGCTACCGAATCCGCTTGGGAATCAATCCTAAAAGGTGAAGACGTCTCAGCTGATCAAACAAGTATGCTACGTCTAGCGGCGGCTCAGGCTGCGCGTGAGGGAGCAAGCGCAGTACAATCTGCTTACCTTCTTGCAGGTACTTCGGCTATTTACGACGGACATCCGTTGCAACGATATTTACGAGATGCAATGGTTGTTACCCAACACGCATTCCTCAACGAAAGTATGTACGATGGAGCGGGATCGGTACATTTGGGAGTGCAACCAATAAAGGGATTCATTTGACAGAAGTAAACGACATTTAAAATACTCTGTTTAATAAATTGGTATCCCATACAATTCAATGATTCGACTTTAGCGATTCATTGATATTTATGCTAATCAATTTTTTATGAAATGAAAACGCTATCATATGTATGATCATGTGTAAATGGATTATCCAAATAGTAGGTGAGAACAGCATCTATTGAAAAAATGAATTGTGTCCGAACTAGGAATCTATTATTAAATTAGGGGGTATTTGAATGTTAACACCAGAAGATAATCAGTTACTGACTCAGACCGATGCAGGCACGCCGATGGGCGATGTATTTAGGAGATATTGGATTCCGGCCCTTCAAACAGAAGAGTTGATTAGTGACGGAAAGCCTCAACGCGTGAAATTATTGGGGGAGGACCTGGTCGCATTTCGCGATACGGAAGGAAAAGTGGGCCTAGTTGATGAGCGCTGTCCGCACCGTGGGACTTCACTTTATTATGGAATTAATGACGGCTGTGGCCTAAGGTGCATGTATCATGGCTGGAAGTTCAATACAGACGGGGAGTGCACGGAAATTCCATCAGAGCCAACGGATGGGAAATTCAGAGAATCAGTTCAATTAAAAAGCTATCCGACAAAAGAAGTAAGTGGCATTATCTGGACGTATATGGGACCGAAAGAATCGGAACCGGCTTTCCCAGACTTTTATTGGATGAACCTTCCGAGGGAAAATAATTTAGTAGAACGGGTATGGCAGGAATGTAACTATGCACAAGCGATGGAAAATGATCTGGACTTTGTCCACGCTGCGTTCTTACATAAAGCGCATGCGACACAAGAAGTGGAAGATGGAATTTTGAGCAGTGATTTGGGAATTGACCCGAATCATCCACTTGTTAAAAACCCTCCGGTGAAACAATCGGTTCAAGATACGAACTTTGGGAAGCGCTGCATCGCAGTGGGTATCGGCACAGAAGAAGAGAATGCGTTTATGGAAATTCATTATATCTTCCCGTTCTATACGTATCCACCACGCTTTGGCGGTGAAGATGGGATGTGGCATGCCTTTGTTCCGCGAGATGATCATAGTACGTGGACATGGGATGTGCAATTCGCTCATGATCGAGCGATTGACGTAGAAGCACAGCACGCTCGTCGCGGACTGAAATTGGATGAGGATCTACGAAAAGTGGTCAATGCAGATGTTGAATATAATCAAGACCGTGACTTACAAAAAACAGGGAACTTCACCGGTATCCGTGGGATTGCAAACCAAGACCACGCCGCAACTGAAACAATGGGAACAATCGTAGACCGAACACGCGAGAAACTTGGAACAAGCGACTTACCAATTATCCATATGCGTCGGATCTTATTACAACAAGCGAAAGCGTTCCAAGAGGGGCAAGAGCCGTTATTATTGGAAAATCAATCGTTAAAAACGTTGTATAGTGAAGGACTTTATGATGACAAAAATAAAAAGTGGCAAGAAGCATTTCCATTACAAGAACAATTTGAAAAGAAAAAACAGGCAGTAGAAAATAAATGAATAAGAAACAATACGCAGGATATACATCATTTAACTATCTAAAAGCTAATAGAGACTATAAACATTATAACTTGGCAACAGATCTAAACCGTACTCCAACTTATTCTCTTCATCTGACTGCAGATGAAGAGAATAAGTTAAATCAAATTATGACGGAAAACTACATTGTATCGCTTAGGGATCATGGGTTCATTGTTCCTGAAAAAACTGAAGATATTTTACCGTATTGTGGAGAGTTACATACGTTTTTCCATTATGAGGGAATTGCTGAATCGGGAATTGATATCATTTTTGAAAACTTTATGGATGGAATTTCGACGATTACATCTAAGAATGGCTTGAAGTGGGATGATGTTATTTATCTACTTGGAATGAGATATGCAGACATTCAACATCAAAATACAGTCACCATTGCACGGTCCTATAACGATTTAACTAAAGCTAAGCAATTGAAGCAAACTGCGCTCCTTCCCTCTTTAGAGGCAGCAAGTATCCTTGAAAATGAGCTGGATCGTGTAGATATTCTTTATGGATTTGGTATTCGGTGTATGGGTATCACGTATAACGAAGCAAACACACTTGGTTCAGGACTAATCGAACGTCGAGATGGTGGTTTAACTAAGTTTGGGCGTCGGGTTGTTGAAAGAATGAATACACTAGGTATGATAATCGATATTTCTCATTGTGGAGATCAAACAAGTTTGGATGTTATTGAGGAAAGTCGTGACCCTGTCCTTATGACACATGCAGGAGCGCGTGCATTATGGAATACACCTAGGATGAAACCGAACAATGTGTTGCAAGCTTGCGCCGAAAAAGGTGGGATCATCGGGGTTTGTGCTGCACCCAATACGACTTTGACTAAAAGTTTACCTAAACACTCATTACACTCAGTGATGGAACATTTTGAGTACCTTGTAGATTTAGTTGGAATTGATCATGTTGGTTTTGGGCCAGATACATTTTTTGGAGATCATGTAGCCTTGCAACATGCGTTTGATGATATGTTGGGCATTTCAGCTTCACATAGTGGAGAGGAATTTAATGAATCCTCGTATGTTGAAGGGTTGGAAAATCCATCGGAAGCAATGAAGAATATGATAGGTTGGATGATAAAAAAGAATTATTCAATTGAAGACATTGTTAAAGTTTCTGGTCAGAATGCAATGAAAGTTATGAAGAACATTCTGGTTTAATCCAACATAAGTACACTTCAAGAGTTGGTTACCAGTATCTAAAGGTGTATTGAATTTTATAAAGATAGGGGCTAGTGTAACTGTGCAAAAAAATACGGTAAGCCAAGTAGCCATTATAACAGGGGCCGGTCAGGGATTAGGTCTCGCTATTGCTGAAAACTTTCTCTTAGAAGGGAAACGTGTTGTTTTTGTAGATGTAAATGAACAGTTGTTAAACGAAGTGAAGACGTCAGAACTAGTAAGCCAATATGCCTCTTCCAAAACAATGTTTATAGCTATGGATGTATCGAATGTGAATGCAATTAAAGAAAGTGTGCAGACCATAGTAGAGCATTGGGGAAGAATTGATATTTTGATAAATAATGCTGGAGTTCGAAAAGAGACGTCTGTTGAAGATATAACGGAAGAAGAATGGAATCTAATTTTATCCGTTAATCTTGGAGGAACGTTTTTCTACTCTCAAGCTGTACTAGATACGATGAAACGACAAAAGAGTGGACGTATTATTAACATTTCATCTTTTGGCGGACAAGCAGGACCGCTTTCATCCGGTGCTCATTATTGCGCTTCAAAAGCAGGTCAACTTGTGCTTACAAAGTCCTTTGCCAGATCACTGGCTGGTCAAGGAATTACAGTTAATGCAGTTGCACCGGCAGCTATTCAGACACCAGAAATGGATACTATTGAGCCAGTTAAATTGGAGAAAATGAGAGAAAGTATACCGGTACAAAGATTTGGTGAAGCAGAGGAAGTTGCCAGTATGGTTTCATATCTTGCTTCAGATGCCGCTGGTTATATTACAGGTTCCACGTTTGATATTAATGGCGGATTATTCATGAGGTAAATACTTATAAACTAAGAGGAGCTGGAAAAAATGAAAAAAATTGTACATGGAGCACCACAAATACCGAATCCACTAAGAGTTTTTATAACTTTTGAATCGACGGGCTGGTTTGATACTACACAAGAGCAAAAAGAGAATGAATTATTACCTAAATTGAAATCTATAATAAAAGAATGGGAAAGTAATGGATCAGAACTGCTAGGAACATTTGACCGAGACATTTTAACTGCAGGGCATGCAGGTCCAACTAATTGGCATGCATGTTTCCTTTACAATATTCCTGACTTGCAAACGGTAACAAACATGACGCATTCATTCCGTGACGCAGGGATAGATCGATATTTCCGATTAGAAGCTTCAATTGGACGACCATTTTTCTTAGTAGAAAATTAATAAATACTGGAAAGTGAATGAAAGTTTCTAATGTTTTTAAAGAGGAGTGGAAGAATGAGAAGGTTGCTTATTTCAATGTCGTTAGTTTTATTGGTAATAATCCTGTCAGCATGTGGTGGAAATGAAGAGAAAGCAAGCGCGGGAAAAAATGATGATGTGATTAAGCTTAGTTATGCTTTTTTTGCACCACCTAATACATTCCCTGCTATTCAAATGGAAGAGTGGAAAAAACGTCTTGAAGAAAGAACAGATGGGAAAGTACAAGTGGATTTATTTACCGGTGGAACCTTATTAGAAGCCAATAATATGTATGACGGAGTAGAGAATGGCACGGCAGATATAGGTTTAACTTCTACATCGTACGAACCTGGTAGATTTCCACTTTTGTCAATATCGGATATGCCTTCAGGTTATAAAAACGCAACAGTTGCTAGTAAAGTCACTGCTGATTTAGTTAATAATTATCCACCAGAGGCACTTGATAACTTTAAGATCATCACTACATTTGCAACAGAACCTGCATATATACAAAGTAAAAAGCCTATAAAGTCTTTAAGCGATTTAAAAGGAAAACAGTTACGTATAGCTGGTGCTCTTGCGCCAATTATGTCGGAACTTGGGGCTGCTCCTGTTGGAATGTCGCAGGCGGAAGTGCCAGAAGCATTGCAAACGGGAATTGTTGAAGGTTACGTATCTTCCAGGGAGATACTTAAGGATTCCAAACTGGCGGAAATAGTTGGATATGTTACAGATTATCCATTAGCGTTAAATACATTTATTGCCGTCATGAATAAAGAAAAATGGGACTCGCTTCCTGAGGACGTTCAAGCAGTAATTGAAGAATTGAATACCGAAATGACTGAATTTACTGGAGACTACTTGGATAGTCACGTTAAAGAATCTATAGAATGGAGTATAGACTCTGAAGGACTGGAAGTTGTTGAATTATCAGAAGAAGAAATGAAGAAGTGGGATAAAAAGCTTAGCGATATGCAAAAAGAATTTGTTGAAGATGTACAAAATGAGGGTCTTCCAGCAGAGGAATACTTGAGCGAGATGAAAGAGTTAATCGAAAAATATAATAACGCTGATTGAGTTATTCCTTTAGATTCGGGGGTTTACGAATGAGAAACGAGCAAATAGTAGAATTCGATATTGAAAGCGCTTCATTTATAGAAGACAAACATGAAGAAAAAGTAGTATCTACATCAAATCTATTTTTTAAGACTACTGACTATTTAAACCGATTTCTAGCTGTTATTGCTGGCATGGCTCTAATGTCGATGATGTTATTGATTGTATTTAATTCTATCAAGCGTATGTACTCTGATCCAATTGCAGGGACAGTAGAGATAGTAAGCTGGCTTGGAGCAATTACGGGTATTTTTGCTTTAGGCTATGCGCAATTAAATAAAGGACATGTCTATATTGATATGCTTTTGGATAAGTTTCCTTCTATGTTACAGAGAATAATTCACACGTTTATGAATGTTTTAAGCGCTTCTTTTTTCTTAGTAGCAGCTTGGCAACTTCTACTGTTCGGTCTAAACCTAGGAAGTAATGGAGTAGTATCTCAAACAATACAATTTTCATTTTATCCAATCGTAATCTTCAGTTCGATTGGATTCATAGGATTAGTTTTAGCTATTGTGAAAGAAACAATCTTGATATGGAAGGAGGCATCCTAAAATGGATATGAATCTATTAGCGGTACTGGGAATCCTAACATTGTTCTTATTCATGTTTTTAAGGATGCCAATTAGTTTTACGATGTTTATTGTCGGTTTTATAGGACTGATAGTTGCTGTTTCACCTAAAGCAGCCTTTAATGTTTTGAGCGCTGATTTATGGAATCAATTTTCTAGCTACTCACTAAGTGTTATTCCACTTTATATTTTAATGGGAGAAATTGTTTTTAGAACAGGGATTACAGAGAAAATGTTTGAGTCAGCGTATAAATGGGTTGGACATTTTCGAGGTGGTATGGCAAGTACAACTATTTTAGCCAGTGCGGGATTTGCATCTATCTGCGGCTCCAATTCAGCCACTGCCGCGACAATGGGAACGATGGCTCTCCCAGAACTTGAGAAATATAAATATGATAAGGCCCTTAGTACCGGAAGTATTGCAACAGGCGGAACACTCGGTATTATTATCCCTCCAAGTACAGTACTAATCGTTCTTGCCTTGCAAATGGAGGTATCAGTTAAAGAACTATTTGTAGCGAGTATAATTCCTGGTATTTTCTTAACTTTGCTCTTGATTGCAACAGTTGTCTACTTATGTGTAAAATCACCGACACTTGGACCAGCGAGTGAAAAATCTAGCATGAAGGAAAGACTCTTATCCTTGGTAGGTGTTATTCCTGTTGCGGGGCTATTTGTCTTCGTTATCGGTGGGTTGTTTTTTGGCTTTTTCACACCGACTGAATCCGGTGCATTTGGTGCATTTGGTGCATTTGTTATTTCCATAGTTATGGGAAAGATGACAAAAGCAAATTTTCTAGAAGCGATGACTGGTACTCTCCGTTCATCTGCAATGGTATTAATGCTTGTGGTGGGGGCGATGGTGTTCGGACGGTTTTTAACAGTTACCAGACTCCCATATACGGTAGCTGAATGGGTGACTAATCTTCCAGTTGCACCAATCTTTGTGCTAATTGCTATTTTGATTGTTTATGTCATTGGCGGCTCCATCATGGATGCTCTAGGATTTTTAATTATCTCCATCCCAATTTTTTATCCAACCGTAATAGCTCTTGGTTATGATCCTATCTGGTTTGCAGTTCTGCTTTGTGTTGTGACAAGTATGGGAGCCATTACACCGCCAGTCGGTGTGAATATCTTTGTTGTACAGGGCTTGACTAAGGAGACTCCGATCACAACCGTATTTAAGGGGGCATCGTACTTCCTAGTTGCGTATGTCGCATTTATAGCATTACTAATTACGTTCCCACAAATTATATTATTTTTAATATAGTAGGGCACTATCATAAACCTAGACTCGTTCAAGTATTCTAAAAAATGATTTAGTAAACATGCACGAAACGAAATCTCTTAAGTTAGCGTATCACACTACTCGCTAACTAGTTCAAAGGAGGATTTTTAAGTGAATCTAAACGATTATTTAATTACTATTATGGGGATAGAAAAACCGGAGATTTTACCGGATGAACCTGCATTTACTTTTTCGCTAGAAAATGTTGGGGAGGATTATGATGAGTGAACTTCTATTCGAAACTATTGAGTCAGTAGGTTCGTTAATTCAAAAGAAAATAGTCTCTCCAGTAGAATTAACAAAACTATCGCTAAGCCGTATCAAGGAGTATGATCCTGCACTGACAGCATTCATAACAGTTATGGAAGATGAAGCGATTAATCAAGCAAGGGTACTTGAGTCTGAGCAACAAAATGGTGAAATCCGTGGACCGTTGCATGGTATTCCGATTGCAGTAAAGGATTTATTGCAAACAGAGGGGGTCCGTACAACGGGTGGATCAAAAATTTTTCAAAATTGGATACCGGATGAAGATGCTACTGCTGTTCAGAGAATGAAGGATGCAGGAGCTATTATTATTGGAAAAGCAAATCTTCATGAATTTGCTATGGGAGCAACAACTGAAAACCCTCACTACGGAAGTGCAAAAAACCCGTGGGATATAACAAAAACACCTGGTGGATCTAGTGGGGGTTCTGCTGTCGCAACAGCTACAGGAATGGCTTTTGGTTCTATTGGGACAGATACCGCAGGTTCTGTCCGGTTACCTGCAGCAATGTGTGGAACCGTTGGGTTTAAACCTACGTATGGACTAGTAAGCAGGTATGGAGGCTTTCCATTTAGTTGGTCACTTGATCATGTTGGACCTATGACGAGAACAGTAAAAGATGCTGCTATTATGTTAGAGGTTATGAAGGGCTATGATCCGAAAGATCACTCTTCAGTTAAGAAGAATCATTCAATTTATTTCAAAGAATCATTAAAGGGTTTGAAAGGGATTACACTAGGTTTCTATGAGCCCTATATGTATTCGGGTATTGATACAGATGTGAAGCGTGTAATTGAACAAGCATTTGATCAATTAAAGTACCTTGGTGCTGAAATCGTTCCTATTGATTTACCTGGCATTAATGAGGCACTTGATGGTTTGAAAACGATTGCTCAATCAGAAGTAGTATCTTTCCATGATCCTTTATTAATAAAACATAGTGATTTATATGGAGATGATTTGAAATTTCGATTCCAATTTGGCCGAGACATTTCAGCGACAGATTATATAAACGCTCAGCGAACTCGAAAACAATTCGTACAAAACACAATGAAGCAGATGAGTGGAATAGATGCGCTTATTGGACCTACAAACGTCCAACCGCCGTTTGAGATCGGCACAATGGTTCCTGAACAAGCAATAAGTAATATGTTTACACTTGGTAAAACACCACTCGCAAACATCCTTGGCTTTCCAGCACTATCTGTTGCTTGTGGATTCACAAAATCGGAGCTTCCAGTAGGGCTTCAAATAATCGGAAAACCATTTACGGATAAAAAGATACTTGAAATTGGCGACTGCTATGAACAATCGCAGCAATGGGTGCAAGCATTGAAATTGAATAGGAACTATATGAGGTTAAGTAAAAGTTAGGGGAAAAGGGGGTTATCAATATTAAAAAGATAAAATCGTATGTGATCCTTTTTGATGAATGGTTTGGCCCCCCGAAAATAATTGAAGAGAAAATGAAGAGCGGCGAAATTGGGATGAAAGCTAAAAAAGGATTTTATGATTTTGAAGAAGAAAAGTTGAGCTATTATCAACTGAAAGTGCTCACTAAATTTATTGATTTGCTACAGCGTTTTGAATTCATTAAAATTCCTGAAAAAAGCGGAGTACCTCAAGAAATAGAAAGTCCTTAATGTAGGATTGTTGATTACTATTTAGTCTCCTAAATATCATATATATTTAGGGGGTTATTTTTTATCCTTTTGCAGCAGCTATTTAGTCCAATAAGTAATCAATTATTAACAGTCTAGATCTAGCTAAATATAACAAGTTTATATTAATAGAATCTATACAAGAAAGGGGGAGATGAGTGTGCTGTTAAGAATAAGTAATCTTTTGGATTCTATTATAAACTTTATGGCAATTCTGGGTAGAGTAGTAATCATCATCATTAGTTTATTGATCATCGGTGATATTGTTTCATTAAAGTTTTTCAGTTATCAATTTCCATGGGTTTTAGAGGTTTCTGAATATCTTCTAGTATTTTTAACTTTTTTAGGTGTTGCTTGGTTATTGAGAGAAGATGGACATATTAAGCTAGACTTATTATTAAATAGACTAAGCGAAAAAAATAGAATGCGCATGGAGATATTGAATTCGTGTATAGGGGCCATCATCTCTTTGGTTATTACGGTTTATGGATTTTTGGCAACTTGGAATTTACATATGAGGGATATAAAAACAGAGACTATCCTAGAAATCCCACGTTCTTTGCTAATAGTCGTCATACCAGTTGGCTTTTTATTTGTTTTCATACAATTCATTCGAAACTTCCTATCTGCGATCAATAAACTTAAATCAAGAAGAGAGAAAAGCTAGGAGGTAATTAAATGGAATGGTGGGGCGTTTTAGCGCTAGTATTTGGAAGTATTTTTATTTTATTTATGATAGGATTACCGATTGCATTCTCATTTTTAACAATAAATATTATAGGCGTTATCGTATTATGGAACGGAGAAGCGGGACTCAACCAACTCATCTTAAATATATTTTCTTCCGTATCGAAGTTTTCTTTATTACCTATTCCAATGTTTATCTTAATGGGTGAGATTATGTTTAGGACGGGTTTAGGTTTTAAAGTTTTTGAAGCGGTCGGAAAATGGTTTGGGAATTTACCAGGTAGATTAAGTATTGTTGCTGTTGGAAGTGGAACTTTATTTTCAGTTCTAAGTGGATCGAGTGTAGCGAGTACTGCGTTATTGGGATCATTATTAGTTCCGGATATGCAGAAAAAGGGGTATAGTCCGGCAATGACTGTTGGACCAATACTTGGTAGTGCCGGGCTTGCCACTATGATTCCACCTACTGCATTAGGTATATTGCTTGCATCACTTGCATCAATCCCTGTCGGACATTTCCTATTTGCAATTGTCGTACCGGGTCTTTTATTGGCAGTAATATTTGTCCTATATATTATTATTAGATGTTATTTGCAGCCAGAATTGGCTCCCGCCTATGATGTCGAGAAAGTATCTTTATCTGAAAAGCTTATAGGAACGGTTAAATATATTTTGCCGCTTGGATTTATCGTGTTCCTTTTATTAGGCGTTATTATACTTGGAATTGCAACGCCTACACAAAGTGCGGTTTTAGGAGCGTTGGGAACCGTTGTCCTGTCTTATTTTTACGGTGGTCTGTCTTGGGAAAAATTTTGGGACTCACTTACCGGGACTTTAAGATCCAGTGTTATGATTTTTATGATTATTATAGGATCCACTACATTTGGTCAAATTTTAAGTTACACAGGCGTAACACAAGGCCTTGTTCAAATTGTCGGAAACTTAGAATTCCCACCACTTATTATTTTGGTAATAATTCAAATCGTACTATTAATCCTTGGGTGTTTTATGGAACCCTTATCAATAATGATGATGACACTTCCGATACTAATGCCTATTGCAGGAACAATGGGGTTCGATCCTTTGTGGTTTGGAGCAATTATGCTTCTTAATATGCAAGTTGCAACAATTACACCACCTTTCGGTATGGATCTCTTTGCAATGAAAGCAGTGATTCCAAAAGACTCTATATCGATGAAAGAAATTTATAAAGCAGTCGTCCCTTTTATTTTGTTGAATTTAGCAATAATGGCACTAATAATTATATTCCCATCATTAACTTTATGGTTACCAAGCTTTGTTAAGTAATTAATTTTGTGAAATTATAAATTAGGAGGAAGACCATGATGAAAAGTCTAAAAATATATCAGGCGCTTATAGTTGTTCTTCTAGTGAGCCTTTTAACGGCTTGCTCAAGTGGAGACGGAGATGAGAACGGCAGTGGTTCTAAAGGAGTAACATTGAATGCCGTTAGTTTTTTACCAAAAGATCATCCTTTAACTGCAACACTCTATGATTGGATTGACTCAGTAGAAGATGCAACAGATGGCAGAGTGAAGGTGAATTGGCGCGGTGGCGCGGACGTAATACCGATTGGCGAGCAATTTGAAGCAATGAATTCTGGTGTTATGGATATTAACTTTACGTATATTGGACAATACCAATCACTCGCACCGGAAACGCTTAGCATAGCTTTATCACAACTAACACCATCGGAAGAAAGAGAAAATGGGTTTTACGATTTAATGGTGGATCGGCATGAAGAAATGAACGTTATGTACTTAGGTCGATGGTTAACAGGTTCTCCAAGACTATGGTTAAACGAGCCGATTGATAGCGTAGATGATTTAAAGAACATGCCTATACGATCAGCACCTAACTATACACGTTTTTTTGAAAAGTTAGGAATTGCTTCTGCAATGATTGATCCTTCAGAAGTTTATACATCTTTACAAACAGGCGTTGTTAAGGGGTTTGTTTATGGTGGATTTAATGGACCAAGAAAGGATGGTTGGACTGATTCATCTAAATATATTTTAGATCATCCTTTTTGGACACAAAACTGTACAATACTAATGAATAATGATAAATGGGATGAAATTTCAACCGAAGACCGCGATGCAATTGTTGCGGCAACAGCTGAATATGAGAAAGAAATGGTAGAGTACTATACAGAACTTGATAAAGAAGAAATTGAGGAATTGGATAAAAATGGCGTTGAACTTTTCAAACTACCTAAAGCTGAAGAAGAAAAGTTTTTGGATTTAGCTTATGATACCGAGTGGGGGTATTTGAAAAAGGAAGTACCAGAATTAGTAGATGAACTAAGGGTATTAACAATGAAAGAGGAATAGGTTTTAATTAGTTTCGTTAAGAAGTATAAAGCTTTGATCGAGACGTATGAGCGCAAAAATTAATTCTACCCAATCAATTGAAAATTGATTGGGTAGAATTAATTTGCGGTTCAAGTCACACTTTCAATGTTTCACATTTTTTGTGAGGTGAACTATTAATGCACAGCAACTCTTTATGGACAAGCAACTCTTTATGGACAAGCAACTTTTTATTTATATCGGCAGCAAACTTCTTTTTTATTGTGGCCTATTTCGCTTTACTCGTTACCTTGCCAACTGTCGCAATAACGCATTATGGTTCGACAAGTACCGTAGCTGGGTTGTTTACAACCGTCTATATTGGTGCTGCAATTATTATTAGACCGTTAATGGGACCATGGATTGAGACCTATGGTAAACAATTTATGTTGATTGTATCACTCATTCTTTTTACAACTGCTTCATTTCTTTATGTTTTTTTTGACTCTGTTCCCTTGCTTCTTATCATACGATTCATTCATGGTTTAGGGTTCGGAATGGCTACTACCATTACAGTTGCTATTGTAGCTAACATTGTACCAGAATCGAGAAAAGGTGAAGGGATGGGGTACTTCATCTTATCCACTAATCTGGGTATGGTGATTGGTCCATTTATTGGGCTTACAACATTAGAGACGTTTAGTTTAAATCTCTTATTTTGGGTAAGTGCTTTTTGTTCGCTAGTCGCTTTTTTGTTTGCTTTAATGACACGTCTGCCTAAAGAAGACGTTGTGAAACGTTCTGTCGGTGAAAAAAGAGCAGCATTATTTGAAAAGTCTGTACTACGTATTTCGATTACTGGAGCATTTTTTGGTACTGCATACGCATCAGTTCTATCTTTTATGGCAGTTTTTGCTGTTGAACAAGGGCTTGGGCTCGAATCTAGTTACTTTTTTGTGGTTTATGTCGTTATACTTTTGCTGACACGCCCGCTAACCAGCCGCTGGTATGATCAGTATGGAGCAAACACAATTATTTTTCCAGCGATAGTCTCATTTGCAATAGGTATGTTAGTTCTTGGTTTAACGACTAATGCAATACTATTTTTTATTGCCGCTGCATTTATAGGAGGAGGCTGGGGTACGCTCTTTCCTAGTTTTCAAACAGTAGTTTTGGAAAACTCAGAACCCAAGCGTCACCCTGTTGCATTGGCTACTTTTCTGTCCGTTTTTGATATAGGTATTAGTGGGGGATCGCTTTTAGCAGGTGTCCTTGTAGGGGTAATTAGCTTCAGCTCATTGTACATATTTTATTCTATTTACATAGCAGTGGGTTTAGGTGTTTATTATTGGGCACAAAAGAAAGAGTCTTATGTATAAGTAAGCATAAAAGGTATTGCACTGTTGCTGTTTATCTTTTGATTTTAACTGCCATTCCAATCAACTAAGTGTTTTCTAAAATCTTTAGTTCAGCTTATATAGCAGATACTTTCATAGACGTTTTTTTTGAATAATATAATGAATCAATGAAATACAAGTTTTCGTGAAGATGCAAAAACAAGGCTGGGACAGATCAGACAAAAGCGTAAAGGAATGATCATCCTTTACGCTTTTGTTTGTTCATTCATGTCAGTAAAAAACTTAGATAATCAGAGTGTACCGGAGCGCAGGGGAAGTGGGGAGTTAGTTTTATCCCAACCTTGATTTTGCTTTTTAGTATTTCCATATCTATCTCTACAGTTAGCGACTACTAAAAATTAACCAAGTTTAAGATCTCTTGTAGTGATCCAACTTTTCTTCATCAATAATCATCCCAAAGCCGGGGCCATCTGGAACAACAACTTCGAAATTACTGTACTCGATATTATTGGCTGTAATTGTATCCTTGAACAATAAAGGACCGAAAAGTTCTGTGCCGAATTCCAAATGGGGAATAGTGGAATATACGTGAAGTCCAACGGCTGTTCCTAATGAAGATTCGATCATTGTTCCCCCATACAACCCAAGTCCCGCAGCTTCTGCAATGCCAGCTGCTGTCTTTGTTGCTTGTAGTCCGCCTGCTTTACACACTTTAAGAGCGATACTATTTCCCGATCGGTGTTTAGCTATCTGGAATATTTCATGAATCGAATTCGCACCTTCATCTGCCATAATGGGTACAGAGAAGCGCTCAGTCAAGCGACTCATGCCTTCAAAGTTCCATTTCGGCAGTGGTTGCTCGATCATTGAAACACCACCATCTTGGAGACGCGCTATCGCATAGTTAGCAGTTGTTTCATCCCAAGCTTGATTAACGTCTACAGTTAATCTAGCACCGTCACCTACTTCTTTTTTAATCTTCAGTACGTGCTCCACATTCTCCATAGCGTCCCCAACACCAATCTTCAACTTGAAAATACGGTGTTTTTTCTGTAGAAGTAGTTCCTTTGCTTCTTCGATATCCTTACCCGTATCTCCACTTGCCAAAGTCCATGCAACTGGAAGCGAGTCATGTGTTTTTCCACCCAAGAGATCGTAAGCGGGAATGTTTCTCTGTTTTGCTGCCAAGTCAATTAGCGCTCCTTCAATTAATGCGCGGGCAAAGTAGTTCCCTGAAACAGTTTTTGAAATTTCGTACATAAGTAAATTAAATTGTTGTGGATTTTTTCCGATTAGATGCGGTGTTATATACGTTTCACAATTTACTTTAATAGCCTCTGGAGTTGCTTCACCATAAGAAGCTCCTCCTATTGTTGCAACTTCTGACCAACCTGTGAGGCCTTCAGTATCGTTTATTTGAGCGACGACGATAGTTTGTTTTGTTATAGTATGCATAGATAGCTTATGTGGTCTGATAGTTGGTAATTCTACAATGTGGATAAAAATAGAGTGTATGTTCATGTTAAAACTTCCTTTCAGTACTTGTTATTAAAACACTATTGGGAATAAGAAATAGACGAATAGAATAATCAAAACAAGAGTTAATGCTGTGAGCCATGCACCTTTTCGTATCATATCGGTGAACGTGATTTTTCCTGTTGCAAAAATTATTGCGTTGGAAGGTGTACTAATAGGCATCATATAGGCAAATCCAGTACCCAGTGCAGTTGCTGTCATGACAGGTAGTGGATCGACTTGAATTGCTACAGCAAGCGTAGCTGCAATAGGAATAAGAATTGTTGCAGTAGCGGTATTTGGTGTAACTTGCGTCATCAGAATTCCAATAGCTGTAGTGATTGCTAGTATTGTAATGTATGAAGTTCCTTCAAGTGCTAGTAGTTGATCACCAGACCATACGGCTAAATCGGTTTTGCTGAATCCGGTTGCGATGGCAAGTCCACCACCTACTAGCAACAATACATCCCATGGCATTTTCTTTATAGAACTACCATCAAGTAAGCGGCCATTATCACCACGTTTTGTAGGGATTAAATAAAGTAAAACTGCTCCAGTAATTGCGATGATTGTATCGGTTAAAGCAGGAATGTAGTTAACCCAAATGAATGTACGCGTTAGCCACATGAAAGCCGTTAGTAGAAAAACAGTTAAAACCATCTTTTCCTCGTAACTCATCTTGCCTAATTCTTTTTTGGTTTCCATTACAAAGATATGACCTTTCTCCAATTTCTTCACTTTCATTGGATAGGCGAACTTTGTAATGTAGAATGCTGCAGATGCCATTAATATGACAATCATAGGAAATGCAAAAATAAACCATTTAGCAAATGAAATATCAATTCCAAGTATTTCTTTTGTTAAGCCAGCTAATATTAAATTGGAGGGAGTCCCGATTAGTGTTGCACTTCCTCCAATTGTTGCACCAAAACCAATTGCAAAAATGATGGACTTTGTAAATTTCGTATCTTCCTCAGGTGTGTAGACATTCTCTTCTTTCATTAAATCAATTACCTTAGTCGCTATGGCTGTGCCGATTGGTATCATCAGTAAAGCAGTAGCCGTATTCGATACCCACATAGAAATGAACCCAGTTGCAAGCATGAATCCAATCACTAGACCAGACATGCTTGTGCCGATGATACCAATCACTGTTATAGCAATACGCTCATGTAGACGCCATCTTTCAAGTGCAAGTGCTATGGCGAATCCACCTAAAAATAGAAAGTTCAAAGGATCTCCATAACTGGAAGCTGCCTCTTTTCCTGTTACATCCGTCAATAACGGCAACAGTACAATGGGTAACAGTGAAGTGATTCCAAGGGGCATAACTTCTAAAATCCACCATGTAGCCACTAATACAATAGTTGCAAATACACCTCTCCCTTCATTGCTCAACCCTTCTAGTGGTAGCGCATATAGAATCAAGAAAAACAAAATAGGTCCGAGTAGTAAGCCGAGAAATTGTTTTGTGCTGTATGTTTGTCGGGGAGGAGGTGTTTGTCCTTCTGAAATGGCAGGAGATACTTGAGAAACACCATTCCTCACATTTTTCATTGTTAGTAAATCTTTCGTATTGTGGTGAGAAGACCACATTACATTGTTGAACCGACGAATTATGCTCATCTTTTTCCCTCTATTCTTTTGAATATATAATGAATTCATCTACAAAGTAGTGAAAGTCACTTTAAATATTTCTTTGTTGCTAATTTATTTCTGGAGAAACAAAAAAACGGCATTAATCTGCTGAGAGGAAATCTCCAGATTAATGCCGTCACAATCTAATGAGTGAAGATAGAAGTATCTCCAACTAGATAAAGGCAAGATTGTATTTCTCTATCGCCTTACATGAAAGGGAAAGATAGAAAAGGAACAAATAAATACTATGCGTATGTTAGTTTCGTAAATTATCAGAAATATAATACAATAGTAACAAACGAAATTTTACAAGTCAAGCATATTTGTGAATATAATGAATTCAATAATGATTTCTACGTAATTAAAATAGAAGGTTTGATGAATGTAGCTTGTACTTCGCAGAGTTATTTGAATGTTGACAACAAAAATACATACTGATAAGATTAATGTACAATTTAAATACCTATTGAAGAGGTGTCTTTTCTATTGGATACTATATTAGTGACTGCGTATTCAAAAGCTCCACAAGGTTCGGCGATGTATGAACGGTTTAAACATGCTGGATTAGTCATGGAGATCGACAAAGAGACCCATAGAATTGTGGATGTAGAATTTACTTTTATAACTAGCTTGGCTTCAAATTATTTCTCTAAATTATTGGTTGATTCTAATTTCTACGATGAGTTAGATGAGATTATTGAAAGAATTAAAAAGAACTTTATTGCTCCATCACAACAATCAGTTATTGTAGCTTTAAAAAATGCTCATCAACGTTATTGTGATGAGATTGAAAAATAGTCTGCCTGTTCGCTGATAGAAGGTACCCAATACCTTTATACCTCAGTTAATAACGGCATTAACCAATAGGCATAATTTTGCCTTCTGGTTAATGCCGTTTTTTATTTTATTAAATATAAATTATAAAAGAAAGTGTGGAGTTTTTTATGAAATTTTATGAAGCACCTAATTTGGAGTTTTTATGTAATATGACATTAGAAGTCGAAGTTGATTTTCCTGTTCTAAATAAAACATATAATGGTTCAGGAAGACGAATCATTGGAGTAACTGGCGGTAAGCTAACAGGGCCGGAATTCGAAGCGAGTGTATTGCCTGGTGGTTCGGACTGGATAACAGTCAGAGAAGACGGAACAATTATCCAAGACGTGAAGATTGTCCTTGAAACAGACGATCACGAAACAATCTTAATGACTTATCGTGGAATTCGTACGGGCCCTAAAGAGATTCTTGGAAAATTGAACAGCGGTGAAAAGGTGCCTGCTGATCAGTATTACTTCAGACATGCTCCAATTTTCGAAACGGATTCTTCTAAGTATGACTGGATGAATAAACATATTTTTGTCGCTACGGGTGAACGTTTGCCGAGTGGTGTTCAATACTCATTATTTACAGTGAAATGAAAATGGAGCATTCCTGTTAGAAGCTTTTTCGGGGACTTGAACACAAAGAGCCCTCTTGGTATGATGCGGGGTGTCAAATCAGCACGAATTGACCCCTAATTTAAATACCAAGGAGGACTCATCATGAATTTTACGCAAAACGCAAAGATTAATCAAGTCACGGATCAGACGCTAGTTATCGGAATGGATATCGCCAAGCGCACACATTACGCCTGCATGGTCGATGAACGTGGCCTGATTCTTAAGAAATCGTTCCCTGTTCATCAATCAAGCCATGGGTTCGAATACTTCTATGAGTGTATTCTAAACGCTAAGAAACAATTTGGTAAAAGTGATGTCATCATAGGTATTGAACCTACCGGCCACTATTGGCTCAACCTGGCTTACTTTCTCGATGATCGGGGCATCCCCCTCGTCGTATGCAACCCCATGCATGTAAAGAAGTCCAAGGAGCTGGACGACAATCTTCAAACAAAGAACGATGCAAAAGATGCCCTCGTCATCGCCCGTTTGGTGAAAGATGGACGTTACAGCTACCCTAGAATTTTAAGGAAGACAGAGGCAGAACTACGGGTTGGTTCGACTTTGAAAGGTAATCTTACTGAAGAATTGAACGCGATAAAAAACAAGATGATTCGCTGGACTGATCGGTACTTTCCCGAGTTCCAAGGAATATTTCCAGCGTTTGGTAAAATGGCGCTAGCCGTTTTGGAATGTACTCCATTCCCATCTGAGATAGTGAATCAGGAACCGTCAGAACTACTGGCAACCTACCGGACGGTAGAGGGGATGAAATCTCCCCAGTTGCCGAAGACAAAAAAGCTCATTGAAAATGCGCGTACTTCTATAGGCGTAACAGAAGGACAACAGATGGCCCGTATTGAAATTGCCACACTTGTTCAACGTTATCGCCAACTTGAGAAGGAACTGGCATCGCTTCAAGAACAGCTGACAGAGTTTATTCGGGCTACAGTTGAGTACGAGTATCTCCAAACAGTCCCAGGGCTTGGAGACGCAACCATCATTGATTTACTATCGGAAATCGGTAGTTTTGCCCATTACGATCATCCACGCCAATTATTGAAACTCGCGGGATTG
>NZ_AUDQ01000029.1 GCF_000425545.1 Sporosarcina ureae DSM 2281 | reverse complement strand
CATCTGAAGGGCAGGTTGCCCACGTGTTACTCACCCGTCCGCCGCTAACTGAAGGAAGCAAGCTTCCAACAGTTCGCTCGACTTGCATGTATTAGGCATGCCGCCAGCGTTCGTCCTGAGCCAGGATCAAACTCTCCATAAGAGAAATTCGATTAGCTCGAGTTTCATTTGCTGGCATCAATTAAGATACTCATTTTGTTTATGTCATCGTTAGATACATAAACTGTATTTCGTTAACGTTTTGCTGTTCAGTTTTCAAGGTTCATTTCGTCGGTCTCTCGTAAGAGGCAACTTTCTTATATTAACATCTCATCGTTTTGTTGTCAACACTTTTACTTAAAAAGTTTTTCTTGTTAATTCTTGTTAAGTTTGATGTTTTCGCAACTGCTTGATGCGACGCTTATAAATATAACACCCCATTTATGAGAATGCAAGCTTTTTCACCATTCTTTTAAAAAAGAATGGCGAAACCGCATAGCGCCGCGAATCCAGGGATTCCTAGTATCGCTAAGATCATGCCAGATGCAATGTTAACAGGTACGTAGATGCCAATAAATCCACCAGCTATGTTCATTAAGAAGAGAATAAAGAACGCAAAAGCTAATCTAAACCAAAAAACCGATAAGCGCTCCATGTTTTTTTCAAGAGTGGTTCGGCTCATACTTAACAGCAGTAATGATACGACTCCTAATATAGCTATGACTAAAATTCTCACAGAAAACGCCCTTTCTATCTCATAGATACTTATCTATATGCGTCTCTGTAGAGGATTAGTCCACTCGTTGTCTATCTTTCAATTCTTTTCTATAGTTCTCGACGACCTTCCAATGCTCTGGACAATGTAACTTCATCCGCATATTCTAAATCTCCACCTACAGGTAAGCCGTGGGCGATACGTGTAGTCGTGATTCCGGATGGCCTGACAAGCCTTGATATATACATGGCTGTTGCTTCTCCTTCTATAGTAGGGTTCGTCGCAAGAATCAATTCCTCCACTTCGTCTTCCTGAAGTCTTGTTAACAACGAGGGAACATTGATATCTTCCGGACCGATACCGTCCATCGGAGATATAGCACCTTGTAATACATGGTACAAACCGCGATAGTCACGCATCTTCTCCATAGCAATCACGTCTTTCGGATCCTGCACGACACAAATTGTCGTTCGGTCACGAGATTGATCCTGACAAATATAGCATGGATCGATATCTGTAATATGACCACAAACTGAACAGAACTGGAGATTACGTTTCGCATCGACTAATGCTTTGGCAAAATCTAGCACAGTGTCTTCTTTCATACTTAATACAAAAAACGCCAGACGACCCGCAGTTTTGGGGCCGATGCCTGGCAATTTCATAAAACTATCCATTAATTTAGATATAGGTTCAGGATAATGCATTATACAACCTCCTAGAACATCCCGGGCAAGTTCATTCCTTTTGTAAATTGGCCCATTGTGGAGTTCGTAATTTCTTCTGCTTTTGCAATCGCATCATTTGTAGCGATCACAATCAAGTCTTGTAGAATTTCTACGTCTTCCGGATCTACCGCCTCCGGATCAATAATAACTTCAAGTACTTCTTTATGGCCTGAGACGATTACCTTTACCATACCACCACCAGCTGTACCTTCCATTCTCTCGTTTCCTAAGTTTTCCTGTGCCTCTGCCATCTTCTTTTGCATCTTCTGCATTTGCTTCATCATACCTTGCATATTCCCTGCTCCACGCATAAATAATTCCTCCTTAGTAAATTACTCTTCTATTGTAATAAAATCTTTTCCAAACATTTTCTCAGCTTCAGTTACGAGTGGATCAGCATCTTCAATCGATGCTTCTTCCATAAACGCTGAAGTTGGTTGTTCCTCTTCAAACTGTTGAGGGTTTTCCTTACTCTTCTGACTGGCCAATCCACTTTTTCGAATGAAATCAGCACGAACTTCCAACCAGCTTTCCTCTGCTACGTAGACTACTTCATAACCTTTGCCTGTCAGTCGCAGTAACGCATCCGATAAGCCTGCTTGTAATGTAGCATTTTCAGAAGCCATCAAGCAATGAATTTCATATTTGAATTTAAGAACAAAAGCCTTCTCTGATGCTGCTACAGGCTCCGTCTCTTCTAATAAGGCTGCATGTGAGCGTTGCATACTTTGCATCATACCCGCCCATTGCTCTCGAATCACTTGAATATCGGACTTCGTTGCCGCTTTTAATACCTCTACAATTTTACCCGTTGGTACTTTGGCAGATCTGGAAGCAGTTGAAGCGGCCCTTTTCGCCGGCGCTTGTGGCTCAGCGGCTTGTTGCACAGCCCCTGTTGCTAGTTGTTGCTGTAGTTGTCTAACAGTCTGTTCTAGCACCGCAAGCTTCTGAGCCATTTCAGGATCAACTGCAGAAGTGGATACTTGTCGTTGCTCCCCGGAATGAATCATTTTTAATAAAGCGGATTCAATATAGACCTTCCCATGATTAGAAAAACGCATTTCTTGTTGTGTTTTTGAGAGGATATCGATGTACCGGTACAATTCATCTGAATGAAACTCTTGGGCAAGCTCTTGAAATTTATCACCGTCTGAAATCAATTCCAGAAGATCTGTCAATTCGGGCGCCGTGCCAAGCAGTAACATATCACGGAAGAAAGTAATCATGTCTTCAGCGAGTCTGCCGACATCTTTACCTTCAGCAATCAGTTCGTGCAATAAAGACAATGCAGATCCCGCATCTTTCGCTTGAATTGATTGTGCTAGCTGATAAAAAATTTCTTCACCGATTGCTCCAGTCACGAGTAGCGCGTCACTTGTAGTCAACTCGTCTCCGCTGAACGATACGGCTTGATCAAGCATACTAAGCGCATCCCGCATACCGCCTGTCGCGGCTTGTGCGATTGCGCGCAATGCTCCAGTCTCCGCAGTAACACCAATGTCCCCAATAACCTTTTCCATTCGCTCAATGATTTCAGGTGCCGTAATCGGTTTGAAATCAAATCGCTGACATCTGGAAATGATAGTGAGCGGCAACTTATGAGGTTCCGTAGTCGCCAGAATAAATACGACATGGGCAGGAGGTTCTTCCAGTGTCTTCAGCAATGCGTTAAAAGCTGAATTGGACAGCATATGCACTTCATCAATAATATAGACTTTAAACCGTGCATTAGAAGGTGCCACATGCACACGTTCAATAATGTCGCGAATTTCTTCTACGCGCGAATTGGATGCCGCATCAAATTCAGTGACATCTGTGTTAGATCCCTCTGTGATGCTTTTACATGTCTCACACTTATTGCATGGTTCCGCCGCTGGGCCGTTTTCACAATTTAGTGCTTTTGCAAAAATCTTCGCCGCACTCGTCTTTCCCGTTCCACGAGGTCCTGAGAATAGATAAGCGTGCGTCGTCTTCTGATGGAGAAGGGTATTTTGCAGAGTTTGCTTGATCGCCTGCTGACCTGACATTTCACCAAAAGCTTGCGGTCTATAAGCGCGGTATAGTGCTTGATAAATCAACTGCATTTCCCCCCTTTTTCTCCGATTGCGTAATACTTCTATTATAACATGAAATACAATTTTTTGACCGTGTATCGCTTGGTTAAATTACGCAAATACTTCCGTCCACTCATCTTTCTTATCAAGCATTGTGCGTGCAATTTCTTTTGCACCTTCAAGGCTATGGCTTGCCGCCCAGCCACACTGTACTTCATTACACGCCGGTACTTCTGTTGCTACCAGTACGTCGTTTAATGTTTTCTCTACTATAGAGAGAATGTCATTATAGTCATCATGATTGATTACAGCTAAATAATAACCTGTCTGACAACCCATTGGACTGATATCGACGATTTGATCCGAATGGTCACGGCTGAATTCTGCCATCATATGTTCTAATGAGTGAAGCGCTGGCATTTCCATGTGGTCTGTATTCGGTTGACAGAAACGAATATCATATTTCAAAATCTTGTCGCCGTTCTTTCCTTCTGTAGTTCCCGCTAATCGAATATAAGGTGCTTTCACTTTCGTATGATCCAAATTGAAACTTTCAACGTTCATTTTTTTCTCAGACAATGTAAATCGCTCCCTTTCAGTTATGCGTACTATTTTGAAGTATACACTATTTAAGGGACATAAAAAACTCGTCCATAGTAAAATGGACGAGTGAATTATTGAAATAATGCCGTGCACCTTTCTTCGACTGCCGCACATAAGCGTTACTCTTGTCGTTGGCTCGGCCTAGGCTACCCCGCGGCACATGAGAGAGTCCACTTAATGCTGCTTCCTTCCGGACCTGACATGATTCATGGGTTCCCATTGCGCAGGACCCAGACGTCAACACTACGTGCAAAAGGCAGACCCTACATGCGGACAGCCTCGGAAAAGGAGTTCAGTCTTGCTAGAGCGGATTGCAAGTTACAGGGCACCGCTAATTCCCCACCTAGCACGGCATTTCTTATTATACCCATAGTTAATTATGATTGCAACGGTAAACCTTGGATTTATTAGAATGTGTTTCAACACTCTATCGCATAAAAAGTGAAAAACCTTTTCATTTGTCCATATAGAATAGTATACTAATTGAAAAGCATGAGGTGAATAACATGGATCCAACTAAACGTTATCAGCTCAGTTTCCGCAATCCCGAAGTACGCGTCTATGCAGCCATTGTTTTGCCTGCTGTCTTGCTCGGCTTATTGGTGATTATTTTCTCAAGTTCAGATTTTAACTTTATGTATGCCGCTCTAATACAGACCGTTGCCTTGATGAGTTTCTATTATTGGCGTTTCATTTACCGTCGCAAAGAAAAAAGAAAAAATAATGGTTGACGTCTTAAAAATGACATGGTAAGATATTATTTGTCTGATACGGAGGAATACCCAAGCCCGGCTGAAGGGATCGGTCTTGAAAACCGACAGGGGTGTTAAAGCCCGCGGGGGTTCGAATCCCTCTTCCTCCGCCATATTTTGACTGCACACGTTACTCGATGTAACGTTTTTTTATTGCCTAAAAATAAAAACCTTACTAGATATTCATCCATAACGAATAAAACAGCGCCAGTGACTGAATCAGTCCTGACGCTGTTTTTATTTTGTGATGTATGCACCTTTCTCTGCCGGTTGCAGTGCAAGTGCTTGGTAATGTGGAAAGCTTTGTTCTAATGAAGCCGCCACTTGTTGCTCTGTTCCTGGTGGTACAGCTACAAAAAGGGAAGGTCCCGCTCCGCTGATTGTCATGCCGTACGCACCTGCTTCCTTGCAAGCCAAACGTATTTCATCAAAGTTAGGGAATCCAACTTTGCGATAGGGTTCATGATATAGATCCCGTTCCATCATACGTCCTGCCGTCACCCAATCCGATTGCGCAATAGCAGCGGTCATCACACTGCCCGCCGCACTTCCGCGTACTGCTACTTTATGTGTCAGTTGCTCAGGCAGCAATCCCCGTGATGCTTCTGTCTTTAAAGCTACTGGTGGCACTAGGATGACAACACCGATAGGGGGTGCTGGGAATGTCAGTACTTCCATCTCATCATCAGTGAAGTACGACACTGTCATTCCCCCAATCAATGCAGCGGTGACGTTATCGGCATGTCCTTCTAATTCGCTGCCGATCCGCAACTTGTCTTTTGGAGACAATTGCAAACCTGCCAGTTCACTTGCGATTTCAATACCCGCTGCAATTGCCGTTGCACTACTGCCTAGGCCTTTTCCTAAAGGAATATCTGAATGTACTACTAACTTTTGTGAGGCAATGACTTGATCATACCGTGACGCTACATGCTGGATGGTCTGTACGATTAGATTTGTTTCATCCGTTGGCAGTTCAGCATACTCTTTATCTTGATACAAAACATACCACGCGTCAGCCGATGCAACTTCTATCCTCATGTTAAGTGAAAGGGCAAGACCTAAATGATCGAAGCCGGGTCCGAGATTAGCCGTTGTGGCTGGCACGGTCACTGAAAAACCGGCTTCCGTCATTAGTTGTTCCCCTCTTTCAATTCTTTCAAGAAGTTATTGAACTGTTCATTTGTCATCATGGGTTTATGCGCATTGACGTTGATTGCTGTTTCAGGATCCTTTAATCCATTACCTGTTAGGATTCCAACTATTGTCGTTCCTTTTTCAATTAATCCAGCATCAAGTCGTTTCTTGATGCCTGCAATGGTTGCACAAGACGCAGGCTCTGCAAAAATCCCGTCTGTTGCAGCTAGTAATTGATATGCTTCAAGGATTTCTTCATCAGTAGCGGACAAGATGTCTCCATCTGATTCTTCGAGTGCTTGAGTCGCTAAGTGCCAGCTTGCAGGGTTTCCAATACGAATTGCTGTTGCCACTGTTTCAGGCTCTTCGAATACACGGTCATAGACGATGGGTGCTGCACCATCTGCTTGAACTCCTAGTAATTTGGGTGTACCCGTGCCTTTTTTCTCTGCGTATTCTTTGAAACCTTTCCATGCTGCAGATATATTACCTGCGTTTCCAACAGGCAAAGCGAAGATATCTGGTACTTTACCGAGTTGTTCAATTGCTTCAAATGCCACCGTCTTCTGTCCCTCAAGACGATAAGGATTCACGGAGTTTACCAACGCAATTTTCCCATCGCCTAGTTCACGTACCATACGAAGCGCTTCGTCAAAGTTTCCTTCTATAGCTACAATTTCCGCTCCGTACATTTTTGCCTGTGCCAGCTTGCCCAGTGCAATACGACCTTCAGGAATTACAACAATTGTACGCATACCTGCACGCGCACCATATGCTGCAGCTGCAGCAGAAGTGTTACCTGTTGAAGCACAGATCAACGCTGTTTTTCCTTCTTCTTTCGCCTTTGCAACTGCCATTACCATTCCGCGGTCTTTAAATGAACCAGTTGGATTTGTTCCTTCTGTTTTTACATACAGATTAATTCCCCACTGCTTTGATAAATTCTCGAGATGGATTAACGGTGTATTTCCTTCTTGCAGTGTTAATGCAGGAGTATTCTCTGTCACCGGCAACCATTCTTTATATTCTTCTATTAATCCATTCCATCTTCTCATAATTTCTTATTCTCCTTCCACACGGTAATGACTAGAAATGTCAATGACCGCAGGTGTATCTTTTAAGTCTGCTAAAATATCTAAATGCTGTTGACGAGAAATTTTATGTGTAATAAAGATCAAATCTGCGCCTTCCTCATGTAAATCGGAATCTTGGACAACTGTCGCTAGACTTGCTTTGTGGTGGCTATAAATAGATGTCAATTCCGTCAACACACCCACTTCATCACGTACGGTAATACGGTGGATATAGCGGGCATGCTTCTGATCATCTGATTTTACTTTGCGCTCAAATTGCGGTGCGTGCATTCTCTTACCGTTTACGCCAAGCAAAATATTACGACAAGCGGCCACTACGTCACCTGTTACGGAAGTCGCTGTAGGTAATGAGCCGGCTCCGGGACCGTAAAACATTGTCTCGCCTACTGAATCACTATACACATACACTGCGTTGAATTCATTATTAACTGTAGCAAGAGGATGAGAGTTAGGAACAAATACTGGCTCAACAGCCACTTCGATTCCTTCTTCATCTTTTTTAGCAGAACCCGTCATCTTAATTGTGTAACCGAATTGCTCCGCAAGCTGAAGATCTCCGTCTGCAATCTCTTTCATACCACGGACAAATACATCGTCAAGATGCACTTCTGTGGAAAAAGATAAAGACGCGAGAATAACCATCTTACGCGCTGCATCAATACCATCTACGTCCGCTGAAGGATCAGCTTCCGCAAAGCCTAATTCTGTCGCTTCCGCTAATGCATCTTCATAAGTCTTATTTTCATGCTTCATCTTTGTTAAAATGAAGTTAGTCGTCCCGTTGACGATTCCAGTCAAGGCAGTAATTCGGTCCGACGCTAATCCATCTTCCAATGTACGGATTAGTGGAATACCACCACCTACACTCGCTTCATATAATAGGTCGCACTTATTTTCATCTGCTAATTTTAATAATTCAGGTCCCGACTCCGCCATGACATCCTTGTTCGCAGTGACAACACCCTTACCTGCTTCAAGTGCACGTCGAATTGCTTCAGACGAACCTCCTGTCACCTCAATAATCAAATCAATTTCAGGATCGTTTAACACTTCTTCGAGTGATGTAGTGAACATTTCTTTAGGTATCACGCCATTACGTTTTTTATCCAAGTTTTTAACAAGGACTTTCTTAATAGACACAGGAACACCGAGCTTGTGTCGCAGGTCATCTTGGTGATTATGCAAGATTGTTGCCACACCGCTTCCCACTACTCCATAACCTAGCAAACCGATATTAATTTCATTTTTCTCATTTTTCATTTGACGATTCTCCTAACTATATGTACACTATGAAAAAACAATCGTTCTTCGTATAAGGACAATTATAGAGAATTCTGCCTTTAATAACAACCTGTTTTCACGAATCTTCTAAAAATAGATAGATAATCTCAAAATGGATAGGATTTGGTATTTAATGAAAGTTTGTAAATTTGGCGGAACATCCGTCGCATCCGCGGAACAAATCCGTAAAGTGGTCGATATTGTCGCATCCGACCCATCAAGAAAAATCGTCGTAGTTTCTGCACCAGGCAAACGTACTTCCTCCGACATTAAAGTAACTGATTTGCTCATTGATTTGGCAAATATATCACTTGCCGGTGAAGACACAACAAATGCACTGCAAATGGTTGTGGACCGCTACAAGGAAATTGCAGAAGGACTCGGCCTAGATGCAGATATTGCACAAGTCATTGAACAAGATGTCATTAGACGTCTGAATAAAGATCAGTCAGATGAAATTCTATATGTAGACAGCTTGAAAGCTGCTGGGGAAGACAATAACGCAAAAATGATTGCGGCTTACTTCCGACATATCGGCATCGAAGCAGAATACGTAAATCCACGTGAAGGTGGGTTACTTGTTAACCATCGTCCAGAACGTGTACGTGCACTTCCAGAAGGCAATGAAAAGCTCTGTAAACTACGTGATAAAGAAGGCATCATCGTATTCCCAGGCTTCTTCGGCTACACAGAAGACGGAACATTGCGTACGTTTAACCGTGGTGGTTCCGATATTACAGGCGCTCTACTAGCAGCAGCAACAAATGCAGAACTTTATGAAAACTTTACTGATGTGGATTCGGTTTTCTCAGCGAACCCCACAGTTATTGAAAATCCACGTGCAATTGATGCGATGACATACCGGGAAATGCGTGAACTTGCATATGCAGGATTTTCTGTATTTCACGAGGAAGCTTTAGTACCCGCATTTCGTCACAAAATTCCGGTTTGCATCAAGAACACAAACAATCCCAGTGCGCCAGGCACGATGATTGTACGAGACCGTGACCATAATCTTCAATCCGTTGTCGGAATTGCTGCCGATAAAGGATTCTCTACACTCTTTGTTGCTAAATACTTAATGAACTTGGAAATTGGTTTTGGACGTCACTTACTACAAATTCTAGAAGAGGAAGAAATTCCATTTGAACATACACCGTCAGGTATTGATAACTTGTCTGTCATTATTCGCGATGAACATTTAACACCGGAAAAAGAAGCACGTATCGTGAAGCGCATTGAACAGGAATTATGTCCCGACGACGTACATTTCCAACGCGATTATTCCATGGTAGTACTTGTAGGTGAAGGCATGCGCCACGCAAGAGGATTGGCAGCACGCGCTGCGTCTGCTATCGCACGAACAGGTGCAAATATCGAAATGATCAACCAAGGATCTTCAGAAGTCAGTTTAGTATTCGGGATTCAAGAAAAAGATGAAAACATTGTCCTTCGAGAGCTATATCAGGAATTCTTTACAGAAGTCCCTGCTCATTAATACAAGCGACACTCCTTATACACGGGGTGTCGTTTTTTTCATTTTCTCAGCAATTTTCTCAATAACCAACTCAATATCCGCTTCATTTCCTAACAAATCATATTCTTCGATGTTTAGCCGAATGACTGGGCATGCGGTAAAAGATTCAATCCACTGTTCATAGCGACGGTACATCTCTTCCCAATAACTTCTTGGTGTTTGCAGCTCCATATTCCTGCCACGCATTTCAATACGATCGAGAATGACAGGTAATGGCCCTTCCAAGTATATGAGAGCATTCGGATGTGGGAAATATGGCATCAATACCATTGCTTCATATAGATTCATATAGGTTTCAAAGTCGACCGCTTCCATAGTTCCTTCATCAGCGTGCATTTTGGCAAAGATCCCTACATCTTCATAGATGGAACGATCTTGTACAAAACCGCCACCGTTTTCGAAGATATGCTTTTGTTCTTTAAAACGTTCTGCTAAAAAGAAGATTTGTAAATGAAAACTCCAACGTTCAAAGTCATCATAAAATCTCTCTAAGTATGGATTTTCTGCTACGTTTTCCAAGGACTCTTGAAAGCCAAGTCTTTCGGCAATCGCGTGTGCCATTGTAGACTTCCCTACTCCTACCATTCCAGCTACTGCAAAGACACTATTTCGGGGTATATTAGGTGACTTCATTTAGTTTCAAACCTTTCTGAACCGCTTCGAAAATTTTTCTTAGTATTGCATTCATGTCTTCTTGATTACGCACATAGTCCACTTCATCCCCGTTTACATGGATAACTGGAATGTCGGGATGTATCGCTTCAAACTCCGGTAAATAGGTACGATAATCTTCCGAAAGTTGCAACAAATAGTCAGAATCCATATCCGCTTCATACGATCGACCACGCTCATTGATTCGATTGAGCAATGTAGGAATAGATGCTGACAATGAAATAATGATATTTGGCATAGGAAGATCTCTCGTCAAAATCTGATAGATTTCTTTATATTTCACAAAGTCTTTCGATTCCAAAGTACGTTGTGCAAATAGCATGTTTTTGAATACATGATAATCTGCCACCACGGGTAACCCTTGTGATATATATTCTTTATTGATTTGCTTTAATTGTTCATATCGATTACATAGGAAAAACATTTCAGTCTGGAAACTCCACTTTTCTTTGTCTTGATAAAACTGATCGAGAAAAGGATTTTCTCCGCTAATTTCCCTTAATTGATTATATGAAAAGGTCTCAGCAATTGCTGCCGTGAGCGTAGTCTTCCCTACACCAATCGGACCTTCTACCGCAATAAACGGGACAAACATGTACCACTCACCCTTTCGATTTGTTACGTTTCCATTTTATCATATTCGACCATATTGAATGCGACTTATATTGAGTTGTTTATTGTTTTACTCTCGTCTGTTTCACGTGAAACATTTCGCTAATTGATTTTGATGTTCTGCATGATAGACTGTTGATAAGGAGTGATGAATCGATGAAAGATGATGAATACTACATGAGACTGGCAATAGAAGAGGCAGAAAAAGCTGCCGCTCTGGCTGAAGTGCCAATTGGCGCAGTCATTGTACATAAAGAAGAAGTAATTGCTGCGGCTCATAATCTGCGTGAAACCACTCAAAATGCGGTCACACACGCCGAGCTCTCTGCCATCCAAATAGCTTGTGAGAAGGTTGGGAGTTGGCGTTTAGAAGACACTACACTATACGTTACACTCGAACCATGCCCTATGTGTGCAGGAGCCATACTACAATCCCGCATTCCACGAGTCGTCTACGGCGCACGTGACCCAAAAGGAGGTTGCGTCCATACCTTTTACCAACTACTTAACGACCCCCGATTCAATCATGAATGCATCGTAACCGAGGGTGTCCTCGGTGAAGAATGCGGACAACTCCTTACTACCTTCTTTCGAACACTGAGAGAAAAAAGAAAAGCCGCAAAAAAGGAAGCCCAACGCCTAGAGTAAAACTCATAAGCGTAGGGCTTCTTTTCACTAATTAGTATTTCTATTTCAAGAGACATACCTGTCGTTTATGTTAAACACAGATTGTTAACGCATTTCCACTTACTTAGGCGCTTCAATCTTTTCTTTTCCACCCATATACGGTCGTAGCACATCTGGAATTACAACAGAACCATCTTCCTGCTGATAATTCTCCAAAATTGCTGCCACTGTACGACCAACAGCCAAACCACTACCATTCAACGTATGAACATACTCAGGTTTCGCACCTGGCTCACGACGGAAACGGATGTGTGCCCGACGCGCCTGGAAATCTTCAAAGTTAGAACAAGAAGAGATTTCTCGGTAGACATTTTGTGTAGGAATCCATACTTCCAAATCGTACTTCTTGGCAGCCGTGAAACCTAAATCTGCTGTACACATCTTGAGAGCCCGATACGGCAACTTCAACAACTGCAATACTTTTTCCGCATGGCCAGTCAGTTTCTCCAACTCATCGTATGAATCTTCCGGTTTCACAAAGCGAACCAACTCCACCTTATTGAACTGGTGCTGGCGAATTAAGCCACGCGTATCACGACCTGCAGACCCTGCTTCAGAACGGAAATTTGTACTATACGCTGTGAATGCAATCGGCAACTTAGCCCCTTCTAAGATTTCATCACGATAGAAATTGGTTACAGGAACTTCAGATGTCGGGATCAAGAAGTAGTCCTCTTCTTCAATTAAAAACGCATCTTCTTCAAACTTCGGTAGTTGTCCCGTTCCAGTCAAACTTGTACGGTTTACTAAATACGGTGGTAGCATTTCCTCATAGCCGTGTTCTTCTTGATGAAGGTCAAGCATGAAGTTGATCAATGCACGTTCAAGTCGTGCACCGAGTCCGCGATAGAACACAAAACGACTACCTGTCACTTTTGCTGCTCGTTCGAAATCGAGTAGTTGAAGATCCGTTCCAATTTCCCAGTGTGGTTTAGGTTCGAAGCCAAACGTTGGGATCTCTCCCCATGTACGGACTTCTACGTTGTCATCTTCACTATCCCCTACTGGCACACTATCATGCGGAATGTTTGGGATATGCATAAGCACATAATTCAGTTCCTCTTCTACTTTGGATAGTTCTTGATCATATACTTTGATTTCCTCGCCGACTTTTTTCATCTTTGCGATGACTTCATCCGCATCTTCTTTATTACGCTTCATTTGTGCTACTTGCTGTGATACTTCATTGCGCTCAGCTTTCAGCACTTCTACTTTTGATAAAATTTCGCGACGTTTCTCATCAAGCCCGCCAAACTTTTCAAAGTCGGTTAAATCTTCTCCACGTTTACTGAGTTTTACTTTTACTTCTTCATAATTCGCACGCAATAGTTTACTGTCTAGCACGCCATCCGCCTCCTTGTATTTACATCACTGATAATAAAAAGCAATAAAAAAAGCCCTCCATCCCCTAAAATAGGGACGAGAACTACCCGCGTTGCCACCCAAATTGACTGATTGCCCAGCCCACTTGTTTGAGATATCGGCTCAACTGACCGGCAAAACCTTCTGATTCGGCTTTGCTACTCAAGGACGGATTCACAACAGTTTCTACCAACTTTCACCACCCGCTGGCTCTCTAAAAAAAACATTGTCGCTACTGCTTCCTATCATCGTAATGTATGTGAAATTAGATATACCATACTACAATTTCTGACTATTGACAAGAGACATGGTACGTTTTTGTATGAGAAACATCGCAAATGTAAGAGCGAAAGGCTTCTCTTTTTTTAGTTTATAGAAATCCGAACAGAAGATACTTTCCCGAGAAATATTTCTTGGTACTAATGCCATGCTAACCAATTTCTACTCTGGAAAGATTCAACTTGGTTCATACTCTATAGCGTAGACACAACTATCGGGCCGCCGTGACCATGAGACAACTAGTGTACCTCGCAAGCTGGCTCACGGTTGGACGTAGCCCGAGCAGATTAAATGTTTAACATTCTCGGTCTTTAATCCCCTAACAAAATCTCAAATTATGAACTACGAATTGCCATCAATTCGCTTTCTGCAAGCTGCGAAATTTCCAAACCTTTCATCGGCGTGCCAATCCCTTTTGACAACTTAGCGATCAACTCATAATCCTGGTAGTTAGCAGTAGCTTCTACAATCGCACGTGCAAATGCTTCCGGATTTTCTGATTTGAAAATACCTGAACCTACAAATACTCCGTCCGCTCCAAGTTCCATCATCAATGCTGCGTCAGCAGGCGTTGCCACACCCCCAGCAGAATAGTTCACAACCGGTAAGCGACCAGCTTCTTTAATAGCTAGTAGTATCTCATATGGAGCACCCAGATTGCGGGCTTCTGTCATTAATTCGTCTTTGCTCATATGGACTACTTTACTTACTTGAGCATTAATCATTCGCAAGTGACGCACGGCTTCTACGATATTTCCTGTTCCTGGTTCGCCTTTTGTACGAAGCATTTTTGCCCCTTCACCTAAACGACGTGCAGCTTCGCCGAGGTTTCTCGCTCCACAAACAAATGGTACGCTGAAATCGCTTTTCAGTAGGTGGAACTCGTCGTCTGCAGGTGTTAGTACTTCACTTTCATCGATGAAATCCACACCCAGTGCTTCCAATACACGTGCTTCTGAAATATGACCGATGCGTGCTTTCGCCATGACAGGAATGGATACCGCCTTTTGCACTTCTTCTACGATTCGTGGGTCTGCCATACGTGCAACACCGCCTGCTGCTCGAATATCAGAAGGTACTCTCTCCAGTGCCATAACCGCAATAGCTCCGGCTGCTTCCGCCACCTTTGCTTGCTCTGCATTGATTACATCCATAATGACGCCGCCATAATTAAAATTCATTTCATTTCCCCCTTTTTGTTATTTTCAGTATAATTGAATTTGACCATATGAAAATAGCCAGTTTCACATTAAACAACATGGTCAGATTAGAGGGGTCACTATGGACATGATTTTTATCGAGCTTCAAAAAGATTCGAATATCCCGCTTTATCAGCAAATATATAATCAAATAAAACAAGACATGATCGACCGCAAGTTCCCAGTTGGCATGAAGCTCCCCTCCAAACGTCAACTGGAAGAGTTTCTAGGCGTTAGCCAGACAACAATTGAAATGGCTTATGATCAATTGACAGCAGAAGGTTTTATCGCAGCGGAACCACGAAAAGGTTATTTCGTACAGGCATTAGAGGAACTCGCCTATGTACAGCCTGTGAAATTAGAGACCCTATCTGAGACTCCTGTAACCAAACCTGTCCATTACGACTTTTCACCAAGTTCCATTGATACGGAAAGCTTCCCGTTCATCATGTGGAGAAAATATGCACGAGATATTATGGATGCATCGCATGCGCACTTATTATTACTTGGAGACCCGCATGGTGATATTGAATTGCGTCAGGAAATTGCCCGCTATCTATACCACTCGCGGGGAGTAGACTGTACGCCTGAACAAATTATTGTTGGATCCGGTACAGAACAGCTTTTGCCTTTGATTATTCGGATACTAGGAAAATGGGCTCGCTATGCGATTGAAGATCCAGGCTATCTAATGACGAAGCACGTCTTTTCCGAAAATTACAGAAAGACGATCCCCATTGCAGTTGACCATGAAGGACTTGACGTAAAGGCGCTACAACGGTCTGATGCTTCAATAGCCTACGTCACCCCTTCCCATCAGTTTCCAACCGGTACAGTGCTGTCTGCGGCTCGCAGAACTGCTCTTTTGAACTGGGCCGGATCGAATCCTGATTTTTTCATAATTGAAGATGATTATGACAGTGAATTCCGTTACCGTGGACGTCCTATACCTTCCTTGCAAGGGATGGATAAAGGTGAAAATGTCATCTATTTAAGTACGTTTACCAAATCACTTATGCCATCTATACGGATCGCCTACATGGTGTTGCCACCAATACTATTGGATACGTACCGTCAGGCTTTCATCCCCTACTCTTCTTCCGTACCGCGGATCGACCAGCATATCTTGGCACGTTTCATGGCAGATGGACAATTCTCGCGCCATCTGAACCGGATGCGTAAAATCTATCGTCGAAAAATGCATACATTAACGAATTTATTGAAATCGTATGAACCTAGCATTTCATTCTCGGGTGATGAAGCGGGTATGCATATCTTGCTTCACGTACATACAAATAGAACGGAAAAGGAACTAATCGATGAAGCTCTTCAATCAGGAATTAAAGTTCGTGGTCTAGACACCTATAAGGTAATGCCCGATCAATCCCCCCCTTCATTCCTAATCGGATTCGGAGGATTAACTGAAGACGATATCAAACTGGCAATACCGAGGTTGCTTAATGTGTGGAACATAAAAAAGACAGCCGTACCTGAATAGGTACGCTGTCTTTTTGTAGTTAATTAAATAAGCCTTTTACGAAACCAGTAGAACTATTCCACGCACTAGAGAAGAAATTACCGATTGCTCCCATAGTTAACGAGAACCAACCAGCTTTCTTCACTTCTTCAGTCGTGACTACTTCCGTATCAACTATTTTCCCATCAATAAAGCCATAATCTGATCCATCTTTTTTCACTAGCTTAACATGACCAACAACCGTACCTTTTTTAATTGGTGCTTGGATTTGTCCATTTTTCACTAGCTTCTCATCTAATACGAGTTCAGTTGTATAGTCTTGATCTTCATCATTGCGAACTAACATACTAATAGGTTTCTTTGTAGCAATGGCTACTTTTTTCTCTTTGCCCTTCATAACATCTAGTGTTTTCTGCTTCTTAAACTGGTGTCCTGCTTTAAGTAGCTCTGTTTCACTAAACTCCTTAAAGCCGTAATCGAATAACACACGAGTAGCATCAAAACGTGCTTCATAAGATCCAACGCCTTTATCATCCACTGCATTCATTACAACAGCAATAACACGTCGGCCATCACGTACGGCAGTCCCTGTGAAACAATGTCCAGCAAATTCCGTAGTACCTGTTTTCAAGCCATCGATTCCTTCATATTCATATACTAGGCCTGGCAACATGAAGTTCCAGTTCACCATATCAATGGCGTCATCTGTTCCTTCACGGAATGTCTTTTTCGCAATTTTTGTTGTATCTAGTACTTCCGGATATTCTTTCAATAAATGATATGCTAGTTTGGCAACAGAGCGTGCTGGCATAACATTTTCATCTTTCTCACCAAACTCACTTGGGTGCATGCCTTGTAAGTCACTGTTGTTCAAACCCGTAGAATTGACGAATTTATAATCTGTCAGTCCAAGTTCTTCAGCCTTTTCATTCATTAGATGGACAAAGTCCACTTCAGATCCTGCAATCGACTCGGCAATCGCAATGGTTGCCGCATTAGCTGAATAAATCGCTACTGCTTCATAAAGTTCGCGGATCGTATAAGATCCATCACGACGAAGCGGTACATTACTTAAACGACGATCTTGTGAAACCTTATACGTATACTCAGTAACTTTGTATTCCTGATCCCATGTAATCGTTCCATCTTCAAGAGCTTCAAACATCAAGTATTCCGTCATCATTTTGGTCATACTCGCAATGCCGAGCGGCTTATCCGAGTTCTCTTCGTATAATACCTTTCCACTATCTGCATCTATCAAAATAGCACCGTTTACACGGAGGTCAAGCGAAGATTCACTTTCCTCTGCTGCTACAGATCCCTGCACACCTAACGTCATCAACAACATCATTGGCACCAGTAAAACTGCCAACCACCTCTGTGTTACTTTTTCCACTCATCTTACCCCCGTCGTCACAATATCAAAAATTAGTGTACCATATTCCCAGTAGGTCAGGTATGCTTATGGCAAAAAAACATATATTCCCCTATGGAAATCATCTTATTTTTCTTTACATTTTATTATTCCTCATATAACAACAAAAAAGGACAGAAGGAAATCCCCCCTGTCCCTTACATAATAAATTAACGTACCGAATAGTTCGGTGCTTCTTTTGTAATTTGTACTTGGTGTGGATGGCTTTCTAGTAAACCAGCACCTGTCATACGAATAAATTGTGCATTTTCACGATGTGCTTCAAGATCCTTCGAACCACAGTATCCCATACCTGCACGAATTCCTCCTAAAAGCTGATGAATAGTATCAGACAATGGACCCTTATACGGCATACGACCTTCAATGCCCTCAGGGACAAGTTTCTTTTCATCTTCTTGGAAGTAACGATCTTTTGAACCTTTTTCCATTGCTGCAACAGAACCCATACCACGGTATACTTTAAAACGACGTCCCTGGAAGATCTCAGATTCTCCTGGGCTCTCGGTAGTACCTGCAAGCAAGCTTCCAAGCATAACCGCATGTCCACCAGCTGCTAATGCTTTGACAATATCTCCGGAATACTTAATTCCACCGTCTGCAATAATCGTCTTACCATATTTACGCGCAACAGTTGCACACTCATAGATAGCAGTAATCTGTGGTACGCCAACGCCTGCAACTACACGTGTAGTACAAATAGAGCCAGGGCCAATACCGACCTTCACTACGTCAGCACCTGCTTCATACAATGCTTCAGCTGCTTCTGCCGTTGCTACGTTACCTGCAACGATCGCAAGGTCCGGATAGTTTCCGCGGATCTCTCTCACTGTGTCAATAACACCCTTAGAGTGTCCGTGTGCCGTATCAATGACTATTAAGTCGACTTCTGCCTGTACAAGCTTCTCAATGCGCGTAGAAGTGTCTACCGTGACTCCAACAGCCGCACCAACAAGTAAGCGCCCAGCCTTATCTTTTGCAGCGTTAGGGAACTCAATAACCTTTTCAATATCTTTAATTGTAATCAAACCGTTAAGAATACCTTTATCATCTACGATCGGAAGCTTCTCAATTTTATATTGCTGTAGCATCTTCTCAGCATCTTCAAGTGTAGTTCCTACAGGAGCTGTCACCAAGTTTTCTTTCGTCATGACTTCATCAATGATAATGGAATAGTCCTGGATGAATCTCAGGTCACGGTTCGTCAAAATACCAACCAATTTCTTCTCTTCCATGTTATTAACGATCGGGACACCTGAGATACGATATTTCCCCATTAAATGCTCTGCATCAAATACTTGATGTTCCGGTGTAAGGAAAAACGGATTTTTAATAACCCCATTCTCAGAACGTTTAACCGTAACAACTTCCTCAGCTTGTTCTTCAATACTCATGTTTTTATGAATAACACCGATTCCGCCTTGACGAGCCATCGAGATTGCCATCTTGGATTCCGTTACTGTATCCATACCCGCACTGATGATAGGTATATTCAACTTGATGCTGTCAGTTAAATTCACAGATAGCGATACAGCCTTTGGCAATACATCAGACGCAGCCGGTACCAATAATACATCATCGAACGTCAGACCTTCACGAGAAAACTTTGATTCCCACATTAACTTTCTGCCTCCTAAAATTACTATTGTCTATTCAGATTATTAAAAGGTTATCAGCGTCAATGAGACGTGTCAAGACAGAAGTTTATAAACTCATTATTCCTATTATTCGCTAAACATTTTATCTAATGATTTTTGCATCTTTAATGGATTCGTCTGTGGTGCAAAACGATCGACTACTTGTCCGTTAGAATCAATCAAGAACTTCGTGAAGTTCCATTTGATACCTTCCGTCAATACACCCTTTTGCTGTTCTGCAAGATACGTAAATAGAGGTTCGGCTTCATCCCCTTTTACATCTACTTTAGCAAACATGGGGAACGTCACGCCATAATTCATTTGGCAGAAGTTCATCGTCTCATCAATATCATCAAATTCTTGTTTATTGAAGTTATCCGATGGAAAGCCCAGTATAACCAGCCCTTGATCTTTATATTCTTCATACAGTTGCTGTAGTTCTTTAAATTGTTTTGTGAAACCGCATTTACTCGCAGTATTGACAATGACCATTGGATTTCCTTCAAATTCCTTCAGAGATTTCTTTTCTCCACTAGTAGTTTCCACTGTAAAATCGTAAACTGTCGTCATGCAGAATCGCCTCTTTTCTTTTAGTATATTTTACCTGACTACGCAAGGAATACCTAGTATCCTGTTTGGTTTGAAGATTTTAGAGCATTATGGAGGTGGATGTAGCCGTGATTGTGTAGGTTTTAGAGCGGTTGGTGTGACCTATTGAGCGGATATGCAGGTATGTAGAGCGGTGGACGTGACTTATTGAGCGGTTAAACAGGGTTATAGAGCGAGTGCCGTGACTCATTGAGCGGTTAAACAGGGTTATAGAGCGGGTGTCGTGACTCTTTGAGCGGTTACGCAAGGTGATTGAGCGTTTGTCGTAACTCTTTGAGCGGGTATGCGGAGCGATTGAGCGCTCGTCGCGACTCTTTGAGCGGTTAAGTGGAACAATAGAGCACTACTCCTGATACATTGAGCAGTTAAGCAGCACAATAGAGCGTTTATCATGATAAATAGAGCGAATAACCCAGATCTATGAGTGAGTAAAATACAAAATACATCATCCTCAATTCAATCTCTTATCACTATAAAACACAAAAAAGCCACTCCCCAAAGGGAATGGCTTCGTGCCTAGCAACGTCCTACTCTCACAGGGGGAAACCCCCAACTACCATCGGCGCTGAAGAGCTTAACTTCCGTGTTCGGTATGGGAACGGGTGTGACCTCTTCGCCATCGTTACTAGACTCTTTGAGTAAA
>NZ_AUDQ01000028.1 GCF_000425545.1 Sporosarcina ureae DSM 2281 | reverse complement strand
CAAAGAAATAGAAAACGCCCCGAAGAATCTTTATGATCGATTCTTTGGGGCATTTTCTTTTATATGAAACAACGTGTTCACTTTTTGACGCTTACATTTAAACATCTAATTATTCAGCAACAAAAAAAGAGTATCGATAATGAAGAAATGAAAACGTATATGCAGTGTTATATTGAAAATGGCTTAGAAATTTTAATGCAAATTAAAGCTTCCCGTACTTCATTAGACGATTTAAGATTCTCTATAATTTAGAAAAACTCCCGTGGTTTTTTGTAACCACGGGAGTTTTTTGTTTAATTAATTCGTTCTGCTAACGATGTAATATCCACAACAATGGGACTGGATGCTGTTAGTTCTCCATGATCATTGAGTATTGGACTATGAACAATACATTGACCTTTCTTTAAAGAGGCTAATTTATTCTCCCATAATTTTCTTTCGCCAGGATCTTTCGATAAAGAATTTGCTATATTAGTTAATTCTTGTTCAGGTGGTTTAAAATATATTTTTTGTGCAGCATTTTGAAGACGTGCTAGTTCGTCAGAATTTAATTGCGATTTTAAGAATTGAGTGGCATACCAAGCCGACCAACCGAACTTTCTACCCTCCGTAAGTATTCTACCAGAAGGTGATGCTTTATCAAAATCTAGATTTTGTGCTTCATCTAACAAAACAGGCATTGGTTTATCTTTATTACCGTTTTGCACAGAATAGTTCCATAAATCCCACAAGATGAATTCGGTAATAATTAATTGTACATCACGATTATAGGAAGTTAATTGAATAACAAATACTTCGCCATCAGAATTCAAAACATCTTCCCAATTTATTTTTGTTTTAAAGTCAAAGACATCACGATCAATTAAGGGACGAATTGTAGACAGAGCCGTTTTAGCGTAAGAAGTACCAGCCTCTTCTAGGATAGACTTCATCTTAAGGAAGGTCATTGCATCTTCATACATTTCAAGACCCTCTATAACTGCTTCGTAAATAGCGTTTTGTTGCTGAATTCCCAGATTACTATAGACAGTTGCAAAAACACTTTTTACGCGTTCTGCTACATCTACATTAGACTCCAGAATCTCAATACCACCAAGATCTTTCATGTTTTTTCTGAATGGATTAATAGGTAATTTATCTTGTATTACCCACTGAACTTTGAACTTATCTTTGTCCATGTAATCAATAAATTCGGGTTCTAGTTGATTTGGTAAAAACCCTTCTGTATAGTCTACTACAATGTTTGATATTCCTGCCCTAGCTTGTTCTAATAGTAGACATTGCATGAAATAGGTCTTACCTTGTCCGGATCCACCGGAAATTAACAAATGACGGTTAGCTAAACCTGGATTACCGAACTCCCAGAATATTTCTTTGTTAGAGTTTTGCGCAGTGCCAATTTTGATCCTAATATTTTTTAAATCTATATTTTTTGAGCCTGACGCAGAAGGGGCTACAGGTGCATCTAATATAATAGGTTTCTTTGTTACTTCATGAGCTTCAGATACACTCGTTTTTCCTGAAAGTTCTTGTCTTGTAAATCTTTCCGGCATTTCATGTGCACTAGCAACTTCTTCTATATTAATTGCTGCTGTAATTTCAGGGGAATCATTTAATTCAGGATTAACTTCAGCTGCAGATGTATGCTCTATATCTATAGCGTCACTTGAATCTTTGGTATTTTTATCATTAATAATTGGCGGAGTCATATTCATAGTAGCTAAATCACTTGACTCACTTTTCGAGATAATATGATTTTTAGAATCCGTGTTAATGAGAGTCTGATACTTCTTTGAAAGTAATTGGTCATTTCTAAAATCGCTATCTTCATTTTCAATCCATTTCCTTATATCATCAACATCTTTGGTTACGCCCTGGTAACCATCTTCTTCTGTTAAATTAATTTGCATAATTTCACTATTAAAATCAACACTTCTATAGGCTTGTTCTTTCTTAAATGATAGAATAGCTCCTTTTCCTATGAAAGGAAGCAAATGATCTCCAATAGATACATTATTTCTTAGAAGTTGTTCAATAGTATCTTCTGATAACTTGAAATTTTTACTAGGCCAGAGTCCGCTTTTATCAATCTTTTTAGCATTGGAGATAAATAGTTCAATGAAAAAGTTTTTATGGAATTGTTCTCGGAATGAGTTTTCGGCGAAGGCTCCCATGAGCCCTTTATAAGTACTCAGCACTTGCTCTGTCGCTTTTTGTATTACATTTGAAGAGTTAATTCCAATCTTAACTTCAATAGGATAGAAATGAAGGAAGTTTTGTTCATCTCTTTGTTCTAATCCAAGTAAAAGTAAATCATCACTATGGGAACCGGTTAAACCAAGATTTTTAGCACTTAATGCACCATCTTTTTGACTTAAACCAACAGCTCCAGCAATACGTAAGATCTCCTCTAAAGAAATAGGTACCCACAAAATATCTTCATGATTATAATAAGCTAAAGTATACTTAATAGCAGATATTATACTTAGCTTTTCGCGATCGTAATGCCCTTTGCTACCTATTATTTTAAGCAACCATTCGCCGTTAAAAGTGTTGAAAGCTTTTACTGTAGAGTTAATTTGTTCTTGAGTGGATACAACATCTTTTGACTTCAAGAAGTCTTTTATTACCTTGTAATACTGTTCTGATTTACTCGTAATCGTAACGGCATCCAACTTGCTGGAAGAAGAGTACTGGTCGCTATAATGTATTACAATCGCTTCGCTAATGGTTTCAAAAAAGTCCAGATCTATTATGGGATCAACTAGTGTGACCCAATGAGAAGAAGCAAGAATTTTTGATAACTTACCTTCATCAATTGTATTAGAGGTAGCTAGGATTACTTCGTCACTACGATAAGTATCGTTACCGTTATTACTAAGATTAGCTGCTAATTCATTAACTAGCACAGTAGTTTCTAATAACATATTTAAATCATAGGTACCATATCCTTTTAAGCCGAACCCACTTTTATATACTGCACTCGTTTGATCATGCATAGATGGGACAGAGCAACTTAAACCATCAAGTGCGACACCTGTACGCATAGATGAAGACTTCTGAATTGCAAATTGACTAGAAGGATCCATTTTATAGAAAGTTACGTGAGCATAAGCCGAATCAAAGTCTATATCTATATCCTTCTTGTAATAACTAATTTTATTTTGGATGTTTCTCAACACTTCGTCTTCATCGTGCTGATCAATTCCATATAATTTTATATCATATAGATCTCGAATTTCTTGAGCAATTTTAATTCGTTGAAATTTGTCGAATGCTGATTCTGTTTCTGTATTACGATAAAGGGTTACTTCGATATCTGTCATGTTATGAACGCCGTTCTTGATAGCTTCTGCATATAGCCACTCAACCAGTCCAATCAAAACTTCAGTATCATTTTCGATTTCCACAACATTTACTCTATATGTCGCAACTGACTGATCGAAAAACAAATAAGAAAAATGCTTTTTAAATTGAGTTAGTTTGTCGGAAACTACTTTGGCTAAGTATTGGCTTGCATCAGAAACGCTAATTTCTTCTGTCGGTTCAAAAAACAACCATTCCATTACGGAATAAGTATAACTTGAGCTCAAAAGTTTATTACTATCTGTGTCGTCAGGAAAATATGCAAAAGGAATGAGAGATTCAGGTGTTAAACGTTTAAGAATACTTCTGTCAATATTCGAAAATTTGAGTTTGTCATACATTTCCAATTTATATGCAATCATAATTGGATGAAAGGGTGTAAATAAAAGTTCATGATCAGTGATCAATGTCCCTAGTTTAAATAAATCCAATCTTCTTTTCCCAGCTATCTTATCAGATTTAACTATATTTATTTCATTGGAATAAGCTTCAATAAAGTCATTAGCTCTTTCTATGAACTCATCGTCCACAGTAGCCAAACTTGGTATAACATATGAATTATTAGAATCACTTTTCTTGTGGAAAATGTTCACGAACCTACTATAGGCTTCACGTAATTCGTCTCCAATTATTAAATCAATTGGACTCAAATTATCTCCATCTAGCTTGCCATGCATCATAGGTAGGTTTTCGATCCACTGCTTTTCTAATGACCAATATTTAGTGTACTCTGGATCTAAATAAAACTCCTGATGATCAAAGATAATACGATCACTTTCTGTATTCCATACAGCATCTAAATTATTTTCTCTTATATCATGCCACAATTTAAAGCCTTTAATTGGAACAGACTTATTAGGCACGCTATTAAAAGTAAGCGGGATTTTAGTGTTTTCGACTTCTAAATTAACTGAAACTTTTCCGTCATCGGGTAATTCATTTAAAGTTAGTACCAAGTCAAATAAATCATCAGATGTAACTAAAACTTGTTGGTTATTTGTACTGATATCGAATTCTTTCTTGTTATAAAGAAGCCCATCCCCAATTAGTACGTCATCGTCGTAATCAAATAATAGATCCCCTTTTCTTTTATCAATTTTATACTTAGATTTTACTTGCTCTAACATTGAAGGGGGAATAGGAAGCACCAAAACATATAATGAAGCTCCTAATGACGCGACCTTTTCATGTTTATATATAATTTTGTGAAACTGATAAGAAGAAGCATCTGTAATTTTACCTCTGATCTTATTACCAGAAGTACTAAATAGTCTTGGAGACTCTTGAGTAATAAATTCATTTTTAAACTTAATATCACCCTGGATATCAAAACCTACTTCAATATTAATTTCAGTATATTGTTCAGGGTTGAACACGATGATGTATCGAGTTCTTTTACCGGCAGTAGTATCTGAGTGAGATCTATCCCAGATCTCTACATTTTCTTTTGCTTTAAAATATTGATAGATTATTTTCTTGTCTTTTTTCAGTTTTTTGTAATCTTCATGGAACTTGATGACCGATGGGAATGGAGTACTTTCCCAACTCTCATCTAGTAAAACATCGGTGCCCTTTGGGGAGAAGTTGTCTTCAAGTCGGCTTTTTTCAGAGCCATACTCATGAGCCTCTTTCACTTCATTGAATAAACGTCTGTTTTCATTCAAACGAGTCATTTGACTACTGCCTTTATAGGTATCTAGTTGTGTATCTTTGAACAAACCAAAGCTGGCATAATCTTCATCTGAAATATATTTATTTTGTAAAACTTCAAACAATGAAACAAAATCTAAAAAAGAAACTTTCTGAACAGTACTCTCTTTGATTAACATGTCTAGACTATCTCTAACTACGACTTTTTCGTAATTTTCTAAGGAAGAGTTTTGAAGTTCAGACTCAAGTTCTTTAAAAATAGTAGTAGGGTGAAGAGGAAGACCTTCCACTTCGAGGTTTTTACTTCCGCCTTCAATAGAATCTAATTGACCTACCAGTAGTGTAAGTAATGCAGTATTTTTCCAGACACCATTTTGTTCACCTACAAGGTTTCTTAAAGTTACAAGGTAGTCTGGGGTTACACCTCCGGTATTAGAAGCGATTACTAGGTTTATTCCGTTAATAGAAATTGAAATCGTACGATATTCAGTTCCTTGACTATGATGATAAGTAAAGTCTTGAGCGTCTTTCATTTCTTTAAATGAATTCAACATCTCAATTACATCAAAATCTTGTTCAAATCTTATAAAGAATCGATCACCAGGCTGGATTGTCTCTTGTAAATTGCTGGAAATAATATTCGCTATATACTTATTGTATTGGTTTGACATATTGGGCATCACCACTATCACTTTTTTTGTCTAATAAATTATGTGTTTCTAACATTTTAACCAATTCTCTTTTTGAGCTGAAGTCTAAGGAGATTCCACGTTTTTCAAGTTCAATATAAAGATTTTTAAGTGGAATACGTTGATCGCGTACACATACTGTAATTAAAAGCATTAATAAATCATGAGAAAGATTGAACACGAACCCTAAGCTTCCACGAGATTTAAGGAATACGCCTTTACCAATGTTCTCTATATTGCTACTATATCTTTTGACTGTTGATTGGCTCATACCTTTGTTAATGGACAGGGTTAGTGTACGTAGAGATTCGTTCAAAGTTGATGGCAAGTCCGGTTGATCTACCCCTTGAATTTCACAATAAACTTTTATCCAATCATGTAAATTTAACATAAAGTCGTCTTCTGAAATATCGTTAAGTTCTAACTTGTTTCGTAATGCAGAGAAGGTCAAGAAAGGCCTTACATCACTCTCGTCAGGTAGATTAAAAATAGAATGGCTCAATTGAAATTGTGCATGCAATTGTGGGAATAATAATTTGGCTCGCTCTTTGATATTTCGATAGCTAAATTCTCCACTTGCTGCTTTTCTAACAGTTTTTAATGACTCCCACTCTAATGAGTAATAGAAAGCTTTTGTATTATCATAAGAATCCTTTCTATGGTCGCCAAAGTTATAAATAAGCTGGCAACAATAATTAAAAACATAATAATTGGTTAAGAGTGGTAACGAATCATTAAAATATTGAGTATTTTTCATCAAATACTTTAAATCATCGGTAAACAGTTTAGATAGATCTTCAATTAAACCTAAAAAGTCAGGCTTTCTAGGCTTTTGTTTTTCGGTGATTTGTTCACTTAGAGTATTGACAATTGTTTCATTTAAGATGTCAGTAGTAACTTTTGTGTTAAAGAAACTGGAGAAAACTTCAGTTTCATTTAGCAAAACATCGTAAGCGAAATTTGCATATTTATTTTCTTCATTAGTTGTCTTTTCGCTTGAAATAAAATTAAATAAAAATGGATGCACTATATTTATTTTAGTATTATTAAAAAGATATTCATCAATGAATTTGTTTAAATCTTCACGAGTATCTGAATCATCGCATTCAATGGATTCGGCTACATACAAACTTAAAGAATTATAGTTAGTCTCATATTCATCTTCAGGGAGGTTTTTATAATTGACTTCAACTTTAGTGATTAACTTCACTAGTTCACCAATCATATTCATCCATTGAAGATGATTATATTTAGGCGTTTTACTACTTATAAAAGGTAAAACGTCAGTGACTTTTCCCTTAGAGTGGTTATTTTCATAAAGTTTTTTTAATGTATCTATTTCTAAGTAATTGTTCATATCATTTATTCCCTTTCAAATATGATCTCTTTAAAGCTTCCAAAACCGTCAGCACGTAACTTATAAGTCTTATTTTGATCAGGAAAGTCTACCAATAATTCAGTTTGTCGTTCTCCCACGCTCATCATCTTTTCCATAAACTCCATAAAGTTTACTGCGATTTCTTCTTCAGCAGTAGTGGGTCTATAGCCACGAGCAACCTTGTATAGTAGCTTATATAACGTAAAATCGATATCTAACTTAATATTTGAATGATAGCCTTGCTCACTTTTTAAGAAAGCGATGCTAATATTGGTCTTGAAATAATATAAGACGTCTCCTTGATTTTGAATGAATGGTGTAGATTCAATAGGATTGGCTTGCGGTGAAAATCTTTGTGCAAGTTTATAGTGATCTTCTCGTTGATTAATTAGAATGAACCCTTTTTTAGGCTGTCCTTTCCAATTAAACATTATAGATTTGAATACAGAATAGAAATCCTTTATTTTTTGTTTGTTACCTTTATTAAAATGAAATAAATCAATAATAAATTCATTGAAAATAGGATCACCAAGTGAATCGTCACTATAAACATTTGATAACTCTTTATTTGTCAAAAGTGCACACCTGAGCATTGAGGTGAACTTATATTTAAACGTTTGATCTAATGGATCATCTTCATTTAGGGAATTGTTTTCAAGCCATTGTTTAGCAAGACTATTATAAACGGTTTGTTCATGAACCAAGCCCCAGTTATTGTTTAGCCGTAAGTCTATTAGTAAATCATCAACCGTTGAGGATCGTGTATTTATAGGATCTAAATTACTTATAGCCCTCAACAGTTCAGACCTTTCACCACTTGCAAATAAAATGTTTGGAGTAATCTGATCTAGAACTCTTAACTCTTCATTGTTATCGTTCCCGATCAGGATATCGGCAATAAAACTCAAAAAAGCACGTGTTGATATCACAAGTTTATATTTCACGATTGCTTGTATAACAAGTTGTATTAGCTGTTCCTGAATTTCTGGACTCTGTAAAAACTCATAGTTTTCATGTAGATAATTCTTTTTATCTTCTTTAACATCCTTTTTATATGAAAGATAAAATGGATTCGCTTCGTCTGCTGCGAAAACCTTCTTTAGCATTTCTTTATAGAAGCTGGAGGTTGGACCATTTGCTGTTAGTTCATAAGAATGATTATCCGATAAGTTGAATAAAATAGTGCTCTGATCTTCATTCGCATACCAAGGAACGATCTTATCCTCAAATACTCCGCTTTCTTCTACGAACATTCTCAGATTTTGAAATTTAGCTCCATAATCACTATTAATAAAATTGTGAAGTACACCCAGGTTGATGGCTACGATAGTATGTTTATTCACCATATCTACTTGATCATCACTATGGGCAGATAAAATTTTTTCTAATGTTTGTAATGCGCTTAACTCTGGAGAAAAACTCTCGGTGGCATCGTTGTGTATTGTGAAGTCTGAAATGAGATCTTGATGTTCACTTTTTAAGTAAGCAAGAAGGTGAGACTTACCATCACCTACGCCTCCGCTAAGTAAAATCAGCTTAGGAGGGATCTCGTTTTTCAAGTAGTCGACTAATCTTTTTTGTATTTGTCGATCAATGTGAAGATACTTCTTAAAATCACTTAATTCATTTGCACTTTCAATTGCCTCTTTGGAAGAATCTTTCAGCTTGGAAAGTTGCTCCCTCAGCGTAGAAGTGGTTGATTTAAGATTATCTACTTGATTAACTTCCAACTCTGTAACTGCTGCAGTTTCATCTATTGCTTTCGTAAAAGGCGAGCTGTTCCCACTTTCGTTAGACTTTGTGTTACTTGATGTCTCTTGTTCTCTTTCTTCAAAAGCTTTAAATATTTCCTCTATAGTTAGACTTGGAGGTTTTTGAAGTGGCTCACGATAAGGTTTTATTGTTCCATCGTATGTTACGTACGTTTCGTAATACCAAGAAGCAACCTTAAATAACTGTTTATGCAATCCTAATGCATCAAGCAATGACATTTCGTTAGTATGTGTAGCTTTATTTCCAGTTCTACGTACTTGATCCAATGCAAGCTTTATTTCGCTTCTAATATAGTCTTGAGTAGATAAGTATGAAATCATATCATTAAGGGATAAGTTATATCCTTCTTGTATTTCTTCTATTATAAAAACATTTTTCAATAAGAATTCAACAGCAATTCTAGCTTTAGTACCGGCGGTTGCAGGGTCTGAAAATATATATTGTTCCATTTGAATAGCGGCTTTTGCAGCTTCAGGGCAATCATTTTTTAAAAACGAAAAAATCGACTCGTCGTTATACATAGTTTCAACTCCATATTATTTCAAGATCATTTAAGTCGATCTTAACACATTTCGCTTAACACTTTAATCTATAGTATTAAACTCTTTCAAACTCGAATCCAATGCTGTAATATACCTGAATTAGATGTTATAATAAGAAGTAATTATTACGTACGTATTTAGGAGAGGTTATATGTGAATACAGGATTTAATTATAGTTTTCCTGCATTAAGAGGTAGACAAGCTAGCAAGGAATACTATGTCGTTATGTGTCCGTTAAGATTGATACCTAAATTATTCCTGTTTGATGAGCAAGAAATACCTGCCCAATATAGAGCACAACGAATCTTAAATAAGTCCAGGATTCCTGAGCTCACCAACTATATTATCGATAATAAAAATGATTACGTATTTTCTTCTATTACTGCATCGATTGATGGCAAGAGTGAATTTATACCTTATGGAGAAGATCAGAATCAAGATATCGGTCACTTGAAAATATCTATGGATTCTAGGTTTCTAATAAATGACGGGCAACATCGTCGTGCAGCTATTGAAGAAGCCTTAAAGATTGCTCCAGAACTAGCAGATGAATCAATTTCTGTTGTTTTTTATAGAGATATCGATTTGGTACAAGCACAGCAAATGTTTTCAGATTTAAATAGACATGCAGTTAATACTACATCGTCAATTGGCATTTTGTATGATCAACGGGATCAAATTGCATTGTTAACTAAAGAGGTAGTTGAAGATGTTCCTTTATTTAAAAGGTACACAGATAACGAACGCGTCTCACTATCTAAAAACTCTCCAAAGATTTTGGCTTTAAATCAATTGTTCAATTCAACACTAAAAATTCTCGGTAAAACGAAAGGTGACCTATGCCAGAGTGAAGAGGAAGCGTATGTTAAAGAATATTGGCGTGTAGTGAGTGAATCGATCCCTGAATGGCAATTAGTTATGGAGAAAAAGTTATCACCAAGAGATCTGCGGGCAAACTATATTAATGGTCATGGCGTATTTATAGAGGCTTTAGGGGTGCTAGGTAACTATTTGAAAATTAATGAAATAGAAAACTGGCATACTTATATTCACAAGCTTCAAGGCATTGATTGGAGTAGATCTAATACAGACGATTGGTTGGGAAGATCGTTTAGCAATACAGGTAGAATACAAAAGACCAATCAAACAGTACGTCTAACTGCGAATAAAATAAAAGTTTTGATTGGATTACCTTTATCACCTAGCGATATCACACTAGAAGAAAGTTTTTCAACGGAGGTGTAGGCATTGAATAATGGAATAATAAGCAACATGCTTTCTAAACAAAATGATTTAGCTAAAACTGCAATAGAGGAAATTAAAAATGCTTACAAAGAAGATACACGACCATGGATTATTGGTTATAGCGGTGGGAAAGACTCTACTGTAGTCGTCCAATTAATTTTCGACGCACTATGTGAGCTGCCGAAAAACGAGTTACATAAGAAGGTCTATGTAATTTCATCGGATACTTTAGTAGAAACACCTTTAATTATTAATTCAATAAATCAAACACTTCGTCGCATTCAAGATGAAGCTCTTAAACGTGAGCTACCACTAGAAACTCATAAAGTAAAACCGAAAATGGATCAGTCATTTTGGGTGAATATCATAGGGCGAGGTTATCCAACACCTAATCAGCAATTTCGCTGGTGTACAGATCGCCTGAAAATTGATCCTGCAAATCAGTTTATAATAGACAAAGTTTCTGATTTTGGAGAAGTTATTATGATCTTGGGAGTTCGTGAAGACGAGAGTACAAGCAGAGGAAACTCTATGCGCTCACATGCTGTCGAAGGTAAATTGTTTATGAAACATTCAACCTTATCAAATGCTTATGTGTATGCGCCTATACGACATTTTAGTTTAGATGATGTTTGGGACTATCTTTTAAATTATGCATCACCTTGGGGTGACGATAATTATGATCTGTATAGCTTATACCAAGATTCAAATAGTGGAGAATGTCCTTTAGTTATTGATAAAGCAACAAAAGAAGATGCAGGTTCATGCGGTAATAGTAGGTTTGGTTGCTGGGTTTGTACAGTTGTAAGTGAAGATAAGGCATTGAATGGGTTTATCCAGAGTGGTCAAGATTGGTTAAAACCCTTGCTGGACTTTAGAAATTGGCTTACTAGTATCAGAGATGATCGCACAAAAAGAATGAAATATCGAAGACATGGACAGATTTATTTTAAAGAAGTTAAAGTCGAAGCAATTGATGATATCGAATACGTTATTATCCCTAAAAAAGCGAGTAGAAGAAAAGAATTAATAAAGTTAGAAGAATATACTATAGTCCCCAAAAATGAATTGAATAAGTATTTGACTAAAAATAATATAGATTTGAGTGCAGAAGGAGATCAGAAGTTACTAGTAACTTATAAAGAAGAAGGTCTCGACGGTGAAGAGAATTTGAAATATGCACAACTAGGATTAGGTCCTTATACGTTCGAAGCAAGAAAAGAGATCTTAGAGAAATTATTAATTGTACAACGAGAAGTAAAACATCCAGATGATCCTTATTTTGAACTCATTAAAAAAGAAGAATTGATAGAGATTCGCAAGATTTGGATGAAGATAGGAGATTGGGAAGATTCCTTACCCTCTTTATACTTTGATATTATGGGCCACGGTGAAGATTGGGAAATGGTTGAAAAACCAGTGTTTGATAAGGATCAAATTTCGGATTTGGAGCTATTATGCGATGAGTTCCATGTTGACTTAAATGTAGTTAAGCAATTGATTTCCATACAAAAAGATTACACTGGTCTAAAGGTAAGAAGAGGATTGATGAATGAGATTAAAAAAACATTAACACAAGACTATTTACATCTGTAAGTAAGGAGAACATATGAAATTTAATAATATAACACTCTCTAATATTGGTCCTTATATGGATGAAAACACATTTAATTTTACAAGTGATATTGATAAAAAAGTAGTATTGATCGGCGGAAAAAATGGCGCTGGGAAAACGACTTTACTAAATTCTATAAAGATAGGATTATTTGGATCTTTTAGTTTTGGTTATAAAGCCGATAATAAAGAGTATTTTTCTCGTATTAATCAGATGCTAAATAATGCAGCTAAAGAATCTAGAACTATTCAGCCTTTCAGTATTTCCATGGACTTAAATATGAATGAAGGCTTTGAAAGTAAAAACTATGTATTAAAAAGATCTTGGAAAATACAGAATGAAAGAGTACGTGAATATGTTCAAGTTCAGTTCAATGGTCAATATTTAAACGAACAAGAGCTAATAACTTTTCAAAATAAGCTCAGAGAATCGCTTCCTCCAGAGCTTTTAGACTTTTGTCTTTTTGACGGTGAAGAAATAGCGAACATTGTTAATAACGATGAATTATCTACTCATTTAAGTGCGCTATCCAAGATCGTGTTTAAATTAAATTGGTTTGAAAGTTTAGAAGAGGATTTGGAAGTGTATTCTCGTCAGTCATTGTCATCGAGTAATCAAAATCACGTAGATTTAAAAGAGGCGAGTACTAAACAAAAAGAACTGAGAACCCGTTCTAATGATCTATCTAATAGCTTAATCATCCTAAAAGAACATAAGGAAGATTTGCAAGAAGAAATAGACCAATATAAACTGGACTTTGAGCAAAATGGCGGAATCGTTAAAGCTGAGAGAGAATCTATTCTTGGGAAAATACATGAACTTGAAGTAGACCGTAAATCTATAATTGATGAGATCAAATCTTATACCGCAAATATGTTGCCACTACAATTGGCTATTTCTATTTTAGGCGATGCACGCGAACAAATTGCTAAAGAGGAGTCCGTCCACTTTGTATCTAAACTTGATAATTTGTTAGGTGATGATCAACTTGAAACAGTTCTTAAGCAAATTAATCTTCCTGAAACAGAAGAAAATAAAAGTAACTTAAAGGAATCGTTGTTATCTTCATTAGATAATGAAGGTTCTGCAAGATTAATACATGATGCATCATTTTCAGACAGTAGTATGGTGGAACAGACCTTTATTAAAGTGAAAGAAATTTCACCAACTAGTATTCGAGAGAAAATGCAAGAAAGTACCGCGATGTTACAGCAGATTAGAGTGTGGAAAGATAAATTAAAAATTAATGATACAACTTCAGAATTTGAAGATATACTAGCTCAAATTGAAAGACTGCAAAAAGAGTTAGTTTTAACTAGTGAAAGAATTGATAATGAGCAAAAAGAATATCAGCTACTTGAAAAAGAACTTGAAATTATAAATAATACAGTTGAAAAATTGGAACATCAAATATCTTCTGATAGTAAAACGGATAGCTCCTTTAAAGATGCTTTGAAAATCATACAATTGAGTGAGAAGTTCAGGAAAATTCAACTGCAAAAGAAGCTACAAGAAGTTGAAAGAGAAGCTCTTTTCATGCTTAATAAACTATTGCGCAAGAAAAATTATATTCATGCAATTGATATTAGTACTGAATCATTCGAGGTAGAACTGCTTGATGCTGATAGAAAAGTATTAAATAAGCTCACTCTTTCTTCTGGTGAGAAACAAATGCTCTTGATAGCTTTGATTTGGGCTATATTTAAGTGCTCGGGAAGAGAAGTACCGTTTATATTTGATACGCTTCTGGGGCGTCTTGATAAAGATCATAAGCGCGCAGTATTATTGGACTTTATTCCGCATGCAGGCACACAGGCAATTATTTTATCAACAGATTCTGAAATTGATGCAGAGTATTATGGAATGTTGTCGCCATATCTTGCCAAGGAATATACATTGAATTTCCAGGTGTCTAATCAAGCGACTACTATTTTACATGAATACTTACCGATGCTAACAAAAGGGGATGTAAGGGTATGAACTTCCGTCTGAAAACTTCATCTTCTACTGGCGAAAAGATACTTGCTCTACAAACTAATACAGGATTGACATGGAATATACTTGCAAGGATTGCTATTGCTTTATCACTAAAAGACCCATCGCTTCCGGAGAACGTAACGAATCGAGGTGGCTTAGAAATTCATCGAAATGCCCTTACTGGAGAAATGGACTTTGTTTATAAAACTATCATTAAGCAACATTCTCAGCGTAATGTGCCAGAAGATGAATACTTTCCAGATCTATTCAATGCTCATCTTGAGAGAGGTATGGCAATCTTGGATAATGAGTATAGGTATGCAGGTAATTTTGAGAAACTCTTATTAAGTCTTTTGGAAATGGGAGGACAACAAGATGGTGTATCTGGATAATAGCGCTACAACTAAAATATATACAGAAGCTTATGAAGAGATGTTGCCCTACTTATTAGCTGAGTATGGCAATCCTTCGAGCAAGTATTATGAGAAGGCTAACAATTCTAAAGTTGCTATAGAGTTGTCACGCGAGCGCGTTTCCAAATTATTGGGATGTTCTATTGAGGAAGTTATATTTACAAGTGGCTCTACTGAAAGTAATAATATGATTATCAAAGGTGTTGCAGATTTTTATCATCATAAAGGAAAGCATATTATTACTTCAGCAGCGGAGCATCCATCTGTATTGGAGACATGTGAGTTTCTTGTTGAAAAAGGATTTGATGTCACGTTTTTACCTACAGATTGTTTTGGAAGAATAGATCCTGTTCAATTAGAACGAGAGATAACGGCAGAAACGATCTTAGTTAGTCTTATGTGGGGGAACAATGAGCTAGGTTCTTTAAATGATATGAATGCGATATCAGAAGTATGTAAGAAGAGAAATGTATTCTTACATACGGATGCTACACAGGTAATCGGAAAACTAGAAGTAGATTTAGAGGATTATCCAGGTATTACGTTTTTATCTTGTTCTGCTCATAAGTTCCACGGACCTAAAGGTGTAGGATGCGCTTATTTAAAACAAGATCAATATGGAATCTTAACTCCAATTACTCCTTTATTTCATGGTGGAGGTCAGGAAGGTAATATTAGAAGCGGCACGTTGGCTGTCCATAACATTGTAGGTATGGGAAAAGCAGCGAGTATAACTAATGATAACCTTCAATATGCTATAAAAAGCTTGGGTGAAAATGAAATTTACCTACATGATTTATTACAAACAAAGTTTGGAGAAAGTATATCTTTTAACAGCGATGTTAAAGACAAAATTCCCGGCATCTTAAATGTGCAATTTAAAGGTGTTAATAACGAATTACTTCTCAAACAGTTAGCACCATATGTATCCGCTTCTACTGGATCAGCTTGCAGCGCTAGTAAACCGTCTCACGTATTGGCGGCAGCTGGTTACACTATTGATGAAATCAGATCTTCTATTCGATTTTCTTTATCATCCTTGACGACTCAAAAAGAACTTGATGTTTTTAAGGAATTATAAAACTATAAAATTAGGATCGAAGTAATAAAAGGCACATCATAAAGATATTATTCTTTACGATGTGCCTTTTTATGTCTGTATTCACCCTTAGGCGCAGCTTAGTCATCCGCCACTTCCACCAAATAAATTCTCTCATTAAAGCCGCCACGTGCTTTAGCTTTCTCTGCGCGTACAGCTTCTAGTTCCTCTATTGTTACACCATGATAAGCCGCTGCCGCATGAATGAGTTCCAGTAAGTCGGATAGTTCTTCGACGGCATCTTCCGAGTTAGTTGCTTCTTCGTACTCTGCTAGTTCCTCGTGCATCTTATTATTAATTTCAGCTATGTATTGTGAGTCATTCAATGTATGCGTTACGCAAGTTTTTCCGTCGGCTTCGATGATCTTTGGGATGAGGTCGCGTACGAGTTTGTTATAGATAGGCATATGTTGTCTCTCCTTCAATTCCGTGATTTGCTTTATTCTACCATAATTCGCTATTTTCCGTGACAACATAAAGGGTTTCATTATCTAATTATCAGAAAATATCATATAATTATTATAACACTTAAAATTTAAACAGACTTATAGCCTAAACGGTTTAAAAGTAATTGACTACTATAGGTAAATAGTAAATAATAAATAGTAAGCACTTGATTTTGTATAACGTTAGTTGTGAGTACTTAGAATCATTATAATTTAAGAGTTTCCCTATCTTATAGATTGAGGAGGTGGAGCGGATGTTTTCGACACCAGACTACAAAGAATACTTACAATTAATCGGTTCCTTTTCATCAAAAATGATACTAGTATCTGTTTTGGTGATAGCGTTCGCTTCCTATACCACACTCGTATTATATGAACGTATGCTAAAACCTAGCTTTTTTAAACGCGAAGTATGGCTTTTATTGGCTTCACTTGCATTGTCGTTCGGGATTTGGGCAACCCATTTTCTAGCGATGAATTCACTTTTGTTACCGGTTGAAATGCATGTGCATTACGGTTGGGCATTCATTTGTATAGTGCCAATCTTCTTTGCGACGTTACTTGCGTTCCAGCTTGTACGAAGCCCGATGAAAGCCTGTTGGCGCCATGCCGTAGGAGCTGCATTGATTGCGCAAGGTATGAGTGCTATGCAATATTTAGGCATGAAAGCGATAATAGTGGATGCTTTAATCGTTTATGATTGGAAACTGCTCATTGCGGGGAACTTGATTGGCGGATTATTGGTCTATCTGGCGCTACGGGAAATTAGCAACCCGAGAGGTATTTCGCTATCGATAGCATTTGTCATGTTTTTTCTAACGGTTGGAACACTTTCTCTGCATTATCTAGGCATATTCGGTACTAACTATTATATAGAAGAAGGACAAGCGTTACATGAGTCGGTTATGCATATGGAGATCATGAATGCGTTGATCGGTGTTGGAGTTGGGCTGTTACTTCTTGGGATGTTGTTGACGTCTTATATTGATCGCTATGTCGATTATTGGCTGAGGTATTACGATGTGCTGACGAAATTGCCGAATCGACGGAATTGGGAGCGTTGTTTGGCGGAAGACGTCGCAACGGGAGGTGTCGCGATTTGGAATTTCCCTGATCTGCCACGTATTAATCAATTATACGGCTATACAGAAGGAGATAAGATTTTGAAGCAAATCGGCGCGTTGCTTGCAAAGTGGAAACCTTCTTACGCTCAGCTGTATCGCGTCAGCGGAAATCGTTTTCTCTTCTGTGTTGAGCAAACAGGACGTACCACAGATTTTTATAAAAACCTTGTAATTATGCAGAGTGAAATAGATCAACTACTGCCGATTAAGAGTCAAGAAATGCGCTATGCATGTGGACTTGCTCAGGCGGATCAGAACAAGTCTGTGAAGACGTTGTATAAAGAAGCGTTGATGGTTATCGAACAAGCGGCCGCGTCACATGAATGGGGATTATTGACGTTTGACCCCGTTATCCACGGAAAGTCATATGAGCAAGATGTCTTGCGCGATATTTCCGAGGCGTTGGATGAAAGACATATCTACCTTGTCTATCAACCGAAAGTAAAAGGGGCTACCCATGAATTTGTCGGTGTGGAAGCATTGCTTCGCTGGACGCATCCAAAGCTTGGGTCCATTCCACCAGCGACGTTTGTTCCAATATTGGAGCAAGAAGGGCGAATGGGCGAAGTGACGGACTGGATTATTCGCGAAGTGTGCAGACAGATTCATAATTGGGATTCGCAAGGCATTCACGTGCCACAAGTAGCGATCAATATTCCCGGTGAATACGTGACGGAACCGCGTTTACTCAATTTGCTATGGAAAGAAACCAATGCGTACCGATTTGACCCCAGCCGTATTGAACTGGAGATAACGGAAACGAGTACCGCGAAGTCCACCACCCAGGCTATTGCTGCAATGAAGCAATTCAGGCGCTATGGATTCTCGATCGCACTCGATGATTTTGGAACTGGCGTGTCTTCTTTGTCCTTTTTACAGCAGATGCCCATTACGACATTGAAAATCGATAAGTCCTTTACGGATGGAGTACCAGCGCCAGCGAAGAAAAGTGCCGTGCTGAATGCCATAATAGCAATCGGGTGCCCGATGGATCTGACCATAGTCGTCGAAGGGGTAGAGAGACTAGAACAAGTGGAATTCCTGCTTGATATGAAATCAGATTTGACTTTCCAAGGGTACTATTTCTCGAAGCCGTTGACCGTTCCACAGTTCGAAAAGTGGTTGGCGAATTCGAATAAGCTGGGGTTCGTACACCCCTAACCCCATTTCATTAGTCAATTTATTTATATTGCCATAGATTGATAGTCAATTGGTGTGGTATACTAGTTCTATTGCACCAATGAATTGTATATTCTATGAATACATACATTAGTAATAGACCATATCGTCTGAGAGGGTGGAAGGATTTGTCCAATGATTCAGGTATTTTATTGGAAAGCGGAACGAATGAGCTGGAGATCGTCGGATTTGAGATGCAAGGTAATCGTTATGGCATTAACGTGATCAAGGTAAAGGAAATTATCATGCCATTGAAGATCACACCGATTCCACATGCGCATTTTGCAGTGGAAGGAATTATTCAGTTGCGCGGGGAAGTATTGCCAGTCGTCAGTATGGAGAAAATTTTAGGAATGGCACCTTCAAGCCACCCAGAAGATGCTAAGTATATCGTCGCTGCTTTCAATAAACAAACGGTCGTCTTCCGCGTACATAACGTTACGCAGATCCACCGCATTTCTTGGAATCAAATCGAGAAACCTTCTGGCATTTATGCAGCAGAAAACTCTCAAGTGATTGGTGTCATCAAGCTCGATGGCGACATGTTGTTGTTGCTGGATTTTGAAAAGATCATTATGGATATTAATCCGGATGCAGGGATTAACGTGGAGCAAGTGAAGAGGCTTGGGAAGCGTGAGCGTTCGGATAAACGCATTTTGATAGCGGAAGATTCGCCGTTATTGCGTAAGTTACTGTATGACACGCTCAGTGAAGCCGGCTACGCGAATCTCGACTTTTATGAAAACGGGAAAGATGCGTTTGATTATTTGGAGTCGCTAGTGGCGGATGGTATCGATGTGAAGAAGGACATTCAGTTAGTTATCACCGATATCGAGATGCCACAAATGGACGGACATCATTTCACCAAACGTATTCGTGAGACGCCAAAACTCACCGAGCTACCGGTTATCATCTTCTCTTCACTCATCACAGATGACTTGAAACATAAAGGCGACAGTGTTGGAGCGGACGATCAAGTGAGTAAGCCAGAAATTGCAGAGTTGGTATTGAAGATCGACAAGTATATATTGTGAAAACAGACTTCCGCGCAAATGCGGGGGTTTTTTTATGTAAAACCACGAGCCACTTTCCGTTTTAAAGGAAAGTGGCTCGTTGGTCGTTCTATGGAATGACTGAAGTAAATTTACTAGATTATTTATTGTCGGCGGCACCATAATCCTCGCGTACTTCCGTTACATCTTCAGAAGATATCTTTTTTCTAATATCGTAATATTTGTCCGCTCCGATTCCGCCTTCACCAATCATTTTGGAAATTTCCTTCGTCCGCATTTCGTTCTTTTTAATAATTTCTATTCTGTCGTCTTTAGCCATTTGCAATTCCTCCTTATAATAAAAAACTAGTGTGCTTTTCAAAAAAGAGAATCTGACTCTACTTCCATTTTACCATAGTAGAGTAGACGATTGCGAATTATCGAATATATTTCTAGTTTTTATTGTAGAATATCAAATTACCCATATGTAATCTTTGGAAATAATGGTATGTTTATTGGAAGTAATTATACAATTCTGTTGAAGTTAAACTGACAGGGGGTTATCAAATGAGGAAATTATTCGTGTTGCTGATCATTGCAAGTGTGTTGGTAGGGTGTGGCGAGAAGCAATTGTCTTATTCGGAAGTGCCAATCGATGAAGTGAATGCAGATGTGAAAAGCTTTATTGATGGCATAGAAACTTCTGAAGATGTTGAGGGGAATGGCATCTATATGTTCTCAGAAAACGAAATGAAACGATATTTGTATCTAAATCAAGATTTCCTGGATAGTGGAAAAGGATTTGGTGATATGGAAATTAGAACGGATGAAGATTCATTCCAGATTTACTTGCAGGAGAATGATGAACCGACAGAAGATGAATATAAGTTATATAAGATTACATTGGATCGGACGTATGAATATATGCGGGTTTTTAAAGATGATGAGGAAACGCATGTTCAGTTAATTGGAGTAGGAAAATAGAAGAGGTGATAGTGGCAGAAAATCTGTCACTGCGATTATGTTAATAGAAATTATACGAAATGCATGTAGAGGAGAGAGGGTATGAAGCTAGTAGGGTGTATTTTGGTGGCGGGTGTTTTAGGCATTTTGGCGTTTATCGGTCCTATAGGTTGGTATGCGTTAACTGCCATCATTGTTGGAGTGATTTTTAGATCGTTTTGGTTGTTGAAGGAAATACATCAACATGCAGTTCCAGTCGATCCGTACGATGGAGTGAAGGATGCATACGAAAGATATATTCTTGAGCGAGAGGAACGGGAGAAGCAGGAGCAAAATGGTTGAGACTTGCGCGTCAATTGACTGTCCTGACGATTCACTACTAGAGGTGTGTTATGTGGAAGCTGAAATGCTTCTGAAACGGGCCAACTAAACGAGTAGAAGGAGGTAAGTATCATAAAGCGTTTCATTGTTATGTTAATAATGACCAGTTTTTTACTATTATCTGCGTGTAGCGAAGAGAATCAAGCGAATTATTCCCCAACACCGGAAGCTGCTTTGGAGGATCTGATTCAAAGCGAAGGAATAAAAGGAAGTATTGACTTGATCACTACAACGGACGGAACAGAAATTCTAGTGGTCGAACAAGATAAAAACAAGTACTTTGTAGGTGAATGGTTAGAAGATAAAAAAGGCTACACTGCCAATAGAATATCAGCCAATGTTGCTATGGAATTAGGCGGAAGTTGGGAGTTAAAAACAAATTCCAAACATACATACACGATCTATTTTGAAAAGGAGCAAGAGGATCAGAACTTTTATCCTTTATCGAATGAGGACTATTATATCTCGCTTGTAGAAGGTCATCAGGTCACAAAGGAAGACTCCGATACTACGAATGCAATACATGATATTAGGACTGTAAAAGATTAATTCCGTGAGAGTGAAAGGTTTCCTAAATATTACTATTCGTTTTTCTAGTGGAGTTGTTAAATGAGCACTGTGCCGGAAATGGGCCAGTTTTTGAAACGGAAAGGAATGAATATATGTTTAAAAGAGCACTAACGTATTGTTTAATTTTCATCGTGTTTCTAACGGCTTTACAGTGGTTATTCCGACCAGAAATTCGTTGGGGTGACAATAGTGGACTTACTGTCATTGCATTTTTTGTTTTTATTTTTGTGGAATGGATAACTAAAACCAATAAGAAAGCTAAGAGTTAAATGTCTTGCTCCCTTCACAATTGGGTGCAATTGCTTCACAAGTAATCGCGCCAATATCGCAATCGGGCCCAAATGAGTGGTTATCAAAAGGGAGTTGATTTACTTGAAAAGACCTTTTAGTAAATGGTCAATTGCTTATATAGTTTTTGGATTAGTAGCATTTGTGGTCAATTGGATGACAAGTGAAATAATTGAACCCGTTGTTCTGGTCGGATCTATCTTTTTAGTACTTGGTGTTATCTTTAGCTTTATCGCTTTTCTCAAAAATGAAAAGGGTGTAATGAAAATAATATCAGGTGTGTCCTTTTTCCTTATTTTACTTTGTCTTGTATTGATTGAACCACTTATGTTTGTTTATATATTAACTTGGCTAAAAAACATATTTTAACAATCGGGCGCGATTGTTGTACAAATTTTGTGCTATTAACGAGTCATTTTCTTAAGTATGGGGGAGATTAAAATGAAAAATAAAATTATAGACTTGTTTGGAATTCCTATTGCTTTTTTATTTTCAGGTGTTTTATTTTTAATATTTGGAGCTAATGGAGAAGGCTTAGCAACCACGTTCTCGAGACCTGCTGGTGCTTCAAGTTGGACTACTGAGGGGAGCACTATCGATGCGTTCACATTTATACCAATAATTTTGGGTGTTTCATTTCTGATATTATTCGTTAGTACTTTTTCCATATCTTTTAACAAATGGCAAAAGAGTCAGTAATTTCGCAAACGGTTGCGATTGCTTTATAAGCGATTTCGTTTGTATCTCAATCAAGCCATTAAATTTTAACGTAAAGAGTAGGTAATGGTTTTTTGGAAGATAAAGAAACCGAATTACCTTGGTTTATTAAAAAAACACCTTTTTTAATAATTGCTATTTGTTTTGCACCATTAGCTTATATTCTTGTTCTCTTAAATTGGAATCGCGTGGATAAAGAAACAAAGAGAGATCGCTTTTTTGTAGCATCTATACTATTTTTGATTTTTTCCATAGGTTTTATGCCACGTAACTTTTTAAGTATTTCGCTTGCGATTGGTGTAGTTCTCTTTCTTTGTTCTACTACTTATGTTGTTTTATCAAGAAAATAGTAATTTATCAATGGCGGCGTTAACCGTACAAGGTCGTTCATGAAAAGGGCCATTTTATTCAAAAAGGGGGAGCCGATTTTGATTAAGACTCTAAAAATAATTTTAATAATGGCCGTCATATCATTAGCTAGCTTTGGTCTCATAACAAATACATCTAGCAAAATATTACCTTTTCTATTGCTACTAATGGCATTAATGGCAGCTGTCATCGGTGTTACTGAATTTCAAAATAGAAAGCCTGCTTCTTTAGGACTTTTTCTAGCTGCTGGTTTTGCATTATTTGTTGGGGTATATATTTTGTGAAACTAACGGGGGACGTTTGTTTTATAAACAAATGCTCAAATACCGCAATCGGGCTAAATTATTTAATTTTAAAAGATACAATTGAGGTGCGTTTATGATTTCTAATTATAGATGTTTTATTGATATCCATTTCAGTGGTGGGGATATTCAATTTGACGTTTCGAGTGACACACAGTTACTTAGTTTTAAATCAGGTATAGGGTTTATAGCAATCCCTAATATTCTCCTAACGCTTGCCTCTTTATATAAAGGTAAAATTAGTGAAGCAAAAATAGATTGTGATGGAAAATTTGATTACTATATATTTTCCAGTGATCGGAAAATGCATTTTATTGAACATCATGGTCATTATCCAGAGGGAATATCTAATTATGAATTCAATCTTAAAGATTATATCCTAGCTATTTGTACAGGGTTTCAAGAATATCTGCAAGAACTTGAAAGAGAAGGAATATTACCTTTGAAAAACCAAGAATTCGCTCATCCATTAGGTGATGATGTATTAAACGCTTTTCATGATTTCTAATCCCTTTTAAGTTATTAATTATGTAAATCTATTTAAGTGATTCAACAAATGCGTGCGATTGCTTTGCAAGTAATCGCGCCAATATTGCAATCGGGCCAATTTGTAGAATTTGTAAGCAGAAAAAATAAATTAAAGGCGAGTTATAGTAAGGTAAGCGTCAAAAAGTGAACACGTTGTTTCATATAAAAGAAAATGCCCCAAAGAATCGATCATAAAGATTCTTCGGGGCGTTTTCTATTTCTTTGATTGGATATAACAATTCTTTGGTAAGGTCTTTGACCAAGGCATTAAGTCTTCAAACTCTGCGATTTTCTCAAGGTTACGTTGAGGAAGTTCTTCGAAAAGGAACTGCAAGTAGAAGAAAGGATTCACGCCATTCTCTTTTGCGGTCTCTACGAGACTATAGGCGATTGCACTTGAAGTAGCACCTCTTGTGGAAACTGCGAAAAGCCAGTTTTTTCTGCCGATTACAAAAGGCTTTA
>NZ_AUDQ01000027.1 GCF_000425545.1 Sporosarcina ureae DSM 2281 | reverse complement strand
TTCGGATCAAGGGAGTGTGTATACGTCATACGCGTATCAAGCCTATATCAAGGATAACGACCTGATCGGCAGCATGTCACGTCGAGGAAACTGTTGGGACAATGCGGTGATTGAATCATTTCATTCGAGTCTGAAATCTGAAGAATTTCAATACGTTAAATTTAATTCATTACGCAATAATATTGTAGTTGAACGAGTAATTGCCTATTTAAATTATTATAATGAAGAACGTATCCAAGAAAAATTAGGCTACCTGACACCGATAAAATATGGTGTCAAAGCAGCCTAATCATGGTGTTTTATATGTGTCTCATATCGCTAGGTCAGTCTACCACTCTTCCCTTTTTATTAATTTTTCCCGGAAACACCGGCACTTTCAAAGGTTGCCATTTCATTGATCATCAACACAGCCGATTGAATGATACTGAATGCAACTGCTGCACCTGTACCTTCCCCTAATCGCATGGACAAAGACAGAATGGGTTCTTTTCCTAAATATTGAAATGCCTTTTGATGTCCCGGTTCCATGGATTGATGACCAAGTAACATATATCCTGTTGCGCCTTGGCTTATAGTTTCCGCCACACAAGCTGCCGCAGTCGAGATAAATCCGTCTAAAATGATAGGTACGCGCTTAGAAGCGGCCGCAAGCATTGCTCCTACCATCGCAGCCAATTCTAGACCACCGACCTTACGTAGCACATCATAGCCGTCTGAAGAATTAGGCTGATGAAGAGCTAGTGCTTCCCGAACTACTGTAATTTTATGAAGATGTTGTTTAGACGATATTCCTGTTCCGTAACCAACCAGTTCTTCCGGATCTAAACCTGTTATGGCCGCCACTACAGCACTGCTTGTCGTAGTATTACCAATACCGACTTCCCCTACTACTAAGAAATCTACACCTTTTTCAAATAGCGCCATCGCTTCTTCATAGCCAATCTCCAGCGCTTTCTCTACTTCTTCCTGAGTCATCGCCTCGGTACGTAGAAAGTTCTCCGACCCCTGTCGAATCTTCCGGTCTTTCACGGGTGCTGAAAACGACTCTCCCATCACACCCACGTCAACCAATGAAAATTCTGCTTGTTGCTGTCTGCTGAATACATTGATAGCCGCCCCGCCTACCGCCATATTCTGCACCATCTGACGTGTGACTAGTTGTGGAAATGCTGAAATCCCTTCTTCTACAATTCCGTGATCTGCTGCGAATACTAATACACCTAATCGATTTATGCTAGGCTGTTTCCGACCTTGTATCTCTGCCAACGTAATTACGATTTCTTCAAGTTTCCCTAAACTTCCGATAGGTTTCGTCAATGTATCTACATACGCTTTTGCTTCCACTCCTGCCGAGACGTCCAAGGCAGGGATAGTATACTGTTTCAAGTGATGACCTTCTTTCTTATTATGTACAAACATTCATTAGTTTTCTATTTAAGTATATCAGTAGACCTTAATGAGTATCCAATTAAATAACTAGTATGCAAATAATGTCGTTTAAAGGTATACTATAGATAGCGGAGGTGTCATACTTTACGCTAGTTACATTACTATCAGAAAAGGGGCGATCCACATGATTAGTGAAAAATTAGCACAAGCGTTGAACGAGCAAATGAATAATGAATTTGCCGCAGCACAAACTTACTTATCCATGGCATCTTACTGTGAATATCGCAATTACAGCGGATTTGCGCACTTCTTTCTCCAGCAGGTAGAAGAAGAACGTCAACACGCAATGAAAATCTATACTTATTTGAATGATCGCGGGATCCGTGCGATTATTACAGAAACACCTGCACCAACTACTTCATTTGATAACTTGGTCCACACGTTTGAAGTGGCATTATTACAAGAAAAAGAAGTAACAAAATCATTTTATCAAATCATGGATATGGCATGGGAAGAAAAGGAACATGCAACGATTTCTTTCCTGAACTGGTTCCTTGACGAGCAAGTAGAAGAGGAAGCAACATTCGATAGACATATCGAATATTTGAAGCGGATCCGTGACGATAAGAACGCATTGTTCATCTACGAGAAAGAACTTTCCACACGTTCATTTGAAGCCGAATAAAAATCAGGCAAGCTAGTGGTCCATAGACCTCTTGCTTGCCTGCTCTAATTCAGTTATACGGTTCAAACACGTTTCACATATACAACGTTTGTACAGGTGTTTCTCTGGTATTTGTCGAAACACTTCTTGCGGAAAGGTCATCTTTGTACACCAGCAATGTTCGTCACTTTCCATTGTATTACCACACAAATTATTCCCCCGACAAATCGGACATTCGCTTTTCATGTATTCCCCTTTCTACAACCGATGCTTGTCCAGTTCGGCCGTATTTTTCTTCTCTAACTCCTCTACACGTTCTTCTAATTCCTTATTACGTTTCATACTTTCCATCGAATACAAACCTGCTAGTAAAGCGACCACAAATGTTGCGTAGTTAAACCACTCCATACATTCCGCCCCTTTTTTACTTTTGTTTTTTCAAAAACATTTCATACACTTTTTTCAATGTGTCAGGTGTGAGTTCCATATTATGTTCATACATATATTTCACTGCATATCCTAGCGCAACTGTCATAGACCCGGCAACACTTGCGGCAACGACCATTCCTGCACCAGGAATCACTTTAACGATTTGACGGAAAGCTGTTTTTCCGATATTCCCTACGATCGTTGCAATGATCAGCTCCTTTGCGTGGTCTTTCGTAATCGGTTTTCCGTATAATGTAGATAACTTCAACATGAGGCCCACTTGCAATGTTGTCAACGGTATAAAGTCAGCACCCGGAATGGGAACTGCTCCAATCGTAGCGGCTGATGCACCTGCTGCAAGAATCCATCGTTTAGCAATGGACGACTTATCGTTCATATGCGCTGCGAGTAATAGATCTTTATTAACATCTTTTAATTGTTGTAGGATCTCTTTTTGCAGGAATTCCATTTGTTCTCCTGTCTTTGAAGAGATTGGAATAACCGGATAGGCAAATCCAGTATGCTCCAAAACATAGTTCACTAAACTCGGAATATCATCAGCTGCATCTATTTTATTGAGTACGAGAATGATTTTCTTATTGAGCGTGGCAATCTTATTTAATGATTTTAGTTCCGTATCTGACAATACCGTACCCGCTGCATTCAAGAAAAATAAAATCACATCTGCTTGATTATAAAATTTTAGTGTCTCATTTGAATGTTCCTGATAAATATCATCAAGACCCGGTGTATCAACAAACAGTATATTGTCTGTGTAATAAAACTTTTTAACTTCCTTCGTTTCCCCTGGCTGCGCTCCCACTTCTGCTACATCTTTTTGCATAAGACGATTCAGTGTAGATGACTTCCCTGCATTGATGTCCCCGACCATCGCAATAAGAATTTCTTTTTGTAGTTGTTCATTGATTAGATCAGATTCTTGTTTAAACACTTCATCAAATGATTCATCTGACATGAAATTTGGTGTTTTCATTGTAGCACTCCTATTCATTGAATTTGATTATTCAGATTATCTCATTGTAAAAAAGAGCATCAGTCATTCACCTACTTTTGACTGATGCTCAACGCTATTTTTCTGGTTACTTAATAATAAGGTGAAATCAATATATACACAAGTACTCCGGTAAAGCTAACATATAACCATATTGGCATCGTCCAACGTGCAATTTTGCGGTGGCGCGGGATTTCCATATTCCATGCTCTTGCGACACTTGTTAGTGCGAGCGGAACGATTGCAGCAGCTAACACTATGTGTGAGAACAAGATGAAGTAATAGAATCCAGCCAAGAAACCACTACCACCAAACGGTGTGGACTCTGATAAAAAGTGATACGCGACATACGTCACTAAAAATAAAGCGGTTGTCCCAAATGCTGCATAGATAAAACGTTCATGCAGTTTGATATTTTTCTTCAAGATCGCGACTAATGCACAGACAAGAAAAATAAAAGTGAAAGTGTTAAATATGGCATTCAATAGAGGCAAGATTGTAATATCGAATGCTGTGAAGTTTTCTACGCCCGGCATGCCTGCCAAGATGCCAATCGCGCCGATGAGAATGACAGAGATAATGATAATCGCCGGACGGTAATTCCGTTTCTTGAAATTCGCAGGCGGTGTTGTTTGATTCGTATAGTTCATCTAATAGCACTCCTAATTCTATATTCATAACTACCCTATATCGTACCATACGTAACATGCTATGCAGATCATAATTGTGTCGATTTTTGAAATTGCTCTTCCGTTTCTTCTCTGAATTCATTAATCACTTTTATAAATTTTGCAATGGTCGGTGTTAAATAAGAATCTGCACGTCGTACAAATACCGTTTTAATTCGGCTGTATTTGGGCGGCAGATGATAGCAATAGACTGATCCCTGATCTAACAAATGAGAAACAGTTGATCTCGGAACGAATGTCACGCCTAATCCTGCCGCCACACTGCCGAGAATCGTCTCCAATGTTCCGAACTCCATCATTTTCGTCGGCTTGAATTGCTCAGCTTCAAGCCATGACTCTAAGCGAGCTCGATAACCGCAACCCTTTCTGAAACAAAGAATTGGCTCATCTTTAATATCTTCAATGGATTGGAATGGTTTACTCGAAAGCAACACGAGTTCTTCTTCGAGTACATCATGTACAGCTAGATCAGGATGCGTCGTACCTTCCGATATAAATGCCCCATCAAGTTGATGGTTTAGAACCTTAAGTTGCAATCCTTCCGTTACGCCTGTTAATAGTGAAATATCGACTTGCTTATATTTTTTATTATACCTCGACAGAATAATTGGCAATTTGATGACCGTTTCAACCGAGCCTAGCTCGAGCTTTCCTGAAGGTTCTTTGTCATTCTGTACGATTTTTCTCATTTCATTCGTTAGCGATAAAATCTTCTCGCTGTATATGAGAAGTCGTTTCCCTTCAGGCGTTAAGATCATCCCTCGGTTGTGTCGGTTAAATAATGGCGTCTTTAATTCCGCTTCGAGCTTTTGTATACGCGACGTGATATTTGACTGTACGTAACGTAATTCTTTAGCAGCCGCCGTGATCGTTCCTTTCTCTGCGACCATCTGGAATATCTCTAAGTCTTTAAACTCCATGGTTAGCCTCCTAGTAAAATACTCTTATGTATATGATATCAATAAAATTGATAGTAGTCATCATTATTATTCGTTTTACGTGATGTCCATAATAGTGTTTACTAGAAGTAGTACTTCAAGGAGGTTAGGTCTGTTGAAAAACAAAATTATCTGGGGAGCGTTTTTGTGCTTTATAGCCAGTGTGTCATGGGGTGCAATGTTCCCAGTTGCCAATAGCGCGTTCAAAAATATCGACCCGTTCTATTTCACATTAATTCGTTATGTTTCGGTAACACTTCTACTCGTCATCATTTTATGGTTTAAAGAAGGGTCGCAAGCTTTCCGCTTTGAAAAGAGGGGTCTATCCCTTTGGTTCTTCGGGACAATGGCATTCGTTGTCTATAACCTCTTTATTTTCTGGGGGCAAGATCTAATGGGACAACCCGGAACGATGGTAGCATCTATTTCAGAAGCTATGATGCCGATGATTTCTATTGTTATTGTCTGGATGATTAGTAGACATAAACCACATGGCTTCACGCTCACTTGTGTGTTTACTGCCTTTGTCGGTGTAATGCTTGTGATCACAAAAGGCGACTTACGTACATTCCTTACAGCAACAGATGACATTGTACCTTCATTACTCATCTTCATTGCGGTAATCGGCTGGGTCATTTATACAATGGGTGGAAATCGATTTAGTGAATGGTCAGCGTTGCGATATTCTACGTTGAGTTGTCTACTTGGTACATTCACTGCTTGTATCGTGGTATTCTTCGTAACGTTGACAGGTTATATTTCAGTCCCGACTATAGATACATTACAAGTGGTAACACCGCACATGTTGTTTATGATTGTATTCCCGGGTATCATTGCGTTAGTAGGTTGGAATGTGGGTGTACGCATCTTGTCTCCATTGAATGGTTTATTGTTTATTAATTTCGTGCCGGTGACCACACTGGTAATTTCCTATATTCAAGGATATCAGTTAACAATTTTTGATTACATCGGTACGGTGTTTATTATCGCTGCGCTGTTAGGAAATAATATATTCCTTCGGATACAGCAAAAGCGCAAAGACGAGGCTCATCAATATAAGAAACATAGTATGCAGCCTAGTGTTTAATTCAAATTGAGAAATGTACTGCATGAATTGCACAAAAAACAAAGAGGTATTCCAGGAATTTGGAATACCTCTTTGTTTTTGAATTTCTGACTCCCATTCGCTTTGTAGATGAACATTTTACATGTCCAGCGGTAGACTTTGTGGTTTATTATTCCTGCTTCGTCTAGTAGATTCATCACTACAGAGATACTGAAATATCTAATAATACTACTTGGTCAAGGCACAACAATATTTATAATGACTTCTACTGTATGAATACCCTACTTTAACTCACCAATTTCCACAATATCCATAGCAGTAAAGTCTAGTCAATTGATTTATACTAGGCAATCTTTTACACTGTCTAGACATTAAATGATTTAAACAGGAGTGAGCGCATATGAAGAAATGGTGGCTATTACCTGCACTCGCCGTTTTTTTGGCTGCATGCGGTAACGATGAGGAAGCAAAGCCTGTAGAAGATGAGGATATTGCAGTTGAAGTAATTGAGCCTGAGGAAGAACCGGAAGTAACTGAACCTGACGAGACTGAAATACTTACAGAAGAAGCACCTGCTGAAGAGATACCTGCCGATGAACCGAACGCTTCATACGAACCTTCCAATTCTAATTTGTTAGGGCATGAAGAAGCCGAGGTATTGGCAGAGCATATTCCGTTGGACGAGTTAACAGCTCAAGTAGAAGCGGATAATCAAGGCAAGCGTATTATTCTTTTTGAAAATAAAAGCGGAAAAAAAGTGTATAAAAGTATCTTCATTAAGCATGATAATCATTTAAAAATTATTGATTTGAATGGTGATAAATTATTGTTTGAAGGTAAGCTGTAAGACAGATAAAAAGCGCACAGACATTGTCTGTGCGCTTTTTTCATTTCAAATATCTTCTGGCTGATACATATTCCGATTTATACGGTTCTAGCGTCATAGGGATGATCTCCACAGTACGCTTTGGGTTCGGTGCATGAATCATTTGACCGTTTCCAGCATACATCCCGACATGGTGGATGATACCTTTACCTTTGTTGTAAGCAAAGAACAGTAAGTCTCCAGGTTGCAAATCCTTCTTCTGCACCAACTTTCCATTTAATGCTTGTACAGATGCATCACGTGGTATATCGATCCCATGCTGACGATAGACAGAATAAGTAAATCCTGAGCAGTCGAGGCCAAATCCTGAAGTGCCTGCCCATAGATACGTTAATCCGTCAAAGAGTTTGGCTGTCTCCATGATTTGCTGTGTTGTTGGCTTTGGCATGACGCCATCTGCTCCAACTACCTTCACTGCAGTTTTGTCAATGTACTTTATCCCGTCAGCAGGTGTTTGGACAGCGAGCTTGTTATCCATAACATGAACTATTGGCAACGTCGTATTGAAGCTGATGGAACGGAAAGATTGCTTGCCACTTTCATCCATCGTAAGTGAAGCTGACTTCTTTGTCACCATAGCTGTGTCGCATGTTGCATAGTTAGGATATACGGTCGTTACATGATTCTTCAACATCCATCCAGGATAACCTGCAGCATTTTTAGGTGAGCTTTGATCAACTACTGTCACTTGCACCCAGTCCCCTTTTGTTTGTAGAACTTTTACCGTTTGACCATATAGTGCTTGCGTTTCTAATTTACCTACTAGCCATTGTTTTTCACGTAAACTCATCGCAGCAACCCACTTCGTAATATCAGGCGATTTGTTTGTGGCATAAGCATCTACTGTTCGCGATTTTCCTGGCTCTTTCCAGAGTGTCGTCACAGGAACATTTACTGTTTGCACTGGTGTATTATTCGGCTTATAACACGCAGATTGTTCTCTAAAGTCAGGCTCAAGAATTCGTGCAAGAAATACTGCAAAGTGTCCACGAGTTAACGTTTGATTCGGTTTAAACGTGTTATCCAAATAGCCTGTCGTAATCGCATTTACAGATAGCTTTTGAATGTCCGATAAACCCCAATACGTTGCAGGCACATCACGGAATCGGTATGTGGATGTACCTGTTAGATCAAATGCGCGAACGAATACCGCCGCCATTTGCCCACGTTTTAGATTACCATACGGTTGAAATTCATTTTTCTCGTTGCCCATGAAAATACCTTCATCAACCATTGCAGCCATGAGTGCGTAGTGGGAATGAGACACCTTTACGTCAGACAGCTTTGCATCAGGTCTATTCTCTACAGGAATTTTTAGTGCGCGTTGGATCATCCCTGAGGCTTCGAGGCGTGTGATCGGTTCGTTTACACGATATTTGGTATTTGGTTTTTCTATGATGATTCCTTTTTCAACTAAATAGTGTATTTCATCAGCTGCCGAGTGCTGGGGACGTACATCTTGAAAGACACTGGCAAGCGAGGTGGTTGGGAATGCATATAGGACCAGCATTATCGTTAGCGCTAGTGCGCATATCTTTTTCAAGTCTAGGACACTTCCATTCTCTTAAGTTGTTTTGCCTTAACTATACCTGAGGAATAATTCTTTGTATAGAAAGAATTCCAAAAAGTGTAACTGCATTTGACTTGTACACATGCAAAAAAGATCTCCCTTGAAGTGTTGTAACTTCGGGGAGATCTTTTGTTTACTGAATAGCAGTTCGCAGACTACTTTAATTCAATTTGTGATTACGTTAATATGTTCTTTAAAATTGCTACCGCTTGATCGATTTCTTCTTTTGAAACTGTCAGCGGTGGTAATAGACGGATGACATTCGTTCCAGCAGGTACAAGGAGTAATCCTTGTTTTTCGGCCGCTTGGATGAATGGGGCGATTTCTTTATTTGAATGAATTCCAACTAATAAGCCCTGACCCCGAATCGAGTATTTATCATTTGGTAGTTCTGATTGGAGTTGTTTCTTCAGGTACTCAGATTTTTCTTGAACATCCTGTAAGAAGGCAGGATCAAACACATGATGAACTACAGTTTGGGCAACTGAGATGGCTAATGGATTTCCGCCAAACGTTGTACCATGTGCGCCAGGTCCGAAGGTATCGAACAGCTCTTCGCCAGCTAGCAAAGCTCCAATCGGGAAACCGCCACCCAGACCTTTAGCAAGTGAGACAATATCAGGTTTTAATGCAGTTTGCTCGTAGGCATAGCGAGTTCCTGTACGTCCAATTCCTGTCTGAACTTCATCGATAATGAGGAGAATATTATGTTCATTACAGGCAGCCATAACCGCTTCAGCAAAAGCCGGTTCGATAGAGTTAACCCCACCTTCTGCTTGGATGACTTCTAGCATGATGGCAGCCACGCTATCGTTAGTTGCTTGTTTTAAAGACTTTACATCATTAAATGGCAATGCTTCAAAACTTTGAAGCATCGGGCCGAATCCTTGTTGGATTTTATCTTGACCGGTAGCAGCCATTGCGCCAAAGGTCCGCCCATGGAATGACTGTTTAAACGATAAGATATGATGCTTGCCTGTATGTTTACGTGCTAGTTTAATCGCCGCTTCATTTGCTTCAGCTCCACTGTTACAAAATAACGCATATGACAGATCCGTATTTTTCGTTAATGATTCAGCAAGTTTTTCCTGTTCTGGACTTTCAAATAAATTGGAAATATGCCATAACTTTTCGCTTTGTTCTTGCAAAGCTTTAACAATTGCAGGATGAGCATGTCCTAAACTGACGACTGCGATGCCGCTAGTAAAGTCTAAATAATCCTTCCCTTTATCGTCTGTCACTACGGTACCCTGTCCTTTTACGAGATGTACCGCACGTCTTGCATAGTTATTGAATAAATACGTCACGCGATCGCCTCCTCCTTGGTAATGACCGTGCCTTTTAATTTCTGACAGACGATCTGTACAGATGGAATACCCGCTTCTAGACAATCTATTGCCGCCATTACTTTAGGAATCATTCCTCCATAGATATCTTCTGATTTAATCCAGCCATAAATAGCTTGCGGTACCACTTCTGTCTGGGGCTGATCTTGAATCCGGATTCCTGATGTATCTGTCACCAATAATAAACTTTCCGCTTCGACCGCTAATGCAATTTGACTCGCGACTGTATCCGCGTTGACATTCAATGGATCACCAGTAGCAGTTGTACCGATACAAGAGATAACAGGAATAACTCCTGCATCCGATAGCGCATCCAAAACTTCTGTTTTAACTGTTTTAATTTCTCCCACATAACCATAGGTTTCAAAATCAAGTACATCACATGTAAATAAGTTCGCATCGAATCCACTTAATCCAACCGCCTTGATTCCTTCGTGATTGAAACGATGAACGAGCGCTGGATTCACTTGGCCAATCATGATTGACTGAACGATATCAATTGCTTCAGCAGACGTAACACGGAACCCATTGACAACAGTCGAAGCCACTCCACGATTTTCAAGTTCTTGATTAATGTTTGGTCCCCCACCATGAACAATAATTACTTGAACACCATCTTGCTGTAATTTCTTCACACCCTGGAAAAAATTATCGCTTAATTCGTCTAGCATACTGCCGCCTAGTTTAATAACTTGTCTTTTACGTGCGGTATGTTGCGTTAATTTGGACGTAGTCATAAGTAAGATCGCACCCCCATGCCATTCCTTGACCAGCTCCCTGGTTTAGTTCTATTGCAAATTTCACTTCATGCTGTTTAAGGTAAATTAACAATTTCTCTTCTGAAAACGGAATAGGTTCTCCGCCTTCTACTACTACAGTGTCACCGATATAGATTTTGATATCTTCCGGATCTATTGTGGCTCCGCTATATCCAACTGCCGCAATAATTCTTCCCCAGTTCGCGTCACAGCCAAATACTGCCGTCTTGACAAGCGGTGAGCCGACAACAGATTTTGCGATTTGACGCGCTTGTTCATCCGAAACTGCACCTGTCACTTTCGCTTCGATCAATTTGGTAGCACCTTCTCCATCTTTAGCGATCATTTTTGCCAAATCACGTGATACGGCATGCAATGCATCGATGAAAGATTGCCATTCGCGATGATCCGGAGTTAATGAGTGGTTACCCGCTAGCCCGTTTGCCATAACGAGAACCATGTCATTTGTTGACGTATCACCGTCTACTGTAATGGAGTTGAAAGTTACATCTGCAATTTCTTTTAGTGCTGTTTGTAAATGCTCAGATTCAATATGGGCGTCGGTTGTGATGAAGCCAAGCATCGTCGCCATATTTGGTTCGATCATTCCTGAACCTTTTGCAACACCCGCTACTACTACTTCACGATCATCGATCACCGTTGCATAAGCAGTATTTTTCGTTACGGTATCTGTTGTTAAAATTGCTTGTGAAAATTGAATGGAACCTTCCAATGTGTCCATTGGTTGAAGCTTTTCAATACCTGATAGTAAAGGAACCATATTCATTTGTTCACCAATCACACCTGTTGAAGCAATCCCTACAAGATCGGAATCAATCCCTAAGTGCTCTGCGGTTTTTTGTTGCATAGTTATTGCGTCTTGCATGCCTTGCTTTCCTGTACATGCATTCGCGTTACCGGAGTTAATAACGACCGCTTGCATTTTTTGTGTCTCATTGACAACTTTTTTTGTGACTTGAAGTGGAGCTGCCTGGATTACATTCGTTGTGAAGACACCCGCAACACTCGCTGGCACTTCGCTGACTAATAGAGCTAAATCATTTTTCTTATGTTTTAGCCCACAGTGAATGCCGACTGCCTTGAATCCTTTTGGTGAGATAATGTTTTTACGCGAGATGCGCTTCATACTTTCGATAGTTTCCATAGTAGTGCTCCCCCTCTAGTTCTCGTTTCCAAATTCATTGTTTAAATCCATAATGGAATGATATCGATTCCTGTTTTTTCATTTAGATCATATTGGATATTCATATTTTGTATAGCTTGTCCAGCGGCGCCTTTCACCACATTATCAATAACTGCTATAATCGTTGCCTGATTCGTTCGTGGATCTACCTTGACATGGATATCACAATAGTTGGAGCCATATACCTGTTTCGTACTGACCTTTTGTACGTCTGTCAAAATGCGAACGAACGGACTATCTTTATAGGTTTCTTGCAAGCAATTTACCAGCTGTTCTTCCGTTACTTGCCCATTCACTTTCGCATAGCTCGTTGTCATGATACCTCTCGTCATAGGAACAAGATGTGTAGTGAACATAATTGGATCCGGCTGATCGGCAAATGTATTCATTGCCTGTTCAATTTCCGGTATATGCTGATGTTGATGAATCTTGTATATAGAGAAGTTTTCATTTGTTTCACTGAAATGAGTCGCCTGGCTCGGTTTATTACCTGCACCGGATATACCACTTTTTGCATCGATGATCAATTGGCTACCGTCAATTAGTTTGTTTTTTAGTAACGGAAGTAAAGAAAGAAGTACCGCTGTCGGGTAACACCCTGGATTCGCAATTACTTCTGCATCGGCAATATCCTCTTTATTCCATTCGGGAAGTCCGTATACACTTTTCTCCAAATGTTCAATTGGCGGTGCATCCTTTTGATACCAGTGCTCAAAAGTCCCTTGATCTTTCAATCTAAAATCTCCTGATAAGTCAATCAATTTAGCACCAGCGCCGACCAATGGAGGAAGTAACTTAGTTGTAACGCCTGCTGGTGTACTGAAAAACACTGTGTCCAGCTTGCTAATATGTTCAGGTTCTATAGCCTTCATCGGCTGATCGTGAATATTCACGAGATGTGGATATTTTTGAGAAAAGACCGTCCCCACTTCTGAGGATGTGAATAAATCAATTTGTTCAATTTCCGGATGGTTTTGTAGCAACCGTATCAATTCTAGGCCACCATATCCAGACGCTCCTACGATTCCAACCTTCAACGCCATCACCTCTTTATTCATTAATGACAAGTATACGTATGTATAATTATAAAGTCAACTGTATTTTTATTTATTAACAGTTAACTTATAAATTCTCTTTCCTTTCTTAATAGAAAATCTATAACTTCTTCATCGCTATATGTTATTATTATGGAGTGTATAATATGATCAAATGAATAAGAAACTTTCAGGAGGCTATTATGGTAGATTTATTAAAATTATCCGGTAAAAATATTGTGATTATGGGTGTGGCAAATGAACGTAGTATTGGTTGGGGAGTTGCAAAAGCATTATTCTCAGTCGGTGCGAATGTCATTTTCACCTACCGTAAAGATCGCTCACGTGATAAATTAGAAAAAGCGTTAGCTAAAAATGAATTCACAGCCAAACAAATTGTTCAATGTGATGTGAATAGTGACGAAAGCATCGAACAGGCTTTCAAAACGATTGGCGAAGAAGTTGGTGTTATTCATGGAGTAGTCCATTCCATCGCATTTGCACATCAACAAGACTTGCATAATCCATTCGTCGAAACAACTCGTGAAGGATATGCATTCGCACAAGATTCAAGTGCCTATTCATTGGTAGCAGCAGCACGTGAAGCCCGTCATTATATGACAGAAGGCGGAGCGATCATTACGATGAGTTATTTAGGAGCAGAACGAGTTCTTGAAGGCTATAACGTAATGGGTGTTGCAAAAGCTGCTCTTGAAGCTTCTGTACGCTACTTGGCATCGGAGCTAGGTGAACAAAATATTCGCGTCAATGCAATCTCTGCTGGAGCAGTTCGTACATTATCCGCAAAAGGCGTTCCTTCCTTTAATACTATCCTCAGTCAAATTGAGGAGCGTGCGCCACTAAAACGTAATGTCAAACCTGAAGAAGTTTCAGATATGACAGTGGCAATGTTAAGTAATTTATCGAGTGGCGTGACAGGTGAAGTCATCTATGTAGATGCCGGCTACCACATTATGGGGTAATCTTCTGAAGGATTCTCTTAGGAGAATCCTTTTTTATGAGCTCTTTTCACTAACATACAACTAATTATCTAAATACATACACTTTTCAAAGTATTTCAGGAGGATTTCCAAATGAATCAATTTACAAAATTTGATACGTTTAAATTAGGGTTGACGATGTTCGCTCTCTTTTTCGGTGCAGGAAATATGATTTTCCCACCGCTACTGGGTCAACTAGCAGGAACACAGACATGGATTACGCTAGTTGGGTTTTTAATAACAGGAGTAGGTCTTCCCTATCTCGGCGTAATTGCAGTTACCATGAGTGGTAGCCAACTAAGTGATTTAGCGAGAAAAGCATCTCCTTTGTTTGCCATGATCTTTCCATTAGTTATATATTTAGCGCTTGGACCGTTCTTCGGTGTTCCGCGTACAGCGACTGTTTCATTCGAAATTGCCGTTTCACCATTTGTACCGGAGTCGTACTCTAGGTTAGCACTGGCGCTCTTTTCCATTGTGTTTTTTACAGTGACGATTTGGCTCTCATTTAAGCCAAATAAACTAGTCGATCGATTCGGAAGTATTTTAACTCCCATATTGCTAGCTATCGTAACGCTTATCGTCGTGACTGGTATTATCAAACCAGTCGGTGAAGCGGGCGCGCCGCAAGGATCTTATGCAGAAGATTATTTTTTCAAAGGTTTTATCGAAGGGTATGGAACAATGGACGCAATGGCTGCGCTCGTCTTCGCTATCATTGTAATTAATGCCGTGAAGGCAAAAGGTATTACAGATAGAAAAGCGATTACTTCTATTACGATGAAAGCAGGATCCATTGCAGTTATCGGGTTGAGCTTTGTTTATGCTGGATTAGCCTATTTAGGGATGACGAGCCGCTCTGTAGCAGAAGGTGCCACGAATGGCGGAGATATTTTAGCAAAACTTGCATATGCTTTGATGGGTAATAACGGATTATACTTACTTGGACTTGCAGTCACGTTAGCTTGCTTAACGACTTCGGTTGGACTGACGACCGCTAGTGCTACATATCTTTCTAAGGTCGTACCAAAGATTTCTTATAAAGCGTTTGTGTTTATTATTTGTTCATTTTCTACGATAGTTGCGAATGTCGGTCTCACGCAGTTGCTTGCAGTGATGATTCCTGTACTAGTAGGAGTATATCCGCTAGCCATTGTCTTAATAATCTTCAGATTGTTACACCCATTATTCAAAGGCTATCATGAAGTGTATAACTATGGTTTACTAGCAGCAGGTCTTATTGGATTCTTTGATGTGTTACGTGCATTCAATATCGATGTGGTACCGGTTACACATATATTGGAATTCCTACCATTATATGAACAAGGTGTCGGTTGGATTTTGCCTGCTATAGTGTTTGGTGCAATAGGTTTTATTGTCGCATCTGCCCAAGGTAAGCCCCGTGTTGAATAGTAAAAAGCCTGTGGACATTCCACAGGCTTTTTACATGCTTATTATCGTTCAGTTTTATTGAGGTAGTATTAGCCAGCGTCTATAGAAAAACTAGTTTACTTATTAGTATTACTGTTTTTTCATCAATCCTTTATTGCCTTTTGTAATAATGGATTCGTAATCAATATATTCATAGATGTCGTCTTCGATATGATTGCTGAACTTTTTGAGTTCCCCCACTGTCAGATCCTCAATTGCTTTGTTTTCCTGTTCACAATAAATGATGATTTTCCCAACAATTTCATGTGCATCACGGAATGGCGTACCTTTTGCAACTAAATAGTCCGCCACCTCTGTTGCATTCAAGAAACCTCCTTTAATTGCTGCTTTCATATGCTTTTCATTTACCTGTAGAGTGTCGATCATTTTAGACATGATTTCCAAGCAATCTAGAACTGTATCCAATGCGTCAAAAAATTGTTCTTTATCTTCCTGCATGTCTTTATTGTATGTTAATGGCAATCCTTTCAACGTGGTCAGTAAAGCGAATAGAGAGCCATATACACGTCCTGTTTTACCACGAATTAGTTCTGCTGCATCCGGATTTTTCTTCTGTGGCATGATGCTGCTTCCTGTTGAATAGGCGTCTGAGATGGTGATGAAGCGGAACTCTTGGCTACTCCAAAGAATCAGTTCTTCACTTAAACGGCTCATATGCATCATAATGAGTGAGAAGTCGGACATCAATTCTACTAAGTAGTCGCGATCGCTGACGCCGTCAAGGAAGTTATCTACCGGCTTATCGAAACCTAGCAAAGCGGTCGTCACTTGACGATTAATATCATGCGTCGTACCAGCAAGCGCACCACAGCCCAGTGGATTTTCATTCAGAATCTCGGCCGCATTTTGTACACGTTTTTTATCGCGTTTGAACATTTGTGCGTATGCGCCCAAATGATGTCCGAAAGTGACGACCTGCGCGCGTTGCAAATGTGTGTAGCCTGGCATAATAACATTGTTTGCTTTTCCTTTTGCTTCAAGTGAATCAATTAAGACCTGCAACGCATCCATGACGACAGAAGTTTGATTTCTCGCATACTGTCTCATATCGACAGCTACTTGATCGTTTCGACTACGGGCTGTATGTAATTTCTTGCCTGTCTCCCCTACCCGCTCCGTCAAGTTCATTTCAATGAATGAATGAATATCTTCATAATTTCCTTCAATTTTTAGTTCGCCAGATTCAATATCTGCCAAAATTGACTGCAAGCCGTTCACTAGCAATTCACCTTCCTCCGGTGACAATAAATCCGAATGAACTTGCATCGTAACGTGTGCGATACTACCTGCGATATCTTCTCTATATAAACGATAATCGACGGGTAAAGAGCTATTGAACTTCTCCATGATCTCGTCTGCTTTGCTACTAAAACGTCCGCCCCAAAGCTTCATTATTCATCAAACCTCTCGAATTGTATTTTTATACGTGACTGCGTATAACAACTTTAACTGTTACTTCCTTGCATTGTTTCTATTTTCTTATTTTGACACAGTAGAAGACATTTTTCTACTGTGAGTGCCGTTGCGTTTCCTTGCATAAACTGTACATTTATGGGATAATGATTGAACTACAAATGAATGAGTGATGACAATGATGAACTTTGCACCAATCCAACAATTAAAATTATTTATGACCTCGCCCAAAATAAGCGAGGTTTTTTTGTTGTTTAAAGGCAACACTGTTAGAGGGGGGAAACTTTTATGACAATTCATGCACGCGAGCATTCTACTTCTGCCGTCTTAGCTATTTGGATCAGCTTATTGAGTAATGTGATCTTAACTGTGTTAAAACTGATAGTCGGATTTGTTTTCAGAAGTCCCGTTTTACTTGCAGACGGTTTCCATAACGCAGGTGATGTGGTAGCTTCTGCCGCTGCATTGACTTCTATGCGAATTTCAAAACGACCGGCTGATGAAGATCACCCGTACGGACACGGAAAAGCGGAGGTAATTGGTTCAGGTATAGTCGCAATTATTTTAGGATTGGCTGCGATCTATATTGCTTTCGAAGCTATAATGGCTTTATTTGAAGAACCTGCTACAGCAAGTAAAATTGCCTTACTGACTGCGATTGTGTCGCTAATTTGGAAATATATACTCTATATCTACACAATTCGTATCGGTAAAGCCGAGAACAGCAAAGGGTTAATCGCGACCGCGTATGATCACCTGGCTGATGTCTATGCCTCGCTTGCAGCAGTAGTAGGTATTGGACTTGCTTTAATTGGAGATGCTTACGCATTGCCGCTACTCACATATGGAGATCCTATCGCTGGGATTATTGTCTCTATTCTTGTCTTTAAAATCGCTATGGAGATCGGTAAGGAAAGTGTTGATATTTTAATGGAAAAAAACGTATGTGATGAGCGATTAAACGCATTTGAAGAATTGATTTATTCCATTCCAGAAGTGAAACGAATTGATCGCTTGCGTGGCAGGGAACATGGACATTACGTATTGGTCGATATTCGAATCGGTATCAGTGGTGATTTGACGATACAAGAAGGCCATATTATCTCGAGTAGATTACGTAATTTGATCATGGCAAAGAATGAAGACGTCGATGAAGTGTTAATTCACTTAAATCCGTGGTATCCCGAAAAACAATCCGGTATACTTACTAACGAGGAGTGAATAAAATGAGTACAGTAACAATCAACACAATAGAAGTATGTGTAAAAGAAACAGAAGAAACCGTACGCTTTGCAGATGAGCATTTTTTACAGGAACCCATCTCTTACTTGAAATCTAATATAGCTGAATTTCTTTTTGTCGAGTCGCCTGACTTCGATGAGATCAAAGTGGATTCGCTGGCACTTGAAGTTGATGACATTTTCAAGACGTATATGGCGTTGTTTGGTTTACAAGGTAAGAAAAAAGAAGCCGAAACAATTCGCACATTTATTGAAGAAAAACTTCAGCACAACTTAAATGGCTTTAGTATTTCGTTTTCTGACAACGAAGGCTTCTGGGAGTTGAATGTTCCGTTTGATTCTCTTAAAGGATTTGACGAGACGATGTCGATCCAAGATGCATTACAACTTTTGTATGAAGCACTTGTCGGTTTGCATGAAGTGAGAGCAAATAACTAATGGCTTCACAATTTATATACACGTATATTCGACACCGTGATGAAAAGGAATTATGTCGAATGGAAATGCGGGCTTTTTTCGGACATGACGTAGAAGACAATGTGATCGTAAGTGATATTGCGGTGGATCCGTCACGAAGTCCGTTCGTACAAACTCGCCTTGAAGTTTTACTGGATGCAGGCAGTTTAGAATTGCTGGCGGAAAAAGCTTCTGAGCTTGAAATCAATCAATTATTTAAGACAGTCTGCTTGAATGATATGAAGCTTGCCAGAACGGCTAAAATCGGTCATGATGATCGTCGCGAAATAGAGCGTACAATTGGATTACGTATCAAAGGCGAGCCTGAGTTGGATCATCCTGAAGTGTTTATCGGCATCATACAATTGAATGATCACTGGTATGTTGGAAATTTACTTTACAGTTCTTCTGATTGGCATGTGCACCAGCAGAAACCACATATGTACTCCACTGCACTTGGTACACGTTTAGCCAGAGCTGCTGTCAATATCGCGGTGCCACATCCTGAAGGGAAACGCGTCATCGATCCTTGCTGTGGAATTGGAACTGTCCTTGTTGAAGCACTCTCTATGGGTATCCCTATTGAAGGTCGTGATATTAATCCTCTTGTCGTCTATGGTTCACGGAAAAATATCGACTACTTCGATTTGGAAGGCAATGTCACAATAGGTCCAATTTCTGAAGTCGACGAAGAATATGATGTAGCAATTATAGATATGCCGTATAATTTATTTACGCATATTACAGCAGAAGGCCAACTCGAGATTTTGAAAGAAGCTCGTCGTTTTGCGAAAAACTGTTTAATTATTACGATTGAGAATATGGACGAAATGCTCGAAATTGCTGGATTTGAAATAGCCGATCGTTGTCTCGCGCGCAAAGGTACGTTTTCACGTGAAGTAGTTCTATGTAAATAATGAAAGACGAGTGAGAAGATTTCTCTCACTCGTCTTTTTTATTGTGTATTTTGGAGGAGCAACTCGTTTATTCGTAATTACATACTCCCCTGTGATTGGTCCATTGATGAATTACAAATAATTTTGTTATATATCTCATTATGAAAAGTGTGAATTTTATAAAATAGGGGAAACAAAAGTAAAAGAGCATTATCTATCACATTATTCTTTTTTATTATAGTGAGCTCTTATTCTTATAGAAGGAGTGATGTTTATGTTTATTAGCATCATGAAGCTTTTAAGTGTTCTTTATCTATGGACATGGTTCGTATGGCCATTTGTTTTTGTCATATCGATAATCTATGCAATAAAGGAGCTCGTGAAGGAAGAGCCGGCATTTATGAAACCCGCAATTATCGCGTCGGTATCCTTACTAATTATTCTAGCGGGAATTAGCTCCCCTTCTTTGTTTTTGTGAGGGTTTCAGCGGAAGCTTGGGCGACTTCCGGGAGGTTCAGCTTGAGCCTTCCGGAAAGCGTCCCCAGCTGGCGCTTCAATCCCATCGTAGATACTAGTTCCTCCCAGTATTAAACATACATAGTTTTTATACTAAACGATAAAAAAGGATGCTCTGTTAAGGCATCCTTTTTTCAGTATACTTATTTAGTCAATGACACTGTATAGTCTGCAAGTAAACGTGCTCCGTATCCTGTTGCAGATTTTGTGTAATAACCCTTCGATTTCTGCTTATCCATGACGCCTGCCATGTCCACATGCAACCAGTTATTCTTCGGTGCGAACTTGCGCAGGAAGAGGCCAGCCGTGATCGAACCGGCAACAGTTAGAGAACTCATATTATTGCAATCAGCATAGGCGCTATCTAGTGTTTCTTCATACTCATCCACCAACGGAAGTGGCCAAACGAAGTCACCGTTTTGATCGCCTATTTTCTTCAGTTTAGCAGACAACTCTTCATCCCCGAAAACTCCGCCGACTTCTGTACCGAGAGCAGCGACAACAGCACCAGTCAATGTAGCAATATCGACTGTGTAATCTGCGTTTAATTCTCCAGCGCGAATTAATCCGTCCGCTAAAATCAAACGGCCTTCAGCATCGGTATTACCGACTTGTACACTGATGCCATTCTTATATTGAATAACTTCTCCAGGCATAACAGCGTCGGGTCCTGGAGTGTTTTCTACCATTGGAATCAGCACAACTACATTCACTTTGGCATCTGAATGAGCTAGAAGTGATAAAGCTCCGCTCACAGCTGCTGAACCGCCCATATCCATGCGCATATCACTGTCGTCGCGTCCGCCTTTCAAGCTGATACCGCCCGAATCATATGTCACGCCTTTTCCGACAAGAGCCACGAGTGGTTTCGATGCATCCGTCTGCAATGTCATCTCTACGAATGAAGGTTCATATTTACTACCGCGACAAACAGTCAACACACCGTTCATCTCGCGTTCTTCGATTTCTTTTTTGCCAAGTACATCGATTTTCACTTTTGTCCCTTTGAAATGGTCTTTCAATACTTCTGGATACGTCTCCGGGTTTAGGACATCGGAAAGTTCATTCATCAAATCGCGAGAAAACGCCATAGCTGCTGCACGCACTTCTCCTGATTTGACTGTTGCATTGTCAGCACCTTTAACATTTAATGTAGTGACAGGGTCTGCTTTTTTGGATTGGTAGCGGTCAAAGTTATAAGCGCCAAGGTGCCATCCTTCGACGAAAGCCGTCACTGCTTCATCTACAGACGACCACTTTTGCCCTAGCTGATCTGCTTGGATCGAAGCAGAATCTACTTTTTGTGCCGCAAGATTGCGAGAGATTTCACCTGCAATACTGCGAATTGCATCTAGTGTTTTCCATTCTTTATTTTTTATCACGACTAGCTGTTTTCCGTCATGTACAAACGTGGAAAATCCTCCAGTTTGATTGTCGACAAATTGCTTCACCAAAAGATTCTTCGTTATTTTTGCATCTGTTGCGAATAAAATCTCTACATTAATTTGCATAGTTATAATAGCTCCCTTCACTATTTCGGTTTCCTAAATAGCTTATCACTTTTTACCTGATAGCGCTAAGAAGAGAGTGGCCAGTGGTCCTAAAAATAAGGAGAGTATAAACCAGTTCAATCCGCTTCTGTTTTTTCCTTGCGCTAATACTGCATTGATTAAAGCTAACGTGCCCCATCCTACGAAATATCCTTCATTCATTTTTCATCACTCCGTCATCTAGTTGTATTGTATGTATACGATTTATCTAGCAGGTAAGTTTCGTTATTAGCTTTTAACGCAAAAAAGGAACATCCGTGATGTCCCTAGCAGTTCTCATAACTTTATTAGCTACCAATTGATGTAGGTGCGTTATCATCAGTCGCATTTTGGTAGTTCTGATTACCAACTTTTGCTCGTACTTCTTCTTCTGTTAACGGTGGTGGAATTTCGTGATCTGCCAACGCTCTGTTTTCAAGTGGAACTTCTATGTTCTCCATGGCAGCATTCCTCGCATCCAATTCTCGTCCATATTGCTCACGTTGTTCTACAGTAGTTCGTTGTTCTTTTGATAAATCAGCCATTTCATCACCTCAATCGTACATTTTTACTTATCTTTCCCGTTATTTGCTATACTAAACCTATTAAGTAATGCGGAAGGAGTGGTATTACGTGACAACGATTTTAGTGGATGCAGATGGCTGTCCAGTAATCAATGAAACGATCGAGATAGCTAAAGAGTACGGCCTACCTTGTGTGTTAATATGTGACACTGCACACGAAATGCACCGGGAAGGCGCAGAAACGATTACTGTTTCCAAAGGTGCCGACGCAGTCGATTTTGTATTAGTGAACCGTATAAAAAAAGGGGATATCGTCGTCACTCAAGACTACGGATTGGCCGCTATGGCGTTGGCGAAACAAGGATTACCACTTGATCAAAACGGTAGATGGTATACAAATGACAATATTGATCAATTACTTGCGGCACGTCATAAAGCTCAGAAAATCCGACGAGCAGGAGGTCGTTTGCGTGGCCCGAAAAAACGAACTGCTGAACAGAATAAAGGTTTCATTTCCAGTTTGTGTGAGTTATGTAAAACCGTTCAGCATTAACCTACTCTAGATACTATAAAAACAGATCGCTAGTAATACTAGCGATCTGTTTTTATAGTATCTTTATGGTTTCACTTGAATAACCAAAATATCCGACTCTTCTATAGCATGTAAACTATGCCTTTCCATAGGCACCATATGCAAGACATTATCTGGTGTTACATCAACCGGCTCGCCTTCTACAATGAACCGCACTTTTCCTTTACGCACGATGATGAATACTTCTTTATTCGCATCATGCTCTGCTACTTCCTCACCTGCATGCAATTGAATATTCATAAAGGTTGCATTTTCAACGTTCGCCACTTTCTCTACATGCTTTTTCTTTTCAGTCAGCTGATTTTTTGTATCAATCAAATTCATTACTCTTCTCCCCTTTCAAAAATTCTTGCATAATCAGTTCATACGACTTCAGTTTATCATGAAAGTGATATGTAATTGAAACGAGCATGATTTCTTCTGCACCAAAATCTTCCGCTATTTGTTCCAACTGCCTACGAGCCGATTTTGGTGTACCGACTATCATACGCTCGCGATTCAATTGAACAAGTTCTCGTTCCAGTTGACTATATGGATACGCTGCCGCTTGCTCTGGCGAAGGTGTCCCCTCTACTTTCATTCCTTGTTGTTGCATAATCATTAACAAATCCAATGAAGATGCAATCCAATCTGCCTTTTCTTCCGTCTCTGCACAAAACAAAAATACGGCTACCGCTTGCTTCGGTAAAGATGTATAAGCAGACGCTTGGAAATGATCTCGATAATACTTCGCTGCTTCCCTACCTCCTTCACTATTAATGAATTGTGCAAACATATAAGGTAGTCCTTTTTGAGCTGCTAAGTCCGCTGACTCTTTACTCGTGCCTAACATCCAGATAGGTGGTGCGTTATTCGTCAGTGGGGTTGCTTTCAATCCTTCATATGGATGATCTGTAGGCAACGCGTCGTGAAGATACATGTGCAGGTCGTCAATTTGTTGGGGATATTGGTCACGATTTAGATATTCGCCGTTGTTGAGAGCATATGTTGCTCGGGGCATCCCTGCTGGAGCTCGCCCGACACCCGCATCAATTCTCCCAGGAAACAAGGCCTCTAACACTTTGAAGTTTTCTGCCACCTTATAAGGGGAATAGTGAGGTAGCATGACACCGCCTGATCCGATTCGAATCGTCGAAGTGACTGTAGCTAAATGCGCCATCAGAATTTCAGGAGATGAACCCGCCAGAGTTGGAGCATCGTGATGTTCGGATACCCAAAAGCGGCTATAGCCCAATTCTTCGGCTTTTTTCGCCAAGGTGGCGGTTTGCTGAAAAGCTTCATGAGCATGACTGCCGGATGTAATGGGAGATTGATCTAATATACTTAATTGTATTTTCAAGACAAGTCCTCCTCTACTATTGCATATAGTCTACAAGAAGCCACGGCAAAATTCACAGCTCGTGCTCGCTATTATTTAAAACGGAGGTTACCCTATGCCAATCATCCAATCTGTCAGTACAGTTAGTCCGCCTGTTGATTTGTCACAGGAAGAGGCTATGACATTTGCTCGTTCGTTATTTTCGGATTCATTTAAAGATATCGACCGCTTATTAAAGGTGTTCCAAAACGGTGAAATTGATTCACGTCAAGTATGTATGCCGTTGGAATGGTATGCGGAGCCCCATGATTTTGAAACGAAAAATAATTTATACATTCAGCATGCTGTTGAACTCGGTAAACAGGCAGTCGAGAAATGTCTCACCAATACGACAACGCTTGAGCGTCCCGTGAATGCAGCCGAAATAGACGCGATATTCTTTGTTTCAAGTAGTGGCATCTCCACCCCAAGTATCGATGCGCGTCTTATAAATCAATTACCATTTCGACATGATATTAAACGTATTCCAATTTGGGGTCTTGGCTGCGCAGGTGGTGCTTCGGGTATGAGTCGTGCTTTTGATTACTGTAAAGCCTATCCTGAATCGAATGTTCTCTTACTCGCTGTTGAGCTTTGCAGCTTAACATTTCAACGAGATGATGTGTCAAAAAGTAACTTGGTCGGTGTATCGTTATTCTCTGATGGTGTAGCTTGCGCACTTGTTTCCGGAGAACAGTCTACCATCAAAAGTACACGGCCGATGCCTCATATCCGTGCAACGTCTTCCCGTTTCATGCCTGATTCAGAGGATGTAATGGGCTGGGACATAAAAAATGATGGCTTGCATGTTGTATTTTCAAAGAGTATTCCTAACGTCATCAAGAGTTGGTTAGGACCATTTGTACATCAATTCGTGGAAGATCATAATCTTTCAATGGAAGATGTACAACATTTCGTTGCCCACCCGGGCGGTAAAAAAGTATTAGATGCTTATCAAAAAGCCTTGAATATGAATCAAGAGCAAACCGCTACGTCGAAAAAAGTGTTGCAATACCATGGAAACATGTCGTCTCCTACTGTACTGTATGTACTCAAGGATTTTATCGAGCAACAGCCTGCGGAAGGTGAATACGGTTTAATGGCAGCGCTTGGTCCAGGCTTCTGTGGAGAATTACTGTTGTTGGAGTGGCAGTAAGATGAGCAGGCTCTTCTTGTTTGTTTTTATGATCGTCGTCATTCAACGGTTAGTCGAATTGGTTGTCGCCAATCGTAACGAGAAATGGATTCGCAGTAATGGCGCAGTAGAAATCGGTGCGTCTCATTATAAATGGATGGTTCTGATGCACACGGCATTTTTCGTTTCCTTATTATTCGAAGTTCTTGTATTCGAACGTCCTCTCTCACCGTTCTGGGGCGTTTTGCTTGGAATTTTCCTATTGATGCAAGTACTGCGTGTTTGGTGTCTATCATCGTTAGGGAAGTTCTGGAATACTAAAATTCTCATACTACCTGGAGCGGACGTACAAAAAAAAGGACCTTATCGCTGGATCCGCCACCCGAACTATGTCATTGTTACAACTGAACTGATTGTATTACCTTTACTATTCAGTGCGTACTTCACTGCAGGATTGTTTCTGTTGCTGAACATCTGGATGCTATCCGTTCGGATTCCCGCTGAAGAACGTGCACTGCGAGAGCTTACCAATTATAATGAAGTATTTTAATGAAAAAAGAATGAAGACAATTCCTTGATCTGACCAGGAATTGTCTTCATTCTTTTATTTATTCATTAGTATATACATGTAAGCATTCTCCGTGAGTTCATGAGAAGTAGAAATTGTCCGCTTACAATCAACGGTGTCTTACCACTCACTTAGTCATTCTTTTATTCACAAGCCCGTCCGTCACTATTGCCATCCATCTGTTCTTTATATGCCGGGTGGCCTTTCTTAACGCCCTCCGGATATACTTTACGAAGCTCTGTACAGTTCTTGAAGTCCTGTGTTTCACCATAGACAGGGATCTTCACTGAATCTGCAGGATATTTCTCACTGTCAAAACCGCGGTCTGTGGTGTAGTCTTCCAACGTCCAAATTCCGATGCTGGACTTTTTCGCTTGTTGTTCAGCTTTCTCAAACGCATCTAGATGCCGTGTGTTAGGCGGATACACATAAGCGACTCTCGCCAATCCCTCTTTCAATAACTGTTCTTGCACACTCTTGCCGTCTATGTATATATACGCCAATAACCTGCCGTACTTGTCATATTTCCCGCCTACATCAAACTCGATTTCGAGCTGACCTTTTTGCAGTAGCTCTTGATTTCGAACCTTTGCTTGCTGCCCATACGGCTGCTTGCCAAGACGTGGATGGTTCGTTTCCGGTGTATCAATTAATAAATACCGTACATTTTCTTCTTTACCTTCATACATAATCTTGATCGTATCGCCGTCAATTGTTTTCACTAATTCAACAGGAATCAGACCTTGACGACTCGGCTCTTTTTCTTCATCGTCAAATAGTTCTGGGAAATATATGGCGACAATCGCAACCCCTAAAGCAATTAAGAATGAAGTGATCCTTTTCTTGCGTTTGTTTGGTGTCGTTTTTTGCATTGTTTTGTTATTCATCAGAACCTCATTTCTATAAGCTAAAACCTAAATAGGCTAAGCCTATCCCTACTGTGAACGTGAATAGTGTATAACCAATGGCCTGGAATTTTCGGCCTTCAGCCCAGTACATCCAAATCTCTTTCATTAACGTAGAATAGGTCGTCAAAGCACCTGCTACACCAGTCGCCAAGAACAATGTCCAACCGAGTGAAAGATTTGATCCTATGATGCAGCCAATGAAGAAGCTTCCAATAGAATTAACAAGCAACGTTCCATATGGTAAACGGTCACGATTGAGCTTGGTAGATACCTCGTAACGCAAAAGCGCTCCTATAAATCCGCCACAACCAACTGCTATGAAATGCCAGATCATGACGAGCACCTCCTAGCCAATGAAAAACCAAGTGTTGCCATAGCTAGTCCACCTGCTAAACTACTAGCGACGTAAGTGCCGGCGAGTCCAAAAAATCCATCACTTAGCAATTCAACCGTTTCTACACTGACTGCTGAAAACGTCGTAAATGCACCAAGGAATCCTGTAGTTATAACCGTCACCATCAGAGGGCTGAGACTTCCTCCAAGACGAGCACGTTCTACTATATAGCAAAGCACAAACGTGCCGACCATGTTCACCAAGAACGTCGCGACAGGAAAAGAACCGCTGACGATCAGCAGCTGACCGACCAGCAGCCTTGTGCTCGCTCCAAAAGCTCCAGCCACACCTATGTACAAACGTTTTCTCATATGTTCACAACCTGACGTTATTCGATAATATATCCGAGTGAATGAAGTACATTATTAATGAATGAATGTGTATATAAATAGACCCCTTCTTGCTCAGGTGCTTGGATGATATCGTGCTCAACGTCTTTCCATCGTTTCAACTGAAGTTCAGATAAGTTTTGTGCGAATGCCCACTTCCGTGTGTAATCGATGTTCGTAATTTGATCTGCTTCTCCCGTATGAAGTAACAGCGGTACATCTTGGATAATTAAATCAGGTTGCATGACAGACTTCATAAGTGTCTGCAATTCACGGTACCAGCCGCCTGTCACAATGGATACATACAGTGGATCTTCAGCGAATTGCTCTAAAAAATCTGGATTACGTGATAGGAGTTCCGGCGTTATTTCATGATCCAATGTCATCGATTGAGACCATTTTGTAAACATTTTCGCCCGAATTGGCGGGTGATGTTCCAAGTGTAGCCAAGGCGATGTACAGATCACTCCCGCACATTCAATTCGTTCCATCTGTAATAAACGAAGTAAGAACGTAGCTCCTAAACCATGTCCAAATAAAAATACAGGCAAATTATCATCTAATCCGCTACGGATCATTTTCTTGATAAATCTGCGGTAGTCCTTAAATGCTTCTGCATGCACTTCGACACTTTCTTTGCCGTGCCCAGGTAAATCTCCCGCCACGACGTGAAAACCGTCGCTTCGAAATTTCTGTATAAGCCATACATATCTTCTATGATGTTCATAAGCGTTATGTACAAGAACGATAACACCTTTTGCCTTACCTTCTGCTTCCCATTTCCACAAAGTTATCACTCCCTCTATAAATGTTGATGTATCAACGGTTTGACCCGTTGTTAGGATGCCAAAAATATTTTTTTGACACGCTGATAAACAATAATAATTAGATATTTGAATCTTCAAACGTCCTTGGGTACGCTACGCGGTCATCGCTGGATAATACTGGTTGCGATGATAATTCTGTATACGATGCACTGTGGATCTCCGCGTTGCTTATGATGACGTACCCTCCCATGTCTCTTGGCGTCAAAAGCGCCTACATTCCTTCGTTCGGTCTAGTCATAAGGCGGAGGCTAGCTAAGCTCCTTTGGGGACTCACTGGTCGAATGGATAATATAATGCCGGCTTCTCCGTGTCATCCAATTTTCTAGTCGTTCACTACGAATGTAATGCTTAGGCAGCTCTTTCGAGCGTGGGAATGTCCCTCATCATTTGCTTAGCGTCAAATACCATGTGCTTCGTACAGATTGCGTGCAGTACTTTCAGTAGTTTTCCGCAGAGAACTACAATGGACTGTTTCTTGCGTAATGGATTCACTTGTCTGGTTGTGTAATACGCGTGCAGTTGTCTAAATGCCTTGTTATGCCGGACCATTGGCATCATGACGCGGAAGAGCAGTGCACGCAGCTGGCTTCTTCCTCTTTTAGAAATTCGTTTCTGTCCCTTGTGCTGTCCGGAAGAATTCTCCCTCAATGTCAATCCCGCGAGTTTCAATAATTGGCGTGGATGATCGTAATGGGCAAAACTACCGATTTCCGATAGTAAATCAATGATGGTTGCGTCTCCAAGCCCTGGGACTGTTTGGAGATACTCGTACTCAACTGTAGCCCGAATAAACTCTGTCAGCTGTTCTTGAAGCGATGCCAGTTCCTTCTCAAGTTGGCGATAACGTTGAACAAGTGTGGCAATTTCAATACGGGCCATCTGTTGTCCTTCT
>NZ_AUDQ01000026.1 GCF_000425545.1 Sporosarcina ureae DSM 2281 | reverse complement strand
GCTAAGAATGCATTCATAGAAGTATTCGAATCCTTGATTGGTTTGATGTACAGGGAACGATTTCTTCAGGATCATTCCACGTTCATCGACCATGCAGGCGTAATGTGTTCGTTTGGCAATGTCCATTCCGATGACTAGCGTTTTATCTGTAACTTGATTAATCTTAGCGTTTTGCGTAAAATTCATTGTGAGTCCTCCTTGGTATTTAAATTAGGGGTCAATTCGTGCAGATTTGACACCCCGCATCATACCAAGAGGGCTCTTTGTGTTCAAGTCCCCGAAAAAGCTTCTAACAGGAATGCTCCTTATTTAACTATCTTATTCTATCCATTTCATTCTTATGTTTCACAAAAACTAAATGTTTGTTACGATAAATTATACATGATTATTTAGAAAAGAGGAGATTTGATTGATCTATCCATACGAAGGTAAATTACCCGAGATTGACCCGTCCGTTTATATTGCGGACTATGTAACGATTTCTGGGGATGTAACTATAGGACCCGAATCGTCTATTTGGTTCAACACTGTAATTCGCGGGGATGTATCGCCTACTATTATTGGACGTAAAGTAAACATCCAGGATTTCTGCTGTCTACATCAAAGCCCCAAGTTTCCATTAATTCTTGAAGATAACGTGACGATCGGCCACAAAGTCATGCTCCATAGTTGTACGATTAAAACCGGCGCACTCGTTGGAATGGGTGCCACTGTGCTCGATGGAGCTGAGGTGGGTGAAGGTGCATTCATCGGTGCTGGAAGCTTGGTAACTCCAGGCAAGAAAATCCCACCCAACACATTAGCGCTCGGCTCTCCTGCCCGTGTCGTTCGTGATTTGACTGACGAAGATCGCGCAGACATGACAAGAATCGTCAATGATTATGCACGTAAAGGTCAATTATATAAAGCGTTGCAAGTAAAGGACTAATAGAAGCACCCGTTACTAGCGGGTGCTTCTATTCATGACGTTTACATTTTAGCGAATACTTTTAATCGCGCTGTGTATATGAGCTTCCTATTCTCTCCAGTCCATGAATATACTGCGTCATAAGCTTTCTTTAGTAGATACACACTCCACTAACATATCATATATTCGCTTGCAGTTCGTTCCGGCTGTTTCTTAATATGAAAAGAGTTTTACTTTATCCATTCTGAACTGGTATAAGTTTTCACTCAAACTATGACTCATGGCAGCCCCAAAATGTTTCATCTACTAAAAAAATTAGTAGTTGAAATGTATTTTTAGAAACAAAAAAGCAGCCCGAGAGCTACTTTTTTGTTGAACTTATTTCCAGCCTACTTCATTCATCAATTCTACAGCTTTCGGATTATACTTTCCGTAATCTGCGAAGTCCACTTTTTGTGGTGTGAATGTACCCCATTCAGCCATAACTTCCGGCAGTTTTGCTTCTTCGTTAACTGGGAACTCAAAGTTTTCTTCCGAGACTTGTTCTTGTACTTCCGCAGTCGTTAAGTACTCGATCAACTTCACAGCATTTTCTTTGTTTTTACTGTGCTTAATTAAACCAGCACCACTGATATTAATATGTGTTCCTGTAGTTTCTTGGTTCGGGAAGAATACGCCGATCTGGTCGAATACTTTAACATCTTCCGGTTCGTCTGAAACAGACATATGACCTACGTAGTAACTATTCATAATTGCTACGTCACCAACACCTGCAACGATTGCACGCGCTTGGTCACGGTCTCCGCCTTCTGGTTCACGTGCTAGGTTATCTGCAATTCCTTGCGCCCACTCTTTAGCTTTTTCTTCGCCATCGATTGCGATTAATGATGCCATCAACGATTGGTTATACAAGCTGTCAGATGAACGAACAAGTAATTTGTCTTTCCACTTGTCTGTTGCAAGGTCTTCGTAAGTGGATAACTCTTCTGGCTTCACACGATCTTTTGCATACACGATTACACGTGCACGAGTAGATAATCCAATCCACTGATTGTCTGTGTCGCGAAGCTCTGCTGGTACTGCTTTATCGATTTCTTCAGATTCAACGGATTGCAAAAGACCTTCTTCTTTTGCCGTGTTCAAGATCCCACCATCAACCGTGATGAATAAATCAGCAGATGTATTTTGCCCTTCACGCTTTAAACGCTCTATCAATTCTGGTGCTTTTGCTTCGATTACATTTACTTTAATGCCGGTCTTTTCTGTAAAATCTTCGTAAAGAACTGCGTCTACGTCGTAGTGTCTAGCTGTATAGACGTTTACTTCCCCACCTGTTTTCTCATCTTCTGTTGCTTCTGTTGAACCTTCTGCAGGTGTTTCTTCTTTTGCTGGTTCGTCCTTTTGTTCCTCTTTATCGGAACTAGAGTTACATGCGCCCAAAACTGCCGCAAGCATCAATAGAGCGAATGCCCATAAAAACTTCTTCAAATTGATTTCTCTCCTTATCTTCTCAACTATCTTTATGCGATAATGAGAATCATTTTCAGTGATAAAGTGATTGTAATACACTTCCGAGTATAAGTCTACTATTCATTTTCATTTATTTTCGGAAATAAATAGAGAGTGTAGGTAGCCTATCCGACACTCTCTATTACAACACTATACAGTTATTGCTTCTTTTTCTAATCCAACATACGTTGCACAATCAATGTAGATAGTTCGATCACAAATCGCGTCCACATCCGCTTGATCATGTGATACAAACAGACATGTAATATTAGCTTTCTGTAAGATATCCCGAACTTCCATTCGGATCAATGACTTCAAATTCGTATCCAGATTACTGAACGGCTCATCCATCAACAGGATCGAAGGTGAAGGTGCCAAAGCTCTTGCCAACGCCACACGTTGCTGTTGCCCTCCGCTTAGTTCATGTGGATAGCGTTTAGCAAACTCTTGCAATTGAACGAGTTCCAACATTTCGTCCAAACGTTTCTTTTTCTCTGGACGCTTCAGTTTATGCAATCCAAAGCAAATGTTCTCACTTACTGTCAGATGCGGAAATAGTGCATAGTTCTGAAACACCATCCCTACACCGCGCTTCTCTGCCTCAATATATGTGTTATCTCCTACAATAAGTCTGCCATTCAGTTCAATGCTACCTGCCGTAGGGTCTTCTAAGCCTGCAAGCAACCGCAGTAAAGTACTCTTCCCGCTACCGCTCGCACCGACAATCCCTACGATTTCTCCTTTTTCAATTGTAAATGAAAAGCGATCTATGACAGGCGGCTGTTTTTTTGAATACCGAAATGATAAGTTTTGGATGTTTACGAACATAGTTCTCACTTCTCCTCAAATTTCAAAATAATAATCACCGACAAGATGCTTAGACAAATTAATAACAACGAGGATGGTGCTGCTTCATAAATTCGTTCGTCGATTGCATATTGATACGTCCGTGTTGCTAGCGTATCAAAGTTAAATGGGCGCAACAATAAAGTCAGAGGTAGTTCCTTCATAATTTCAAGGAATGCCAGCGCAAAACCAATTAAGATCGAACCACGTAGTAATGGAAACTCTACTTTCCAAAATGTGTATGTCAAGCCACGTCCTAGTAAGAATGAAGCTTCACGATAAGACGGCGGCACTTTTGTATAACCTGATTCAATCGCATTAAATCCTTGTGCCATAAACCGAATCACGTATCCTGTGATCAGCATAGCGATCGACATACTTAATACAAGTGTACCGGATTCTACCCCTAATAGTTTTGGATAAATAAATGCCAGTTTCTCATCCAGCGTAATAAATAACGCCAGCACGCCAATTGCGACGACTGCTCCCGGAACTGCATAACCCGATGTCATGATACGGGCAAGTAAGTTAGACGAAGCCGATGGATACAAGTTAATCGTACGGGCTGCCAAGATTGCAAAGAAGCTAATGATCAATGCACCGATTAGAGCGGCCAATAAACTATTAGTGATTAGGCTGACAAAGTCTGAACGCCATACTTTTTCAAAAGTTTTTAATGACCAAGAGATCAGTTGAACAAAAGGTATTAAAAAGGCGCTTAAGAATACAGCAGAACAAGTAAGGAATGCTACCCAAGCAGTCCATCCACGTAATCGTTTACGCGCGAGTGGTCTGCTTTGCGTCACGTTCGTATCATATTTCCGACCTTTGCGTAAAAAACGTTCTAGCATAAAAATCCCTAATATAATGACGAGCAACCAGGCAGCCAAACGCATAGCCGCATGGATATCATACATCCCGAACCACGTCTGGAAAATCGCGGTGGATATCGTTCGCACACCAAAGAAACTGGCTACGCCGTAATCACTAAGTACTTCAAAAATGACTAGCATCGAGCCTGCAATGATGGCAGGTCGTGCAATTGGTAATCCCAAACGGAAGAACATCTGGAAGCCATTTAATCCAAGAGTTTTAGCGCTCTCAATATATGATGCGCTTTGTTTTTCAAAATAATTGAGCGCAATCATATACACATACGGATAGAGAAATAATGTGAGTACAAAAATCGCTCCACGCAGTGACATAATCTCAATTGTCCCTGGTGTGAAATGATAGTCAAAATGATTACGGAAGAACGATTGGATGATGCCTGTATAGCTTGTCATCGTACTGTATGTATAAGCCGCTATATAAGGTGGTATAGCCAAAGGTATGATCAACAACCATTTAAACTGTTTACGAAATGGAAATTCATAGGCCGCAACAATCCAGGCCAGTACTACTCCGATGGTCGTCGAGAGGAATCCGACAGATCCAACTAAAATAACTGACCCTTTAATATAGTCAGCAAGCAAATATTCTTTAATATGTTCCCAATTTCCGCCCGTCGGCTGGAAGAAACTCAGTATGACATAGGCGACTGGCATAATAATGACAAGCGCCCCAAGCATTGTAATGATGAACCAACTGTTTGCGCGACGGCGAATCTCTCTTAGCCATATAGATGTTTTCATATAGTATGATACCAACTTTACTACGCACGATGGCGGTTATGGTGTACTTTAAGTATGACTCACATAATGAAAGTCACTCTCAAGTATATACAAATTCTCTGTGCTTTCCAATGCTTTCACAAGAATTCAACAAATCTAGGCGGTTTATGTTCTACAAAATTAAACAAAAAACGGAATGAATTACGTGGTCACTGATTTTATAGTAAAATTCTAGCATATAAAAATGAAGACAAACCCATTTTACAGAGTTTGTCTTCATGTGAAATAATATAGATAAAATGTAGCGTGAATTTTATGACCTAGGCTAGCTTCTCATTTTCTTTTCTAAAGAAACCGAAGATACCTACTGTTTGTACGATATTAGTAAAGGCTTGCGGATCTGTTTCATTGATGATCCGTTCCAAATCGTATAGTTCATATCTTGTAATGACGACATAAAGCATATTCTTATCTTCTTTTGAGTAAGCCCCTTTAGCCGGTAGTATAGTGATTCCTCGTACCATTTGACGATGGATTGCTTGTTGAAGATCGTCTGCTTTCCGTGTGATGATCATCGCGGTTACTTTTTCATGTCGCGTATGAATCATGTCAATCACTGACGTCGTCACGTATAGCGCAACCATTGTGTAAAGTGCGTTTTCTGGTTCATATAGAATACCTGCAAAGACGATTAGAATCCCGTTTAGCACTAAAAAGTACACACCGATTGGTTTATCCTGCATACGAGATAAAATCATCGCGACGATATCCATTCCACCGGTAGATGCCCCTAACTTCAAGGATATCCCTACACCTACACCTGCCAGCACGCCGCCAAATACCGCATTCAGCATAATGTCTTCTGACATAGAACGCAATGGCAATAATTCAAGGAATAGTGTAGTGAACGCAACAGATAAGACACTGTATATCGTGAAACCTTTCCCTACTTTAAACCAACCGAGAATGAAGACCGGTATGTTGAATACTAGCAATAAAATACCTGTGCTGATTGTCATGTCCAATTGATCTTTCAAAACACTTGAAACTAACTGGGCCGCACCCGCAAACCCACTCGCATAGACATTCGCATTGATGAGAAAGAAATTTAATGATAAAGCCATTAGTAGCGAGCCTAAAATAACAACAGCCACGCGTTTTGCTTCAATAAAAAACATAGCGCCCTCCTATGGTAAATAACAAATTTATGCATGACCTAGATTATATCTATTTTTTCCTCATAATGGTACCCCTATGCCTCATTTGATAAAAAAAACAACTACTAATGCATCCATTCTTCTCTACATCTTTACTATATCATCACCTACCGCCTACTGTGTTACTACTGGAGTTCACTGACTATTTAATTAGTTCCAAAATTAGATAAATCTCAATTGAACCTGGGGCATTCCGTGTTACGTAAGACAACATGGGCATCTTCTCTTCATACTATTCTGCACCTACTATAAAGCACAAGTCCCTACTATACTACGGATTTGACGTCACTGATTAAACGGAACAGTCCGAAAGTTCCAACTATAAAATATACGGTTTAATTCAGGTTAAAATCGGCTATAGTTAGATGGGGAATCAAGGAGGAAATGTGAGATGGAAACAAACAAAAAGGTATGTGAATCAAAACGAGACAAAATGATTGAAGAGCTCGTTTTAAAAGGGGTATTCAAAATTGATGGGAAACAACTGTACGAATTACCGCTTCAATCATTAATGCAAGAATATGAAGCATTCGGACAAACCGACATTCAAATGTAATAAAAAATGAGACGTGCCAAATTAGGTACGTCTCATTTTTATTTAAGCCTCTATTGCTGACACTTTAGATTTTCTGAAAACCTTAAACAAAATGATTAGTAAAACCGCGATACCTAGCGCAATACCTATCACGGAGTATTGGAAACGAATTGTGGGAAAGCCTGCTAAACTTGCAATGCCATCCAATAATAAAGGTGAGCTGAACTGACCAATAAAAATTGAACTAGATACTATAGCAATCACACGGTCACTATGGAGAGGATTGACCAAGCTTAACGCTTTAACGTTGATGATTGGAAATAAAATTCCTTGGCCAAAGCCAATTATACACGTACAAGCTAAAATTAATGGGACTGAATGACTTAAAGCCAAACCAGTAAATGCAACACCCATGAGGAGTATACTAATCGGCATGATATACGATTTCAAGATATCTTGTAGCTGAATCAATGTCAGGCTCGTAATCATCCCCCCTACAGTTGTAAAGGAAATCACTGTACCTGCCAATGCGGAGCCACCTATATTGCTTTGCTCCAAGTAGAGTGCCATATTCGTAGCAACCGAATAATAAACTAGCATTATACCTGCAGAAGCTGCTGCATATCCAAAAACCATCAGTGGCATTTTACTTCTCGGAATGCCTTTGTCCTGTGTATGCGGAATGTCTTTCGGCAAGAATAGGAAGACCATAATGAAAATCACGACACCCATTAAATATACATTAAATGGAGCTCTCCAACTAATGGCAGCTAAGTAACCCGCTAGCATCATAGTAATAATTCCACCAAAATTACTGAATGCTGAATTATACCCCATCATTTTCACTTGCTCACGGCCTGCAAAATGATCACTGATTAACGTGATCCCAAGCGGCATTACTAAACCGACACCAGCTCCTAAAATAAATCGAAAGGCTAGTAACATTTCAATCGTATTGGTGAACTGTGCTCCTACCCCTGCGACTACATAAATGAATAAACCAATTAAAGCAACTGTGCGTTTAGGTATCTTTGACGTCAGCCAACTGGAGATAAATGTAAATGGAATGATGAATAAAGAAGGGGCGGTTAAAATTAGCTTGATCATCACGGGATTTGCCTCTGGGAAGTTTGCTGCAATCAATCCAAGGGCTGGAGAAATAGCAGCTCCCGCCATAACCGTAGCCATTGAAATGGAAATGATCGTTGGTTTTAACATGCGTTTCATTGGTCATCCCCCTGTCCTGGATGCCGCTTAAGTTGGCGCAATACTTTTTCAGCTGATACTTTAATGGGTGAAATTTTCCGAGCATTTGTTAATAACAAACCATGCACTAAAGATAAATGATACACAGCTAATTCTTCTGCATCTCCTTCAATAAACTCTCCGGAGATTTGTCCTCTTATAATAATATGTTCAATACGTTCAACCATGAATCGATATTTTCCCACAATTTCTTCTTTCACTTCTTGTGTTAAATGATCCGAATACAAAGCTTGCATAATCAAGATATGGCGATGTACCCCGTCTCTCAATGAGCCAGAGTGGGTTACTTCAGTAAGCCATTCCAATTGCTTTAAAGGACTGTCATGTTCTTCCTCTGCTTGATCAACTGTACCGATGATTACAGTGAGTAACTCAAGAATAACCTTAACGTACAGATCTTCTTTTGACTTGAAGTAGTGGTAAAACAAGCCATGACTTTGTTCGGCTTTGTTTGTGATATCACTAATTTTTGTTGCTGCGTACCCTTTCGTACCAAATAATTCGATAGCGGCTTCTTTTAATTCGTGCTGCCGAATATCGCGAATCTCTTGAATCTTTTCATTCTTTCGGGGTGACATAAAGGTTTTTCAACTCACTTCTTTTTATTCATTGACTCACGAGTCAATGTTGACCAGTTTACTGTCCCATTGGCTTCTTGTCAACTTCCAAAGGTTAAATGACGTGGGATCACCTTTACAAAACGTAGCAAGCAGTCGCCTACGATCAATTCTTTTATTTTCTATGCAAAAAAACTGAAGAACAATTCCCTATTGGATTTGTTCTTCAGTTCTAAATAGAATATATTCAATTATTAGCGATGTAATCTTTTTTCTACATCTCCTACAATGTCTTGTACGGAGTTGCCTTCAATGCTCACTACTGGGAAGTCGAATTGGTCGATGTTGACATCGCTTAATGCACGTACAACGCCCATGTCATAGCCGCTTAGATGTTCATCACTTGCAAACATCTTCACTTCATGTCCTTTTTCTTCTAATGCTTGTTTCACATCATCAAATGGTATTTCTATTGCTATTTTCGCCATGTTCTATTCCTCCTCAGAAAACTACGTATATTCGGCTAATATTTTATAATTTCCCACACTATTTTAATTTAAACATAACCTCTACTAGTATGTTTATATCAAAATGTTACTAAAACGATTTATTTTGAGGAAAATGGGTATTTTACTATTACGCCATTGAATCATCATATGAAGAACTTATAGAAGGAGTCGACATGATATGTTTGGTTTAGCAGACCTCCTCGGCTTGGTAATTTCTAGTTTCATCATTTTACCTGTCGTTACGTTCCTAAGAGAAGCTGGGTATTTTGTTATTAGTGGGCTCTTCGGTGTGAAAAATGCCAGACTCACTATTGGTTCTGGACCCAGACTTTTAAAATTAGGCGTTTTAGATATACGAAAATATTATCATGTGAATAGCTGGTTTTCATTTGATTCAGTGAAGAGGAAAAGTAATTTTGCTTATATATGTATATATGCAGGGCCTATTTTGATTAATGTTGTCGTGGCGCTCACAATGAATGCGCTGATTGCAAATGGTTTTTTCGAAGACTCTAAAACATTCTGGAACCGTTTTATTTTCTATGCTTTCTATTTCGTGTTATTTGACTCTATTCCAATGAAAACGGTAAATGGTAAGCCGAATAACGGAATGATTATTTATGAACTTCTACGATATGGAAAACGTGTCGACTTCAATGAAGAGCCTATTATTCCGGCTACAACAGAAGCAGAGGAAATGTATCAGGAAGAAGTAGAGAGAATGCAAAAAGTACAAGAAAAGATAAAAGAAGAAATCATACAAAATGACGACGCCCCTCCTGACAAGAAAGGATGAAGCACAATGATTGTACGTGAACACAAGAAGTCATTCAGCTTCGTGCAACAACATCATCATGCACACCTAGCTGAAGAATTAATGAAACACTGGAAAAAGGAGATGTTTCCTGATGATCAATGGCGTCATTCTGTACTAACTGCCATTAGGAACCATGACATCGGTTGGGCTCCTTTTGACGAACAGCCTTTTTGGAATGATGCGAAGTCTAAACCATTTCAATTCACTGACTTTCCTTTTCTCCCTAAAACGGTACTTTATCGTCAAGGGATTGATGTTGTAGAAAATATAGATCTTTATGCAGCTATACTTTGCAGTCTTCATTATGAACAGTTTATACAGGGCAATAACGGGAAAGAAGCAAAGCTATTTATTGAGGGTGAACAGAGTCGTCGAGAACGTTTACGTAAAGAAGTCGAGGATTTCAATAAAGAACTATTCGAAAAGCATTTCGCTTTGCTTCAGCTTGGTGATAATTTTTCCTTGTATTGCTGTGTGAATGAACCAGGTGTAGACAAAGCAAATGAACATATATTTTTTCGTAATGGTATTCCTTCTCCAGATAATTTCCATTCATTACCGAAAGGACGAATTGGAATATACTTTGCAGATCAGCACACGATTAAGGTAGAGGATTATCCATTCAGCAGAGCGTTTGATGTGGAAGTGAAGCAAAAGAAGGTGTTAAAAAAAGATATTGAGGCTAAAGGATTACAAGTAGCTTATAAAGAGGCAGACTATGAAGTGATTCCTCTTCATATTTCGCCAGCGAGCAAATAAAAAACGCAGAAAGAGACTGTGAGTTCTCTTTCTGCGTTCCAGTACTTTATTGTTTCACACGTACGTTACTAGCAAGTTCTTTCAACGCTTCCACTTTATCCGTCTGTTCCCATGGCAATTCGATATCAGTGCGGCCGAAGTGACCGTATGCTGCTGTTTGTTTGTAGATTGGACGACGCAGGTCAAGCATTTTAATGATTCCCGCTGGACGAAGGTCAAATAATTCGCGTACGAACTCCACTAATTGAGTCTCTGAAAGTTTACCGGTGTCGAATGTATTGATCGAAATCGAAACCGGGCTCGCTACTCCAATAGCATACGCCAACTGAACTTCACAGTGTTCAGCAAGTCCTGCTGCAACGATGTTCTTTGCAACATAGCGTGCTGCATAAGAAGCGGAACGGTCTACTTTTGTAGCGTCTTTCCCCGAGAAAGCACCGCCACCATGACGGGCATATCCACCGTACGTATCAACGATGATTTTACGTCCAGTCAGACCGGAATCTCCTTGAGGTCCACCTACAACAAAGCTGCCAGTAGGATTAATGAAGTATTTAGTATGCTCGTCCAATAAGTTTTTTGGAACTACTGCATCAATGACAACTTCCTTTATATCCTTCTCAATTTGCTCGAGTGTCGCTTCAGGATGATGTTGTGTGGAAATAACGATTGTGTCAATTCGCACGGGATTATTATCTTGATCGTATTCTACCGTTACCTGTGTTTTTCCGTCAGGACGTAAATACGTAATAAGTTCCTCTTTACGTGCCTGCGCCAAGCGATGTGCCAATTTATGAGAAAGGCTAATCGGTAAAGGCATTAATTCCGGCGTTTCATTACATGCATATCCAAACATTAGACCTTGGTCTCCTGCACCGATTGCATCTAATTCTTCATCTGACATAGAACCTTCACGTGCTTCGAGTGCCACGTTGACACTTGCAGCGATTTCAGGTGATTGCTCGTCAATGGAAGTAAGTACAGCGGACGTCTCGTAATCGAAGCCATATTTCGCACGAACATACCCGATTTCCTTTACAGTGTCGCGAACGACTTTCGGAATATCCACATACGTTGTTGTAGTGATTTCTCCCATTACTAATACGAGTCCAGTCGTGATGCTCGTTTCACATGCCACACGCGCATTTGGATCTTCCGCTAGGATCGCATCTAAAATTGCGTCTGATATTTGGTCGCACATCTTGTCAGGATGGCCTTCTGTAACTGATTCTGATGTAAACAGTCGACGGTTTGTCATTTTGTTTCCCCCTATATTAAGCATCATGATACGGTACTCTCATAAGTCCCTGGTAAAGTTCCACGCCTAGACGTCAAGCATATACCATAAGGATTCAGGGCTAGACAATATAAAAAGCCCTCCACTCATATTCAATCCATGAGTAAAAGGCAAAATTTCACGCGCAGCACCTTTCACTCTTATCGTCCAAGGAATTAAACCTTGCTTCAGGTTTGGCACCTTCGCGTTAGACGTACGTCTATTGCAGGTTGCCGGGTTTCACAGGGCCTGTACCCTCCACCAACTCGGGATAAGAGTATCCGTTCATGTCACATCGTATTAAAAAGTTTGGATTTTGTCAAATTATTTATCCTAAATCACTTGAGTTTTCCATTAGTATAGATTAATATTCTTAATGTGTTATACTATTTACGAATTAGGATATTCTTATTAAGATAAAAATAAATCGACTACGCAAAGGACGGTATGTAAACATGATATCTGCAAAAATTGATGATAGCTTAAAAAGTCTTCTTAGTGGAAGCAACGTGACGATCCAAGCGTCTGTGGCAGAATTAACGGAAAAAGCAGTAGCAAGAGACGAAGCCAAACTTTCTGCCGACGGTGCGATCACTGCACGTACAGGTAAATATACAGGACGCTCACCTAAGGACAAATTCATCGTTGAAGATGCAGTGTCTAAGGATAAAGTAGATTGGGGTAGCACGAACAGTCCGATTTCAGAAGAGATCTTTGATTCATTATACACGAAAGTCATTGATCATTTGAAGTTAAAAGATGAACTCTTTGTATTTAAAGGGTTTGCAGGAGCAGATAAAGACTCTCAATTGTCTATCCAAGTAATTAATGAATTAGCTTGGCAAAATCTGTTTGTTCACCAATTATTCATCCGTCCAACCGAAGAAGAATTAAAAACACACGAATCGCAATTCACAATTTTGGCTGCCCCTTCATTCAAAGCGGATCCAGAAGTGGATGGCACAAACTCTGAAACGTTCATCATTGTGTCGCTTGAAAAGCGCATCGTCTTGATCGGTGGTACAGAGTACGCTGGTGAAATGAAAAAGTCTATTTTCTCTGTTATGAACTTCTTGCTTCCAGAGCAAGATATCTTATCTATGCACTGTTCAGCAAACGTTGGAGAAGAAGGCGATGTTGCTCTATTCTTCGGTCTTTCTGGAACAGGTAAAACGACACTTTCAGCAGATGCTAACCGTAAACTTATTGGTGACGATGAGCACGGCTGGTCTGATAATGGCGTATTTAACATTGAAGGTGGATGTTACGCAAAGTGTATCAACCTTTCTGCTGAAAAAGAACCTGAAATCTTCGGAGCAATCCGTTTCGGTGCTGTTTTAGAAAACGTAGTACTGGATGAAGAAACGCGTATTCCAGATTATGACAACAAATCATTAACAGAAAACACACGTGCTGCTTATCCGATTGAAAATATCGATAATATCGTGACACCGTCTGTTGCTGGTCACCCGAAGAACATCATCTTCCTAACAGCTGATGCTTCTGGCGTATTGCCTCCAATCTCGATTCTTACAAAAGAACAGGCAATGTACCACTTCTTGAGCGGTTTCACTTCCAAACTTGCTGGAACTGAGCGTGGAATCACTGCTCCTGAACCAACATTCTCTACTTGTTTCGGTTCACCATTCTTACCACTTCCTGCAGCAACATATGCAGAGATGCTTGGAAAGAAAATTGATGAGCACGGTTCAAAAGTATTCCTTGTGAATACAGGATGGACTGGCGGAATCTATGGTGTAGGTTCACGTATGAACTTGGGCTACACACGTTCAATGGTACGCGCTGCAATTGCCGGTAAATTGGATAATGTAGAAACAAAGAAGAACGAAATCTTCGGATTGAACATGCCACTTGAAATCGAAGGTGTACCAAGTAATGTTCTACACCCTCGTTATGCTTGGGAAGATCCGAACGAATACGATAAAGAAGCAAATCGTTTAGCTGATGCTTTCCGTGAGAACTTCAAGAAATTCTCACACGTTTCAGAAGACATCGCAATCAAAGGCGGACCACCCGTTATTAAGTAATGACATATGAAAAAGGCTGATCAGGAATTCCTGGTCAGCCTCTTTTTTGGTTTTAAATTTCTTTTGGCTTTGATACGGATACGTAAGATACGGCAGTAGGTAGTTGTTTTGCGAAGATAAAAGATGAGTAGCACACAGTCGCTGGTTTCATCTACTATAAAACACAACCTAACTTCTCCCCCCCGTAGCACCGCAGGCACAACTGCGGGGTAGGCCGTGGCCATGAGACAACTGGCAGCACTATCACCAGTTGGCTTATGGCTGTAGGCAATCCCCCACGTGCCTGCCCGGGTCCAAAGCATGACACTCGCTACTTTCAATACCAAATACTAAATCGACCAACGACCAAGAATAGCTGATCTAACACATTTAACCTAGCCTATCCTCTTCAGTGCCGCTTCATCCAATCCACTGCGTCTTTCACAAGCTTCCGGTTCATTTCAGGAGGAATATAATGCGTGTAGCCTTCCAAGTACCAAGTTTCAAATTCTTTATTCTCATCACGCAATGCATTCTCCAGCAATAATGCCTGTTCAAAAGACACATTCGTATCGAGTGTTCCATGAATAATCAGTGTCGGAATATCGATATCTTCCGTTCGGAACAATGCTGTTCTCTCACGATACGCATCTGGTTGATTATTCGGCGTTCCACCAATGACACGCTTCATCATCCTGCGCATGTCCTGTCGCTCTTTGTACGTGAATATCACGTCTGAGACTCCTGCCCATGTCACCATGGAAGTTAAATCATCGCGCATAATGGCCGTCCATAATGCCATGATTCCACCTCTCGAAAAAGAAAACAGATGAATGCGATCTGAGTTGACAGCACGTTGCTGTTTGAGTACTTCTACTCCTACTACTGCATCATTGCGATCTTCTCCAGCAAATTCATCCTTCCCTTCACCACCACGATTTCCGCGATAGTAAGGGGCGAACACGACAAGCCCATGGGAGGCAAATTGTGCAATACGCGCCGGTCTAACCATTCCCACATGTTGTATGCCTCCACGTAAATAAAGCAAGCCATCATACCGTCCTTTTGCTTTTGGTGTTGCGAGCAGCCCTTTTACATGCAAGCCATCAGAACTATAGGTAATTTCTTCTAATGTAACTTGTGGATTTGGTGAAGGATAGTCTTTTCTTCGAATGATTTGACCATCAGTTTGTTCCATCATTCGCTTCCACCCACTTCCTAAGTTCACCCATTCCACGATCTTTCATATGAAAGCTGAGTTCTTTACAGGCGTTCAGTTCAGCGTCTGTCATCCACACCGCTCCTTCGGTTTCCATCAATGTAAAGTCGTTTTCCACATGTGTTATATCTCCTGTAAAAACGGCTTTGCAGAACGGTGGTTCAGTAAAGACGACGTACTCAGCAAATGAATGGACGTTCTCTATAGTGACTCCTGTCTCTTCCATTGTTTCCCGAATGGCAGCTTGTTCAATTGTCTCTCCCGGTTCCGCTTTTCCACCTGGGAACTCAATACCGCGAATTCTATGTTTGGTCAATAACCAGTGTTCATCGCGCTTAATAATAACGAGCACATGGCGAGATTCGATTTGATGTGAATTGGGTCCAAAAGTCAATTCGACATTGGCTCCCTGTAAATCTTCAAATTTCAGCAATATGGATCACGTCCTTTCCTCTAGTGTAGCGGAAAGGTCAGCGAGGAATCAACGAAATAGCGGTAGTTGCTCGATAAAACGTTTGGATTCATCGTCTGTGTATTCATGGATCAAGGCAAAGATTTTCTTCAAGCGTAAATCCACTTTGTCATTGTCTTGATCATAGTGATAGGGAATATACGGTAAATGGGACCGCAAAAAGTTTTGAAATTCCAGCTGTTCCATTTGAGAAAATAATTTTTCGAATACAGGATATGCTTCTCTTGTAACTTCTACTTTGTATTCCCATGTCGAAGCGTGAGGGTCTGTGAGAACCATTTTGTGATTAATTGATATATACATCGGATATTTTTCTTCTATCATAATCATCCTACTTTCTTTTTTACGTAGGATACCTCGTAATGAAGAATTTATTCTGCACAAAAAACCTATTAACGGTATTTAGTTAATAGGTCATCGAATGATTATTCATTTTCTTGCTCTTCATACACTACTTTTTCAACTGCCAACGCCACGTTAATGTGTACATTTGGATCTAATGGATGTGGTACTAAATCGTCACGCTTTGTGCTATCCACGATCGCCAGAGCTGCAGCGATGAGCATTGGGTACGAGATGGATTTTGCATTGGCATTAAGCGCACCTCGAAAGATCCCGGGGAAACCCAGAACGTTATTGACTAAACGGCCATCAGCCGCATAGGCCGCGCCTGCTTCTAATGCGATTTCTGGGGAAATTTCTGCATTTGGATTAGATAAAGCTAAGATGATTTGTCCTTTTCGAATCATTTCTGGCTTGATTAGATTCGCAACACCAGTTGTCGCGATAACCAAATCACATGTCTCCATAATTTCTTCCATTGTCTCTACAACAGTACCGCCATACTCCGCTAACATCTCTTTAGCATGAGGATTGGGATCTGTTCCTTTCATTTCTGCTACACCATATGCCATAAACATACGACTAATGGCTAAGCCTGCTGCACCAAGACCGATTTGTCCGACTGAAGCATTAGCCAGCTCCACTCTGACATGTTTGCATGCTGTGAGCGCTGCTGCCAATGCAACGACTGCTGTGCCGTGCTGATCATCATGCATAACAGGAATCGGTAATTCTTTTTTCAAACGCTCTTCGATTTCAAAGCAATGCGGGGACCCGATATCTTCCAGTAAGATCGCACCAAAGCCTTGATGAATATGTTTGACTGTTTCTACGACTTCATCAGGATCACTCGTATCAAGTAAAATCGGAATGCCACTAATTCCAACAAATTGATCAAACAAAACAGCTTTCCCTTCCATGACAGGCATACCAGCTACAGGGCCAATATCTCCAAGTCCTAAAATAGCCGTACCATCTGTCACGATTGCTACTGTATTTGAAATACCTGTGAAATAATTTGCCTGTTCGGGATCTTCCTGAATAGTTTTGCATACACTTGCCACACCTGGTGTATACACTCTTCGTAAATCTGCAAGTGAACGGATTTCATGTGTGGCTTTCATATGAATTTTGCCACCTTCATGCATTTGCAGTACATCATCAGTAACAGCTTGAACTTTAATACCTTGTTTCAAGTTCTCGATTGCCACAACTATTTCAGCCAAATGCTCTTGATCATTGCATTGTAGCGCGATTTCTCTAATCGTGGAAAGCGTTCCTACTTTAATCGTCTGGATGTCACCAATATCTCCATTCAACTGACCGATTGCCATAGTTACTTTGCCAAGATTTCCCGGTTTAGAAGGGGTTTCAATAATTAAATTTCGCAAAAACTGTCCTTGAGCCATCTTCAATATACCTCCCACTGTGTATAATTTTATTTATATTCTGACAGGAATTTTGCTTACTTCCATAAAAAAAACACACATCTCTACTCATATGAGATGTGTGCTCCCCTATCAAGCCTTGATATCAATAGAAGCGCCCTTTGTTGGATGCGCAACTGGTTGATTTTCAAGGCCGTTCAACATATCATTCATAGCAGAAGTCTCCATTGAAAGGGCTTTGTTCATAACGCTCATTTGAACGGTTGATTGCAAGCTTCTCAACTGGCTGGACATAATTGAATTGATATCCATGTCGTTCAACTCCTCTCTGGTATTCACTTCTTACTATCGGCTAATATCTTGATGAATGAAGGGATTTACTCGTTTGTTTCGCCAAGAAATGCATTTAACATCCACTGATGCTTCTCAACGCTCTGGTAAACCGCATTCAACATATCTTCCGTCATATCATCTGAATCCTTCGAGGCAAGTTCCATACCTTTTTTCAATGACTTCATCGTCTTATCGAAGTCATCTACTAATGTTTGCACCATATCATTCGCTTTTTCTGTGCCTTTTGCTTCGTCGACAACAGATTCAGACAAATGCTGTGATAGTGTTGCAGTCGGTTCACCGCCTAAAGTTAGCACGCGCTCCGCGATTTCATCCATATGCACTGTTGCTTCATTGTATAATTCTTCAAATTTAGCGTGCAATGTGAAGAAATGACTACCTTTTACATACCAGTGATAGTTATGAAGTTTCGCATACAACACCGACCATGTAGATACTTGTTTGTTTAGCTCTTGAATTAATTCTTTAGACATAAAAAAAACACTCCTCTAATCGTTTTATGCTTCTCTCTTTTAATTTACCACAGATATAGGTAAACTAAACCTTATTACATCTAAAGGTGATGAAAATGCTAAAGAAAGTATTGATCCGACTAATTCGATTCTACCAGAAGTTTATTTCTCCCCTATCTCCGCCCTCTTGCCGATTTCACCCGACATGTTCCCATTACGGAATGGAAGCCATTGAGACACACGGAGTGCTTAAAGGTAGTTGGCTAGCGGTAATGCGGATTTTAAAATGTCATCCATTTCATAAAGGTGGATTTGATCCGGTACCTCCCAAAAAAAACGAATAAAAATGCACCGTACTAGGTTGCAAACATATAGCATATCTTGTATGATGAGAAAATAATCTAAATAGTAATCATTCCGATTACGTAACGGAGGCTTTTCTAATGAAAAATCGTTTGCTGTTGCTAGGTGCCGCTTTGCTGCTCGTGTTAAGTGGTTGTACCAATTCTGCAACGACTGAAACGGATGATTCCTCATCCGATCAATTACTCGTCTATACGACAGTCTACCCATTGCAATATTTCACTGAACGCATTGGTGGAGAGTATGTTGACGTGAAATCCATCTATCCGCCTGGCACAGATGAACACGTCTTTGAACCTACACAGAAAGATATGATGGCCTTGGCAAAGGGAGATCTATTCTTCTATATCGGACTTGGTCTTGAAGGTTTTGTACAAAAGACAGAGAAAACATTGCAGAATGAAGATGTTCAGTTTGTTCCGATTGCCGATTATATTGATCCTGAGGAATTGGAAGGTGGACATTCACACGAACATGGAGAAGAAGAGCATGAAGATCATGGGCATGACGATCATGGACATGAAGATGCGATCGATCCACACGTTTGGATATCTCCTTATCTTAGTACGAAGCTTGCAGAGAAAATCACGCAAGAGTTGTCGGATGAATTGCCTGAGCATGCAGAGGCATTCAAGAAAAACTTCGAAGTTTTATATGACGAATTAGAAGAATTGGATCGCGGATTTAAAACAATGGCTGATGCCGCACCAAACAAAACATTCTTCGTGTCTCACGCTGCATTTGGCTACTTGGCAGACGCTTATGGATTACAGCAACTTGCAGTATCCGGTCTTGATTCCCAGAATGAACCTTCTCAAAAGGAATTGGCCTCTCTTGTAAAAGATGCAAAAGAACAAGACATTCAGTATATTTTATTTGAACAAAATGTCAGCTCAAAATTGGCTGAAGTCATAAAAAAAGAACTGAATGCCGAAACGCTTACCTTGCATAATTTAAGTGTACTTACTGAAGAAGATATTCAAAAGAAAGAAACGTACTTCTCTCTTATGGAACAAAATCTAGAAGTACTGAAAAAAGCATTAGGGAACTAACAGTGGACGAATACTCCACTGTTTTTTTATAGCCATTTTTTCAATTCGAACCGCATCAGTTTATTTGATGCATTACGTGGCAGTTGCTCTACGAATCGAAATTCTTTTGGTAGTTTATAGCGTGCTAGACGTTCGGAACAGAAATCCAACAGTTCATCTTCATTAACTGAACCAACGAGGAATGCAACAGGTACTTGCCCCCACTCCGTATCTTCTTTCCCACATACGCCCGCTTCCCTTATAGCAGGATGCGCTAGCAAAACATTTTCAATCTCGGCAGGATAAATATTCTCCCCACCTGAAATAATCAAATCAGCACGTCGATCGACGATGAATAAATAGCCTTCCTCGTCAAGATAGCCAGCATCCCCTGTAGCGAGCCAACCGTCTTCGGTCAGCGCATTGCGTGTACTCTGGCTTCCAATATAACCTGGCGTCACGTGAGGACCTTTTATGAGCACTTCACCTACTTCACCCGGTTGAACAGTATCTTTAATTGCAATTTGATTGAAAAATAACGGTTTTCCCGCTGAACCTACCTTTCGCACGGCATCTGCTTTTCCAAGTGTTGTCGTTTGCGAACATGTTTCAGTCATGCCATATGTCTGAAGTATCGGTAATCCACACGCAGTCGCGCGATCCAAATAATCCAGCGGCACAGGTCCGCCGCCAACGAGCATCGTACGGAATAGTGGATGTGCTTTGCTATCAGTTGCTTCCATCACACGAACAATTTGATCCAACGTCAGGGCAACGACCGACATGGCCGTTACGTGCCCTGCTATAATTTGTGAAGCAGCTTCTTTTGCATCAAATTTTTCGTACAAGCGCATTTCCATTCCGTAGATCACTGAGCGAATGACAATCGATAGTCCACTTATGTGGAATAACGGCATCATACAAAGCCATGAATCTTTATCCGTCAATCCGAGATTAAGCGCAGATGCGAGTGCGCTCGACGTATGATTGCCTGCTGTCTGTCGAACTCCTTTAGGTACGCCTGTAGTGCCCGAAGTGTACATAATCGAAAGCGTCTGATCTTCATTCCACTGTTCCAGTATAATGAACTCTTTTGGATCAGACTCTCGAACTGCAGAATAAAATAAGCTCTTAATGTCATCCAATTCCGGAGGTGTCTGTATTTGATCATCTACAAGTACAAGTTTGGCTTCGGAATCACGTACTTGCCAGCGTAATTCCTGTTCAGTCAGCCGATTGTTCAGACAGACTACTTCCACACTTAATAACCAGCATGCATGGATGAAAAGTACCGTTTGGTCATTAGACTGACTAAGCAGCGCTACCCTGCTATTTGACTGAACTCCAAGATGATGAAGTTGTTGTGCGATTTCAAGGGATTGTTCATATAGTTCGCGGTATGACCAGTGTCCTTGCCCAGTAACTAAAGCGGATGCGTCAGGCGTCAATTTCGCCCGTTGCATAAGCCAATTAGGGATCATCATAAGTAATTCCTCCAATTAAAAATTAACGTAATGAAAAAGCTGCCCCAATTAGGCAGCTTTCATTTATTTAAGGGAAACGTGGGAATTGATCGAAGTCTGGTTTGCGTTTTTCTTTAAACGCGTCGCGTCCTTCTTTCGCTTCATCCGTTGTGTAATATAGCAATGTTGCATCTCCAGCCAATTGCTGAAGTCCTGCCAAACCATCTGTATCGGCATTCATTGCCGCTTTCAAGAAGCGAAGTGCAGTTGGACTCTTGCCTAGCATTTCTTCACACCATTGAACCGTTTCGTCTTCCAGCTGCTCATAAGGAACGACTGTGTTGACTAAGCCCATATCGAGTGCTTCCTGCGCGTCATATTGACGGCATAGGTACCAAATTTCACGTGCTTTCTTGTGGCCTACAATGCGCGCGAGGTACCCTGAACCATACCCTGCGTCGAACGAGCCTACAGTAGGTCCTGTTTGTCCGAAACGTGCATTGTCTGCAGCAATCGTCAAGTCACATACTACGTGTAACACGTGACCGCCACCGATTGCGTATCCTGCAACCATGGCGACAACTGGCTTTGGAATAACGCGAATCAAGCGTTGAAGATCTAAGACGTTCAAGCGTGGAATTTCGTCGTCTCCGACATATCCACCGTGACCACGAACAGATTGATCGCCTCCTGAACAGAAAGCTTTCTCTCCTTCACCAGTTAACACGATAACTCCAATTCGTTGATCATCTCTTGCGCGTGAAAATGCATCGATCAATTCCATTACAGTTTTTGGACGGAATGCGTTGCGCACTTCCGGACGATTAATCGTGATTTTTGCGATACCATTGTACATTTCGTACTTGATATCATCATATGTACGAAGCGTTTCCCATTGACGGGTCATAATAAATTCCTCCTCGATTTTCACACTGTTTTCAGATAGCTCTTTATCATTGTAGCAAATTGTTGAGGTTTTTCCACGTGAATTGCATGCCCAGCATCTTTTATCGTTTCATGCCGCGCATTTGGCAGGCTTTTCATCATTTCCTGCGCAATATTTTCAAATTTCTCGTCTTCACTACCGGTAAGCAATAACACAGGAAGTGACAGTTGCTCAAGCACTTGCCAGTAGGAAGGCTGACTGCCCGTTCCAATCCCTCGTAAACTGTTTGCTAAACCTGTCGGTCGTTGATTGAGGCGTTCAGCGCGCACTGCTTGCTGTTGTGATTCAGACAACTTCTTCTGTGAATGAAACAACGGAATCTCCTGCCAAAAGTCGACGAATTCTATCATCCCTTGTCGTTCTATCCTATCCGCAAGCTTGGCATCAGCTGTTCGCCTTGCGAGCTGCTGTTCTGACGTACGCAGGCCTGGTGAACTGCTCTCAAGAACCAGACTCGTAACCTCTTCAGGATACGTTGCAGTATAGCCTAAGGCGACACGGCCCCCCATCGAGTAACCAAGTAAGATTGGTTTCTTAATTTCAAGCTTCTGCAAGACTTCATACAAATCCTTTATTTGTTCTTCCATCTTGTAACGGTTCATCGTTTCAGGCGCTTCCGTCTTGCCGTGTCCAATTAAATCGACTGCTAGTACATAATAATCCGTCATAAGCACTTCAATCGTTTTCTGCCAAGTAGCTGTTGAACCTGTGAAACCATGCAACATGACGACTGCCGGTAATTGCTCATTTCCGTACCGTGCAACGTGTGTATCAATACCTCTGATTGTCAATACTTCAGTCGCCAATGCGTTCCACCCTCTTCGCAATTTCCCGCCACACAGAGCGATGCGCTTCCACATTGTCAGCACGCACTGTCGCCACTTCAATAATTCGTAGATTAGCCGTTTTATCTGTTTGCATCGCCTGTTCAAATGCTAGTGTCGTATCAACCGCATCATATTGCGCTTCATACATCGCTGCGATATGATGGAACGTTAAATTAGTTGGTGTCCCAAATAACTGCTCATAATAGTGTTCAATAGAAGCTTGCGGCAAATAGGAGAAAATCCCGCCACCATTGTTATTAATTAGAACAATCGTCAAATCGGTTTGCTGTAGACGTGAAATAATCAGTCCATTGACGTCATGCAAAAACGCCAAATCTCCAATTAATAAATACGTCTTACGTTTACGGCCTTCTTGAATACCAAGAGCAGTCGAAACTACCCCATCAATTCCATTTGTCCCTCTATTGCAGAACAATGAAATATCACGGTTCGTCTTTTGGAAATGAGTATCTAAGTCTCGAATCGGCATACTGCTGCTGCAGACTACATCGGAGTGGTCCGGTAAATTGACAATGAATTGACGAACAAAGTGACCTTCATCTTGATGGAAATGTTGATCTTCATTCATTACGTCTGTGGAAATTTGATTGGCTTCAGTCCACTGTTTCGTATACTCAGTCCGCTCGCAAGGTACAGATATTTGCTGCCAAATACTCGCTGCACTCACTTGCAAATGATGAGTAGTCAGACCAATCGGGTCACGATAATTTGGTGAATCATCAACCACAATATATGTTTCTGGACAAGTCTTCTTTAAAAACAAGAGTAATGGTTTAGAAATGGGCTGCGGGCCGAATCGTATGACGCAATCAGGTCGCATCTTTTCGGCAAACACTTCACTTTTTAGCAACGCATCATACTGATCAATACAAAGATCGTCACAATCTGTCGGTACTTGTGAGCGCAGATTGGATAACGGATCACATAGTACGGGCCATTGAAGTGCTTTAGCAAACTCCCAGAAACGCTCTTTATCTAGAGTAGTCGCTTGCTCGCCCATGACAAGTATGCCTTTTTTAGATTGCGTAATGGACGTTTCAAGTACTGTTTTCATTTCTTCCGTTACAGCCAAATCCCCTACTAACTGTTGCTGGAACCGACTGACAGGCGCGGTTGCTTGTAAATCAATTAGTAGAGGTTCTCGAAATGGTACATTCAAGTGTACAGGTCCTTGTGGAGCAGTTTTCGCAACAGAAAGAAGTCTAACTGCACGTTGTTCCATATACCGTAAAATGTCTTCTCGATTTTCAGGCATAGGAAAATCGACGCTATCTTTGACGTGTTCCCCAAACATACGAATTTGATCAATCGCCTGTGGAGCCCCAACTTCACGTAATTCATGCGGACGATCCGCTGTGATGACGATCAACGGCAATCTTGCATAAAACGCTTCCGTAATTGCAGGATGATAGTTCGATGCTGCTGTTCCTGATGTACATAGTAAAACAACTGGTTGCCCAGTTGCCTTCACTAATCCAAGTGCGTAAAAAGCGGCTGAACGCTCATCGGTATGCATATACGTCTGCATGTCCTTAGAATTCATAAATGCATAAGCAAGCGGTGTCGATCTGGAACCTGGACTAATAACCGCCCTTTTCGCTCCTTGCCGAATAAGGGTATCCGTTAAGCGAAGCACATAACTCGTTAATCCTGTTTCGTGATCATTCATGTAAACGGCCTCCGAGTGCGCGTAACACAGGACGAAATTTCACCCATGTTTCCGCATATTCTTCCATTGGTCTAGAATCGGCTACAATACCGCCACCAGCATACAAATACGCTTCATTACCAGTTAGCAGACCTGAACGGATCGCTACCGCAAATTCTCCATTGCCCGCAGAATCCGCCCAGCCAATCGGTCCAGCATAAAAGCCTCGATCCATTTGCTCTTCTTCGCGAATGATTTCAAGCGCTTTCTGCCGTGGGACCCCACCTAAAGCAGGTGTCGGATGAAGTGCTTCCACTAGACGGAATATATCCATGTCGTCCGCAAGCTCTCCCTCAACCGGTGTGAATAAATGCTGTATATCTCGTACTTTTAAAAGTTTTGGTGTTCTATTGACTTGCAATGATGTGCAAAATTCCGCAAAGACTTCTGTAATCATATCGACTACATACTGATGTTCTTCACGATTTTTCTTATCTCGTAATAACACTTCTCCAAGTCGTTGGTCTTCTTGAGACGTCTTTCCGCGTTCAATAGAACCTGCTACACACGCTGAATACGCACGCCCCTTAGAAATTTCAACCAAGCGTTCAGGGGTTGCACCGAAGAACATCTCATCGCCAATTTGCAGGCCAAAGTGGTAACTTGCAGACTGTTCATTCGTAATTGTATGCAATGCAGCAGCCTTTCGGAATTCTTCTTCAAACGTCAATTTAATTTTACGTGCAATGACTACTTTCTCTGCCTCTTGCGCTTGAATATGTGATGTAACATGCTCTACAGCGTCCATATAGCGGTCCGTAGCCAATTCTGTTTGGTTGATCACGTCCGGCTTTCCTTGGAACGTAAATTCGTCAACCTGTGCAATATGAATCAAGCGGTCACGTTCTTGACGCAATGCTTCAAAGTCTGCTGCCGCTTGCGGTTCTTCCGTAATATAATTAATCGACACATACGTTTTGCCTTTTTCGATTTTCAATTGGAATAAAGGCACAGTGAAATAAGCGGCTGGAAAAGCACTCCACTCATCATCTTGACGTGTATGAGGATCAAAAGAAAATCCGCCAAACAACACCGGATCGATATCCTTTTCTTCTTTAATTAAAACTTCACATAATGCTGCCCATTGTGAAGAGATTGACTGAAAGCGATCCTTCTCCGCTGTTAAAACTGTAGCCTGACCTAAACCGACAAGTTTTACTGTCTTGTCTGCATTTTGCCAGAAGAAACGATGCTCACCATAATGTGAAAGGCCTGCTTCAAAAAAAGCAAGCGGACTTAACGTTTCCACTTCCAATGTTTCCGTAAAAAAACGAGAATTAGCGCCTGTTGCCGGAACCGTCTTCTCCCGATCGGTCAATTTCCGAATCATCCCACTCTCTCCTTCTCATCATGCTATATGTTTTTCGACAATTTACGTCCAGACATACTTTCTCCGAACGATAAGTACCTCTATTCTAGCACATTGGACGCTGTACTTAATATATAATGTCTCGCTGTATGGAAGAGCATTCGACAATTATTTTTAATGGTTGTCTGTTCTTACCTAACTGCTTGTTTTTGTTGTATACTATCAGATGATGACTACATGTATAAGGAGAGATTACCCGTGCAACACACTATAGAAACCGATACCGGCTGGCGAGTTTGGTGGCAACTGACACGCCCCCACACATTGACCGCCGCATTTGCACCCGTCTTTTTAGGTACCATGATTGCGCTACAATACGGTCCACTTCATTTCCCACTATTTCTAGCGATGCTTGTAGCCAGTTTATTGCTACAGATGGCCACAAATATGTTCAATGAATACTACGATTTCAAACGAGGACTCGATGATGAACACTCGATCGGTATTGGCGGTACGATCGTTCGGAACGGCGTACAGCCTAAAACCGTATTAAATCTAGCACTCATTCTGTATGGCTTATCTGTTCTCCTGGGCATTTACATTTGCATGGAAACTTCCTGGTGGTTAGCTGCCGTAGGTTCCGTTGCCATGCTGATTGGCTATTTATATACGGGTGGACCCTACCCGATTGCCTATACACCATTTGGCGAGCTCGTTTCTGGATTTGTTATGGGCATGCTATTGATCTTGATCGCATTCTATATCCAAACAGGAACTGTCACGGGCAACGCGATATTGCTATCTGTACCAAGCATGCTATTAGTCGGAGCCATTATGTTAGCAAATAATATTCGTGATATTGTACAGGATACTAAGGGTGGCAGAAAAACTATGGCGATTCTCGTAGGTCGAAATCATGCTGTAACAATATTGGCACTGTTTTTCATCATCTCCTATGTATGGATCATTGTACTGGTTGTGACAGGACATGTGTCTCCATGGGCATTACTCGTATTACTGAGCATCCCCAAACCGCTACATGCTACGAAAACTTTTCGCAAACATAACCAACCCATCCAAGTCATGCCAGCAATGAAGGATACTGGCGTTACCAATACGCTGTTCGGACTGCTTCTCGGTATCGGCATTCTCATTGCTCACTTCATCTGAATAAACTGCACACACAACGTCCACACTAAAAAGGTGGACGTTTTTTGTTGTAAAGGTTTACTCTAGCTTGTAAAAAGGGAAAGACTGAAATAAGAAAGCTTTCTTAGACTTCATGAGTAAACTAGGAAAGCCACATAGAAAGGGTCGTGACTACATTGTTAACAACTAAACAAATTCAACAACTCGAAAAAGAATTACGAGCTATGGAAGATCGTTTGACTGAAACGGATAATGAGACGGAAATCGTAAAGAATGCCCAGGAAGACGTAGGTGAATTATCGATGTATGATAATCACCCTGCTGACATGGGAACAGAACTATATGAACGTGAAAAGGACATGGCACTAAACACACATGCAGAAAGTGAACTGGAGAACGTCCAGAATGCACTACAAGCTATCAAAGAAGGCACGTACGGCACATGTGAAGTCTGTGGTAAGGAAATACAGTTTGAGCGCTTAGAAGCGATCCCTTACACTACTGTGTGTATCGAAGATGCAAAAAAAGATGTCCCAACTGATCGGCCGGTTGAAGATGATTTATTAACCATGGCAGATCCGAATTCATTCGCTGCACGAAGAGAAGGTGATGCAATTGATTACGAGGATAGCTTCCAAGAAATCGCACAGTCCGGAACATCTGAAACCCCTTCCGACTTCTCGGGTAATAAAAATCGTGACTACGGGGATTTATATGATGAAGAAATGGATGATAGTGTAGAAGAATACGAAGAGTTTGCAGTATCCGACATTACAGGTGAACCAGCTGGCTTTGTACGCAATGAACAAGTGATAGAATATGAGGATGAGTTGGATGAAGAAGGAATTGAATCACCACTAGGCGATATCCCTTTTAAAGAACGTGATAGCTATATTGACGTGAAGGAAGATAAATAATTCAAAAGAGTAAGTCCCACGAGCAAGGCTCGTGGGACTTACTCTTTTACATATGCTTTCGTTCTATAGGTACAGTAGGTTTTGCTTAGTATTGACTGTCAGTTTGAGGATATAAGCGGTAGCATACAACTTCTATAAATAGGACGACCATTCATATTTGTAACACGATTCGATCCCATTGAAAAGCCTCTATATAACGCTCAGTTACTTCCTATATAATTTATAAGTAAAGAATAGAAAAAAGGTATTGCACAGTTGTGCAATACCTTTTTGTATGTATGACCCCTACGGGATTCGAACCCGTGATACCGCCGTGAAAGGGCGGTGTCTTAACCGCTTGACCAAGGGGCCAAAATTATGGCGGAGAAGGAGGGATTCGAACCCTCGCACCGCTTTCGCGATCTACACCCTTAGCAGGGGCGCCTCTTGAGCCACTTGAGTACTTCCCCATAAAAATGGCTCCGCAGGTAAGACTCGAACTTACGACCGATCGGTTAACAGCCGATTGCTCTACCACTGAGCTACTGCGGAATGGTGGGCCTAAGTGGACTCGAACCACCGACCTCACGCTTATCAGGCGTGCGCTCTAACCAGCTGAGCTATAGGCCCATATTGGAGCGGGTAGGGAGAATCGAACTCCCATCATCAGCTTGGAAGGCTGAGGTTTTACCACTAAACTATACCCGCATTCATGGTGGCTCAGGACGGAATCGAACCGCCGACACAAGGATTTTCAGTCCTTTGCTCTACCGACTGAGCTACTGAGCCACATTTGGTATTTCTAGAAAGACGCCTTTTTGAAGCGTATGTATAAAATGGCGGTCCCGACGGGAATCGAACCCGCGATCTCCTGCGTGACAGGCAGGCATGTTAACCGCTACACCACGGGACCTTGGTTGCGGGGACAGGATTTGAACCTGTGACCTTTGGGTTATGAGCCCAACGAGCTACCACTGCTCCACCCCGCGACAATAAAAACATTTCTTCTTAATAACTTAACGCCTTTATTATCTTAACATAACTACTTAGTAAAGTAAAGCTTTTGTTAAAGAAAATATGGCGGAGGAAGAGGGATTCGAACCCCCGCGGGCTTTAACACCCCTGTCGGTTTTCAAGACCGATCCCTTCAGCCGGGCTTGGGTATTCCTCCGTGAAATAAATAATCTGGTGGACCTTGCAGGACTCGAACCTGCGACCGGACGGTTATGAGCCGTCTGCTCTAACCAACTGAGCTAAAGGTCCTTAGGATAGCGGCGGAGGGATTTGAACCCCCGACCCTACGGGTATGAACCGTATGCTCTAGCCAACTGAGCTACGCCGCTGCAATTAGTCAGTCATAAAACATTATTGGTGGAGCCTAACGGGATCGAACCGTTGACCTCCTGCGTGCAAGGCAGGCGCTCTCCCAGCTGAGCTAAGGCCCCAATAAGTGGTCGGGAAGACAGGATTCGAACCTGCGACCCCTTGGTCCCAAACCAAGTGCTCTACCAAGCTGAGCTACTTCCCGACTATAAAGGATATAAAAGATATAGAATTTATAAATAATATGGCGCGCCTGGCAGGAGTCGAACCCACAACCTTCTGATCCGTAGTCAGACGCTCTATCCAATTGAGCTACAGGCGCATATTATAAAATTAATTGGTGCCGAGAACCGGAATCGAACCGGTACGGTAGTCACCTACCGCAGGATTTTAAGTCCTGTGCGTCTGCCAGTTCCGCCACCCCGGCAAGAGTGGAATTTAAAAGCGGAAGACGGGATTCGAACCCGCGACCCCGACCTTGGCAAGGTCGTATTCTACCACTGAACTACTTCCGCATTAAAGTGCGGGTGAAGGGAGTCGAACCCCCACGCCCGAAGGCACTAGATCCTAAGTCTAGCGTGTCTGCCAGTTCCACCACACCCGCAATATATCACTACTGTGTAAAAATGGTGAGCCGTACAGGATTCGAACCTGTGACCCTCTGATTAAAAGTCAGATGCTCTACCAACTGAGCTAACGGCTCGTACTAAGTGGTGCCGGCGAAAGGACTTGAACCCTCAACCTACTGATTACAAGTCAGTTGCTCTACCAGTTGAGCTACACCGGCAGGTGTAGAATATATGGTGGAGGATGACGGGCTCGAACCGCCGACCCCCTGCTTGTAAGGCAGGTGCTCTCCCAGCTGAGCTAATCCTCCTGGGTATAATTATAGTGTTAAATTAGTATATTCTTTTTCTATTCGATCAATAGGTTATGTATAAAACACTCAGTATTAATCTTAAGAATAGAATTGCCTGGCGACGTCTTACTCTCACAGGGGGAAACCCCCAACTACCATCAGCGCTGAAGAGCTTAACTTCCGTGTTCGGTATGGGAACGGGTGTGACCTCTTCGCCATCGTCACCAGACTAAGTATCCTCTTTCTTGAGGACATTTATTATTATAACACTTGTTATTATTAATGCAAGCATTATTTTTAATAAATTTTGAGTGAATTTTATTCACTCAAAACTGAATAAAAGACATTGTGTAGTTCAAGTAACTACTTTTTAAAATAGGTTAAGTCCTCGATCGATTAGTATCTGTCAGCTACATACGTCGCCGTACTTACACCCCAGACCTATCCACCTCATCATCTTTGAGGGATCTTACTTACTTGCGTAATGGGAAATCTCATCTTGAAGGGGGCTTCATGCTTAGATGCTTTCAGCATTTATCCCGTCCACACATAGCTACCCAGCGATGCCTTTGGCAAGACAACTGGTACACCAGCGGTATGTCCATCCCGGTCCTCTCGTACTAAGGACAGCTCTCCTCAAATTTCCTGCGCCCGCGACGGATAGGGAC
>NZ_AUDQ01000025.1 GCF_000425545.1 Sporosarcina ureae DSM 2281 | reverse complement strand
CGTTCTTTCTTGTCCGCTTCACTCGAAAGTTCTGGCCCATGACCGAAGGTATATTGTTTACCTATCGGTTGATCAAAACGATATATTTCATTTGCACGATACCATCTCATCCAGGTTTCAATCTGGGATTTATTTTTGACTCCGTGCTTCTCCATAATTTCTTTAGTTGTTAATTCCCCACTCAATTTATCTTTGACAACTGCCCATTTTACTTCGCTTGAATATACGTTTTTGCCCACGCAAAAACACCTCCGTTGTAAGTACTTTTTACAAGTATACCACTTCGAAGGTGTTTTATATTGTCTCAAAAATTTAGGTTAGCCCAATTCGCAAATGAATTAGGGATCTTTTTTAACTAATAAGCTGTTTTGAAGGAAAGGTTTGCTGTAGTTCGTTCAGAAACATTTGACGCTCTTCTGTATTATGGAGATAAATAGGCTTGATAGCTTCTTTCAGACATGCTCTGGGCCTGTACGATCAGCTACGTATTGCTTCACATAATTTCTAACTTCAGCAAGGAAATCCAGATACTCCTCATATCGTTCACCATAGGTTTCCGCAATTTCGTCACGGATCTTTTTGACCAATGAAGGACTTGAGCCACTTGTTGATACACTGATGATCAGTTTACCACGGGTAGTGACAGCGAGAATTTGCTCAGTGCCTAAAGACGGATTGGAAGCGTGAACGATTAGTTTTCCTGCATCTTTCTATTGTGTGGTTGTGGCATAAGAAATTTGAAGAGACCTAATTTAATTAGGTCTTTTTGTTTGCTTTTCGACGTACAATAATAAGTAGGACAATATTAAATATGAAAAGAACAAACATATAAACTAGTAAATTACTGAGTAGTCACTGCCCTGCAAAAGTGAAATCATCTTATATAGCGAGATTAATAATAGTAGAGAGTGTACCGTAACAACTCGCTGCGAAGATAATCATAAATGGATAAATCCAGTTTATAAAATGTTTTACATTATCTGCAATTAAGAAATGAATATTTATAATGTGATTGATAGTTTTAAACATTGCAAATATTATACCTATACTATTAATAATAAGGTATAATCAAAATATTAGTTATATCACTATTTTGTCACGTAAAAACAGAAGCTCATATTCGATGAGTCATAAGATTACCAGGGTTGTGACAAATGAAAATGCCAAATGGTATAACTAAGAAATTATTGGGAGTTGTGTAATTCTCAGTGATTGAAATTTCAATCAAATAGGGGGCTGGGTAGAATGAGTAAAAGAAGTAAACTCTTGTTTACAGTTTTAATGGCTTTCACATTAGTAATGTTAGCCGCATGTGGAAACTCATCAACAGATGATACTGAAAGTGCAGATTCTGATGATGTTGTAAAAGCAAAAGTAGGCGTTATTTCATACTTAACTGGTTCAGGTGCTAGTTATGGTGAAGCGATTACAAACGGAATCAATCTTGCACACAAAGAAATTACTGAACTAGGAGAAGTCGACATCGAGTTGAAGATTGAAGACTCTGCTGGTAAACAAGAAGAAGCATTATCAGTTGCGCAAAAATTAATGAACTCAGAAAATGTAGATGCAATTATTGGACCTACTTTAAGTACTGAAATGCAAATTGTTGGACCAGAAGCAGATTTAAACGGTGTTCCGATTCTAGGTACATCAAACACAGCTGAAGGTATTCCACAACTTGGAGAATATGTATTTAGAAACTCGATTCCTGAGACATTAGCAATTCCTGCATCTGTGCAAAAAGCTATTGATAAATATGGCGCGAAAAAAGTTGCTATTTTATACGGAAATGATGATGTATTCACAAAAGCAGGATATGACACGATGAAGCAAGTTGCTGAAGATTTAGATTTAGAAGTTCTAACAACAGAAACTTTCCAGTTAGGACAATCTGATTATAAAGCCCAATTAACAAAAATTAAGAGCCTTAACCCAGATTTAGTTTTAGCTTCTGCTCTTTATAATGAAGGTGCAGTAATTCTTGATCAAGCCCGCAAAATGGGAATTGACGTACCATTTGTTGGCGGTAATGGTTTTAACTCACCGGAAGTCATTAAAATTGCTGGTGATGCTGCAAATGGTTTAATCGTTGCAACTCCTTGGTTCGCTAAGAAAGACGACGAGAAAGTTAAAAAGTTTGTTGAAGATTATGAAGCGGCTTACGGTATGGAGCCAGACCAGTTCGCAGCACAAGCATATGATGGTTTTTATGTAATGGCTGAAGCAATTAAAAATGCTGGTGAAGCAGATCGTGATGCGATTCGTGATGCACTTGCTGAAATTAAAGATTTTGAAGGTGTTCTAGGAAATATGTCATTTGATGAAGAAGGCGACATTATTATGGAGCCAACTGTTTTAATTATTGAAGATGACGAATACGTAGTATTTGAATAATTTTTAAGGATAGGGGCTGGGGTTTCCCAGCCTTATTGTTTTCCTAAATGACTTACGAAAAATAAGATTGATTATATAAGTCGAAAATGAAGAAGGAGGAGGACTATTGCTAATTGAACAATTAATAAATGGTTTAACATTAGGGAGTATCTATGTCATTGTTGCGCTAGGTTACACGCTCGTATTTGGTGTATTAAACGTAGTGAATATGGGGCACGGGGAAATCTTTATGTTCGGAGCATTTATGGGCGTCGTCGTCACGAATATATTAGGTTGGCCATTATATATTGCATTTGTTGTTGCTATTGTAGTGACAGGAATTTTAGGCTATTTTCTGGAAACATTTGCGCTAAGACCATTACGAGGAAAAGAAGGTGTCTCACATCTTGCGCCTTTAATAAGTACAATCGGTGTTTCTATTTTTCTTGAGAACGTCGCACATCACTTTTTTGGTTCAGGCAACCAACCATTTCGGACATCACTTTCAGAATTAAAATTCGTTTTAGGATCAACAACTGTTTATTATGTTCAAATTATTATTTTCGTTATTGCTATTTTACTTATGTTTGGACTTACTTTTTGGTTATCTAAAACAAAGGCAGGAAAAGCATTACGTGCAAGTGCAGAAAACTTGGCAGTAGCAAGTCTTCTCGGTGTAAATACGAAGAGAACGATAACGCAAACCGTTATTATTGCATCGGCAATGGGCGGAATCGCTGGGATTTTAGTTGGAATAGCTTTCAACTCTGTTAACCCCCAAATGGGTTTATCTTTCGGACTTAAAGGATTAGCTATTATTATTTTAGGTGGTTTAGGTAATGTAAGGGGGGCCATGGTAGGTGGCTTGATTTTAGGGATGGCTGAAACATTTATCGTAGCATATGGAGATTCAGGTTATCGTGATGCTGTTGCGTTTATTGCAATCATTGTTATTTTAATCGTACGACCACAAGGAATCTTTGGAACAGCTACAACTGGAAGAAAGGGTTGATTAGATGTTAGGCGAATTAATAAACCCGTATTATCTACAAGTTAGTTCTTTTATTTTAATCAATATTATTTTGGCTGTTAGTATATACATAACGCTTGGAACGGGACAATTATCACTGGGTCACGCAGGTTTTATGAGTATAGGCGCGTACACAACAGCTATTCTAACGCTTAATTATAATATGCCACTTGTACTCGGTGTCATTATAGCTGCGATCGTTACAGGGATTGTTGGGACATTAATTGGTATACCAGCTTTAAGATTACAAGGTGTTTATCTGGCTATTGCAACACTTGGATTTGGTGAAGTCGTTCGAGTCCTTTTCATTAACTGGGATGGTTTAACAAATGGTGCAATTGGCTTATCAGGCATTCCACATCTTGGAAGGGAAATATTTAATTTAAGTAAAAGTATGGGAATAGAACCTGATATGTTTGGGTTGAAAAATAACCAATTCATAAGTTTAGCTGTCTTTTTTGTCTTACTCATTATAACGATTTCAGTCATTTGGTTCTTCGTGAGACAAAATAATTCTAGAATTGGACGTGCTTTCTCCGCTATTAAAATGGATGAAGAAGCATCAGAAGCAATGGGTATTAATATTACGTATTACAAAGTGTTAGCATTCGGTCAAGGGGCAATGTTAGCAGGATTTGCAGGCGCATTATATGCCCATTTAATGGCGTACATTAGCCCATCAGACTTTGATTATCACAGAGCAGTAGAAATATTGATATTCTCTATTTTTGGAGGAAGCGAAGTGATCTGGGGATCCATATTCGGAGCTGTGTTCTTATCTGCAATGCCAGAATTCTTACGTTTTATCAACGAGTATCGATTTATGATTTATGGTGCACTTCTTGTTCTTATGATGGCGTTCCGTCCACAAGGAATTATCGATGTGAATATGATGAACCGATTTAAACGATTGATGCCTAAGAAGAGAGGGGAGAAAAAGCATGGTACTGGAAATAAAGAAGATCAGTAAAAACTTTGGTGGTATCCAAGCTTTAACCGATGTCTCATTTTCAGTGGAAGAAGGCGAGATTCTTGGTTTAATTGGGCCTAATGGTGCTGGAAAAACGACGATGTTTAATATGATTACAGCTATGTATCCTCCTAGTTCTGGTGTTATATCGTTTGTCGGTAATCCACTTTCAAATCTGAAGCCACATCAAATTACAGAAAAAGGTATCTGTCGTACATTTCAAAATATCCGTCTGTTTTCTGACTTAACAGTACGCGAAAACGTTATGGTAGGTAATCATTGCCGACTAAAAACGAATGTAATGCAAAGTGTTTTACGTACGAAAGCTCAAAAGGCAGAAGAAGCTAGAGTATTGGCGACTTCAGATGAGATACTAGAAGTTGTTGGCTTAGCGAATGACAAGGAAACAATTGCAAAAAACCTTTCATACGGTGCACAGCGAAGATTAGAAATCGCAAGAGCATTAGCGAGTAGACCAAAGTTAATTCTACTTGATGAACCAGCAGCTGGGATGAATGAAAAAGAAACGAATGATTTATTTAATTTAATTAAAAAAATCCAAACGTTAAATATTACAGTGCTACTGATCGAACATGATATGCCACTAGTAATGCGTGTTTGTAGTAGAATTATTGTTTTGAACTTTGGTAAAAAAATTGCAGAAGGTACACCGAGCAGTATTCAAAACAATAAAGAAGTAATTGAAGCCTACCTCGGGGTTGAGGAGGAAGATGAGCTTGCTTAAACTAGATAACATCAGTACCTTTTATGGTAAAATTCAAGCGTTAAAAAGTATAGATATAGCTGTAGAAGAAGGGACAATCGTAACGATTTTAGGTGCCAATGGTGCTGGCAAGACGACGATGATGAATACCATCGCTGGGCTGTTAAAACCTAAAGAAGGTACAATCCATTATTTGGGGATAGATGTTACAGGCCGTCGACCAGACCAGCTTTTAAGAAATGGTTTAGCACTTGTTCCAGAAGGTCGAGGTATTTTGGCAACAATGACTGTTTTAGAAAACTTGGAAATGGGTGCATATCACCGAAGTGATTCAGAAGTTGACGCGGATATTGAAAAGGTGATGGATCGCTTTCCAATTCTGAGAGAAAGAAAAGAGCAATACGGTGGTACACTTTCAGGTGGACAACAACAAATGTTAGCGATTGCCAGAGTGATTATGTCTAGGCCAAAGCTTCTTTTACTAGATGAACCTTCAATGGGTCTAGCACCGATAATCGTTGCAGATATATTTAAAATTATTAAAGAGATTAATGAAGCGGGTACGACTGTATTACTTGTTGAACAAAATGCGCGACAAGCCTTAAAAGTAGCAGATCATGGTTATGTACTTGAAAATGGGAAAGTAGTTGCTTCTGGTACTGCTAAAGAATTATTGCAAGATGATACGATTAAGAAAGCTTATTTAGGTCATTAATCAAGATTGAAAAGGTAGTAGAAACTTGCTGCCTTTTTTATTTTGTTAAAATAGAGGGAAATAATTTAAAGTTAAACCTTTATTTAAATAAAATTTTAATATTTTGATTAGATAGTGTAAAAAGTTCTTTGAAAAGGTATGTGGACGTGAACCCATAAGCAGATTTGTTTGAGTCGCTACACAATGCGGTATACTACTAATAACAAAGAAAGGAGATTGATCATAAATGAGTTATGAAGAAAATATAGCTAGTTTTGATAAAATTGATTCAGCAAGAGCAGACGAACTCGTAAAAGGGAACGGCGAGGCTGTAATCTATGTCGGTAAATCCGTATGTCCTTACTGCCAAATCTTCGTTGAGAAACTTAACAAAGTAGCCAAAGAAACGAATGCCCACATCTATTACGTTAACAGTATTGAAAACGCTGACATGAAAGGTGTTTCTGCTTTCCGTAATGAGTACGACATTCCAACAGTACCTGGTTTCATCTACACAAATGGAGACACAGTAAACGTTAAATGCGATTCTTCTATGTCTGAAGAAGAAATTAAATCTTACATGAACAAGTAATCGATCGAAAACTATATAAAAAGATCCTTAATTCGTAAGTGAATTAAGGATCTTTTTTATTTCATTTTTTAATGAACGAGCTGTTCTGAAGGAGAGGTTTGCTGTAGTTCGTTCAGAAAGGTTTGACGCTCTTCTGTGTTATGGAGATAAATAGGCTCGATAGCTTCTTTCAGCCATGCTCTGCGCTCTGCACGATCTGCTACATACTGCTTCACATAATGTCTAACATCAGCTAGGAAATCCAGATAATCCTCATATTGTTCATCATAAGTTTCTGCAATATCGTCACGAATCTTTTTAGCCAATGAAGGACTAGCGCCACTTGTTGATACACTGATAATTAGTTTACCGCGAGTCGTGACCGCTGGAATCTGCGCGGTACCTAGTGATGGATTGGAAGCGTGGACGACTAGTTTACCCGCATCCTTTAATTGCTTGGCGAGATGATCATTTACTGCTTCATTGTCTGTAACGAGCAATGTAAGAAAAGCGTTCGCAACATCTTCCCATTCGGCTTCTTTCGTGATGAGTGTAACCGTCCCTTGCTGTTCAAGTTCAGCAAAAGACGGATGGAATTCAGGACTAATAATGGTAGGATGAATACCGAACCGATGTAGGTTGAGTACTTTGTGATACGCGACGTGCCCGCCACCGACCAAGAATATGTTTGATTCATCCATGTTTTCAAGCATGATGGGGAACATAGAGACCACGTTTCCTTTCTGCTGCCTCATCGGCCCTTTCATTCAGAATCGCATGAATCACTGGATCATAGCCTAATTCGGGGCATAGATGAATAGCGGTTGTTGTTTTAGTTTTCTGTAGTGTTCGTTCAATTGATTTCATCAAAATACCAGTAAACAATAAATACGGTAAAATATACAGATTCTCTGGCTTCTGTTCTAGCAGTCGTTCGAGTTCCTTTGCATAAAAAGGTCCGCAAGCTGCTAGATAACCAACATGAACATTTTGAAGCTTGGTTTTCTCTTGGAAGATTCTTTTGATCTCCGCAAAATCTTCTTTCGTAGCAGGATCACTGCTGCCTCTTCCAATCAATAAAATGGATGCATCCTCAGGAATTGACTCTGTCGCTCTATGCAATCGTTCGATCAGCACATCGACCATTCGTTCATCCACACCAATTGGATCACCGTAGTAAACAGGAATATTAGGGTAATTCATCATAACTACCTGTAGCTCAGTAGGAATGTCCACGTTGGCATGACCTGCGCGCAATAACAGAAAGGGGATAGCTATAATTTCTGTAGCGCCCCGTTCTATACAGCGTGCGACACCTACTGCGATAGACGGATCGGCGAGTTCAAGGAAACACGCTTCTTGAATAGGGGCCGCTTCGGTTTCCATCGTCTTCTGAATGAACGCCAAAGCAGCCTGCTGTCCTTTCTTTACGCGGCTGCCGTGGCAAATATATAGAATCGCTCTCATACCATCGTCTCGTGCAAACGACGTTCTTCGCTCGATTCCTCGAACCATTGTAATTCATTACGTAAGCGGACTACTTCACCAATAACAATCATGCTAGGGTTTTGGACTTCCTCAAGACGTGCTGTGTCCGTCATGGTGGAAAGTGTCGCAGTAACTGTGCGTTGCGTCTCTGTAGTCCCCCAATGAATGAATGCGACGGGTGTGTCTGGATCTTTGCCATGTTGGATTAATTGCTTTTGGATATAGGGAAGATTGCTGACACCCATGTAGATCGCCAGTGTGTCAATTCCTTTCGCAAGAGCCTGCCATTTCTCAGCCTCCTCGGCTCCTTCTTTACGATGGCCTGTGACGATTGCAAATGATGCACTATAATCACGGTGAGTAACAGGAATACCTGCATAGGCAGGAGCTGCGATTCCGGACGTGATGCCCGGAATTACTTCGAATGGGATGTGATGCCTTGCCACAAACGCTGCTTCTTCACCGCCACGACCGAATATAAATGGATCGCCGCCTTTCAGACGAACGACTTGTTTACCTTGCTTCGCCTGTTTAACCAATAAGGAATTAATCATATCCTGCTGGAGGAAATGATGCTTCGGAAGCTTGCCTACAAAAATCAATTCCGCATCCGGCTTCGCATAAGTTAAAATTTCTTTATTGATCAGTCTGTCATAAAGAATTACATCCGCTTGCTGTATAGCTTTCACAGCTTTGACGGTCAATAAATCAGGATCTCCAGGACCCGCTCCGACTAGCCAAACTTTTCCCATTCCAACCACTCCTTAATTAATCCATTTTTTTTCACGTAAGTAGCCGATTAATTGCTCGACACACTCTTCCACAGTATATTGATCGGTTTTTAATGTAAGTTCAGGTTTTACTGGTGCTTCATAAGGTGATGAAATTCCGGTGAATTCAGGAATGACACCAGCGCGTGCTTTTTCATATAACCCCTTTGGATCACGTTCTTCACAAGCATCAAGAGGGCAACTGATATACACTTCAACAAATTCATCTTCTTCCACCAAACGTCTGACGCTGTCCCGGTCTTCTTGGAAAGGGGAGATGAATGCGGTGAACACAAGCTGACCACTGTCAATGAATAATTTCGAAACTTCGCCGATGCGACGAATATTTTCTTTACGTGCTTCATCAGAGAAGCCGAGGTCCTTATTTAAGCCATGACGGACATTATCGCCATCAAGTACATAGGTGTTAGCACCAAGATCGTGCAACCGGCGAGCGGCTGCATTGGCAATCGTAGATTTACCCGAACCCGATAGACCAGTGAAGTAGAGTACTGCGCTATGATGTTTATTTTTTATACGCTGTTCTTCTTTTGAAATTAATTGATCATGCCATACAATGTTCTTTGCCATATCGTTTCCCCTCACTTCGCTAGTTCTTTTTCTTGTAAGCCATTGATCAGTACATCAACTACTTCTTTACGACTGAATTCCGGTGGAGGCAAGATGCCGTTTTTCAACATCTCCCGTACCTTAGTTCCCGAAAGGATTACATGGTCCTCACTAGAGTGCGGGCAAGTTTTAGGTGTTGCCATATTGCCGCAGGCTTTACAGAAGAAACTATGTTCAAAGAACAGTAATGTGATGCCGATTTCTTCCGCTGTAAAGTTCGAGAAGATTTCTTGTGCTTCGTATGTGCCATAATAATCTCCAACCCCTGCATGATCACGGCCGACGATAAAGTGTGTACAACCATAATTTTTACGTACAAGGGCATGAAAGATAGCTTCACGTGGTCCTGCATAACGCATTGCAGCAGGGAAGACAGCCAACTGCACACGATCTTCAGGGTAGTAGTCACGCAGTAATACTTGATAACTCTCCATCCGTACATCGGCGGGGATGTCGTCAGACTTTGTTTCGCCAACTAGCGGGTTGAGCAAAAGTGCATCAACAATCTCAAGTGCTGTTTTTTGAATATACTCATGTGCACGATGCACAGGATTACGCGTTTGGAATCCGACGATCGTCTTCCAGCCGTTATTTTCAAATGCTTGACGAGTTTCAGAAGGATCGAAATAAAATTCAGCGAAATCTTTCTGTTCTATTCTTCTGATCAGTTTGATCGGTCCGCCAAGATAGATAGGGCCGCGATCGAGTAACTTCGCAACACCTGGGTGTGCACGGTCAGCTGTCTTATAAACTTTTTCAGCTTCGATTTGTTGATCAGGTTCGAAGATATCCGTAATTTCAAGTGTGCCGTAGATATCGCCTTGATAATCGAGTAAAACCGTATCGCCTACAGAGTAAGCCAAACGGTCTTTAACGGGTAGCGTAATCGGCAAACTCCATATCGTACCGTCTGCTAAACGAATATCATTGACGACTGCATGATAATCTTCGGAAGTTAAAAAGCCAGTTAACGGGCTGTATGCACCTGTTGCGATTAATTCCAAATCACTTACTGATGTTGCATCAATTGAAACTGTTTTATGCAGTCCCTCAATGGAGAGAGTGGGATCATATAAATTAACTAAATTACCGCCATGTGGTTGTATAGTTGTCATATTTTTGAACACCTATCCTTTTCATTTTAATAAGTCATATAGAAATACTCGGTTTTAAGACTGAAAAAATTACGTGTGTAGTCCGCATTCTGTCTTGCCGCTACCAGTCCAGCGTCCAGAGCGCATATCTTCTTCAGTAAACGCTGGTTTTGTACAGTTTGCGCACCCAATACTCGGGTAGCCTTGATCATGAAGTATATTATAGTCCAGTTCATGTGTGTGGGCGAAACGCCAAACGTCTTTCCATGTCCAATGAATAAGCGGACACACTTTAATCTTTTCAAAACGGTTATCTACATTCAGATACTCGGTAGACTTTCTCATTTCAGATTGTTCCCGACGTAATCCTGATATCCAAGCAGTGGATGGGGCAATCGCTTCTTCCAATGGTTTAATCTTCCGCAAATCACAGCATTTGTTCGGATTGGTTTTCCAGAGATCTAGACCATACTGATCTGTCTGTTCATCAATAGTCAATCCAGGCTGTTGCAAATGAATTTGAAGCTGAGGATAACGCTTCTTCACTTTTTCTATCGTGTCATATGTCTCTTTAAAATGATAATTGGTGTCTAAAAAAACAATCTTGGCATCGGGTTTCACGCGTGAAATCAGTTCAATCAATACAATTCCTTCGATACCAAAGCTACAAGCGTAAACTAACTTCTCCCCGTAGTGGTCATAAGCCCATTGCAATACTTCAGAAGCTCCTTTTGTCTCGGAGTCTGCTGGAAACTCTGGTAAGACCGGTGAATCTTTCCACGATTCAAATGTGATCATTCCATCCCCCCGCTAACTGTTATATTATTAACAGTTTAACAGACAATTAAAAATAGTCAATGCAAATTAGAATAGTAGGGATTAAAGTTTTTATTTATGTAAGTCGTGGTAATTTGTTTATCTGGATTAGAGTCTGGTGCATGGTGGGGAATAAGCGGTAGTGGGTAGTGGTTTGGCAAGATCATTTATTTTTCTGTTTTGTACAGGGTGACTCGTTTGACTGCCTATGAAAGTGTAATACTCATTGTCCCCACTACGGCGCTGATGGATGGCTTTCGCAAAGGAGCCACAGCAGTCGCCTTTATTGGATTGTGTGTAAGGCAGTTCATATACTTCTTTTTCAAAAGTAGAAAATCGATATCACCAAGTCGCGGATCTTCTTCCTATTAGAACCACAACCAAAATAACTACCACTTAGTAGCGCAGGCACAACTGCGGGGTAGGCCGTGGCCATGAGACAACTGGCAGCACCACCGCCAGCTGGCTCCTGGCTGTAGGCAATCCCCCACGTGCCTGCGCGGGTCAAAAAGACGAACACTCACTAACTTCAGTGCCTAACAGCCGGTCGAGCAACGCCCCAACAAAAAGTAACAAAGACCCGCAGCCGCCTAGTTTCTTCCGCCAAACGCGTTTGTTAGTCGGGTACTGTACGCTATCTCTTGTTTTGCTTTACCGCTTAAAACCACAACCAAAATAACTACCACTTAGTAGCGCTGGCACAACTGCGGGGTAGGCCGTGGCCATGAGACAACTGGCAGCCCCATCGCCAGCTGGCTCCTGGCTGTAGGCAATCCCCCACGTGCCTGCGCGGGTTCAAAAAGCGAACACTCATAACTTCAATGCCCTACAGCCAATCGAGCGACGTCCCAACAAAGAGTGACAAAGACCCGCAGCCGCCTAGTCCTTCCGCCAACCGCGTCTCTTAGTCGGGTACTGTACCCAATCTGTCAGTTTATTAGCTCTGTTAAAACCATGACCTAAATAATTACCAATCACTAGCGCAATTTCCCAAGCGCTGAAACATAAGTCATAGTGCCATCCAAATCTATTTATCTCACATCGTTATTCTTTTTACTTTTCATGTCAAAAAGCAATTGGTATACTAAATAGTAGTAAACCATTATAACTAAAGGAAAGAGTGTGCAGCCAATGGGCCGTAAATGGAATAACATTAAAGAAAAAAAAGCGTCTAAAGACGCGAACACAAGTAGAATCTATGCAAAGTTTGGTCGTGAAATATATGTAGCAGCAAAATCAGGAGATCCCAGTCCTGAATCTAACCAAGCACTGAAATTCGTACTCGAGCGTGCAAAAACATACAGCATACCGAAAGCAATCATTGACCGTGCGATTGAAAAAGCAAAAGGTGGCGGCGAGGAAAACTTCGACGAACTTCGTTACGAAGGATTCGGACCGAACGGCTCTATGGTCATCGTGGATGCATTAACAAATAACGTCAATCGGACAGCTTCCGAAGTACGTGCGGCATTTGGTAAAAATGGAGGAAACATGGGAGTTAGTGGTTCTGTAGCTTACATGTTTGATCCAGCTGCTATTATCGGTGTTGAAGGCAAAACGGAAGATGAAGTATTAGAGTTATTAATGGAAGCAGATGTTGATGTAAATGATATCGAAGAAGAAAATGGGCAAGTGGTAGTATACGCAGACCCATCCCATTTCCATGAAGTGCAGGAAGCATTCCGTCAAGCAGGTGTTACGGACTTTACCGTAGCCGAGTTGTCCATGATTGCTCAGAATGAGATTTCATTGGATGAAGAAGCGCAGGAGCAGTTTGAAAAAATGATCGATGCACTCGATGATTTAGAAGACGTACAACAAGTTCATCATAATGTTGAATTGGCATAAAAAACAGCTGTTCCATAATGTGGTGGAGCAGCTGTTTTTTCATGTATTACTTTATGATGACTTTCCATCCATCAGTAGGTTCTTCAATGGAATTTACATAAGTAGGTAAAAAGACGAAAGACCAAGGTGTTGCAGTAAAAGGTGGAATATCGAGGGACAATGAAAAAGTCTCCTCAGCTACTGTATCTCCTCGTTCATTCACTACACATACTGTAGCTTCACGAATAGATAATACTTCATCACGATTATTTTGCAAAAATACAGTAGCGACTAATCCTCCATCGCGTTTATGTTTTAACAGTATGGGTGTAGCTGTAAATTCTTCCTGAACAGATCTTTTAGTTTCATATTGATGAATAAAAGCCTGTTTTTGTTGATCTGATAAAGTAGCTTCCCAAGTAGCTTCAAACACAATTTGCATAGTTTCAACCTCCTTATTCCTATATCATTCCCTTGGTATTGATATTTAAGTCCTATTATATCACAGAATAATAAAAAATATTAACTACGACTTAATTCTCTTGTGGACGATATATTTCGTCGCATTTGGAAATATTGCGATCACTTTACATAGAATGAAGGAAATTATCGAATGATGTATACTAGAGTAGAAATACACTAGTAAAAGGAGAGAGTGGTATGGTACGTGTATTATTCGTTTGTCTCGGGAATATTTGTCGCTCACCAATGGCTGAAGGGGTTTTTCGTAAGATGATTCATGATGAACGATTAGAGAATTGCATTGAAGTAGACTCGGCAGGAACAAGCGATTGGCATGTAGGGAAAGCGCCCCATGAAGGAACGCTGTCCAAACTGGCAGAATTTCAAGTTTCGGCAGAAGGGATGGCCGGACGTCAATTGAACGTGAAAGATGCAGAGGAATTTAATTATATTATCGGAATGGACGCAGAAAACATCCGAAATATTCATAACATCTTTGGAGATCATGATCATCAGCGTGTGCTCCGTTTTTTGGATTTGACAAGTCATCAAAAAGATGTTCCAGATCCGTACTTTACTGGTGATTTTCAAGAAACATACGACTTGGTGCTTGAAGGTTGTCAGGCATTAATGGATCTTATTAAAAAAGAGGAATCCATTAAATGAAGATTCCTATACTATATGAAGATAACCATCTCTTAGTCGTTGAAAAACCGGTCAATGTGCCGGTGCAAGAAGATGAAAGTGGAGACTTGGACGTATTGACTATTCTAAAGCAAGATATTAAGAGACGTTATCAAAAGCCAGGGAAGGTATATCTTGGATTAGTACATCGTCTCGATCGTCCAGTTGGCGGTGTGATGGTATTTGCCAAAACTTCCAAAGCGGCATCTCGTCTATCCGATCAGCTTCGTCGGGGCATCATTGAACGGAGATATTTAGCGGTTCTTCGTGGTGTGCCTCGGAAAAAACAATCTACTCTCCAGCATTATTTATACAAGAATCGTCAAAAAAATCAAGTGTATAGTGTGAAGCCGAACCATCCGGAGGGGAAAGTGGCCAGTTTGGATTATCAACTACTCGATAGTAAAATTGATCAAAGCTTAGTAAGTGTACGTCTACATACAGGACGATCACACCAGATTCGTGTACAAATGGCAACAGAAGGGCTCCCGCTCTATGGTGATCAGAAATATGGAAGTTCAATGAATAAGCGTGGCGAACAGATTGCATTATGGGCGCACAAGTTGGAGTTCGAACATCCGACAACAAAGGAAAAGATGCAATTTACTTCAGAAGCACCACGGGTTTATCCTTGGGAATTATACACTACGCACGATCAAGTTTATAAAACATATGGTTAGTGAAGAACCGTCCATTCTTGACTTACGAATTCGGTGCAACTACACTAAATGGAAAAACGTCCGTTGGAGGAATATATGAGTAAGCATTCTTTTATCCCGATTATTGTCGGAACTAATATTAACGCCTATAATATGGCTATTTCATTTCATGAAGAATACGGCATTAAACCTGTAATTGTAGGTAGAGAACCATTGCCGTTCACAAGTTATAGTACGATTACAAATATCCAGGAATTAAATCAAGGTTTACATGACCCTGAAATATTTGTCCAGTTTTTACGAGAAATCGCCAAAAAATACCGTACCGCTGATCAAAAATTAGTTTTAGTCGGAACGGATGACTTATATGTCCGTCTGATTATTGAGCAGCGGGAAGCTTTACAAGAAGATTTCTTGTTCAATTATATTGATGAAGAAATTATGAATGCCGTGTATATTAAGAAAAACTTCTATGAATTATGTGCGGAACATGGAATAGATACACCTTCCACATATTTTCATTCGTGTTTATCCGATGAACCATTTACAGAAGAAGTACTGTTTCCTGTCATCATCAAGCCGAGCGACGGTGTGCAATACTATCGCCATCCGTTTGAAGGATTGCAGAAAATCTATAAAGTCGATACATATGAAGAAATCAACCGCATTATCCAAATGGTAAAATCCAGTGGGTATACGGAAGATCTGATCATTCAGGACTTCATTCCTGGCGACGATACGTATATGTGGGATGCCGTATATTATGCTGATCAGCATGGTAAAGCGCAGTTAATTACATTGGCACAAGTGGTACTACAAGAACGTGCTATGACAGCAATCGGAAATTATACGGCATTGATTACGCGTTATAATGAAGAAATCATGACGAAGCTCGCGAAGTTCCTAGAAGCGATCGGTTATGTCGGTTACGGAAACTTCGACTTGAAATACGATAAGCGCGATGGCAAATTCAAAGCGTTTGAAGTGAATATTCGTCAAGGACGTTCAAGTTATTACATTACGCAGTGCGGTGAGAATATGGCGAAGTATTTGGTCGATGACTTAGTATACGGGAAGGAAAAGCCGTTAACATATTTAGATGACCACTTCCTATTCACTGTCGTACCGAAAGCGGTATTGAAAAAGTTTGTTGATAATCCGCCTATGGAAAAAGAGATCCGATCTCTGATCAAAGCAGGAAAGTATGGTAATCCTTTATTTTACAATAAAGATAAGCATATGAAGCGTAAATTGTATTTACTGATGCGTCAAATTAACTACTACAAGAAGTATAAAAATGCTGTTAAATAAGAAAAGATCCCTGCACATCACATGCGCAGGGATCTTTTATCTTTACTTACATATTTAGCTGAATCGGTCTACGAGGTCGTGCATGTTCTCCGCTTCTGTATGAAGGTCGAGAGAAGCGTGCATAATCGTGCTGATGGCAGCTTTTTGTTCATCGATGGATGCATTGACCTGTTCGGTAGCTGCTGCTGATTCGGTTGCGACTGCTGCAATTTGATCAATTGCCTGAACAACATGTTGTCGATTTTCGTCCATGCTGTTCATATCATCTTCCATAGTCTTCAACAGTGAGGTGATGTTGAGGATGGAATCGGATAATTGTTCAAAAGCATTTTTTGTATCTATAATCGTGCCTTCTTGATCACTCGTCAAATCTAATGTGTGTTTCATTTGATTTTCAGCAGACGTCGTATCTTTTCGGATATGCACTAGTAGGTCGCGAACTCTCGTAGTTGCCTCGTTCGTGTCTTCAGACAATTGACGTACTTCATTTGCTACTACAGCGAATCCTTTTCCGTGTTCACCTGCGCGAGCGGCTTCAATACTGGCGTTTAATGCGAGTAAGTTTGTTTGTTCTGAGATCGATGAAATCGTTTGAACGATGGCTTGGATTTCATTCATTCTGGATACGAGTTGTGAGAAATTACCTTGCAAGTCGTTGATTACGATGTTGAAGTTATTAGAATTCTCCTCCAATGTTTCGGCTTTTTGCATACCTGAACTTTGTAGATCATTCATGCTGCGCATCTCCGTCACGACGTTTTCATATTGTGCAGATGCATTAGAAATCAGCGTAGATAATTGCCCCACTTTTGTGATTGCAACGTCTGCTTCTTCGGATTGCAATACTGCACCTGAAGAAACTTCAGCAATAGCGCTGTGGATTTCGTCAGCTGATGCTGTTGCTTCTTCTGTAATTGCGCTAAGTGTTTCGGAAGATGTTCTCATGCGGTCTGAAGAAAGTCTTGTATGACCGACCATCTCATTCAGATTGTTTTTCATCTTATTCACATTTTCAGCTAAGTGGCCGAGCTCATCACCTGAACGGATCGGAATATCTTCACCTGTCAGTTTACCTTGCGCAATTTCTGCTGTAATGAGGCGAATATTCTTAATGTATGATGTCAGACGTCCTGAGAAAATGGAGAATAGTGTAACGCCTACAATGATAGAAATAATGACCGAAATTAAGGTGTACCATAGTACATTTTTGGCTCCAGCGTTAAAGTCAACTAGATAGGTTCCAGCTACTACGATCCATCCCCAATTAGGATCTTCTAAGCCGTAGGTAATTTTTGGTGCTTCTACATTCAGGTTACTTGGCAGCGGCCAGTCATATTGTACAAAACCGCCTCCGTTTTTAGCTTCTGAAATTACTTCGCGAATAAAGTAACGACCATCTTTTGTTTTGGTTTCATAGAGACTTTCTCCTTCTTTCTGCGGATGTACAAGCAAAGTGCCTTCCTCATCCACTACATAAAAGTAGAAATTCTCCCCGTATTTGGCTGGATTGTCTAAAGCTCTAGTACCATCTGTGGCCATAGGTCCCATAATTTTATCTTTAGCCCGTTCTTGGGCGTCTTCTAAACTAATTGTACCGTTCTCTACTTGAACATTGAGCTCATCGATTAAGTCTAGGACAGCATACGTCCCGTTCTGTAATCCCATTTCCCCGACTTTCTCAAGCTCTTGCTTCGCTACAAAGTAATTGACGATACCTACAGCTAGTAGTGGTATTAAAATAACTAATGCTGCAAGCGCTATCAACTTGTTACGTACTGAACCTTTCAATATGTAATCCCCCTTTTGCAATTTATATATGAAACCTTTCTCCCTTTTTTATAGTATAGGCTATTCTGATTAATAACGGAATAGCTTGTCTCATTTAATAGTAATTTATTACTTATTTTTCAAGCTTCGTTGTTAAATGGCAGGCGCATACTCTTCGATTCTTGACTTGAAAAATGCAGTAGGCTACACTTAATAGAGCTGTGGCTGTACGGTTCTTAAAGATTTTTAAAAGATTAAAACGGAAGTTGTATGGAGCTATAGTAACGTAAGGAGTGTTCGAGCAGTGCCGATTTTAGATAAAAGCAATGCGGAAGATGTTAAAAGATATGAAACGTTTATGAGGAATTCTCCATTTCGTTCGATTACACAAGATCCTAACTGGGCACATGTAAAAGATGACTGGGGTAACGAGCAAGTATATGTAGAACGGGACGGAGAAATTGTAGCCGCTATGTCCTTATTGATACGAAAGGTACCAGGTGGTTTTTCATTACTATATGCACCACGTGGACCTATCTGCGATTTACATGATCAGAAACTGGTTGAAGAATTGATTCAAGAGGCAGAAGTGCTTGTGAAAAAACATAAAGCCTTTGCATTAAAAATGGATCCTGAACAGCTGTATACAGATGAATTGGACAAGTTATATCGTGATGCAGGTTACATAGTACGCAACGAAGGCGCGGGTAAAGAAGATTTAATCCAGCCTCGCTACAATATGATTGTTAAATTGACGGACGAAGATGAAGATTCCTTAATGCTAAAGTTCCGTAGCAGAACACGAAGTAAAATTCGAAGCTCAGCACGTAAAGGTGTAGAAATATCTTATTCACGCAGTGATGAATATTTAAAGAAGTTCTTTGAAATCCATGAAGAAATGTCTGTCCGGAATCAAATTTCTATTCGTTCATATGATTATTTCGTCAAAATGCGAGAAGCATTTGATGATTTACGCATCTATATAGCAAAGCATGAAGATGACTACTTAGCCGGTGCTGTAACTATTAACTATAACGGAAAATTGTATTACTTATACGCAGGCAGTTCCAACACGAAGCGTAATCTAAATCCTAGTTATCTCATGAACTATGAAATGATGAAGTGGGGACTGGAAATCGGTGCGGAACAGTATGATCTTGGTGGAGTATTCGTACTCGACAGTGAGCAAGATGGATTATATAATTTTAAAAACAGTTTTTGTCAAGTAGACGGAGTGACAGAATTTATCGGGGAAATCGATAAAGTGTACAAGCCGTTCATTTATAACATGTTTGTGAAAGTAGTGCCTAAAATTCAGAAGTTGAAAAAGAAGCTTCAAAAAAAATAACCGGTTGAAGTCCTCAACTACAGAAAAGAGTGAACCGAATGAATTTTTTAGACGAGCTGAATGAATCTTTGCGCACAAAATGGAAATTTAAACAGCCTATGCCGATTCAGTCTCAAATGATACCCGAGATGTTGTCTGGTAAAGACATAGTAGCTGAATCACCAACAGGGACAGGTAAAACACTAGCCTACACGTTACCTGTGATTCAAATGGTCGACGGAGATCTACCGAAAACACAAGCGTTAATCATTACACCATCACAAGAGCTATCTATGCAGATCGTCAATGTGATACGTGAGTTGGTTGAAGGGACTCCTGTAACGGTAACTCAGCTGATTGGCGGTGCAAACATGCAACGTCAGGTCGAAAAACTGAAGAAAAAACCGACAATCGTAGTCGGTACACCCGGAAGATTAAATGAACTAGTAAGAGAAAAAAAGCTGAAAATGTATGATATTCAATACTTGGTCATTGACGAAGCGGACCAACTTCTATCTCGCGAATACCGCGTATTGGTGAAAAGCTTGATTGAAGCAGCAAACCCTGGACGTCAGTTAGCGGTTGTGTCCGCCACAATTACGGATGAAATCGAACTCGTTGCTAAGCAACTGATGAAGGATCCAATCCGACTACAAGTCAATTCAGATGAAATCCCAAACAGCGGTCAAGTCGTCCATTCTTACGTAAAAGTAGATGAACGCAAAAAGACGGATATACTTCGAGGGATTTCCGCATTATCAGGCGTACGAGCATTAACATTCATGAATAATGTGGATCAATTGCGCATGAAAGAGTTGAAACTACTTTACAATGATGCACCGATCGCAGTCCTTTATTCTGACATGAAAAAACTCGACCGCCAGAAAACATTGGAAGACTTCAGGAAAGGCACTATTCGCATCCTCATCGCTACAGACTTAGCGGCACGAGGATTGGACATCGAAGGACTGACACACGTCATCCATGTCGACGTCCCGCATACAGCCGAACAATACGTGCATAGATCTGGAAGAACTGGCCGCGCCGGAGCAGATGGAGAAGTCCTCACACTTCTATCCTACCCAGAAGAACGCGACTACCGTAAAGTTTCCAAGGGCATTAAAACCGTCCAGAAAGTTTGGTACAATGGACAACTGATTGAAGGAAACGCCAAAACAGTCGACGACTTGAAAAAAGCGGCACCAAAGAAATCAAAACCAAAAGTTAAGAAAAAGAAATAGCAAAAAACGTATCACGCAAACGTCGATACGCAAAGACTGAAGACTGCCCTCGTATGATGGGGGAAGTCTTCAGTCTTTTTTATTTTAACTAGTATGTCAGTTCTACAACACTCTCGTAGCATAAAAAAATGAGCATGCACGGAAGCATCCGCACACACTCATTCACATCATCAATCAAGCTGAGTCAAAATAATAGGCTGCCCCTTCGTCACGACAATCGTATGCTCGATCTGCGCAACAAGTGACTTGTCAGGCGTAACAAATGTCCAACCGTCATCCAACTCAATCACATGCTCAGCAGTATGCGAAATGAACGGCTCCACGGCAAGAACCATACCATCTTTTAATAACGTTTTATCCCAAGGATCGTAATAATTTAGAACATGCTGAGGCTCTTCGTGAAGAGACGTACCAATTCCGTGACCGGTTAAGTTTTTGATCACACGCAAGCCATTATCTTTCGCTTCACGCTCCACAGCTTTACCGATTTGATTTAAACTAGAACCTGCTTTTACTTTCAATAACGCACGGTCCAATGCTGACTTTGCTACATCGCATAACTTTTGCTTTTGCTCGTCAGGTGTACCGGCCACGAATGAAATACCAGTGTCTGCAAAGTAGCCGCCAGCTGATCCAGAAACATCTATATTCACAAGATCACCGTCTTGGATCTCGTAGCTTCCTGGAATGCCATGCGCTACCTGATGGTTTACACTGATGCATGTATAGCCAGGGAAATCATACTGATCGATAGGAGCAGAAACCGCACCTTTTTCAGCGAACAGGCGACCTGCCATATCATCAAGTTCTTTCGTCGTGATGCCAGGTACTGTAGCATCTTTCAACGTTTCACGAATTTCCGCCACAATTTTACCAATTGCCCGTAACCCCTCTAATTGTTCATCATTTTTTACAATCATGTTTACAAGTCCTTTCTTCCGTACAATTTATTCAATTCTACTATATCATACTTTATTGATGTTTTTTTAATGATTCGCTTGTTCTTCCATTCCTTACTTCAAGACTTTTACACCTTGATACACATTCCAAATTAAGACGCTTACAAACAACAAACTATATAGAATGATGAATAGCATAGGAACGAATCCCCAGAACATCATATTGCTGTTTGTATTTGTAATGGTATCGACATTAAAGGAAAAAATTGAAAAGGACATGACGATAAAACCAGCAATCAGTAATGCCATAGGAACGATATGTGAAACGAAAGCCTTTTTTGCATGACGACGAACTTCGAATTCATCCGCAACGAAATAAATGATGATCGGCAATAGAAGGGGGGCGAAAAATACACTGAAATAACTAAGTGAAGACAATAATTTTGAATTTGACATAGCGTAACCTCCACTCTCTAGCATGATAGTCCATACTCTAACCTATACCCTAGTTTACGGTATAATCGTGAAAAAAACACGGTTGCCCAATTGGCACCGTGTTATAATTGTTTGGGTTTTGAAAAACGCTGACCCATAAATAGTATAAAACCGATTACTGCGGAAAGAAATAAAGCGGCTGTTGAAACAAATAGTTCATCGGTTCCATTTTTTATTGCGATACCAATGAAAGACCAAATGATAATTAAATTAAACATAGAGTCATGGTAATGATACATAAAATGTAAAGCAATCGCTGCTGTTAAAGTTAAGAAGAGAACTGTCCATAGTGGATCACTCAAACCCCATCCTGTCCAATCATGAAATTTGAAAGCGTAGTTAGAATTTGCGATGACTGCGATGAAGATCCATGCCATGTAAGCTGATATCGGAAGTCGTTCCCGATTCGTTTCCTCTATTTTTGGATAACTGAAATACAGAACTAGTAAACAAATTAATAGGGCGATTACGCTAACAATAGCCCAGTAATAATAACTATAATGCCACAATAAAAGCCATGCGATATTAAAAAAACAGCTAACTGAGAAAGTAATTGCACGTAAATTAGCAACAAATGAAGAGAGTCTAGCTGATGTTTTGAAGAATAAGTATAACCAACTGACTAGTAACAGATCTAGCACTATCCAAATCGAAAAAACGTACTCTGCAGGCATGAATAGAACCGGTACTCGATTAGCAATTTCCCAAGTAGTCAGCCCGTTAAGCGGGATTAAATTGGCGGCGATATGAGTTCCAATCATGATGAGTAGCGAAAGTACCATCAAAATTATTCTTAGCATGATAAAGTCCTCCTGAACAACAGTATACAGAGATTACGGATCGATGGAGCGGAAAAGTATGAATATTCCTTTACAAATGAGAAATTGTGGCGTTCTATTGTCTTGTACATGTAAAAAAACTATAATAAGAACTAATGAATTCAGGTAACTAGCACTGAATCTCCATTTCATTCGTATCGATTGGATAAAGTAGAAGGTTAGAACAGAATGCTTCGAAAAGGATGAGGAAAAATGATTTTACTCGAAGGGGAGCAGTGCTACCTACGGATACTCACAGAAGATGATGCGTATCAGTTCACCCAGCTGCTTATTGCCAATAAGGAGTACTGGACGGAATTTGAACCAAGGCACGATAATACCTATTACACAGTAGCAATGCAGCGGGATAAAATACGAGAATCCCTTTATCAAATGCGTGACCGACGGGAGTATAATTTTGGTATATTTGATTCGGAAACAAGTTTGATTATCGGTCAGATTTCATTGTATAGCATTAAACGGTTACCGTTTTCCAGTGGTTTTGTGGGGTATTCCATTGATCAGCGGCAAACAGGAAGAGGAATCGGCACAGAAGCGGTCTCACTCATTAATCAATTTGCGTTTGAAAAAGTAAATCTGCACAGAGTGGAAGCCTATGTATCCCCTCGTAATGTTGGTTCGGTCAAAGTATTGGAAAAAGCGCAATTTCAGCGTGAGGGATTATTGCGCCAATTATTGTTTATTAATGGTGTATGGGAAGATCATTATATGTATGCTATTGTGGAAGAAGATTATTGAAAGGGCAAGACCCTTTTAGAAAAGTGGATAACTATATGGAAAAACCGGCTCTTCGAATAGAAGGTGCCGGTTTTTTGCAGCTTTTTTAAGGTGGGGAAGCAATGAGCACGCAGTTGCCGCTCATAGTTTCGTGTAAGCGCTCATAGTTCATGCTGATCCGCTCTATCACACGAAGTAACCGCTCTATAAAGTCTAGCAACCGCTCATACATACGGTCGAAGTGATCATAGTCGACACGTAACCGCTCAATAACCTCCGACCCGCCCCTCACACCCAAAACATAAAAACACAAAAAAACGACCCTTCAAGCAGAAGAGGCCGGTTATTTTCATCAATATAATTTTACTGAGATACTTCCTGTGCTTTGTAACCATCTTCAATAATGTCCAGCTTACCGTTACCAGGATCGATAACAAGACCATGGACATTTACGTCTGTTGGGATGAGTGGGTGGTTACGGATCGCGTCCACACTCTTTTTCACGCTCTCAGTTACATCGCTGAAACCGTGCAACCATTTCTCCATATCGATACCGGAGTACTTCAATGTTTTGAACATGTTTGGATTTACGCCGCGCTCAATCATATTTCCTATAATGTGATCCGTGTTGATAGAGCTCATGCCACAATCGTGATGGCCAACTACGTATACTTCATCTGCTTGTAATTCATAAACGGCAACTAAAATACTTCTCATCAGACCGCCGAAAGGAGACGTGATGATCGCGCCAGCACTCTTAATAATTTTAGCGTCGCCATTTTTCAAATTCATCGCTTTAGGGAGAAGCTCGATTAATCTTGTATCCATACATGTAAGGATGACAATCCGTTTATTAGGAAATTTCGTAGTGGAAAACTCTTCGTACTTTTTTTCTTCAACAAACGTTTTGTTATAAATCATAATTTCGGATAATGATGTCATTGTTTTAATCTCCCTCGTATCGTTTATAGTATGTAAAAGAAAAGAGTCGCCTTTTTAGGCAACTCTAATCATTAAATCCATATCCATTAAGACTGGAATAGAAGCAAATTAGTTTCTGCCTTCTGGTTTAGGATCAATAGTAATGGAGTCGTTTGAATCCATTGATCCAGATAAGAAGTGCATCGTAAACAAGGATGCAAGTCCAAGAACAACCATGTAACCGATAACTGTTGTATACATTAAAGCCATTTGAAAGCCCCTCTTTCTGAAATGTATTATGTTCTCTTATCTATTATACACGATTTTCAAGAAAATATTAAGAGCTACTGTAAACTTTGAATGAAAAGTGACGGATTTTAGAATGCCCAATTACCGTTACGGAAGACAGGTTCTACTGTTCCGTCTTCAAGAATTCCATCAATATCCATCTTTTCAGATCCAATCATGAAGTCGACGTGTGTTAAGCTTTGATTCAATCCATTAGCTTGTAGTTGTTCGGAATCCATTTCCTTCCCACCATCTAGACAAAATGCGTAGGCACTTCCAATTGCCAAGTGATTCGAAGCATTTTCATCAAATAATGTATTATAGAATAACACATTCGAGTTAGAAATAGGTGAGTCGTGCGGTACTAGTGCCACTTCGCCAAGGAATTGTGAGCCTTCATCCGTATCGACTAGTTGTTTCAGTATTTCCTCGCCTTGAGTAGCAGTAACGTTTGTGATTTTTCCTTCTTTAAATTGAATCGTGAAGCCATCAATGATTGTTCCTGCATAGCTAAGTGGTTTTGTGCTAGTAACAGAGCCATTCACTCCAGTTTTTAACGGTGCCGTAAAGACTTCTTCAGTCGGCATATTCGCCATAAACTCATGCCCAGCTTGGTTGACACTACCAGCACCACACCATAAGTGCTTTTCCGGTAATTCTATTGTTAAGTCAGTGCCAGGAGCTGTATAATGAAGTTTACGGTAATGTTTACCATTCAAATAATCTACTTTTTCATGCAAGTTTTCATTGTGCTTTTTCCATGCTTGCACTGGATTAGGTTGATCAGCTCTTACAGCACGTAAAATAGAATCCCATAGAGCAGGCACTTGTTCTTCTGTAGATAACTCAGGGAAAATTTTAGCTGCCCAAGCTGTCGATGGTGCAGCGATGACAGTCCAGCTGAACTTATCTGCCTGCATAGCTTGGCGGAACTTGCTGAGAGCAGTACTAGCAGCTTTTTGATTATCGCGTATTCTGCTAGATTCGATACCGTTTAATAAGTCAGGGTCTTGCGATACGATCGACATGAAAGCAGCACCTTTTTCAGCTAACTGTTCACGTTCCATCTGTTTCCACGTAGGGAACTCGGAAAACGAATCCGCTGGTGCTTTTTCATAACGCAGACGTGTAACGACATCGTCTACCCAATCTACGAAAACTTGCCGTGCTCCTGCATCGTAAGCTTTTTCGACGATCAATCGAACAAATGAAGTATTTTCAGTAGAAGCGCTGATGAATAGATATTGGTCCTGTTGAATATTTACACCCACCTTAACAGCTAAGTCGGCATAATTGGAAAGTTGATCTTGAAATGGATCCATCATGACATCTCCTTTTTACGTATTGTGACAATTCTAACAAGTAAAGATCGCAGTTCGCAACGATAAAGCAAACGAAATAGAATGAAATACTCTTAACTGCCTAAGAATAGTCGGCAGCATTCCCTAAACAACGTCATAAAATGACCGAAATAATAAGAAGAATGCAGTATTTGGAGGCTTTATACATGGATTTGTCCACAATTGTAGGTTTAGTATTAGGGTTTGCAGCTCTCCTTATCGGAATGACGCTAAAAGGAGTAACCCCCGACGCGTTATTTAACCCGGCTGCTATCCTAATCATCATAGCAGGAACGATTGCCGCTGTTGTCATCGCATTTCCGATGAGTGAATTAAAAAAGATACCTAAATTATTCAAAATTATTTTCACGCAGCAAAAACTTGCGTCAGACGCAGAATTAATTCGTCTATTCTCTTCATGGGCTGATGTTGCTCGTCGAGAAGGATTACTTGCTTTGGAAGCAAAAACAGACGAAATTGATGATCCGTTTTTGAAAAATGGATTGAGTTTGGCGATTGACGGACAAAATGCCGATTATATTCGTGATGTATTAAGCGAAGAAGTTGAGGCAATGCAGGAGCGCCATTCAGTCGGTGCATTAATTTTTTCACAAGCTGGTACATACGCCCCGACGCTAGGAGTTCTCGGAGCAGTTGTAGGACTGATTGCCGCACTAAAAGATATGAATAATATCGATGCGTTAGGACATGCGATTTCCGCGGCATTTATTGCAACATTGCTTGGGATTTTCACAGGGTACGTTTTATGGCATCCGTTCTCCAATAAACTCGTACGTAAGTCTAAAGAAGAAGTCCGACAGAGGACTATGGTGATTGAAGGCATTCTCTCCGTATTGGAAGGGGAAGCACCGCGTGTTATAGAACAAAAATTGGCATCTTATCTTTCAGTCGAAGACCGGAAGAAGCTAGCTATTGATGGCGGCGAAGGAGCTGGTAAAGTTGGCGAAGAAGCGTAAGAAAAAGAAACATGAAGTAGAACATATTAATGAGTCCTGGTTATTGCCTTACGCCGATCTATTGACATTATTACTAGCATTATTCATCGTATTATTTGCTACGAGTTCGGTAGACGAGGGACGATTTGCAGAAGTCTCTAAAGTATTCAGTGAAATATTTGAAAGTGGTAGTGGCATCATGAGTGAAAGCGCGCCAACCACTACCCCTGTTCCAGACGATTCGGTAGGGGAGCAAGACGAAAACTCCTCCTATATAGAAGACCAACAATCTTTGGGAGAAACGCAGGATGATTTGGATGAGTATATTGCTGTGAATGAATTAGAAAATCAGTTCGATACTGAAATGACAAGCGAAGGCTTATTGCTGACGATTCGAGATAGTGTACTGTTTAAATCGGGAGAAGCAACAATCACTCCTGAGTATAAAAGACTGGCAAATGATATTTCCGGACTGCTGACACTTGATAGACCTCGTCAAGTGGTCATCACGGGTCATACAGACGACATACCGATCAACAATGCAGAGTATTCATCTAACTGGGAATTAAGCGTTATGCGTGCGGTAGAGTTCCTGAAAATCATTGTGGCAGACAATGAAGTCGATCCGAATCTATTCAGTGCGAAAGGGTACGGGGAGTATAAGCCGATCGTACCAAATGATACGATAGAAAATCGCAGTAAAAACCGAAGAGTGGAAGTACTCATTCAGCCACTTGTCTTAAAAGATGGCACACCTGTCACAGCGCAATAAAAAAGCGACTCCACATGGAGTCGCTTTTTTAATTGCGCATAGAACCAAGTTCTGTAGCAATTGCCTGCATTTCATTCGGTGTGATGTTGTCACGTTTCATGACCATTTCGTACATATAGTACAAATCCTCGTACTGTTCTGTACTGAAATTTTCGGGTTTCATCGCATCCACATTTACCATGCGTAGTTTTTCTTTAATCTTTTCAATCATGTATGAGACATTCTCTGGTGATTTTGTAGATAGATCCATATTCTTACCGCCTTTCCTCTAATGAAAGCTATCATTTCATGAAAGCAGTAAGCTGTCAACTGCACTGTGAGGCGTTACTTACGAGCTTCTTCACGTTCTTCGTCAATTTTCTTCTTGAAACGTCTTGTTTCCATAATGACCACACCGGACAAACCGAGCAATCCAATTAAGTTTGGAATAGCCATTAAGCCATTCAATACATCCGCCAAAATCCATACAAGATCTAGTGATGCAGTAGCACCTACATAGATGAATGCTACGAATATTACTCGGTAGGCAAGGACTGCAGTGCGGTTCGGGAAGAGATATTGGAAACACTTCTCTCCGTAATAACTCCAACCTAAAATGGTGGATGTAGCAAAGAACACAAGTCCTATTGATACTAGAATGGGTCCGACACCACCAAGGAAAGAGCCGAACGCTTCAGCTGTCAAAGTACCAGCATCAATTGATTGATCTTGCCATTTATTACTCATAACAATTGTGACACCTGTAATCGAACAGATGATTAACGTATCAAATAATACTTGCGTCATTGAAACGAGAGCCTGACGTCCAGGCATATCTGTACGTGCAGCTGCTGCAGCAATTGGTGCAGAACCGAGACCCGCTTCGTTGGAAAAGAGTCCGCGTGCAACACCGAATCGAATGACTGTACCGATTGCACCCCCGGCAACTGCCTGGCCTGTGAATGCATCCGTGAAGATAAGACCGAATGCTGCTGGAACTTGCTCAATGTTTAATACCATAACGATTGCTCCGGCAATAAAATAGAATAATGCCATGATCGGTACGAAGAATGCCGTTACACGACCGATTGATTTGATACCTCCAAGAATAACAAGGGCACCGAATAGTACCAAGGCAATTCCTGTAATATAGTAGGGTACTTCAAATGTGCTTTTCATTACGTCTGCTACTGCTTTGGATTGTGTTCCGTTACCAATACCGAACGCAGCCAGTGCGCCGAATATCGCAAATAGTACGCCGAGCCATTTTTGCTTCAGACCATGTTCAAGATAGTACATCGGTCCGCCGGCCATTAAGCCGTTGGAATCTTTGACGCGGTACTTAACAGCCAAGATTGCCTCACTGTATTTTGTTGCCATACCGAAGAATCCGGCTAGCCACATCCAGAAAATCGCACCTGGTCCACCTGCTACAACGGCAGATGCAACCCCGACAATATTACCGACACCCACTGTGGCGGCCATCGCGGTCATTAAAGCCTGGAACTGTGAAATGTCACCGTCTGCTTTTTTATCATGCTTCCGTGTAAATACTTGTTTCAGTGAATAGGGCAGTAATCGCAATTGAATGAATGTTAAGCGCAGTGTTAAATAAATTCCGGTACCAATTAATAAAATGAGTAACGGTGGTCCCCATATTAAATCGGACGCAGTAGTCAAGAAATTCTCTATCTTCTCCATTTCATCCCCCCAATTTCTCTAAGATATTTATAATCGTTTCCGAGATTGCGAGAATCAACTCCTTTCAGTAGACTCTGTTATTAACATGTTATTGTTAATAATCTAAAAAATAGAACGATTCGTCAAGCCTTTTTTGAATAAAGTGTAACAAAGATTGTTTGGTAAGTTGCATTATGGGTATAATGAAGTGAGACGTAAACGTGAATAAGGAGGCGAAAAATATATGGGTTCCAGTAAATTTGGAAGATATGTATTAGGCGGCGCACTACTTGGAGCTGCAGTGAGTATGTTGGACCGAGCAACTAGACAGCACACGATGACTACAGCTAGAACATCGTATGAAAAAGCATTGTATTACAAAGAAAATCCGGATATCATAAAAAATGAGTTCCAACTGAAGAAAGAAAAAGTACAAACTCTTGTTGATCAAGTGAAAGGTGATGTAAATTACATCAAATCACAGGTCGATGAAATCAAGACACTAACTCCGCAAGTGAAAGAAATGTTTGCGGACACAAAAGAAGCAATCGCTGATTCCAAATCAGAGTATGAGCATATCATCGAGGATAATTCTACAGCTGCATCTTCTGTTTCAACAGATGGAGATGGTTCGTTGCCGCCGATGATCCAAAAAAAAAACGTGATACCACTAGAGAAAAAATAAGAATAAAATCAGTAAATGAAAGGGGGACACATCAGTTGGATAAACAAAAAAGTGCCCCTTCTTTTGATACTGAAAATCAAGAGGAATCCCAAACAGAAAGAGTAAAAGAATTCATTAAAGATATAAAAGACGGAGAAGAGGATGATTTTGACCCAACTACTACGAGCGGCTTTTTCAAACAATTGATTATCCGGGTGAAAGAATTGGATATTTCAGCAGCTGGTTCGCAGTTAGCGTTCTTTTTCCTATTGTCTTTATTCCCTCTACTAATCTTTCTTTTCACATTACTACCTTACTTACAGTTAGACCAGAGCCAAATCTTCTTGTTTATCCGCGAGTATGCGCCGGATAGTACGGCTTCTTTAATTGAAGGAACACTCTCTGAAGTGCTGGATAATAAAAGTGGAGGGTTACTGTCAGTCGGAATCTTGGCTACAATTTGGTCCGCGTCTAAAGGTATGGGTGCAGTAACAAAAGGCTTGAATGATGCATATGAAGTGGAAGAAGATAGGAATTTTTTCATTTCTAAAGGATTGTCAATTGCATTTACTATTATGTTAGTTGCGACGGTAATCATTGCGTTAGTGTTACCTATATTCGGTCAACCAATAGGGCAAGTGATCTTCACGTTCTTAGGATTGGAAGAGACGTTCCTGACAGTATGGAATTTGGTTCGATTCCTCATTCCACCATTCCTGATCTTTGCAGTATTCTCATTATTATATTGGCTAGTGCCAAGTGTGAAGTTACATTTTAAAGAAATACTTCCAGGTGCTATATTTGCAACAATAGGATGGATCATTACGTCACTAGGGTTCTCTTTCTATATTAGTAATTTTGGGAGCTATGCCAATACGTATGGTAGTATCGCTGGAATTATCGTATTAATCATGTGGTTATACTTATCAGCTATCATTTTGTTACTTGGTGGTACGATCAATTCAGTTGTGAAAAATCGTCAAGATCATACACAACCAACTGTATAATTAAAAAAGTGAAGAATAGACTGACCTAGCGATATGAGACACATATAAAACACCATGATTAGGCTGCTTTGACACCATATTTTATCGGTGTCAGGTAGCCTAATTTTTCTTGGATACGTTCTTCATTATAATAATTTAAATAGGCAATTACTCGTTCAACTACAATATTATTGCGTAATGAATTAAATTTAACGTATTGAAATTCTTCAGATTTCAGACTCGAATGAAATGATTCAATCACCGCATTGTCCCAACAGTTTCCTCGACGTGACATGCTGCCGATCAGGTCGTTATCCTTGATATAGGCTTGATACGCGTA
>NZ_AUDQ01000024.1 GCF_000425545.1 Sporosarcina ureae DSM 2281 | reverse complement strand
TCCGGAAAGATCCGGATGCTCCTTTAACCATTCAAGTATTTGATCTCGATAGGGATCTAACTTCTTACTTCTAGTCTGTAAAGACAATGTGAATTTGAAGAATTCATCTGGTTTCATTTTCCCATAATCAATCACCCTATTTCTAGAAATTTTGAGCTTTCTGGAGATTGCACTGTTAGAGAATCCTTCTTTACGCAATCTATGTATTTCATTGTAAACCATCCACTTTTCCACTTCCTATACCTCTCTTTCTATAGACTAGCTTCAGTATATAGAAAGTAGATTTTTTTGTGGAAAACTGTTGATTCTTATTTGTTGAAAGCTGTTGAATCTAGTTTAACGTTTACACAAGTGTAGGGAGTCGTGTGAATGGTGCAAGAGGGGGTACGTTTTAATGAAAGAAAGTGAAGTGAAAAGGGAAAAGAAGAAATTTTCAATGCCACATATTTTCGTTATCCTGTTTATGATTATAATCTTGGCTTCTCTAGCCAGTTATATCGTGCCTGCAGGTGAGTACGAACGTGTGACGATGGAAGACGGTAGGGAGGTTATTGATCCCAATACGTTTGAATTGGTTGAAAGGACACCGGTTGGTCTATTTGATTTTATGTTTGCGGTTCCCACTGGGTTGATTGAGACAGCAGAAATTATTTTTGGTGTTTTGATGATTGGCGGTATGTTCGCAGTCATTGAACGAACTGGAATTATTAGTATCGGTGTTGGGAAATTAGCAAATATGTTTTCAAATAGAGGACTATGGGTGATTCCGATATTGATGATCCCTTTTGCAATTATTACTACGTTTACGGGTCAAGTTGAATTATCCTTAATCTACTTGCCTGCTATTTTACCCCTCATGCTGAAACTCGGTTTTGATAAAGTTACAGCAGCAGGAACAGTGCTTGTGGCCACAATCTCTGGATTTACTGTTGCACTCACATCTCCTGCAAACTTAGGTGTTTCCCAGACGGTTTCTCAACTCCCGTTATATTCTGGAATGGGTTATCGAATTGTTATTCTTGCTATTATACTCTTAGTTGGAATAGGATTCGTCGTTCGATATGCTAAAAAGGTGCGGAGTCATCCCGAGTTGAGTTTTACATATGACGCTTCTGATTTAACTCAGAATGAAGCAGTGCTAGTTACGGATGAGAAAAAAGCAACCACAAGGCAAAAACTTGCTTCTGTTGTAGTGTTGATTGCATTTGGTGTATTACTTTGGGGCTTGTTTGAACACAGTTGGTATTTCCGAGAACTATCTGGTTTATATATATTGACCGGGGTTGTTGTGGGCCTTGTTGGAGGTCTCGGGGTCTCTCAAATTTCGGAATCCTTTATAGAAGGTTTTAAAAATATTCTTTTAGGGGCGTTAGTCGTTGGCGTCGCACGTGGAGTCGCAGTTGTACTAAATGACGGAAATATTATGGATACTATTACGTATGCAGCTGGGAATCTAGTAGCAGCAATGCCAAGTAGTGTTACGGCTACGATCATGTTAGTGGTCCAAGGATTACTAAACTTCCTAATTCCATCGGGAAGTGGACAAGCGATGGTTACTATGCCCATTATGTCTGGGCTTGCAGACTTGTCAGGTGTATCTAGGCAAACAGCAGTACTTGCCTTCTTATTCGGAGATGGTTTCTCGAACATTTTCTATCCAACGTCGGGATACTTTATGGCAGCTTTAGCAATTGCGGGAATCCAGTGGACGAAATGGGTAAAATTCATTTGGCCTCTTCTCTTAATCTGGTATGGGCTTGCTATTGTCTTCCTATTCATCGCGCAATTTATTAACTATTCTTAAAAAACAAGGTACCTGTGTGAGAAACAAATGTGAATGGTTAACCATTCATGAAAGTTTCGTACGCAGGTATTTTAAATTCCAGGAATATGTTAGGATAAGGTAAAAATGGAAGGGGAGTTTGAATTGAAAAAGATGAATAGTACATTGGGATCGTTTGTTATCCTTGGGCTATTGTTAGCGAGTTGCGGAACGGATGACGAAAAAACGAAGCAAGTTGATTCACCAGTGCAAAATGTCGAGCCGGCACAAGACAATGAGTCAAAAGTCGAAGTAATGGAACGTGCACCAATGGTCAACGAATTCAATGAAGAAACCGACGACCTTGAAGAAGCATTCTTCTCGGAATATTCAAGCATAAAAAATTTCGTTGAAGACTCCGTAAATAGCATGAAAGAGGGATCTGACTATCGAGAGAAATTTGCGCACGCTGAACAATTTCTTGCTGAATCGACCATTACATATATCGGATATTTCCATGAAGAAATTGAAGAACTCGGCATGACTGAAGACTTCGAAGAGCTAAAGACGGCTGCAGCAGAAGTAGTAGGGAAGTTCGGGGCGAATGGTGAACATCTTGAAGGGTATGAAACGAAGTATATTGAATTCGAAAATAAAATGAAGGACATCTATTCAAAAATGTAACTAGATGTTCTTTTTAAAATTAGGTATCTGTGTGAGAAATAAACGTGAATGTTTCTTGCGCAGGTACCTTTTACTATTCTCTTCTCCGATTGAGATGAATGATTCAGGGTATACAGTATAGGAAGTACAGGTAATACTATCCGTGAAGAGTAGTAATCAGAAGGAGTGTCGTTGAAATGAAAGCAATCGTAATTGAACAATATGGTGGGTCGGAACAGTTAGTAGAGAAAGAACTTCCAAAACCGGAGATTCAAGATCAGCAAATATTAATTGAAATGCACGCAACTTCTATTAATCCGATTGACTGGAAAGTACGGGAGGGCTATCTGAAAGACGCCATGCCTTTTGAGTTTCCGTTAATTTTAGGTTGGGATGCAGCAGGGATTGTCAGTGAAGTCGGAAGCCAGGTCACTCAGTTCAAAAAGGGGGATGCGGTATTCGCGCGTCCCAGCATGGAGAATGGAACATACAGCGAGTACGTGGCGGTCGATGAGGAATTGGTGGCGTTCAAGCCGGATCATCTCAGTTTTGAAGAGGCAGCATCCGTTCCGTTGGCAGGCCTAACCGCTTGGCAATGCCTGGTAGACTTTGGGCAAGTGAAAAAAGGAGATAAGGTTCTTATTCATGCGGGATCTGGTGGTGTGGGCAGCTTTGCCATACAGATTGCCAAAAGCTTCGGAGCCTACGTGTTTTCTACGGCGAGCAGTAAGAATGAAGCATTTTTGAAAGAGCTCGGTGTGGATGAATTCATTGATTATAAAACCACTGATTTTGCAGATGTTGTAAAGGACGTCGACTTAGTAGTAGACACGATGGGCGGTGACATTTTAGAGAAGAGTTTAGATGTTGTGAAGAAAGGCGGTCGTCTCGTTTCCATTGCAGGTGAGCCAAATGTAGAGAAAGCGAAAACGAATGGCATTACCGCAGAATCTTTATGGCTGAATCCAAATGGGAAGCAACTGGCAGAACTGGGACAACTGATGGAAAAAGGAGAAGTCCAACCTCATATTGGTCATACATTCCCATTAACAGAAAAGGGATTGCGTGAAGCCCATGATCTAAGTGCAACGCATCATGCAAAAGGTAAAATTGTGATTACGATTCAATAAGTTACCAGCTAGAAGAATGTACCAGGTCCCAACACAATTCGGAAACAATTCTGAATTGAACCAGAGTTGTGTGGGGACCTGGTACCGTTTGCGAAAGAAATTCACTCGACTTCATCACTGACGATCCAAAAAAGGCAAGTTGACTGTATAAATTTTCGTTGGTCTTCCTTGTAGACCATTAATTTTCTTTGACTCGACAGTTGCAAGTTCTTTTTCGACAAGTTGGTTTAATAAGCGATTTGTGCTTCTTTCGGACATGTTTAATACGTCAGCTGCAGTTTTGCTGGTCAATTCATTTGTTTTCAAACTAGTGATTGCAGTGATGACTTTTTGCAGTTGGGAAATCGTAATATCTACTTGTTGGCTCAGTTGCTCTATCTCCTTCCAACTGTAGATGTTCATTTCGGTATCATCAGCTTCCTTGAATCCAAGCGGCCCCATTGGATGTTGTGTATCGTCGATTACGAACGTACATGAGTCTATGTATGACTTAGCTTCACGATAGGCAAGCTTGGCATGTTGAGCTGCCTGAGTGAATGTCCTTCCGATTCCCCATCCAACATACACTTCAAATGATAACCTTTCTTTTAGAAAACGAATCATCTTACAAGTATGGTAATTGTTTGTTATTTCTTGCAACTCTCCATAAGACGTACTTATTTCAAAGGAGCTATCATGCCTTTGAATGACAAGTTGCAAGTCGTTCTGAGCACTAAATTCCAAAAGTTCCTTGTAAATGGATATTTGAATGAGCTCATTTTCTGAAGTACTAGCGGCATCGGGACTATCAATAAAGCCGGCGACAACTTGGTTTTCTTTTAGATTTGAAAACTTGATGTGTGTAATTAACTCTTCTATTTTCTTCTTGATTGTATCTTCGGAAATCCCCATATAGTAGACATTAAAACCTTTCGCCTTCATCAAATCCACGAGGTTGGCTGTACGTGTAATCGATAAATCTATCAAGCCTTTTTCCCATAGTTCCACATGACTTTCTAATATCTCTTCATATAATTGGATGTTTTTAAAATCAATTGTTTTTTCAATGGAATGGACAGTTTTGTTATCCGGCAATAAGGATTCGAGTTCACGAAGGCGGTCTTTCCCCCATACATAATCGATGACTACCCTGGAAAAATCAATGCCTTTAAATTGTTGGGTAACTTTGAACAAATGCTTATAAAAATCTTCTGGTGTTAAGTCTACATATACGACTGGCTTCGTATAATTTTTCAGCTCTTCTTCCAGAAAAAATATGGCAATGGACCGCCAAAAATAAAGCCGTCAAATAGCCTCTTATTCTGCTGGAAAATCGTATGGATTTCTTGAAGTCTGTTATAAGGTAAAAAATAATATTCGCATTGATCAGTAAAAGTCTTAAATATTGGTTTGAAATTTTCGATAGTCCCCTTGGCGGCTATAATCCCAATTTTAATCATTAAAAAACTCCTTTTAGTTTTGCTCTGTATATTATATTACCATTAAACTGGGCGGAATTTGTGACTTTTCTAGAAGATAGGTAATTGTAGATGCATTTCATTCGGCACTATATGAATCCGAACTTCTCAGAATAAAACAAAGAGAATCGTCTTGATTCCTGTCATAGACACTTACGAAATAGAGCCAATAAAAAGAATTTATAAAAAAAGAATGGACACTAGTTAGAAGGTTTTGTATACTTATTTCAGACAGCGTCCGAAAACATTCTAAAATGTTTGGACGCTCGGAAACTAACTGGAGAAAAGAAGGCGGCAAGTGATTCTGGTAACTTGGCATGAACTTTCCCAAGAAAGTAAGGGCTTACATACGGGTTAGCGAGGGGGGACAACTGTTTCAACATACTAAGTAAATTAATATAAAAGGAGATATGTTATGGATTTATTAATTGCTTTTTCAGCCCTAAGTGGGTTTTTACTAGTTGGAACCGTATTAAGAGCGAGACTAAAGTTTTTACAATCTCTGTTTCTACCAGCATCGGTTATCGGTGGGTTTGTAGGACTTTTGCTTGGTCCTGTTATATTGGGGAATTATGCGATCATTCCGATTCCCGAAAATTGGATAACCATTTACGCTTTGCTCCCGGGAATTTTAATAGTCCCTGTAGTTGCCAGCGTACCTTTTGGAGTAAAGTTTAAATCAAGGCTAGAAAAGAAAAGAGAACAGGCTCAAGTGAATGCAGGCAGTGAGAAGAAAAAGAACAGTAATGCAAGTAGAAATATTCTCATTATGTTTGCGATTTTAGTTATCATTAGCCAAGGCCATAACGTGATCGGAATTGCGTTAAACTATATCTTTGATAAAACAGGTGTGATTTCAGACATTTACCCTACGTTCGGTACAGAGGTAGGTGCCGGTTTTGCTGGAGGCCATGGTACTGCAGGCGTCGTAGGAAGCTTATTGCAATCGATGAATCAGCCTTATTGGAACATTGCTCAAGGAGTTACAGTAACAACTGCGACTGTTGGTTTAATTGGCGGTATTTTAATCGGTATCGTTATGATCAATATCGCAGCAAGAAAAGGATATACAAAATTTTTAAGCGGTCCTGGAAGTTTCCCGCAAGATATGAAGCAAGGTTACCAATCTGACGTAGAAAAACAACAGACATTTGGTAAAGAAACAACGTTAGGTTCTTCTATTGATACCCTCACTTTTCATCTGGCTTTAATTTTAGGTGGAAGCGGTATTGCCTATGGATTGCTTATGTTAGTAAAGAAATTCAATGTCCCTATTATTGCGAGTGTCCCAATTTGGGCATATGCAATTATTGTGATGTATGTAATTTGGTGGATAATGTGCCAGTTGAATTTAAGTTGGATCGTAGATGGCCCCACAACATCAAAGATTTCGAGTCTGTTCACAGACTATGCAGTTGTTGCCGCCATTGTCAGTATGCCTGTAAAAGCAGTTTTAACTTACATCGTGCCGATTACCATTATGATGATTGTAGTGGGAGCGTTTACAATTTTCGCTGCGTATTGGCTATGTAAAAAGTTTTACGGAGATTTCTGGTTTGAGAGAAGCGTAGCGGTTCTTGGAACAAATTTCGGAGTATTTATTACAGGTATCATGCTATTGAAAATGGTAGATCCTGAATTCAAATCACCAGCGCTGACTGATTATTCCGTAGGATATTCGATTAACTCTATTCTTGCATTTGTTATGTTTCCGCTTACATTTGGAGTCCTAGTAGATCAGGGGGTTGGAGCGGGACTGGCATTAGTGACTGGAGTCGTTTTAGCCGCCATTATCTTATTGTTAGTCGTCAGTAAAGCCAATGTAAAGAGTGTGAAACAATTAAATAAGGAGTCGGAAGCTTTATGAAAATGAATCATGTAAATTCTTTTGTAAAAGATACGATTTTAGGAAAGAGTGAATTGCTTAAAGAAATTAGTGATTTCATTTGGGAACATCCAGAAACGAGATTTGAAGAATATACATCTGCCGATTATTTAATGGGTGCACTGGAAGAGCAAGGCTTTGTCGTTGAGAAAAACATTGCCGGGATCAGCACAGCCTTCGTAGGTTCGTATGGAACGGGGAATCCGGTTATTGGATTTCTCGGAGAGTTTGATGCATTGTCCGGCTTGAGTCAAAAAGGTCTCTCTGCTAGACAAGAGCCTGTTGTACAAGGTGGAAACGGGCATGGATGCGGACATAACCTTTTAGGTACCGGTTCTTTTGCAGCAGCGATTGCGGTGAAGGAGTATTTACAGTCCAATAATCTGCCAGGCACAGTTCAATATTTTGGTTGCCCGGGAGAAGAAGGTGGTTCAGGAAAAACGTTCATGGCGCGTGAAGGCGCATTTGACCATTTGGACCTTGCGTTAACATGGCATCCTTCTTCTAACAACGGTGTCATGGGTATGAGTTCTTTAGCCAACTACCAAGTGTATTTCCGTTTTAAAGGAATCAGTTCACACGCGGCAGCATCTCCGCACCTCGGAAGAAGTGCATTAGATGCGGTGGAATTAATGAACGTTGGGGTGAACTACTTAAGAGAGCATGTAGAACCGGATGCGAGATTCCATTATGCTGTAACGAATACAGGAGGTACTTCTCCAAACGTTGTTCAGGCAGATGCAGAAGTCTTGTACCTGATTCGTTCGCCGCAACTAAAAGACGTAGAATCAATTTATAAACGGATTTGTAAAATTGCCGAAGGCGCTGCATTAATGACCGAAACTTCCGTGTCTATAGAAATAGACAAAGCGTGTTCAAACTACATGCCGAATAGAAGTTTAGAAAAAATCATGTACAGTAAACTGAAAGATCTGGAAGAAGATATTTCCTACTCAGATGATGACGTAGCGTACGCAAAAGATATTTGGAATACGTTAAATGAAGCTGAAAAAGAGGGCGCGATTAGTACAATGGAAATGTTCGGTATGGGAGCGGAAAAAGACAAAGCCAAAATGAAAGATCGTTATATTTCTGACTTTGTCAGCGAGTACACTCCAACGGATAGGGCTATGTCGGGCTCGACGGATGTAGGAGATGTGAGTTGGGTAGTACCGACTGCACAATGTTCAACAGCTGCATACGCAAAGGGAACACCTTTCCATTCATGGCAAATGGTGACGCAGGGCATTTCATCAGTTGCACATCAAAGCATGTTACGTGCAGGAATAACGATGGCCCTGACCGCAATCGAAGTGATAGAGGATCCGGAGAAGCTTGACGAAATTAAGAAAGAGCATGATGAAAAGTTCAAAGATCATCCATATAAGTCTCCAATTCCAAAAGATGTACAGCCTTCTGCATTAAAGTGAAGTCTTGAAAATACACTTCATGAGTAAGACTCCTTTTGATAGTGTAGGGAACCGATTTAATCGTCGTCCCTATCTACAATAGGAGTTTTTTGTGTCTTCGTAAAGATAAAACACTATACTATTCAAAATTTTACTGCATTTTATTGGTGTGCAACACTAGTGAACGGTGCCTGTGTGAAAAACAACCGTGAATGTGTAAACCATCATGAAAGTTTCCCGCACAGGTACTTTTCATTTTATTCGCCAACTCCTACCAAAATCCCCCAAACGACAAAACCCGCAACCTTCAAACACCCCCATCGTCTATACTATGCTGTATACTACCAGTAAAAATCCTCAGCAATAAAGCAGGTGAAACCCATATGAAAAGATCCGAATATAAAGAACAACAACGTAAAAAAACACCCAAAAAGAAAATCAGCCTGAAGAATAAGATTCTCCGTTTCGTATGCATCAGTGGACTGCTTGTCGTTCTTTGCGCATTACTCATACTGAATGTCTTCATCACATTCAGCGATGTAAGTAAACTCGAAGAGCCCGCACCAAGATCGACCGTTATTTACGACCCGAACGGAGAAGTCATTAGTAAGGTTTCGAATTCGAATATTGAAGGTGTATTGATCGACCAGATTCCGAATACGTTGATTGAAGCAGTCATCTCCGTGGAAGATCAACGATTCTATAAACATCACGGTATTAATTATTTTACGATGGGACGCGCCTTACTCGAGAACGCATTCAAAGGTAAAATCGTGGCAGGGGGCAGTACGATTACGCAGCAACTTGCGAAAAATGTCTTTTTGACGCAGGAGCGTACGTACTCACGTAAATTCAAAGAACTGATCCTCGCAAAGAAGATTGAACGGGTGTATTCGAAAGAGGAGATCATGGAACGTTACCTTAACCAAATTTATTTTGGCGACGGGGCGTGGGGAGTTCAACGTGCGGCGCAGACCTATTTCGGTAAGGATGTCAGTGAATTGACGTTAAGCGAATCTGCGACAATAGCAGGCATCATTAAAGCGCCGTCGCATTTATCGCCTACGAAAAATATGGAAAAGTCGGTGAATCGGCGTAATCTGGTGTTGTCGTTGATGCTTCGTGAACAGTATATTAGTCAGGAAGAATACGATGAAGCAATTGGACAGAAACTAGCACTGACTGATTCGACAGTGCCAGATTATAAAGGGAAATATCCGTATTATATCGATCGTGTTGTGGACGAAGCGGTCAATATGTACCATTTGACGAGAAATGAAGTGCTGTCAGGCGGTTTGCATATTACGACAGAAATAAATCCGGTGGTCCAGAATGCACTGGAAGAAGTGTATGCGGATGATAGTAATTTTCCGAAGAGCACGCCAGATCAACTTTTGCAGAGTGCCTCTGTTTTCCTGAACCCTAAAACGGGCGGGATCCTAGCCTTAGTCGGTGGGAGAGGAGAATATACGCATGGAAGTTTCAATAATGCGACGGACCTCATCCGGCAGCCTGGATCTGCGTTCAAGCCGCTTGCCGTCTATACTCTAGCACTTGAGAACGGGTACCATATGTCGGATTTGCTTGTAGACGAACCAATCGATATGGATGGCTACTCTCCGAAAAATTTTGATCAGAACTATAGAGGGAAAGTGACGATGTACGATGCACTCGCACAATCATATAATATCCCTGCCGTCTGGCTGTTGGATCAGATTGGCATCAAAAACGGCGTGGATGCGGCGAAACGGTTTGGAATTTCATTAGAAAAAAAGGACCGGACGCTTGGATTGGCGCTTGGCGGGCTGAACAAAGGAACCTCCCCTTTGCGGATGGCTCAAGCGTTTTCTGCGTTTGCGAATGATGGAGTGATGGAGGAAGCCCATGCGATTACAGAAATAAAAGATTCGGAAGGAAAAGTGCTAGGGAAGTGGCGAGGAAAGTCTGTACAGGTGACAGATGCGGAAGTCGCCCAGCAAATGACCTATATGCTACAAGGGGCTGTAAAGGAAGGCACTGCGAAAAAAGCACAAATTTCCGGTATAGACGTGGCGGGGAAGACGGGCACTACACAGCTCCCGTTTGAAGGAGTGGACGGTTCAAAAGATCATTGGTTCGTTGGCTATACACCGGACATTGCCGGTGCGGTCTGGCTCGGATATGATCAAACAGATGCCGATCATTATTTAACCTCCACTAGTAGCGTTACCGCGCCGCCCATTTTTGCGCAAGTTGTTTCAAAGTCATCCAGCGAATTGACTGTGAAGAAATTTGATTTGTCGTTAATTGAAGAAGAAATAAAAGAGCTGACTAAGCAGAAGGACATGACAAAGGAAGAAAGAGAAAAGGAAGAGAAGAAAAAAGAGAAGGATAAGAAGAAAAAAGAATTTTGGGAGAAGGTTGAAGAGTGGGGCCGGGAATGGTTTAATTAGGATGTCTGTGTGAGAAACAAACGATGCATATCACGATTACAAGTTGATTTCGGTTTAATGATTTTATTGAATGCAAAAATAAATACATTGCTCGAAAAGAAGATTGGAAATCCGATCTTCTTTTTAGCATGAAAAATGATAATCGCTTAGAAATGAATCATGAAGGGACGAATTATTATAAAAAAGACATTTGCATACACAAATGAATTACCATCTTTACCTATACCGCCATTAACGAATACAAAAGAGAAACTTCTTGAATGGGTTGAACCTCTTGTAAACGATCAACAACTTGAAGAAACTACGAAGGCTGTTAACCATTTCTTCAAAGTGGATGGAGACGCAGAAAGACTTCAAAAAAAATTGTACGAATTGGATGTCAAAATGGAAGGTAGTTGGCTAAAGCCTTTATGGGATGATATGTATTTGAAATTCCGTGATCCTTTACCAACGGGGATGCATTTCAATATTTTATTGGATAATAAAAAGCATGAAAATCGATATACGCGTGCGGAACTTGCCGGAAAGGTAAGCCGTTTAGTCACGGAATTCTATCATTTAATAATTGATGGCGAAGTAGCGGCCGTCGTAAAAAATGGTGTGCCCCAAGATATGAGTCAATATAAGAAGTTTTTTAAGTCCATTCGCATTCCAAAAGTAGAAAGAGATGAATTTAGACTAGCGGCATTTGAGAAAAGAAATAACCATGTCATTCTTTTATATAAAAGAAATGTGTATAAAGTGAACGTAACAAATAGTGAAGGTGAAATGTATCATAGCCGTGAAATCGCAAACGCAATTGAAAGAACCTTTCAAGAAGAGCAAAGTGAAGGCGCCAACGTAGGAATTTTTACAACTGCGAAAAGAGACGAAGCTGCGAAGATATATGATCAACTCACCGTATCTAAAGTGAATGCGGATCATCTACAAGCGATAGCGGATTCGCTCATTGTCCTGTCTATGGATGAAGAAAGTAGTAATTCCGAAGAAGCGATTGAGAACTTAATGTTAAATGGAACGAACAAATACTTTGATAAAACCATCCAAGTAATCCTCACTAATAAAGGTGAATTGGGTTATAGCATCGAGCATTCTTCGGTTGATGGTACGACGATATTTGCTGTCATTAGCTATGTAAATGAAGGCCTGGAAAGTGAAGAGCCTGAAACCATATATACAGCTGAACCGACTCTAATGGAAAAACAACAATGGGAATTATCCGCGGAAATTGAGAAGTCATTAATGAGATGCGAAAAAGATCATGCAAGAGTCAAAAAAGAGTTTTCTATTAAAACGACAACCTTCAATAGCTTTGGTTCAGATGAAATCAAAAAAATGGATATTAGTCCGGACGCTTTTTTCCATATGGCCTTACAAATTGCACAGTACAGAACGTTTGGCGTATGTAGAAGCGTTTATGAACCCGTTTCAGTCCGTGCATTTTATGAGGGAAGAACAGAATGTGCGAGAGCGACCAGTATGGAGAAGCTGAATTTGGTGAAAGCGCTAGAAAACGGTGAAGAGAGTCATGAAGTGTTGTATGCTTTAATGCAAAAGGCAAGTGCGGCTCATACAGATCGAATCATAAGGTGCCGTAAAGGATTCGGTGTTGAAAGGCATATGTACGGCCTGGAGCAAATGTATAAGTTGCACGGGGTAGACATCGGTATGACGGATACACCTGCACTCTTTAGCGACACTGGCTATTTGACAATGCGTCATGATTTTATTTCGACAAGTGGTATGGCTTATGACAATGTAAAGTATCGGATATTCGGCCCAGTCGTTGAAGGCGGTTTTGGGCTCGCTTATATTTTATTAGATCAAACGATTTCTATTAATATCTCCTCAAGTGCGGATGAAGCAGATCATGCGCAGAAGTTAACAAATCATTTGGAAGATGCATTTTTGGAGTTACGACAGATAGTGAACCGTATTCTTTAAATGCTTGATTGCTAGTACCTCTATAAAAACTCCATTGGTTTATATAAACTGCCGGAGTTTTTGTGTTGGCGTTTTTCTTTAAAATAACTTTGAAACTATCCCAAGATTTCCGCGTCTGTAAGGTGCTTTAATGAAAATGAAGAAGAACTCAATGGAAATAAGGTGCCTGTGTGAGAAACAAACGTGATTTTTTAAACAATCATGAAAGTTTCATGCACAGGTACTTTTTTGTTAGCTAGAGTATCGTGACTTTTTTCTGATGCTTCGATAATATGGAAGTATATAGTAAATAGATTAGTTGTAGAAAGTGAGCGAATACAAAATGGAGTTATTTTTTGCCACCCTATTATATATCCTGAAATTGAAAGCCTTCTGGTTTCTGGTGGCCATGGTGGTTCTTACAACTGTCGTTCAGTTGCAGCTGCCGAAATGGCGCGGTGCAGTCGGCGAGCGAACCATACGGAAACAGCTTGAAAAGCTTGGCGAAGAGTACCGAGCCTATCATGATCTCTACGTAGAGGATGCCCAGTACGGATTGACGCAGATCGACCACGTAGTCGTCTCCAAATATGGCCTGCACGTCATCGAAACAAAGCACTATAAAGGGTGGATCTTCGGCAGTGAAAATCAAAAATACTGGACGCAGGTCATCTATAAAAACAAACAGAAATTCTACAATCCGATACGGCAGAACTACGGTCACATAGAAGCGCTCAAAAGCCGTCTGAACTTGCCTAACCTACCTGCACGCTCCATCATCGCCTTCTCTAACGAAGTGGAATTAAAATTCAAAGAACCGTTCCGGTCAGCTGAAGTTGTTCACTATCGGGGATTGGTGAAAGCGATTCAGCAAGACGATAGACTACGGCTCACTGACAATCAGGTGAACGGCATAATTAGTAATCTAGATCAGCTTGTAGATCTTCCGAAAGAGGAAAAGAGGAAGATCAAGAAAACGCACTTGCAACAGGTACGGATGAAGTATAGCGCCACGCCGGGCAAGAAAGTAAAGTAGAAGAGTGGCAATGACGTTGTAGGAAGCAGTTGTAGGAAAATAACATTAGGTATGAAGCAAACATGAATGTTTAAACAATCACGAAGGTTTCATCCACATGTACCTTTAATCAATATCTACTTATCTCGCATTCATGGTAGTATAAACCTATGCGCGGTAATAAGGAGTGGATGAATGTGCAGGTAATCGAATATATTCAGGGGCCGTGGAGGGCAGTGGCGCTGCTTATTATCACTTTGGTCCCTTTTTTTCGCATTGCGCTCAATTCGTATAATATGAGGCCTATTGAAAAATTACGTTTAACGGTGAGTGAGCGGTTCACCGTGTATTTCGCACAATGGGTGATTCTGTCCGCTTTGACTGGCACGGCCCTGTTCATGCTAGTGTTTGGCGGTGTGAGTGGGATGAACGAAGAAGGAAACGATCCGCTTTCAGGGGTTTCCTGGGAACTGTTGGCTGGGCAGTCGTATGCTCTTGCGGGGCTTTTTGTGTTTCTGCTGTTGTTTATCGTCTACGGTTTCTTTTCCATGGTTAGTGTGAAGACGTCATTTCATATAGTGGATGAAGAACCGCTGGATATTGTGAAGAAAGTGAATAAGCATACATTCCTGCTGCAGGCGAAGGACGGTCGGTACTTATTTTATTCGGACGAGCGGCTGCATCATGTGAAGTTCTATGAAGAGCTGTGCGATCCGCCAAAGAATATGTTGTTGCTCACACGATTGTATGGCTGGAAGATCCCATGGTTCGTGATCACGGTTGTTCTGTTGGTGGCAGGAGCTGTATTCGGGTTCTTCAACTGGATTAGCGTAGCTGGATGGCTGATCGCTATCGCGGTGTTCGGGTTGCTGGTGCTTGGTGCAATTGTGAAAAACTATGAAGATATTCAGAGGTTGAGTAACAATGGACTGGAAAGGAATTGTTCGTGAGGTACCTGTGTGTAGAATAAGGTACCAGGTCCCCACACAAATCAGAAACAATTCTGAATTGAACTAGAGTTGTGTGAGGACCTGGTACCTTTACAAAACCGGTTCTAACTGAAGAAGACACGGAACTCTCAGGAGTTTCGTGTCTTGTTTTACGTAGAGGGAAAAAAGGATCTGGATTATATAAGAGAATCCATAAATGGAAAATATTAATCAGCAGAAATTTAATTTGTCATATGTGACTGGCGATGATCATATACCTATAGAGTGTGCAAAAGTGTGAGTACATAAAGGGGGTAGAACGGTTGTTGAAAAAGTGGATGGCGGCATGTGCGATTTTTCTACTGGCGGTTACCGGAACGATGCAGTATGCAGAAGCTGCAAGTTTTAAGGACATGAAGAAGAACAGTTCTTCGCTGTATGTGGAAGTGAATTACCTGGCGGACCTCGATATCATCAGCGGGTATCCGGACGGCCAGTTCAAGCCGAATGAGCCGATCGCAAAGAAGCATATCGCAGCAATGCTCGTCAAAGCGCTAGAGTTGCCGATGACGGATTTGGTGGATCCCGGATATAAGGACGTTCCGAAAACACATCCTTATTACAATGAAATAGCGGCAGCGTACAAGGCGGGACTATTTTCCAAGGCAGCTAATTTCAAACCGGAGTCCAGCATATCACGTGCATTTATGGCGCGGTTGATGAGTAAGGCATTTCAATTGAAGGTGCAAAATAAAGCGGACTATATGCCATCGTACAGTGACGTAGCGAGAAATTCGGACTTTTATACAGATATTATGAGGGTATCGACCAATAATGTTGCCACTGGTTATCCGAATGGGACATTCAAGCCGAATCAGCTCATCACCCGTGCGCATTTCGCCGCATTCCTGACCCGCGCGATGACAGCAAGGACGATGAACATTATGCCGGATGCCGATTATACGTACTATTACACGGACGGCTCCAGCACATACCGCTACGATCATGAGGGCAAAGAAGAGAACGGCCTGGACTACTGGCGCATTACCAATGAGACGGAATATGAAGACATTCCCCGACTGGGCTTTGTGCAGGATTCCTCGTACTACGGGGAAGGATACGATGACTGGGCCCATTTCGATCAATATATCCCGCATCCTTTCGTGGTGACGCAGATTCATCATCATGATGATATAGGGCCGGTTGGTTACGGTAATGGGTGGATTACCTCTACAAACGGAAAGAAAACAGTTCGCGGTACAGAGTATCGTGACGTGCTGGTCGTTGAAAGTTACTTCCCGTGGAGTAAAGAAACTGTGATCGAATACTACGCAAAAGATATTGGCTTGATCCAGCGAGTGGACAGTTTAGGGAATGAACTGTACGGACTGGTGAAGCGTGTGAAAAAATAAGTGCACGGACTTGGTCCTCAAACAATCTCAGGATTATTCCGAATTGCTTGGGGACCAGATCCTTTACTAAATGAACTATGTATATATGTAAGATTCCTGTCCATACTATATAACGCAAAAGAATTCACATTCCAAAGTAGCTCAGCGGTAGAGCAATCGGCTGTTAACCGATCGGTCGCAGGTTCGATTCCTGCCTTTGGAGTACATAAAAACTCTCCCGACCGGCTTAGGTCAGGAGAGTTTTTGCTTTGCGTAGGCAATTTATTCATCATCCCATGCCGTTCCGTTGACACGTTTTTCACTCATCAGTTCACTGACGGTCCCCAGACGAAAACCTTTTTCTGTGATTTGTGTAATCATATCTTCCATTCCTTCAGCTACTGGTTTGGTCGGGTGCATTAAAATCATCGTGCCGTTCTCCACTTGAGAAACGACCCTGTTCACCATTTCATTAGTTGCCGGATTTTTCCAATCGACTGTATCCACCGTCCATAAAACCGTATGCATTCCCAGCTGGCTTGCGGTTTCAACCGTTTGCTGATTAAAACTGCCGCTTGGCGGACCGAACCACTTGGGCGATGTAATCCCGAGTGTTTTCATGATGACTTCATTTGTCTTTTTTAACTCTTCCATTGTTTCAGCTTCTGATTTCTGTTGTAAATCGGGATGGCTGTAAGCGTGGTTTCCAATTTCATGCCCGTCTTTATAAATCAATTTAGCTAAATCGGGATTTTTACTTACCCAGCTGCCGTCGAAGAAGAAGGAGGCTTTCGTTTTATGCTTCTTCAGTACATCCAAAATTTCAGGAATATATTCATTACCCCAGGCAACATTAATTAAAAAAGACACCATCGGTTTATCAGGATTTCCTTTGAATATGGGGTGGGGACCTAGATCTTTCAAATGAACAGAAGGGGAAATTTCTTTGTACACGACTTTTGATTCATCCAATTTGCCAGTCGCTTTCATTTTCTTATAACTGGCTTCCAGATCCACTTCCAGTCCATTGTAGCCGGGGATGGCTTTCCAAACTCTGTCGACCTTTGCATCCACCGCGGGGATATGGTGGGTTTTGCTGAATGATTCTAATTCCGTTGCCAGCCTGTCTTTGCCATTTTTAGATGCAGAGGCAGTGCTTACTAGATTCGTATCTGCTCCCCTAAGATTGGTGAAAAGAACCAGGTAAAGTAATCCTATACAAGCAATGAAAGAAATAAGCCAGATGCGTTTCAGTTTATATCACCTCTTCTTTAGTCAGTAGTGTTTCCTGTACTTGAATAAGTATGCTTGATTTGAGGAAGTGATAGAGCAGGGTTTTGAACCATTTTGACAGATATTGAATAGATCATTACTCGTTGTAAAATGATCCGTGCTGCAGGATATCGAAAAAACTATTTTATTGCAGTAAAAAAAGCGTTATATAAAACCCGTTCCAAATTAAAATAGCCTATCTGTGCACCACACAACTTAAGAACAAATCAGAATAGTGCCTGAGTTGTGTGATGCACAGTAAACAAGACCAGAAACCGGTACCTTTTGCTAATTGGTAGGATAGCTTCCGGTCGTGTAATAGTTCCGCGAATTGGTTTACCGTTTTGCATGGAGCGATGCCAGTATCTCCACAGCAAGCCAGTTTTGAGAATTATAAAACAGGAGCCACCGCAAAATCAGTTTGAGCTGATTTCTGCGGCGGCTCCTGTTTGTGCTATCCAATCTTGGGCTTAGGTTTAGACAGTTTCAGCAGTTAGCGAACGAAATGGGTCGTCACTTAGTCCTGCTTCTACTACTAATTTAGCATATTCTTGTGCCGCGAATAATGAATGATCGCGGTAATTTCCGCATTCGAGTGCAGAAACAGCGGGAATATGTTCAGTTTCAATTACTTTTTTAAGTACTGTTGTAAGTGCCGCAGCAACATCTTTTGGTTCATGTTCATTCCAGATAATCATATAAAAACCTGTTCGACAGCCCATGGGAGAAATATCGACGATTCCTTCTAGTTCATCACGCAAGTATGTGGCAAGTAAATGTTCTAGTGTGTGTATCGCTGAAGTAGGGATTGAATCGTGATTAGGTTGTAAAAAACGTAGATCATATTTCTGTAATACACTCCCCTTTTCATGTTGTTCTGTGCCAGCCAATCTTACATATGGAGCCTTTACTTTCGTATGATCAAGTAAAAAACTTTCGACTAATGCCATTGTTATCATCCTTTCCGTAGTTGATATATAAACTATCACAACTTCACTAGTGTTGTAAATCAATATTTAGTAATATTAAGAAAATTGAATTATTACATTGACAGTCTCTTGCGGCCGGGATATTATATTTATAATTCCGATATGACTTATTGGTATTGTTTAAATAAAGGTCATTTAAAAATTGTTTTTAGGAGAATAAAAGATTTATCATACAAAATGAATTGAGGTGGATTTGAAATGACAGTAAAAGAAGTGAAGAAAGGAAATGCATGTGCACTTTTACCATTAATTATTTTTGTAGCGCTCTTTATTGGCGCTGGTGTATTGACGAAGGACTTTTCGAATATGCCGCTGAACGTCGCAGTGATTATTGCTTCTGCAGTTGCTTTACTAATGAATCGAAAAGAAAAATTCGAGATTAAAGTGAGTATATTCACGAAAGGCGCAGGCCATCCAAATATTATGTTAATGGCAATTATTTTCATACTTGCAGGTGCTTTTGCGACGGTCGCAAAAGGCATGGGCGCTGTAGATTCTACTGTTAATTTAGGATTGTCTCTACTGCCTGCAAATCTATTGATGGTAGGACTGTTTGCTATTGGCTGCTTCATTTCAATATCAATGGGAACTTCAATGGGGACAGTTGTAGCTTTGGCGCCAATTGGAATTGGTATCGCGAGCCAGACGGATATCCCGGTGGCACTGACGATGGCAACGGTGATCGGCGGGGCGATGTTTGGAGATAATTTATCGATGATTTCTGACACAACCATCGCAGCAGTCAGGACCCAACATACAAAAATGAAGGATAAATTCAAAGTGAACTTTTTCATAGTATTGCCGGGTGCCATTTTAACAGCGATTATTCTGGGTGTTATTACGCGGGGAAATAAAGCTGTAATCGGTGCGGATTTTCATTATGAACTAATAAAGATTCTTCCGTATATTGCCGTATTGGCTGCGGCATTAGCGGGCGTGCATGTACTGATCGTTTTAATTGGCGGTACGATTTTTGCCGGTGGTGTCGGATTGGCTGACGGGTCTTACAGTTTTGGCAGCTTCTTAAAAACGATTGGTGAAGGATTAATGAGTATGGAAGATCTAGCGATTATTGCACTCTTGATCGGTGGTCTGGTGGAGGTTATTCGGCATAATGGCGGGATTGATTATCTTCTGTATACTGTAAACAGTAAAATAAAATCGAAAAAAGGTGCGGAATTTGGGATTGCAGGATTGGTCAGTGCGGCAGCAATTGCTACTGCCAATAATACAATTTCAATTGTGGTTACAGGCCCATTAGCAAAAAGTATTGCTGATGAGTATGAAATTGATCCAAGAAAGTCAGCAAGTCTACTCGATACATTCGCTGGCAGTTGGCAAGGAATTCTGCCTTATGGCGGGCAAATGCTTGCAGCGGCCGGACTTGCAGCGATTTCACCGGTAAGTATTATCCCCTATTCGTTTTATCCGATTTTAATGGGTGGTTGTGCAATTCTTGCGATTCTTAACGGATATCCGAAACTAGGCACAAAGAGTAAAGAAGTGAAACAGGTCGCTACAGTGCCTGTGGAGGAATAAAATAAATTACTTACGCATGTTGTTTTCCAGTTTTATAATTAAGAAGGCATTAGGAAAACAACAGACTACTCATAAACTTTATAAATAGTAGAGAAGGTAACCACTCAGTCAGCTGATGTGGTTATTTTTTATGGATATGAATTTTCTCTCAAGGTTTGAAACTTTTCTAGTAATATCCCGTCTATACGCAGCTAAGAGAATAGGATGTTTAGAGAGGATGAAAGAAATGAAGAAGTTAGTTGCTATAGTGGGTGCATTCTTACTAGCGTGCAGTTTACCAATTTCAGGGGCTGCAGCCGGTAAGCAAATGTTTTCTGATGTGCCGCCGTCGAAGCATTTTGCGAATGCGGTGAATGAGCTGGCCGCGCGTAACATCATCGGAGGTTATCCAGACGGAACGTTCAAGCCGGGGAATTCGATTACACGAGGCCAAGCTGCGGCGATTATTGCGAAGATGATTGGTCTGGATACATCCTATCGAATAGAACAGAAATTTAAAGATGTACCCGCATCATATGGTTTTAATAGAGCGATTGCGAGGATGGCGGAAGAAGGAATTATCGGTGGGTATCCAGATGGTAGTTTTAAACCGGATGAGCCGATTAAGCGTAAAAATATGGCGGCGATTCTTGTGAAAGCATTTGATTTACCTCGTGATGTAGAGGTGAAAAATCCGTTCAAAGGAGAAGTCGGCATTACAAATGACGTACTGGTTATTTACAAGCTTGGTATCACTTCGGGTACCTCACCTACAACATTCAGCCCGAACGCATCGATTACGAGAGGGCAAGCCTCAAAAATGCTTGTGGCGGCGGAGCAGGTAGTAATGAAGAATGCTGTGACGGTGAAAGCGGGCGACTTAGGATGGGATGCGATGACAGCGGTTATCGATGATCAAGTGAATCCGGACGTATTTCGTGCAGTAAAAGTGAAAGGAAAAAATGACACGCTAAGTCAAGTTCAATTATTTCCGGTCAAAGAAGGAACAGGTGGAATTGTAATTTGGGGAAGAACAGCGGAAAATGAATGGAAGTATCAAAAGTATTATGTTCATGTGAAAAAAGAGGGTAGCGTACTACGTTTGACGTTAGAAAAGACGGATGAATCACTGCCGACACTGGTATCGCTCAATACGAAATATAAACCCGTACAAAATATAGCTCTGGCCAAAACGGACGGAGAGAATATCTCTGACAACGTAACGATTGAAAAAAATGAATACAATTTTACGTATATTAGGCTTGAAAAGCCGGGTAATTATATCGCGACGGTTCGCTTTTCGAATGGAGACGAAGTGCGCTACAGAGTGACAGCTTTTGAAATGGATGACAGCTTTTTATATGGTACAAATTCGGTAGAAATAGGACCGCCTGTTGACCCGCTTGATCCGGTAAACCCGGAGAAGCCGTTGCCAGGGCAGCTGACGACTTATCTGCCCGAGGATCTGCAGGATGACAATTACAGAATTGCCCATGTAATGCTCACCATGATGGGGCAGAAAGTGACGCACTATCCAGCCGATTATCTGATCACCGATCCCATCAAAGACGGACCGTACGGCGAAATGCGTGAAATCGAATTTTACGAAAGACAGTTCGGTAAATACAACGAAATGGCGAAGCAGAACATCCTCTACTTAAAATGGTTTACCAAAGAGGATTCGGTCGTTGGCGAGATGCTGAACCGCTGGCTTGAAGGCGATTTTTCACAAGTGACTAAGGACTATCGAACGTTACGCGCGATGACAGACGATGATTACGGCAACTGCGCCGATGTATGTCTGGACGACTTCATCAAAGCTCGTACTAAAAGGGCGGAAGAATATTTCCTTAAAACAGTTTCGGGAGCAGAAGCTGTAAACCGTTTCCATGTGGAATGGGGAACAGAATGAATAGGGTGCCAGGTCCCAACGCAATTCAGAAACAATTCTGAATTGTGTTGAAGTTGTATGCGGACCTGGTACTTATTATCTTCCTGCGTATACTTCCACTATAAATTGCGATACTAAGCTTGTTATCACCTATTTTACATGTGGGAGGCGAAGTATATGGCAAAGGATTCTGGCCCAAGTTGGAAAAAGGATCATCCGGGCACATTTTTTAGTAATTCGGTAGAGAAAGCAGATCGTGCAGTGAAACAAGCGATGTCTCATCCGGAAGAAATGGCAATTGAGCATGCGTTTAATGCAATCGAGCGTGCTGAAAACGCGTTTAGGAATGCAAAGCAATTTAACGAAGAGTTAGATATGGTTCAGCAGCATAAGGGACAGTTGGATTCGCTCAAGCAGCAATTAAATGAAACCCAAATGAAGAAAGGCGAGTAATCAATGATGGCACTACATCATTTCATTACTTAAAAATAAGGTATCTGTGTGAAAAACAAACGTGATAGTTTAAATAATCGTGAAAGTTTCACGCATAGGTATCTTTATCATTGCACTTGGTACCATCTTTTAAAAAACAGCGCACCCTCATCTGCACAAGAGGGTGCGCTGTTTCCATTTACGATAAGGTGCCAGGTCCCAACACAATTAAAAAAGAACAATTAGGAAATTAACACATATGTGTTAAAATAAGATAGCAGTTAAGAATATTCTGCTAATCCTAGGGGGAATATAAATGGGAAGAGTAGTCCATTTTGAGATTCATGTAGATGATATGGAACGGGCGAAAACGTTTTATGGGGAAGTGTTTGGGTGGACATTTCAGGACTGGAGTGAGTACGCTGGAATGCCTTATTACGGAGCCGTCACGGGTGATGATCATGAGCCTGGTGTGAATGGTGCGTTGATGCAGCGTCAAGGTCCTCCGCCAGAACGCAACCAAGCTCTAAATGGATATGCGTGTACGATGGGAGTGGCAAATTACGATTCAACGGAGGAGAAGATCCTTTCCAGTGGCGGTAGCTTAGCAATGCCTAAATATGCGCTGCCAGGAATGGCGTGGCAAGGCTATTATCTTGATACTGAGGGAAATATTTTTGGAATTCATCAGCCAGATGAAGACGCAAAATAATAACTTTTTATCTTTAAAAAATGAATTTTATTTCCTGAAGGAAAGTTTTGTTATTTATTTCATTTATAATGCATGAGTAAGTACTATTTTTAGAGGAGTGGTGGAAATGGCTATTGATGTTTATTTGACGTTTAATGGGAATTGTCGTGATGCTGTTGAATTTTACGCAAAGGTTTTTGAAGCAGAACAACCACAGATTATGACGTTTGGAGAAAATCCTCCCAATCCAGATTATCCTCTTCCCGAGGAAGCCAAAAATTTAGTGATGCATACGCGTTTGGACATTGAAGGAAGTAATGTGATGTTTTCAGATACGTTCCCGGGTTCTCCTTTTACAGTTGGTAATAACGTAAGTCTAGCTTATCACAGCTTTGATGAGGGCAAGCTGCAGAAGGTATACGATCGACTAAAAGAAGGTGGAACTGTGGAAATGGAGCTTCAAGAGACTTTTTGGGCAAAACTTTATGGGAAAATCACGGACAAATTCGGTGTCATTTGGCAATTCAATTTAAACAATGAAGAAACAGCTTATTAATCTTGGTTTCACAGGTATTATTAAATTTGAATAAATAAAAATAAAAATATAAATCTGTAAAAACAGAGTGATAAAAACTGTTTAAACCCCTGATACCATGGGGTCTGAACAGTTTTTATTATTAAATTATATATTTACTGTTACTTCAGTAAAATGAATAGAAACCATTAGTAGAAGGAGAAATTTATGGTGAATAAGAAAAGAAATACTGAAGAGGTTGACCAGTTTATTTCAGATTTGCCGAAAGATATTAAAAGTATTACAACTACTTTAAGGAAAATAATTTTGGAGTCTTCGCCAGAACTTACCGAAGAGTTTAAATGGTCTATGCCCAATTATTCATATACTGGTTTAGTTTGTTATCTGCAACCTGCCAAAAAACACGTGAATTTGGGTTTTCATAGAGGAAATGAACTCGTAGCAAAAGATGAAAATAAATTATTGCAAGGTACTGGAAAAACAATGAGGCATATACGAATAAAACAGTTGGAAGAGATTCAGGTAGAAGCTATTACCTTGCTAATTAAAGACGCTATCAGTCTAAATGAGAATCACGCAATTAAGGAAAGTTAATGACTTGATGCATTTAGAGTAATTGATTTTCTAAACAGTAATTTTTCATGAGGAGGAAATATGAAATTAGGCGCATTCTCTGTAAGTTTAACTGTAAAAGACATTGTGAAATCAAAACTATTTTACGAAAAACTTGGATTTAAAGTATTTGGTGGGGACATGAATCAAAATTGGGTTATTATGAAGAATGAAGGTACTGTCATCGGGCTATTTCAGGGAATGTTTGAAGAGAACATTCTGACGTTTAATCCAGGTTGGGATGAAAATGCTCAAAATCTAGATTCATTCACAGACATAAGAGCTATTCAAAGACAGCTAAAAGAAAAGGGTATTAAGTTGTTATCAGAAGTAGATGAGACAAGCGAAGGCCCTGCAAGTTTTTCTATTGAGGATCCCGATGGTAATACAATTTTGTTCGATCAACACCGATGATGCAGAATATCTAATTGGAACATACTGTTTTATTTAGTATAAAATTTATTGGGGTCGAAACATTCAAAAAGTATTTCGCTGACTACAGCTACTACTATAAATTTGGGGAGGAAAATATTTGAGTATTCATTTTGAAGTGAAAAGAACGATTGACGCACCAATAGAAGAAACGTATAAAGGATTACTCGACTTAGATGCTGCAAAGAATTGGATGCAAGGTTTAGTAAGAATTGAACGATTAGATGTGGGTCCTATGCGAGTAGGAAGCGAGTGGAAGGAAACAAGGAAAATGTATGGAAAAGAAGCTTCCGAACACTTTGAGGTTGTAGAAATGAATGAACCGAATAAAATTGTGCTTCGTTGTGATGGTACAAAAGGGACAACCGGTAAAGGTGAATATGTGTTTGCATACACAATTGTGCCGGCAGGTTCCCAGTCCGAAGTTACATTAAATGGTGAGATTAATGGTTTAACTGGCGTTTTGAAATTGTTTGGAAAGATGATGGCAGGAACATTTAAGAAAGCATGTGCGAAGGACTTAGATTCATTGAAGCATTATTTGGAGAAGTAGAATGTTGGATACCGTGGATACGGTACCAGGTCCCCACACAATTCGGAAACAATTCTGAATTGTACCGAAGTTGTGTGTGTACCTGGCACCATCCACACTGTACCTGGCACCATCCACACTGGTACCGCCAACGAAAAAAACAGCGCACCCTCACAAGAGGATGCGCTGTTTCCATTCATTTCTCTTCAATTAACCCACTATCCTCTAAAAATTCCTTGGCGACGAGCTCTACCATGATGCCGTCATTATCGACTTTTCCGTTCATGACTTGCATCGTTTCTTCATCGATTTGACCTTCGAGAAGGCCGAGTATATCTTCGAGTTCTGGGTATTCTTTGAGTGTTTCATCTCGTACTAACGGCAGTGCGTGGTAGGGAGGGAAGTATGATTTGTCATCTTCAAGCACGCGGAGGTTCGCAATCGCGAGCTGTCCATCTGTCGTGTAGGAGTTGATGACATTTACTTCGTTTGCGCCGATCGCACGGTACATCATGCCGTGATCCATGCCTTTGACGTCTTTAAACTGGATGTCGTATTCTTTTTCGAAACCAGGTAATCCGTCTGGTCGGTCGATAAATTCGAATACGGCACCCAATGTAAAGTCTTTGGACACTTTAGCGAAATCACTGAATGTCACTAGGCCAAGCTCTTCCGCTTTCGCTTCGTCAAGTGCCAGTGTGTACGTGTTATTGAATCCGAACGTACCGAGTGCGGTGATGTTGTCACCGGCAACCAGTCGTTTAGTTGCAGCTAATGTTTCTTCAGCTGTGCCAGGCTCTTCTTGGTAATACGTCACGACAATTGTTCCTGTGTAGTCCGGGATGACGTCAATGTGGTCATTGGTCATGGCGTTCCAGACGACGGATGAGCCGCCTAGGTTTTCTTTGTAAATAATATCTACACCTAAGCGATCTTCAATTAATTGTCCCATGATATTAGACAAAATTATACTTTCCGTATTGTTTCGAGATCCGAGTCTGAGTGAATCTTTTTCATTGAATATACAACCTGATAGTAGGCTAGCCAGTAAGGTCGTGACGAGCAAAAGTGTGAATTTGTTTTTCAAATCATCTCAATCCTTTCGGCGTCGTCCAACGTTCAACGGCGCTAAAGAACGTTTCAAGGGCAATCGCAAGGATCGCCGCTGGAATGGCCCCAAGTAAGATCAATCCGTCAATTCCACGTGTAATGCCGAGGAAAATGAAGTCACCGAGTCCACCTGCTCCGATGAATGCTGCTAGTGTCGCGTTCCCGACGTTAATGACCGCAGCTGTTCGAATGCCGGCCATAATAATAGGGATGGCAAGAGGTAATTCTACTTTGAACAGAATTTGCATGCTCGTCATGCCCATACCTTTTGCGGCTTCGATTGTGGCGGGATCGACGTCTTTAATCCCTGTGTAAGTGTTACGCATAATAGGCAGTAAAGAGTAAAGGAATAGCGCAGCGATGGCAGTTTTGACGCCAATTCCGAAGATGGGAATCATAAAGCCAAGTACAGCTAAACTTGGGATGGTTTGCATAATGCCTGCCGCACCAAGGACCCCAGTTTTCAGTTTTGGTACGCGTGTAATGACAATTCCAAGCGTTACCGCAATGAGCACTGCGAGGATCATCGAGAAGAATACGAGTTGAATATGGATGGATGTCGCTTCGAGCACTTCCGGCCATCGTAACTTGGTTTGTTCCACGAGTTGTTGCCATATATTTAAATTATTCATCTAGAACGGCCCCCTTATCTGTCCATTGACTAGACATCGCAGAGAGTAAGGAGCCTCGGTTGACGAGTCCTACCAATATATGATGTTCATCGACAATTGGGATCATGCCGAATGGTGAGGAGTCCATCATAATAATGGCATCTTTTGCTGTTGCTGTATCGAGTAAAAAAGGAACAGCTGGCTTCATCACTTCATCAATGGTTTTGATACCGTCAATTTGTTTAATTAAATCGTAGGCGGAAACAATTCCAAGTAGTTTCTTCTGATCATCTACAACGAGAAGATCGGTGATTTTTCGCTGACGTATGAGCGAAATAGCTCGTTCGGGAGAAGTGTTCGAACGGGTCGTAACGACCTTCTCTGCCATAATTTCTGTAACCGGCATAAGTTCAGGGTTTTGGATAATTCGATGCTTACCCATAAACTCTTCTACAAAGCCGTGAGCGGGTTCATGTAGTAATTTCTCTGGAGTGTCTAACTGAAGTAAATTGCCGTCTTTCATAATGGCAATACGGTCGCCCATCTTTAATGCTTCGTCCATGTCGTGTGTAACAAAGACAATGGTCTTCTTTAACTGTTTATGTAGCTTTAGTAATTCTTCTTGCAACTGCTCACGTGTAATGGGATCCAGCGCACTGAACGGTTCATCCATTAATATAATATCAGGATCCGCTGCAAGCGCTCTCGCAATTCCGACACGTTGTTGTTGTCCACCTGATAATTCTTTTGGATACCGCGAAGCATAAATTTTCGGATCGAGTCCGACCATTTCAAGTAGATCGAGTACGCGTGTTCTCGTTTTGTTTTCGTTCCAATTTTTTAGTTTCGGTACAATTGAAATATTTTTTTCGATCGTGTAATGAGGGAAGAGCCCGACTTGTTGAATGACGTAACCGATATTTCTGCGAAGATCAGCAGCGTTGTAAGATTTGATATCTTTGCCGTTGATAGAAATTTTTCCACTTGTGTGTGGGATAATCCGGTTAATCATTTTCATAGTAGTAGACTTACCTGAACCACTCGGTCCTATTAGAACAAGTAGTTCACCTTCAGCAATTTCGAAGTTGACAGATTTCACAGCTTGAAATCCGCCATCGTATGTTTTAGTCACATTTTCAAACTTCAGCATAAGTACCTCCTGTAGTAATTAAAAAAATAGACGGCACTCCTTAATAAATTAAGAAAGTCGTCTGAATTAACAGCTTAACATATTAGTAAAATTTACTCAAGATTTGATTAGAGTTAATCCTCTACACAAATAAAAATTCCTTTTTCATGGATCTGCAATAGTGTATGTACATGGCATCTTTATTATGTTTACCAAACTATATATCAGGCAATAGAGCCTTAAACCATGATAAAAAAATACTTAAAATGAACATAAAACAAGAGCGAAAGATCATGAAAAAATTACCGGAAACCAAATTTAAATTAACGGATGTGAAGGAACTAATCAATATAGGATATTTACGGGGAGGAGGCGGCCCGTAAATTTTACGATCCGGAAAACTTTAAACGAGAAAGCGCTATGCCGAAACCCGTGTTGACAACATTATTCGGTGAAGGTGGCGTGCAGACTTTACATAGTGAAGAACACCGTCATCGGAAGAACTACTTTGACGGAATGTACCAGGTCCCCACGCAATTCAGAATTGTGTGGGGACCTGGCACCGTTTATGAAGTATATTGAATTAATCCAATACACTTCATCTTTGATTTCACTAGTAAATAAGTATAAAATGTACATCTGTACTTCTATAACATTACGGAAGAGGTATGAAGGAATATAAAGAATAAATGTTTTAGTGGAGGGTCTGTATGAATTATAGAATAGGTAACAAGCAAGTATTCGAGCAAGCACAGGTGCGATCGGTTTCAGATATACCGTTTACTGAAGAAGAACTTCAAAATGGTATGATGTTAGCGATAGCTAAGAAAGACTCTACGTTGGCGCTGTATTTGGTAGAGGTAGATGGTCAGAAGAAATTTGAGGTTCGTTGGGATGATTCACACGAGCTTTTCAGTGGCTGGAATTCGGCGTGGGAAAATTTCACCTGGTGTCTAGATATTGTAGGTAACTGACTTTCAGATACTTGTGTGCAAGATTATTCATCTATCAACTCTAAAAAACTCCGCAGGTTTATGTAACTGGCGGAGTTTTTTTGTGCTTTTTTGTGGTACCAGGTCCCCACACGATTCTGGCGCAATTCAGAATAGTTTCCGATTTGTGTGGGGACCTGGTACCGTTCGTATGGCGCAATTCAGAATAGTTTCCAATTTGTGTGGGGACCTGGTACCGTTCGTTTGTCAGTGCCCAAAAAAGCCCCCCCAACATATGCTAATAAAGAGAATATGATAGTGCTACTTACAAAGGGAGAGGAGTAACTAGTTCATGGCTACAAAACCGCAGCAATTAAAAATGGGTGACACGGTAGGGATTGTAACGCTTGGGAGTCCGCTCGCAGCTAATCGCATTACGGAAGGGATTCGGATGTTGCAAACGATGGGGTATAAAGTTGTGGTGGGTGAACATGTGTATGGCGCTAATGGCTTTCTTGCGGCTACTCCTCAGCAAAGGGCTTCGGATTTAATGATGATGTTTACCAATCCGGAAGTGAAATGGATTTTACCTACTCGCGGGGGAGTCGGGGTAGCAGGTATTTTACCGTTCCTTGATTTTAACGTCATTAAACAAAACCCTAAAATTGTCTCGGGATACAGCGACATCACGATTTTATTAAATGTGTTGTTTGAATATGCGGACCTTATCAGTTTTCAAAGTTTGTTATTGTTAGACTTTACTTCAGGAACCCCTTCATATAATTTCAATCAATTCTTTACGGCGACATCAAACGTCACGGCACCTTGGCAAATTATGAACCCGCCTGAAGTTCCACTGAACGGATTGGTTCCAGGAAACGTCACAGGACCGATTGTTGGCGGAAATCTCACGTCATTCGTAGGCACGTTAGGCACATCCTATGAAATCAATACAGAAGGTAGAATTCTTGTTTTAGAGGAAACACATGAACCGATTAATACGGTGTATCGATACGTAAAACACTTAGAGATGGCAGGGAAATTTGACGATTGTGTAGGCATCATCATGGGACAATGTACGAACTGTGATTCTGCCTACGGAAAAAGTTATGTGGATTTGATCAATGAATTTATAGTTCCGCTAGGCAAACCTTTAATGACCAACCTAGCGACTGCACATGGCCGCTATAAAGCCACCATACCTATTGGATCGCGTGTGAATATGAATACGGTGAATCGTACATTGACGGTGATGGAGCCGGTGGTGAAATAGGTGCGAGGTCCACATATAATTCACTACTATACGCAAGTTTTAGGGTATACTAATAAAGCAAGAAAATCTTCCGAGACGACAGGAATAGTAGGTGAATACAATGGGGAAGTATCAATTGGATAGTAAAGGTAAGGCATCCGTGGCAAAGTATCATGAAAAAAACAAGCCGGCCCAATTTGATAAAAAGCAGCAACTCGACAAAATACGTACGGCATATTTGGAAAAGAAGAAAAAACAAGCGGACGAATAAGTAGCAACTAATACTTGATTCTCCTTATAATCCTTGGAAAACTCTCAGCATGTATTGTGGGGAGTTTTTTGTATTTTGTCATCGTATCCTTTAACGAAATCTTTTCATAGATAATTCAATTTAATATCGTAAACCAATAATTGTTGATATGATTAAGGTATATTCTGCATGAAAAGTCAGTAGACTGCGGAAAATACTTAACAAGGTGTGAATGATATTGAATCTCTTAAATGTTAGAAAAGGCCAATTCGTTTATTATCAAAATAAGCTGCATAAAGTCTATTCTGTAAAAGCTTTTTTTAAGCAGTCTGTTCACTTGATCCGACTCGAAGACTTTGAACAACAGCTGGCTACGGCTAAAGAAATTAATTTGTATAAACCTAAACATATGGACAGTTTTGTCGTGAATCATAAACGGTATACATTGCACAAAGATGAGAAGGCAAAAGTAGGCGATTATATTTTAATCATTAATCCACAGCCGGATTCTTTAGATCATCATCATCTACATGCGATTGAAATGGTATCTTCCATTGAACGTCATGGCGTCATCAGTAATAAATCCAATGGTATTAAACATAACGAGTATTGGGTGATGAAGCCTGGGCTTGAAGACGGTGCGAATATTATTGATATGGAAATTCCAGATGCTCAATATAATAAGGCACAAGTAGAAGAAAAGTCGAAGATCAGTGTACCTCAAGCGCATCAACCTAAAATCGGCGATGTGTACCAATGCAATACAAAAGATCCAGTTCTTCAGGCGATGGTTGTGGCGATCCAGGGGGAGACGGTTTATTTAGGCGGGAATCTCGAAATGAATATAAATGAGTTGAACGATGCTGAGTCTTGGAGTTTAGTTCATCGGAAGTCGCTTTCGTAAGATGGGTAGAAGGTCCCCACACAATTTAGGTGCAATTCATGACTGTATGGAGAGTAGATAGGCGATATTTTTAGTTTTCTGCTTGAGAAGTCAATACGTACATTCTATAAGACAATAAAAAGAGTGGATCAGGCTTGATACCTGATTGGGCTAACCTAAATTTTTGAGACAATATAAAACACCTTCGAAGTGGTACACTTGTAAAAAGTACTTACAACGGAGGTGTTTTTGCGTGGGCAAAAACGTATATTCAAGCGAAGTAAAATGGGCAGTTGTCAAAGATAAATTGAGTGGGGAATTAACAACTAAAGAAATTATGGAGAAGCACGGAGTCAAAAATAAATCCCAGATTGAAACCTGGATGAGATGGTATCGTGCAAATGAAATATATCGTTTTGATCAACCGATAGGTAAACAATATACCTTCGGTCATGGGCCAGAACTTTCGAGTGAAGCG
>NZ_AUDQ01000023.1 GCF_000425545.1 Sporosarcina ureae DSM 2281 | reverse complement strand
ATGAAGCCCCCTTCAAGATGAGATTTCCCATTACGCAAGTAAGTAAGATCCCTCAAAGATGATGAGGTGGATAGGTCTGGGGTGTAAGTACGGCGACGTATGTAGCTGACAGATACTAATCGATCGAGGACTTAACCTATTTTAAAAAGTAGTTACTTGAACTACACAATGTCTTTTATTCAGTTTTGAGTGAACAAGCTTTACTCAAAGAGTCTAGTAACGATGGCGAAGAGGTCACACCCGTTCCCATACCGAACACGGAAGTTAAGCTCTTCAGCGCCGATGGTAGTTGGGGGTTTCCCCCTGTGAGAGTAGGACGTTGCTAGGCTTTATTTTTTTGGTTTCTTTTCAGTGGTCCCGTGGTGTAGCGGTTAACATGCCTGCCTGTCACGCAGGAGATCGCGGGTTCGATTCCCGTCGGGACCGCCATATTTTAACATTCCAAAACGATTTCACCTTAACGGGTGTGATCGTTTTTTTATTGTAAATAAACGAGGCTGTCTTCTTAGCTTTTGTTTTCTAAGGTTTTTCTGTACACTAGTACTATAATAGGAAAAGAAGGGTGAGTTAGCTGTGTGGGAGAAAGAAATTGAGACCGTTGAGGAGATGGAGAAGCTAGCTGCCCAGATCGGTGGGTATCTAAGACCTCCTGACGTGCTGACACTTGAAGGTGATCTTGGAGCTGGTAAGACAACATTCACAAAAGCACTTGCAAAAGCAATTGGTATCACACGGACAGTCAGCAGTCCTACTTTTACGATTATCAAGCAGTATGAAGGGGATTTCCCTTTCAATCATTTGGATGTATATCGATTAGCCAATAGCGAGGAAGACTTAGGTTGGGACGAACTGTTTTATGGAGATGCGATTTCTGTGGTGGAATGGGCTCAATTTATTCATGAAGAGTTGCCTGAACATCGGTTGGAATTAGTCATCCATCATACGGGGCCTGATTCCCGCAGAGTTGAGTGTACGCCAAAAGGTGAACGATTTACACGTATTTGTGAGGAGATTTTTACATGATATGGTTAGGTATAGATACAGCAAATTCACCTTTATCTGTAGCAATTGTTAAAGATGATGGATTACTGATCGAAGAGTCAAGCATGATGAAGGTCAATCATTCGCTTCGCGCGATGCTAGCAGTAGAAGAAGCGTGTCGTAAAGCAGACATTACTCCTTCGGAAATAGATGCGATTGCTGTTTCAGAGGGACCAGGTTCCTATACTGGTGTCCGCATTGGCGTGACAATTGCAAAGACACTAGCCTGGACGCTTGATAAACCACTTTATGGTGTATCGAGTCTGAAGGCTTTAGCGGTGAATGGACAACTGTTTAACGGTCTAATCTGTTCCGTGATTGACGCGAGAAGATCTAACGTCTACGCAGGTGTCTATCGTGCGAAGGGGACTGAACTGATCAATGTTCTAGAAGATCAGCACTGTGCGCTTGCAGAGTTGCTGGAGAAGTTACGAGAGTATAACGAAGCAATCTTATTTGTTGGAGAAGATGTAAAATTGCATGAATCAACTATTCGTGAACATCTTGGAGAGCTAGCACATGTAGCTCCGTTTGCATTGAATGTGCCACGTGCATCTTCTGCTATATTACTGGCTCAAAGTGCAGATCAACCGGAAACAGTGCATACGTTTACGCCACAGTATAAGCGGATAACTGAGGCAGAAGCCAATTTGGTGAAGAAGGGGTCTTCCCATGAGTAATGAAGTACTATTTAGAAAGATGACGCATGATGATATACCGGCAGTTGCAGGTATAGAACTCGAATCATTTGCGACGCCTTGGACAGAAGAGATTTTTGATCATGAATTAACAGGAAATGCATATGCTCATTATATTGTAGCGGAACTTGACGGTGAAGTAATTGGGCATTGCGGTATGTGGATTGTTCTCGATGAATGTCATATTACCAATGTGGCTGTACTCTCGGCTTACCGAGGTAAAGGATACGGAGAAGATCTGATGCGTCAGGCGATGGAGCTGTGCCGCTTGAATGAAGTGAAAACCATGACACTTGAAGTACGTGTGAGCAATGAACCAGCACGGACATTATATCGTAAGCTAGGTTTTCAAGAAGGCAGCATAAGGAAAAACTATTATACAGACGACCATGAAGATGGGCTTGTCATGTGGGTGGAATTCTAATGGATAAAAATCATTATATTTTAGGTATTGAAACGAGCTGTGATGAAACCGCAGCTTCTATAGTCAAAAATGGAACGGAGATTATCTCTTCTATAGTATCGTCACAAATCCAGCAGCAAAAGCAATTCGGCGGTGTGGTTCCCGAAATAGCTTCGCGTCTGCATGTGGAACAAATCACACTGGTGATTCAGGAAGCTTTGAATGAAGCGAAGCTTGTACCAAGTGATTTGGAAGCCGTCACTGTGACAGAAGGACCTGGGTTAGTGGGGGCACTGTTGATCGGTATCAATGCAGCGAAGGCTTTCGCCTTTGCAAATCAGTTACCGTTGATAGGTGTCCATCATATTGCAGGACATGTTTATGCCAATCAATTGATCCATGAGATGGAGTTCCCTTTGCTGGCGCTCATCGTCTCAGGTGGTCATACGGAGCTTGTCGTTATGAAGTCGCATGGGTCATTCGAATTGATTGGTGAAACGCGTGATGACGCAGCAGGTGAAGCCTATGACAAAGTAGCTCGTGTACTTGGTTTGCCTTATCCAGGAGGACCGCAAGTAGATCAGCTAGCACTGGCGAGTGATGAGAGTATTGATTTCCCGCGCGCTTGGCTCGAAAAAGATTCGTATGACTTCAGTTTTAGCGGATTGAAATCTTCGGTTATTAATTATAAGCATAATATCGAGCAAAAAGGCGGAAAGATCAATCATAATCATGTTGCGGCGGGCTTTCAACAAAGTGTTGTCGATGTACTGACTGTCAAGACAGTGAAAGCAGCAAAAGAATATGATGTGAAGCAAGTGATTGCAGCAGGCGGTGTAGCTGCCAATCAAGGACTACGCAAATCGTTAACTACTGCGCTTGAAAAAGAGGGAATTCCTTTTTATGTTCCACCTATTTCATTGTGTACAGATAATGCGGCTATGATTGCTGCGGCTGGCTATGAGATGTGGAAAAGCGGCGTTCGAAGTGATTTAAGTATGAATGGTCGTCCTGGTATGCCATTAAAATCATGGAATTATTGAAGATACACACAGTTTGCTAACTTTCAGCAAATTGTGTGTTTTTTTGTTAGACGAAAATTAGATTGTCAAGAGGGAACATTCGTACTTATGCACAATTTGTGGATAGAATGTGGGTAACATTCGTAACCTGTGAATGGTAAACGGATACATTTTGGATAACTATGTGGACTAATAAACAGGTAATTGTGGATAAGGTGGATAACTATGTTCATATGTGTTCAAATGGGGATTTACTCTGTGGAGAAGATTGTGGAGAAATAAAGTGTGTTTTAGCTTACAATTTTAAGTAAAAGTATGAAAATGACGAATGATAGGAGGAAAGGAATGATTCTTGTCGTAATTTGTCGTGAGATTGTCCGGATAATATAGTTGAAGCATCATATTTTTACACAAGCGCTCTATAGAATGTGACGACCGCTCTATGCGAAGTTGTCACCGCTCATACTTTCTGCGCTACCGCTCTATGCGAAGTCGTCACCGCTCATACTTTCTGCGCTACCGCTCTATGTGAAGCTGTAACCGCTCATACTTTCTGCGCTACCGCTCTATGCGAAGTCGTAACCGCTCATACTTTCTGCGCTACCGCTCTATGCGAAGTCGTAACCGCTCATACTTTCTGCGGGACCGCTCTATGTAATGCCATAACCGCTCATACTTCTCCCGTGACCGCTCTATGTAATGCCGTAACCGCTCATACTTCCCCCGCAACCGCTCTATACAATACCACCATCGCTCATAACCAATGCAATATAAACAAAAAAGCATCAAGAACCAATCAGTTCTCAATGCTCATTTTGTATTACATTAATTCAAAGATCCAGACGTCTTTATAAGTTTTCTAACTCATCTTGAAGTAACAGCCACTCTTCTGATTGTTCGTCATGGACGGCTTGGATTTCATCGATTTGGCGTTGGATATTCATTAGCTCAATATGGTCGTTCGCCAGTTCGGGTTCTAGTAATTTTGCTTGCAACGTTTCAATTTCTTCGTCGAAAGCTTCGAGTTTTTTCTCTAAGTCAGCAATGGATCTCGTTAGCCGGCGTTCATGGCGTTGGTTTTCTTTATTCGCTACTTCTTTCTTGACGATGGGCTTTTTTAATTGTTGTTCAAGTCGTGTGGCAGCTAGTATTTCCTCCATCTCAGTTTTTTTCTCGATGAAGTAATCGTAGTCGCCCAGATACTCAACTGCGCCATCGTCACTCATTTCAATAACTTTGGTTGCGATTCGGTTGATAAAGTATCGATCATGTGACACGAACAGAATCGTTCCAGGGAAATCGTCAAGTGCATTTTCTAATATTTCTTTGCTGTCGAGATCTAAATGATTCGTAGGCTCGTCCAAGATCAGTGTATTGGATTTCTCGAGCATTAGTTGTGCCAATGAAAGACGTGCTTTTTCTCCGCCTGACAAGGAAGAGACGAGTTTTCCTATGTCGTCGCCAGTGAACAAGAAGCGTCCAAGTAATGAGCGTACGTCTTTTTCATTCATTTGTGGCCAGTCATCCCATATTTCTTGCAAGACGGTACCGGAACCGATGAGTGTTGCCTGGTTTTGGTCGTAGTAACCAAATTGAACATTCGTCCCATAACGGATTTCTCCGCCCATTAGTTCATTGCGTTTAACAATGGTTTTAAGTAACGTTGATTTGCCGACGCCGTTCGGACCGATAAATGCTACGCGATCACCTTTATAAATACGCAGATGAATATTCTTCGATACAGGCTCTTCGCCATAGCCAATTTTGACATCGTCTAGCGACAGTACATCGTTACCGCTCGGTCGATCAATCGAGAAGGAGAAGTTCGCGGATTTCTCGTCGCCATCAGGGGAGTCCATCCAGTCTCTGCGCTCTAGTTGTTTACGTCGACTTTTCGCCATTTTGGAAGTGGATGCACGCGCAATATTCTTCTGAATAAACTCTTCCAGTTTAGCGCGTTCATCCTTTTCTTGACTGAACAACTTCTGATCACGTTCGTAGTTTTTCGCTTTCTCGTCTAAGTACGAACTGTAATTACCACTGTACCTTGAGACTTTCCGTCGAGACACTTCATAAACAGTTGTAACTACCTTATCGAGGAAGTACCGGTCATGCGAAACGATTAGAATTGCACCTTCGTAACCCGATAAGTATCGTTCAAGCCAGTTCAGTGTTTCGATATCCAAGTGATTTGTCGGTTCATCAAGTATCAATAAGTCTGGCTTGCTCAGAAGCATCCTTGCAAGCGCTAGACGAGTTTTTTGACCGCCAGATAGTAAATGCACAGGCTTCTCGAAGTCATCTGGGTAAAACCGCATGCCATGCAGCACAGAACGGGCATCGGCTTCAAACTGATAGCCACCCGCTTCCTTAAATTCAATTTGCAGTTCATCGTATTCCGTCATGACGCGAGCATAGCGATCTGCATCTTCATATACTGCAGGATTCGACATTTCATGCTCTAGCGTGCGCAGGCGACTTTCCTTTTCACGAAGGGGTGCGAATACCGTCATCACTTCATCCCAAATCGTCAATTCCGAATCCAGTCCGCTGTGCTGCTCGAGATAGCCCATGCGTACATCTTTCGGAATGATAATATCTCCTTCGTCAGCGGATAGTTCACCTGCAATTATTTTCAATAATGTCGATTTTCCAGCACCGTTCCGTCCAACTAGTGCGACGCGATCTCGATGCTGTACTTCGAGACGGACGTTTTCTAGTAGATCCGTGCCTGAAAAAGACTTGGTCAGTCCATTCACTTGTAAAATAATCAAGCCCCACACCTCTATTCTTTATCAGTTTAATGGAATGAGGCGTCCCATGCAATAATCGGCTTTACAATGAACTCGTTGTGCTGTACGATAAAAGCGGCTATACCCTTGTTTAGGGGTTGGTCATTGAAGTGACAATGGAGGTAGGGCACAGCTGTGAGTAAACCTAGAATTCCACAGGCAACATCAAAACGGTTGCCATTATATTATAGATTTTTACGAAATTATGCAGATAAAGGCGTACAACGTATTTCATCAGGCGAACTAAGTGAAGCGATGAAAATTGATGCGGCGACCATCCGAAGAGATTTCTCACATTTCGGAGCGCTTGGACGTAAAGGATACGGCTATGACGTCGATTCCTTGTTGCAATTCTTCCGCGAAACACTCGATCAAGATGAAGAAACCAATGTGGCATTGATTGGCGTAGGTAGTCTTGGCAACGCCTTTTTGAAATACAATTTCCAAAAGATTCATAACACGAAAATTGTCGTGGCATTCGATCCAAAAGCACCGTATGAGGGTGAATTGAAGAACGATATTCTTATCTATCCACCTGATCGTATTGAAGAGAAAATTAATGAATTAGGTATTGAAATGGTCATTTTGACCGTTCCATCACGTGTGGCACAGGAATTGACCAATCGTCTCGCTACAACGTCTGTGAAAGGGATTTTGAACTTTACTCCTGAACGCTTAGCTGTACCAGATACAATCCGCATTCAGACAATCGACTTGTCTGTTGAGCTGCAAACATTGATTTATCTCATTAAAACGGACGTAAAAGATTCACAAATTACATGACACTGTAATAGTAAAATCATAGGTTTTCATGTAGAATAGACATATTATGAGGAGGTGGCCAACATGGCTCCAGGTATCGGAAGTTTACTGATTATCGCTGTGATTGCATTGCTTATATTTGGTCCTAAGAAATTACCTGAAATCGGTAAAGCGTTCGGTTCTTCATTGCGCGAGTTCAAAAACGCAACTAAAGGCCTTACAGACGACGAAGATGACGTGAAAAAGGTTGAAGACAAGAAAGAAGAAGTGCGCTGAGTTAGGGTGTTATTCTGATGGCAGATAAAGACTTAACAATCATTGAACATATAGATGAAGTTCGAAAACGGCTGATGGTAATCGTCGTTTTCTTTATTGTTGGGGCAATCGGTAGTTTCTTTTTGGCGAAGCCGCTGATTAATTTTATACAGTTCGATACACCGGCTGAACAAGTCACATTGAATGCATTTAACGTCGTAGATCCAGTCGTGATCTATTTGAAGGTCATTGTATTTCTTGCGATTGTTATTATTTCACCGGTCATCATGTATCAATTTTGGGCCTTTATTTCACCGGGACTTCGTGACTTGGAACGGCGTGTCACGCTGTCATATATCCCGTTTGCTTTTCTCCTGTTTTTAGCAGGAATCAGTTTCTCTTATTTTATATTGCTCCCGTATGTCATGAAATTCATGATTAATCTGTCGGGTCAATTAAACATTGAGCAGACAATCGGTATTAACGAATATTTCTCTTTTTTATTCTCGCTACTATTGCCGTTCGGTTTCGTCTTTCAGTTACCGATCGTCATTTTATTTTTATCACGTCTTGGTGTGTTGCAACCTAAAGTACTCGTCAAAATACGAAAAGTTGCGTATTTCGTTTTATTCGTACTGGCTGCGTTCATTACACCACCGGACATCGTATCGCATTTATTCACCACGGTTCCGCTATTCATTTTGTATGAGGTCAGTATCGTGATCTCGCGTCTAGGTTATCGGAAGTTCGAGAAAGCGGAACGTCTACGCCAGATGGAAGAAGTGAAAGCAGAGCAACAGCGTCAGATTGACGAAGTGATGAATAAAACGGACGATAATTAAACCAATTCAGATCCTCTTGCTAAGGCAGGAGGATCTTTTGCGTTTATGGTACCGTGGTCGAATATGGGTTCATTTACCAATACTCCTATGGTAAACTATCTAAGAATAGAATAAGTAGGGGGAAATGAATACAAGTGAATAGTAAAAAGACTCCAACTAGATGGAGCAAGTGGTTACTAGGTGCAATGTTGATTATGGCGAGTGTTACGACTCCAGTTATAGAAGGTCAAGCAGCTGTGGCTCAGCCGTCCTATAAAGGCTTAGAAACAGGGATCAATCAAGTGATTTCAAGCCAGCGTATGCGTGGTACACGAAGCAGTGTCATCGTACGTGAAGCGGATACTCAGCGCATTGTCTATCAATATCGTGGCAATCAAGGTATCACGCCCGCTTCGAACGTAAAAGTATTGACAAGTACAGCAGCTCTTGAAGTATTAGGGAAAGATTATACATTCGATACAGATGTCTTAACGAACGGTACAGTGAAAAACGGTATCCTCGACGGTCATCTATATTTGCGTGGGACAGGCGATCCGACATTACTTGAAGCTGACTTATTGCGCATGGCTCGCCAAATGCGTGAATCAGGTATCAAGTCCGTAACAGGACATATAGTGGCGGACGATACATGGTTTGATACACAGCGTCTATCACCAGGTATTCATAAGTCAGATGAAACTTATTATTACGCAGCGCAAGTTTCGGCACTGACAATCTCGCCGAATAAAGATTACGACGCAGGTACGACAATTGTCCAAGCGAAGCCGACACGAAATGGTAGGGCGGGAGCAGTCACATTGACTCCGCACACAGACATCGTAAAAGTCGTCAATCGCACACGCACTGTACCGAAAAACCAGCGCAACACCGTCACAATGAAACGTCAGCAAGGAACAAACACGATTATCGTTTCGGGAAATATTCCTCTTAACTCAAATGGCAATCGCCAATGGGTGACGGTATCCAATCCGACAGCTTATACAGCAGACGTCTTCAAACGTGCACTAGCTAAAGAAGGGATTAAGCTTCAACCGACTGCTCGTGTAACACGCGGGAAAACTCCCGAGAATACAAAGTTACTTGCAAAGAAAGAATCGATGTCATTGTATTATTTGATGATGCCATTCATGAAGTACAGCAACAACTCTCATGCTGAGATTTTGGCAAAGTCGATGGGACGTGCAGTATACAATGAAGGAAGCTGGAATGCTGGCTTGCGTGTCGTTAGAGAAACGTTAGAAAAAGACGGCATTAGCGCGAAAGGTATGTATGTAGAGGATGGTTCAGGTATGTCGCATAAAAACAAAATTCCTTCTGAGAAGATTGCAGAAGTATTGTATGTCGCTCAATCTAAGGAATGGTATCCAGCGTTTGAGCGTTCGTTGCCAATCGCAGGCGTAAATGACCGCATGTTAGGCGGGACGTTGCGCAACCGTTTGACGAGTCCTGTTGTCAGAGGCAAGGTGCAGGCAAAGACCGGTTCGCTCAACGGCACGGATTCGTTGTCGGGCTATGTGACGACAAAGAGTGGGCAAGAGCTGATCTTTAGTATTTTGACAGAGAACGTGCGAGGGACAGCGAAGCCTGATATTGATAAGATGGTGCAGGTTATGGCAGCTCAGTAAGAAGTAGGGGGCACTATAGGGCTTAGGGTTCGGGGATTGGAGTTCCAGCAGGGGACGCTTTCCTGAGGGCGTGGCCCGAGCCTCCTCGTCACTGCGTTCCTGCGGGGTCTCGAACTCACGCTGATCCTCCAGGAGTCGCCCCTGCTTCCACTCCAATCCCTACAAAGTGACTGCGAGCATTTGGTGACATCATTGAATGTGTACGTGTGATTTTTCTACTTACTAAAATTAGAAATAGCTCAACGGTGCCTTTCCGCTCACAGAAAGCTCTACATATCCACATGAAAAAAATCTCCCCATTAACGGGGAGATTTTTTCTATTGTAGGAATGTTATGATACTCTGTTGCATATCTTGTAATTGTTGCAGTTTATCCGCATTCCATTGCACGACAGTGACGAAACTGTTCATGAGGAAATGGGCAATCATCGGCGTCAGCAAGCGCTTGGTCTTGTAATAGACGAATGCGAATGCGAGACCTGGCATCAAGTACATGAGCAAGTGTTGCAACTCATTATGCACTGCTGCGAAGACGATGGCGCTGACAATCGCAGCGACCCAGAAGTTCGTCTTTGTGTACAAGCCACCGAAGATAATCCGGCGGAACACGACTTCTTCGAGGAACGGTGCAAACAACACCATGGCAAAAATGATAATAGGTGCGGTTTTCGAGATGTTTGACAATAACTCCGTATTCTCGGAGCCAGCGGTCACACCGAACACTGACTCAATCGCAGCGCCTACAATTTGTCCAGCCATGGCGAGGAAGAAACCAAGTACTCCCCATAGAAGAACGCTTCCGAATCCCGATGGCTTTCCTTTAAATACAGGTAAGAACTTTTTATTACGTAACAGGATCACAGCGATTATGAGTGCAGCGATACCTTGCGTGATGAATAATGTCCAAGCGAACCCTTGAGAAACGGCCTCTACTTTGGACAAGTCTTTGCCGGTGAAGTAAACAATTAATTCAGGGGCAAGAAAAATGCTGGTAATCTGGAGCAACACATACGACATGAAGATCATCAGAGCAACAACCCAGTTTTTCACGGTGCACAACCTTTCCTCCATACATGTTGATTAGTTTAACGCGAAAAAAGGCGTTTGGCAAAAGAAGAAAATGTCGAACACTTTTACTTGCAATAATGTATGGAATTCTTTATTATTAGATTTATATTAGCACTCGATATAAGTGAGTGCTAAAAATTACACATTATCTCGAGGAGGTTGTTTCATTTGTTGAAACCACTAGGTGACCGTATCATTATCGAATTAATCGAAGCAGAAGAAAAAACATCAAGCGGTATTGTTCTACCGGACTCTGCGAAAGAGAAGCCACAAGAAGGAAAAGTGATCGCTGCTGGTACAGGCCGTGTTCTTGAGAACGGACAGCGCGTTGAACTAGAAGTATCTGAAGGCGACCGCATCATCTTCTCTAAATACGCAGGCACTGAAGTGAAGTATGAAGGTACAGAATACTTAATCCTTCGTGAAAGTGATATTCTTGCAATTATTGGATAATTAATTAAAACGTAAATATAGTAGACAAATAGAAAACTCTGGAGGGAATCATTTACAATGGCTAAAGAACTTAAATTTAACGAAGAAGCACGTTCCGCAATGCTCCGCGGTGTAGATACACTAGCAGATGCTGTAAAAGTAACACTTGGGCCAAAAGGTCGTAACGTCGTACTTGAGCGCAAATTCGGTTCACCACTCATCACGAATGATGGTGTAACCATTGCAAAAGAAATCGAGCTTGAGAATGCATTCGAAAACATGGGCGCAAAGCTTGTAGCAGAAGTTGCATCGAAGACAAATGACATCGCAGGTGACGGTACAACAACAGCAACTGTCCTTGCTCAAGCTATGATCCGTGAAGGCTTGAAGAACGTAACAGCTGGCGCAAACCCAGTCGGTATCCGTAAAGGAATCGAAAAAGCAGTAGTCGCAGCCGTGGAAGGTCTTCAAAGCGTTTCAGATGAAATCGAAAGCAGACAAGAAATTGCACAAGTTGCGGCAATCTCTTCTGGAGACGAAGAAGTCGGAGAGTTAATTTCACAAGCAATGGAGCGCGTAGGCAACGACGGTGTTATCACAATTGAAGAATCTAAAGGCTTTATTACAGAGCTCGATGTAGTAGAAGGTATGCAATTCGACCGTGGTTACGCATCTGCTTATATGGCAACAGATACAGACAAAATGGAAGCAGTGCTTGAAAATCCATATGTCTTAATTACAGATAAGAAAATCAACAATATCCAGGAAATTCTTCCAGTGCTTGAACAAGTTGTTCAGCAAGGTAAACCATTGTTGATCATCGCAGAAGATGTTGAAGGTGAAGCTTTAGCTACACTAGTGGTCAACAAACTACGCGGTACATTCAACGCAGTGGCTGTTAAAGCACCAGGCTTCGGTGATCGCCGTAAAGCTATGCTTGAAGACATCGCAATCCTAACTGGTGGACAGGTAATCACAGAAGATCTAGGACTTGATCTGAAATCTGCTGACCTGACATCACTAGGACGCGCTGCGAAAATCGTCGTTACAAAAGACAACACAACAATCGTTGAAGGTAACGGTGACGCAGGTTCTATCGAGTCACGTGTAGGCCAAATTCGTTCACAGTTGGAAGAAACAACTTCTGAATTCGACAAAGAGAAATTGCAAGAACGTCTAGCTAAACTAGCTGGCGGTGTAGCAGTCATCAAGGTCGGAGCTGCAACTGAAACAGAGTTGAAAGAGCGAAAACTTCGTATCGAAGACGCATTGAACTCAACACGTGCGGCAGTAGAAGAAGGAATCGTATCGGGTGGGGGTACTGCACTCGTGAACGTCTATAAGCAAGTAGAAACATTACTTGAAGACACGGAAGGCGACGTAGCAACAGGTATTAAGATTGTACTTCGTGCACTCGAAGAACCAGTACGTCAAATCGCAACAAACGCGGGTCTTGAAGGTTCTATCGTAGTAGACCGCTTGAAGCGCGAAGAAGTCGGCGTCGGCTTTAACGCAGCAGAAGGCACATGGGTTAACATGGTGGAAGCTGGAATCGTGGATCCAACGAAAGTAACTCGTTATGCTCTTCAAAACGCAGCATCTGTAGCAGCTATGTTCTTAACTACTGAAGCTGTTGTTGCAGACCTACCAGAACCAGCAGGTGCAGCAGGAATGCCTGATATGGGCGGTATGGGTGGAATGGGCGGCATGATGTAAGTCAAGCTGTTCTAATTTAAAAGCGTCAACTCCTAATTATTTAGGAGTTGACGCTTTTTGTAGTTTATTTACGTAAGAAATAATGACCATCTCGATTAACGAGAATACTTAAATTTTTGGATCCGTTTTATATAATAGCTATCATGAACTAAACACTCATCTACGGATACTGACTGATCAGGTTTAGCCAAGCTCCTCACCGCACTCTTTGCTTCCTCATCCACTGCGTCGCTACAAATTTCTCTCCGATTTCCAACGGTGCACCGCCATGCAACGTCAAGTCGTTCAACAGTGGATCGTTATAGAAATACTCGAAATAGACGGCCATTCCTTTTTGGGGAGTGACAGACAGTTTCAGGTGGGGGAAGAACGTTTCGCCGCCTTGTTCGACATCGTTCAAGTACATGACGAGCGTACTAATTCGGTTATTGGTAACGTTGCTCGCTGCTGAGAAGAAGTCATGATGTGCTTTATATTCCTGGCCTGGCAGATAGCGCAAAACTTGAAGTCTTTCACCGTGTTCGATTGGGATATTCATAACCGCTTCAATCCGTTTTTCAATTCTCGTGATAATTAGGTTATCAGGTTCTTCAATGAACATACCGCTGCTAGTTCTAATCTCGTTTTCTGCATGTACTGTTCCGATTTTGGATCGTTTCATCTTGTCTGTCGACAGCCGGATCAGTTCGTCACATTCTTCATCGCTTAGCATATTGCCTAAGACAACAACTAATGGTTCATCGACTTTCGCAATAATTTCGATGTCACGGTCTGCTACGATTTTCTTTCCTCTATGATTAAATATGGTTTGTTCTCTATTTTCCGCTATCAACTTTGAGCACCTCTTTACTAGTTTGATTTCTATAAATCAAATACAGTGTTACGTAGTGAGTGTACAGCGAATATAGAACTTCTCTTGAGTTTCACACTTCCTCTAGTAAAATGAATTCAATATATTTTAGCATGCTAGATTACTTGTCGTAAATTCAGAATGTAGTCAAAAAGGTAGTGATATATAACTGTTTTTTACAATCAATTATCTATTGCTGAAATACCTGTACAGGGAATAGGTTTTAATAGTTGGAAAAAGCGTTCTGGCAATAGTAGTTTAAACGGATTAAAGAACTGAACTTGTTATTATACGCAACCTCTTGGAAAGATGAGGATTTCCCGAATGATGGGAAGGGTTAATTAAGTCATAGTGTAAAAAGCCGTCATAAGTGTTTTTATACACTTGTGAAAAGCAAACTTGATTGTTTAAACATTCATGAAATTTCGTGCGCAGCGTTTAATATTTGAAAGACTTTGGAGATCATTTTGTTGTGAATTCCGGGCAGCAATTAACGCCAATGACAAATGAATCGAATAAATAGCAAAAACGTCAGAGACTTTGAAGCGCGCCATCGACCAATGGCGTATTGTTGTGACAGTATAAGAACGAAATGAGCCTCTTGGGATAGTTCATGAGAGGCTCATTTTTATACAGCAGAAATTCTGATCCGTTTCTTTAAGTTATAAACTTTCCACTTCAACACGTCCTGAGAAAAACGTTGCGCCACCTCCCATGTCAGCAATTCGGTCTGGTGTTAAAGCGTTCACAAGGTGTTTTTGGCCTGAACTATCTCCCAAAATACCTTGACTGACAACAACTCCGGGAAGGACTTGCTCGCCGACAGAGACAGTGAATATACATTCCCCGCGCTCGTTCCATATTCGGACAGTCGATTTATCTTCGATTCCTCGTCTTTCCGCATCGTGCCGATTGATGAACAATTTAGGGGCTTTTTCAAGTTGGATATGTTTTTCATTGTTCGAAAAAATCGTGTTCATAAAATTATGGTTAGTTGCAGGTACATACAGTAAAGGATAATCGGAATCTTGAACAATCGGAATATACGTAGGAAGGGCCGGTAATCCTGCTGATTTCATTTGTTCTGAATACAACTCGATTTTTCCGCTCGGTGTCTTTAAATGGTTCAATAAATCGCCTGTCCCACTCGCCTTCATAAAGCGTCGCTCCTTTAATGCAGCATACGATACTTCAGATAAATGAGGATTGGACAAATCGCTTAACGCTTGATCGATCATTTCAGCGTCATTATCTAGGAAGGGTTGCTCGTCAAAGCCCATTGCTTGCGCCAACAATCTGAAAACGTCCGGGTTAGATTTACTGTCCCCGTATGTTTCGATGACAGGTTCCTGCAAATGGATGTAGTGATGCCAGAAAGATGTATAAAAGTCTGTATTTTCAAAAGCGGATGTCGCAGGCAGAACAATGTCCGCAAACAAGGCAGTATCCGTCAAAAACAAATCATGGACCACCGTAAACAAATCCTCGCGTGCTAAGCCATCCTGGACCTTATTGGCATCCGGTGCGACAACGGCGGGGTTGCTATTATAGACATACAAAGAGCGAATCGGTTGTTGTTCCTTCAGTAATGCTTGTCCCAATAAATTCATATTGAATTTCCGCGTTGGTTTTTTCTGAAGTTCAGGCCGTTCTAATGCGGCAATATTATGCGTCAAATAGTCGGAATTTGATTTGACTGCTCCTCCGCCCTTTAATTCCCATTGCCCAGTCAAAGCAGGCAAGCAAGTAATGGTCCGGACGATCATGCCGCCATTATCATGATGCTGCAATCCATTGCCAATGCGTATCATGGAAGGAGAGATGTTACCGTACATTCGTGCCAATTTATAAATATCTTCTTCCGGCACGCCCGTAATAGTGGAAACCTTTTGCGGATTGTAGTACTTTACATGTTCGCTGAGCGCTTCATGGCCGATTGTGTACTGTTCCAAAAAAGCTTGATGGACTAGCTTTTCTTTATAAAGAACGTGCATAATTCCGAGTGCAAGCGCTCCGTCAGTTCCAGGTAAAATGGGGATGAACCAATCAGCCATGCGTCCAGTTTGGTTTTTATGGACGTCAATGACAATAGTTTTCGCGCCGTTTTTTTTCGCCTTTTGGGCAATCATGATTTGGTGCATATTGGTACTGACCGCATTGATCCCCCAAAAAATAAATAATTTCGTTTCCGTCATCTCTTCTGGATCCGTTCCATAACGCCCGCCCATTGTGTAATTGTAGCCGGCCTCGCCGGCGACTGAACAAATCGTCCGGTCCAGTTGACTCGAACCAAGGCGATTAAAGAAACGACGATCCATTCCTTTAGAACTGAGTTTTCCCATATTTGCATAAAAGCTGTAAGGAAGAATCGATTCTGGACCTTCTTCAGAAATTATTTTATTCCACTGATTTGTAATAGTTGTAATGGCCTCTTCCCAACTGATTGGAACAAATTGACCATCGCCTTTTTCGCCAATGCGTTTTAAAGGGGTTGTAATTCGATTTTGATCATAAATCCTTTCAGCCATATGCCGAACTTTGTTGCAAATACTTCCTTTTGTGACTGGATGTTCAGGATCACCTTCAATTTTAACAATTTTCCCGGCTTCTTTATGAATAAGCAATCCACATTGGTCTGGACAATCAAGAGAACAAACCGAGGGAACGATACCATTTTTTACATCAATATACGATTGCATTACACAAGTCCTTTCTAACAGATTAATTTTGCAATTGCAAAGTTTACTATGAAATCCTAATATTATTGAAGCTTAATAATAGAATAATTATTAAAAATAGAGAACTTCCGTTGGGTGTAAAGGAAAGCGTATGTTGAAGTGTGAATCAACCTTTTTCTGATTTTGATGAAAAATACTCTATTATTAAATTGACTTAAACAAATAGTTTATGTTATTTAGTATACCATATTGGAGATAGTATATTTAGAAAGTTCCGATAATAGATTGACTTTGAATTGATTATTATGTACAGTAACTTCATTAGTTCAATTTTAATAACTTTCTACCAATTTCATATTATTTTCTATTGAGAGAAGTTGAGGGACTGGCCCAATGAAACTTCGGCAACATAATTGTGCCAAATCCAGCAAGCGTAGCTTGAGAGATAGAAAGAGGATCGCATATTTATATTGTTCTAGTGATAATTGCCAACTACTCTTTCCGTCTTTACGGGAAGGTTTTTTATTTTCTAAAGAAAATGCAAAATACATAAGCAGGAATGGAGAGTATTGATATGTTGGAGAAAATAGGGATTACAAAAAACTTAGGATGGGGCTTTTTCGGTGTTATGTTGTTCATGATGGGAGATGGAATTGAAGCGGGTTGGTTAAGTCCATTCTTAATTGAAAGTGGATTAACCATTCAACAATCAGCAGCTATATTCACAGTATACGGAGTCTCGATTGCGCTGTCTTCCTGGTTTTCAGGCGTCTGCGTAGATGTTTTTGGGCCGAAACGTACAATGGCAATTGGGTTAGCCGTCTATATTATCGGTACAGCAGGGTTTATTACATATGGTTTTTCAACGATGAATTATCCGGTTATGCTTCTGACTTATTTTATTAAAGGTTTTGGTTATCCGCTATTTGCTTATTCCTTCTTAACATGGGTTATTTATAAAACACCACAAAGTAAATTGAGTTCTGCTGTTGGTTGGTTCTGGTTTGTTTTTTGTGCGGGAATGATGGTACTTGGCGCGTGGTATTCAAGTGTTGCAATCCAACATTTCGGTTACATCAATACTATGTGGACATCTATATTCTGGGTATGTCTTGGTGCAGTTTTAGCTATAGTGGTCAATAAAGACAAGTTTGAAAAGAAAAAACTCGCAAACAAAAAAGAAGCAGTCAAAGAATTATTGAAAGGTATCACCATTTTGAAATCGAATCCGAGGGTTGCTGCAGGTGGGATTGTCCGCGTTATTAATAGCTTAAGCGTTTATGGATTCCCAGTATTCTTACCAATGCATATGGCACAGCACGGTATTGAAACAACTGCTTGGCTACAATTATGGGGTACATTTTTCTTAGGAAACATTATCTTTAATTTAGTGTTCGGCTTCATTGGAGATAAATTCGGCTGGAAAAACACAATTATTTGGTTTGGTGGTATCGGTTGTGCGATATTCACGCCACTATTATTTTATATACCAGTAATTACAAATGGCAGCATTGTTATGACGAGCATTGTCGGATTCATTTGGGGCGGTTTAGTAGCAGGCTATGTTCCGATTGGTGCACTAGTACCATCCGTGGCGGGTGAAGATAAAGGCGCGGCAATGTCCGTGTTGAATTTTTCTGCAGGTCTATCGACATTCGTAGCTCCTGCGATTGCCTTGACATTTATCGGGCTTGTTGGAGCAGAAGGGGTCGTGTGGATTTTCAGTGCTCTCTACCTAGTGAGTGCGATTATCGTTAAATTCATTCGTATACCGGATGAAGAGGGTGGAAAGGTAAAGGAGAAAACTTTGCTAGTTACCTCGTAAAATCACCTTGGGTAGCCGGTGATTGACAAAGTCGTCGATAGATGAAATACTCACATTCAATTAAAAAAATAACATGCTATTGATCTAGATTGTAGGATATGTGGATAATTCTTTCTATCTTTTTGTTATAGATTAGAGGGACTTTTATTAATAGATGGAAAGAGATAAAAGATGATAGTATGGCGTAACAGGTGCCCAATCAAAAGAGGTTAAAAACTATTTGGATTGTTTTCAACTTCCTTTAAAAAAGCAGATGTGTCGTTGGTTTTAGGGAAGTTGGGCACGCGCATTCATAATAAAGGAGATGTTAGCAATGGTTGAAAAGAATTTTGAAAAAGCAGCATTTGCAGGCGGATGCTTCTGGTGCATGGTGAAACCGTTTAAAGAATGGCCAGGCGTTCAAGATATCGTGTCAGGGTATATGGGCGGACATCTCGATAATCCAACGTATGAAGATGTAAAAAAAGGCACATCCGGTCATGTAGAAGTTGTTGAAATTACGTTTGATCCTGCCTTATTCTCATATGAGAAATTGCTCGAAGTATTCTGGCAACAAATCGATCCGACAGACGCAGAAGGTCAATTTCACGATCGCGGATCATCCTATACAACCGCCATTTTCCATTACACAGATGCACAACGGGAAATTGCCGAGAGATCGAAAGCCAATTTAGCTGCAAGCGGCATTTTTACTAAGCCTATCGTCACGACAATCCGCCCCGCAGAAACTTTCTACCGAGCAGAAGAATACCATCAAGACTATTACATAAAAGAAAAGGAACATTACACAGATAACCGTGCACGTTCAGGGCGCAATGAATTCATAGCCAAGCACTGGGGATAATAATAGGAATGATAAAGTGGGCATGCGTTTTCATAAAGCGCTGCCTTTTTTGTTTGAAATGGGGGAATTAATAAAAAATACCCGTACAACATTGAACTCTGAATTCAAAAAACAAGCAACCCTTTTTAGTAGTAAGTACTATGGAAACACTTATGAATGTTTCAAGCAGACACTTTTAAGTAATTATTTCTTATCCTTTATAAGATTGGACAGTGTAGAAAAAGAGGTTTGGCTTTCAGATTGAATGACAGAAATACTGCCATCAGTTTCTAGTATGACGGCCGACACATCATCAAGAGAGCCTAAGCCACTGGAACGTGCGGCTTGGAATATTTCCTCTTCCAAAATTCGTCCTGATTTCATTGTCTCCTTCAAAAAACTACCTTCATAAAACAATAGTTTTGGCTCTGATTTAATCAGTTTGCTAATAATTCGAAATCGAACAGATGACCAGGCAACTATATATTGCATACCTATCAGAACAATGAAAGCGGTCAAACCTTCCGAAAGAGCTACGTCTTTACTTAATAAAATGGTGGCTAAGATTGACCCGAGTGCGACTGTCACAACCAAGTCGAATGCATTCATCTTGGAAAGCGTACGTTTACCTGATATACGCAAAATGAAAATTAATCCTATATAGCTCAAAACACCGACTACAACAGTTCGTAGAAGAGTTTCCCATCCATTAAAGAACATAATACACCTCGAATATTTGACTTAGTTAATTTATCATTCCCCTACAACATTGTGATGAAACTTTCTTTCGTGGGTACTTTGCACCTGTTTGGGAGTAGGAGGTGTAATATACTTGCTCAGAAACTAAAAATCTAAACTTATATCCTTTTGGTAACCACTTTACTGCTGAGGGAGTATTTTATGAATGCTACTTTATGCTTATACAAAATATTCCTGTTCGTTATATATTTAATATAGATGGTTCACATCTATTGAAAGGCTATTTGAATATCTTTTCGAATAATAGAGTAAGATGTTATTTCTCGATTCAGATGAGGGTATCTACTACACTATAAATAAAGAATACTTGAGCAGAGGAGGTACGAATAGTGAAGGATCAAACAAGATATCTTCGTCTAGCGAATATAACAAAGTTAATCAATTCAAAGTTAGAGTTAAGAGAAGTACTGAATCACGTGGTTACTGCTATATCAGAAGAGATTGTCCGATGTGACTCGGTTGGAATTTATTTGCCACAACAAGACGGATCATTTAGGGGGTTCGTAGGAAAGCCCGAAGTGATCAACGGCATGACACTCGATATGCATATAATTGATACCGACTTCGATTTATTGGCGAAAGAAGTAATTGAAACGAAAAGAACGATATATATACCGGATACATCCAAAGATCATCGACCCGATCCAAGAGCAGTTGAAGGATTTAAGATAAAATCTCTATTAGTTTTACCCATTACTGTAGAGACAGAATTATTTGGATTAGTGTTCTTGTTCGACTATGGAATACCAATGAATCTAACGGAGCTTGAGATTCAAACAGTTCAGTCCTATGTCAATATGGCTGCTGTTGCTATTCAAAATGCCAAGCTGCTAACGAATAAAGAAGAACTTATTCAGGAAAAGCAATTATTGTTAGATATAACTCGGGATTTATCACTGTGCTCTACCATGCAGGAGGCACTGGATATATGTTTTCTATATATAGAAAGAGTGCTTGGAAACAATAATATAGGTGTACATTTGATCGATCCATCAGTGCATATGAAGATTAAGCCTGCAACCATTAATCGTAATAGTAATTGGTCTGCAGAAGCGTGGGTAAAATCCCATGACGAGATAAAGTTTGACGATGAAAATGATAAGGTGTTCCAGGAAGTCATTGCATCTAGAAAAGCAGAACACATTCCCGATGTCTATGCAGATGATCGAGTGAACCATAAAGTATGTCGGTACTTCGGTATTCAATCGATGTTTATTCTTCCTATCGTTTCCATGGGGAAAGTATTGGGTTTAATAGTTATTGCAGATCTTCAACAAAGGAGTCCGAATTACTCCCAGGCCAGTCAGCAACTGACACAATCTATTGTAGATACGACGGCTTCCACTTTATTGAACTTATTGAATATGGAAAAGCAAGAGTTGATCATAGAACAGCGGACCGCAGAGATAACGGAAAAGAATAACGAACTTGAAACGGCCATGAAAGAATTACAGCGGATTAGCCGAGAGAAAGAACTGATTCTTCATTCGGCAGGTGAAGGGATATTCGGGCTGGATCTACATGGCGTTATTACTTTTTGTAATCCAGCTGCAGCCATGATGCTAGGGTATAAGATTAAGAACGAGCTAATAGGTAAACCTGTCAATATTATTTACAATGAAAACAATACGAACAATGATGAAGTTATATTCTTTAGGCAAGATCAATCCAGCTTCCCTGTAGAATATGTTAGATCATCCATCAAAGAAGGAGAGAGGATCGTTGGGGATGTCGTTACATTTAAAGATATCTCTGAAAGAAAGAAGATGGAGAAAGAAATTAGATACCATGCGTATTATGATAGCTTAACCAATTTACCCAACCGGGTGCTTTTAAAAGATCGCATGGAACAGGGTTTGAGTTTTGCTCATACTCTTAAAGAAAAAGCAGCTGTACTGTTCATGGACTTGGATCGTTTCAAATCAGTTAATGATTTATTAGGGCATAGCTATGGTGATATTTTATTGACACATGTAGCAAGACGTATATGTGTATGCCTCCCCGAGGGCGGTACAGCTTCTCGTCAAGGCGGGGACGAATTTATTATTTACTTGCCTTGTATTGAATCCGAAGCAGAAGTGATAGAGGTGGCGGAAAAGATTGTTGATCAATTCAACAAGCCCTTCAACCTAAAAGGACATGAAATGCATATCCATAGCAGTATAGGGATCAGTTTATATCCGCAAGATGGGCAGACGGCGGAATTATTAATAAAAAATGCCGATATCGCAATGTATCAGTCTAAAACCGTATCAGGCAGCAGTTATCAATTTTATCATTTGGCGATGGATATCAGGACATTTGAAAATGTAAAGTTTGAAAATGCTTTATATAAAGCGCTTGATCATGGGGAGTTGGAACTTTATTTTCAACCTCAAATTGATTATAGTACACGTTCTATCATTGGAACAGAAGCGTTATTGAGATGGAATCATTCAACAGAAGGATTGATCTCGCCGGATAGGTTTATTGCGCTGGCGGAGGAGACGGGATTAATCGTTCCTATCGGAGAGTGGGTGATCAGAAGTGCGTGTAACCAAATAAAGAAGTGGCAAGAAAAAGGATATCCACCAATTGTAGTATCCGTAAATTTATCGGCCCGTCAGTTTGAACAAAATAATTTATTCCAAACAGTTAAAGGCATATTAGATGAAGTAGGTGTATCACCGGAACTTTTATGTCTTGAAATTACGGAGAACCAAATCATTAAAAATACAGAACTGACTATCCAGACGATGAAAGAATTACAGGCAATCGGCATCAACATGTCCATTGACGACTTTGGTACAGGCTATTCATCTTTAGGCTATTTAAAAAACTTGCCAATCAATGCATTGAAAATAGATAAATCCTTTATTCAAGAATTGAAAAGTAATGACGACAATTCAGCCATCGCGAATACAATTATTACATTGGCAAAAAACCTGGACCTGGATTTAGTTGCTGAAGGTGTCGAAACGCTAGAACAAGCCGAATTTTTAGCTTCGAGAGAATGTTACATTATGCAAGGTTATTACTTTAATGTGCCGCTGAAGGTTAATGAATTCGAAAGCACATATCTGGCTACTAAAGGAGAGTTTTTATGAAAGCTATTCGAGCAGTATTGGATTATTTAAGAGCTAGTGGGGTAAAACACGTTTTTGGCATCCCGGCAGGTTCGGTCAATGCATTTTTTGATGAGTTGTATGAAATACCAGAACTAACGCCAATTGTGACGAAGCATGAAGGTGCGGCTTCCTATATGGCAGTTGCATATGCCAAATATACGGCTACTATGAGCGTTTGTATTGGATGCAGTGGACCTGGTGGTACTAATCTGCTAACGGGCGCCGCAAATGCCATGCGTGAACATGTCCCTGTTTTATTTTTGACAGGCGCGGTTCCAGTTAATACTGTCGGTTTAAATGCCTCTCAAGAATTGGATGCTGAACCGCTTTTCAAATCAGTGACGAAATATAGTGTAACTGTAACGGATTCGAAGGATTTACTTGGAGAAGTGGCAAAGGCATGTGAAATAGCGATTTCTGGTGTACCAGGTCCTGTCCATATCGCCATGCCGATAGATATTCAAATCAATCAAATTGAACCTCCTGAAATACCGGCTCCGCCAAAAAGAGCGCCGATTGTTCCAGATCAAAACACCATACAGTCTGTTGCAAGAGAGCTTGCCAATAAAAAGGATGGATATATCTTTATAGGGCAAGGTATTAGGCACTCTGTGGCTCAGTTACTTGATTTAGCGGAGGTGCTTGGTTGGCCGATCATTACAACACCGCAGGCAAAAGGTTATATTACAGATGATCATCCACTCCTCGCCGGCGTATTCGGTTTTGCCGGTCATGATGACGCTTCTTCATTGATTAATGGAAAAGATGGTGAAGCTTTGCTGGTAGTAGGCTCCAGTTTAGGCGAGACGGCTACGAATAACTGGAACGTCAATCTCACTAAAAATCGGTACACTATTCAATTGGATCACGATTCATCCGTTTTTAATCGTAAATATGAAGTGAATGCCGCTGTTTTAGGAGACATAGATTTAAGCTTGACTGCGTTACTAAATGAATTACAAAGTTTGAACTTGCCGACCAAAGATCAAGCGTTTAGTAAACAGGAAATAGGAATGGTAGATAGTGAAGAGTACAACACGAAAAATATATTGATGCGTCTACAAGAATACGCTCCCCGCAAAACTAGATATACCGTTGATATAGGTGAGTTCATGGCGTATATCATTCATGATATGAACGTAGTGGAGACCGATTCATTTGATATTAATGTGCATTTTGGGGCGATGGGGAGCGGAATAGGTTCTGCAATTGGCTCGAAGCTTGCTGAACCTGAACGTCCAGTAGTTTGCGTTACGGGTGATGGGTGTTTCTTCATGCACGGTATGGAAATCCTGACCGCCAAAGAACATAAGTTGCCTATTTTATTTGTTGTAATGAATAATTCGCGCTTAGGAATGGTCTATCATGGACATTCATTGCAATATAAACGCTCCCATCCATCATTCGAACAACAACCGGTGAATATTGCAGCTATGGCTACGGCCATGAACATACCGAGTAAACGAATTGAAGCGATGGAGGATCTGACTAAAGAAGTGGTAGACGAGCTCATGAACGTCCAGGGACCGTCAATCCTTGAAGTTTCCTTAATAGATAATACAATACCTCCAATGGGAGATCGTGTGAAGTTTCTATCTTCTTTTGGAAAGTGAATAACCCGGATAAGGGGGCTTGTTTGCCTCCTCTCCGGGTTATTTTTCATAGTCAGATAGATCAGTATAATGCATTTGTTACTTCAATGATTGCATTTATTGTTTTACCTTTAAATGCATTGGACACGGAAAGTCCAGAAGGATTTGAAAAGTAATACGCATCCAATCGTGGGTTATACCTATATCCCATGTCAGTTAAAGAGCGCTGTAATTCAGTCGGTAAGTTTTTTGATCCAGTACGCTTCATAAAGTAGTTTGTGCCGTATATTTTCACGTCTACATCCTTGGTTCCGGTATGGATTACAAATAAGTCTTTTTCATCTTTCACCAACCACTGGCCTTTTGAATACAAAGAGATCTTAGTCTTTCCCAATCCGTCAATTCCAGCTAAATTCATGCCGAAATAGTGGTTAATCATTGTACGCACATTGTCACCTGTCACATGATAATGATGATGTGCCAAATATAAATCTAGAATAATTTGTGAAGGAAAACTGTCGCGATTTTTCGAATTCGTTGATGGTGGAATCTCAAAAGTACCGATTTTCTCATTTGTCAACACGGGAACTTGTTCTAAGTGGAACTTGAAAGCTTGTGCAATTGCTTCGTAAATAACTGGACTAGTTACTTTATTCTTATATTGATCAATATACATATCCATTATATCAATCTTTGCCAACTTGCTGATGTAATGAATTACTTCTGCTTCCGAAAAGCATGTATCCAATTGATGCGAACGTTTAACCATGTCCTGAATTTCATAGGAATACGTTATCGGGGCAATTTTCATGCGAAGCCTCCTCATTGTAGAACACACTTATATTTATTAGATAAGTATACAGCAAAATATGTGTAAAGTATTAAATTGTTAGAAAAAAATGTCATCCGATAGTTGCTAGCCGGATTCTGACAACACGGCTGTTCCCTACTATTCTATACAACCACTAATCCGTTTCAACGAAAGCATGATAGTAACCCGTACCTGTGTGGGAATTGTATCTATTAATGTGAATAGTGGTTTTCCGCATAAGGCAACTCCAAGTTCTCCCGTAAAGTAGTCCCTTCATAATCCGTCCGGAAAATCCCGCGCTTTTGAAGGATGGGTACAACTTGTTCAACAAATAATTCTAATTCGCTTGGCAGATTAGCGATGAGCACAAAGCCGTCTGCTGCGTTCTGTTCGTACCAGGCTTCGATAAGATTGGCGACTTGCTCCGGTGTACCCATAAAAGGCGTTCTCGGTGTGGCTTCTCTTAAAGCAACTTGACGCAAGGTTAAGTTTTTCTTGCGTGCTTCAGACTTAATGCGATCCGTATCGCTTCTGAAACTATTTTGACCGATGCCTCCTATATCAGGAAAAGGTTCATCCAATGGATATTGGGAAAAATCATGATGTTCAAAAAGACGACCTAAAAAAGCGAGTGCTTGCTCTATCGTCACCAAACCGGCAAGTTCTTCGTATTTCCGCTCCGCTACCTCTATCGTATCTCCAATAATCGGACTGATACCTTGTAGAACCAAAACATCATCGGGGTTACGTTCAAGAGCGGCTGTTTGCTCTTTCACGTCTATGTAATAGCGCTGCGCTTCTTCTAAAGTAGGAATAATGGCAAAAACTGCATCTGCTTCTTGTGCAGAAAACGCAATGCCTGCTTTTGAGGAACCAGCCTGAAATATTACCGGCTGACCTTGTAGCGAACGACCGATATTCAGTGGTCCCTGTACAGAAAAGAATTCGCCTTCATAATTCAATGTATGTAATTTATTTGGCTCGAAAAATTGCCCGGTCTTTTTATTGCGTATAAAAGCATCATCTTCCCATGAATTCCATAAGCCTTTCATGACTTTTACGAACTCGGCAGCCATCCGGTAACGTGCAGCATGATTTGGATGAACTTTAACTTCCTTACTAAAGTTTAATGCCGTCTTTTCCAATCCGGACGTCACCGCATTCCATCCCGCGCGTCCACCGCTTAACATATCAAGTGAAGCAAACTGCCGTGCTGCAGAAAAAGGTTCACTGTAGGTAGTCGATAATGTGCCGACTAATCCGATATTCGACGTCACTACTGCCAGTGCAGAAAGTATCGTGAGTGGTTCGAATCGATTCAGGTAATGTGGATTCGATTTTTCATTGATGTACAATGCATCTGCGATGAAAACAAAATCAAATTTACCTCGTTCTGACGTTTGGGCTTGTTGTTTATAAAATTCAAAGCTTACACTTGCGTCCGATGGCATAGCAGGATGCCGCCAGTCCGAAATTTTCTCACCGACACCGTGGATCATTGTTCCTAGTTTCAACTTCTTCCTCACATGCATCGTCCTCTCTTTAGTCATGTGGATTGTTGTGTATGTATCATCCAGTGTCTTAAATTATTGCGCGTGTCATGTCTGATGTCAAGACAGGATTTCATTTACCTGTACGTGATGCATTATGGCCAGGCGTTCAACTACTGAAGTCCAATAGGGGGATTATTGCTGATGGATAGTATGATAAATGGGTAATTCCTAGATCCTCCTTAATTGTGAAATTTAGATTATTTGAGCATTGAGATTTCGTGTGTGTTTAAACAAAGGTACTTCTCGATGATGTTGAAGGGTGAGCCTTTGACATTAACGGCAGTTTTCATACCGTCTCTTTATACTGTGCGGAAATATTGACTTCATACGAAATACTAACTAATCCAAATACATTGTCACGTTATATTTTAAAGTTTTATGCGAATACTATAAATGTTAAAGAACATAACAATAAATGATTGACTTACTTGTTCGAAAGGAACATAATAATGTTTATATAGAACATATTAATGATTCTGATGAACATTGCATGTAGGAGGTCATTGGATTGTCTCCAAAAGAACGAAGATCGAAAATAATGGAATCGCTTGCAACTGAAGGACGAGTGGACATCATCCAACTCTCGGTGGTATTGAATGTAACGCCTATGACGATACGAAGGGATTTCGATGTTCTAGAGAAGCAAAACAAGCTGATTCGCACACATGGCGGAGCAGTTCCATCACAAGCACTGATTCACGAAAAGACGTTTGAATTAAAGTCTAATATTTCTGTCCAGGAAAAGAAGATGATTGCAAAACATGCTGTCTCTTTTGTATCGGACGGTATGACAGTGCTCATCGATTCAGGAACTACGACGCTAGAAATTGCACGGTTATTAAAAACACATGAACAGATCACAGTGATTACGAATGATATAAAAATAGCAGCTGAGCTTATGGGCAGCAAATTAGAAGTAATCATTCTTGGCGGTCGCTTACAGACAGAAACGGGAACTCTGTATGGTTCTTTGACAGAAAATATCTTGAAATCAATTCATGTCGACCTGTTCTTTTTGGGTGCAAATGCGATTCACAGTTCGTTTGGTATTACTACACCCACAATCGATAAGTCATCCTTGAAACGCGAGATGATCAGAACAGCCACAGAAACAATACTCGTAGCAGATTCAACAAAGTTTAATCAGAAAGCCTTCTCAAAGGTCTGTGATCTGGAAGACGTTTCTACGATTATTACAGATCAGCAATTATCGGAAGAACTGATGGAGAAATATAGCGAATTGGCAGAAATCATTATTGCAGAGTAGGTGAGTATATGAAGATCGGAATAATCGCAGATGATTTGACAGGTGCGAACGCAACGGGCGTACGTCTTGCGAAAGTAGGATTTAAAAGCGCCACGATAATTTTTGGTGCACAGGTACCGAAATCGGACAAGTTCACATCGATTTGTGTAGATACGGACAGTAGGTATGTAGATGCTACTGTTGCAAAAGAGAGGGTTCAAGACACGTTCAAACAGCTTCGATTGTGGGGAGCTGATGTTATCGCAAAGCGGATTGACAGTACGATTCGGGGCAATATTGGTTCCGAGATTGATGCATTGCTTACCAGTACAGGGGAAGAAAGTATCGCTATTGTCGTTGCTTCTTATCCTGACTCAGGACGGGTTACATCTGGCGGCTATCTGTTAGTGGAAGGCGTGCCAGTTCAGGAAACAGATGTGGCAAAAGATCCGATGAACCCAATATCCAAATCATTTGTGCCCGCAGTGATTGCGGAGCAAAGCCAACATGAAATCGGACATATTGGACTAGGGGATGTCTTACAAGGAAAAACTAAAATTACCGCTTCTTTGTTGGAGCAAATCAATGCAGGTAAGAGAATCATTGTGATCGATGCAGTTACGAATGAAGAAATAAGCAATATTGCGGAATCAATGGCGATGATGGAAGAACATACGTTGTTTCCGGTGGATCCAGGTCCGCTAACAGCAGCTTTTGCGCGTGTATTGACTAGGCGAAGACTGTACAGGAATAGATATATTGTCACAGTAGGTAGTGTTACCAGTCTTACCGGCCGACAATTGCGCTATTTAATGGATAAAACTAATTCTTCCCCGGTTTATGTGGATGCTTCGCAATTGGCAACGACAACAGATAGATGGGACGTTGAAGTGAAGCGTGCAACTGACGAAGGAATGAGGAAGTTGAAAGAGCAGGAAGTTTTAATTGTAACGACACTGTCTCCGACTTCAAAAATTCTGTCTCTGACAAGTATTGCAAAAGAAGAAGGTACCACCGAGGAATTGCTCGCGAAGCGGATTACTTCGGGTCTTGCGAAAGTAACGCATTCAATCATACAAAATTGTAATATGAAAATCGACGGTACATTTTCCAGTGGCGGCGATGTTACGGCAGCATTGTTTACAATCAGTGGTGCTGAAGCAATTCAACTTGATGAGGAAGTAATACCGCTTTCTGCGTATGGTAAATTCATCGGGGGGACATTTGATGGCATACCGGTTGTGACAAAAGGCGGCATGGTCGGTGAAAAGCAATCAATCTATAAATGCCTTATTTATCTTCAAACAAAAAATGATGAAGGACGTGTTTAATATGACAAACGAACGTAAAATTATAGCAATCCCAATGGGTGACGCAGCAGGAATCGGACCGGAAATTACCGTTAAATCATTAGCGAAACAAGAGATTTATGAAATGTGTAATCCACTCGTTGTCGGTGATGCAGACGTTATGAAAAAAGCAATCGGCGTAACAGGAACGAATTTACAGGTGAACATTGTTTCGGATCCAAAGGAAGGAAAGTATGAATTTGGAACAGTGGACGTGTTAGATATGAACAATATTGACATCGATGCATTGCAACCTGGAAAAGTACAGGCGCAATGCGGACAAGCTGCTTTTGAATTCATCAAGAAATCAGTGGAACTCGCAATGGCAGATGAAGTAGCGGCAATAGCTACAACACCTATCAATAAAGAATCATTAAAAGCTGCAAACGTTCCGTATATCGGTCATACTGAAATGCTTGAAGATTTGGGTGGAGCACCTGATCCCTTAACCATGTTCCAAGTAAACGGAATGAGAATCTTCTTCTTGACGCGTCACGTTTCTTTAAAAGAAGCAATTTCCCAAATGACGAAAGAACGTGTTCGTGATTACTTGAGCCGTTGTGACCAAGCGTTGCAACGTCTAGGTGTAGAAGATCGTAAGTTGGCGGTCGCCGGTCTGAATCCGCATAGTGGAGAAGGCGGTCTGTTCGGCATGGAAGAAGTAAATGAAATCGCACCGGGTGTCGAAGCAGCTAAAGCGGACGGCATTGATGCATACGGTCCTGTTCCAGCAGATTCTGTATTCTTCCAGGCGTTGAATGGTAAATATGATGCGGTCCTTTCCCTTTATCATGATCAAGGGCATATTGCTGCAAAAATGACAGATTTTCACCGCACGATTTCTATCACGAATGGACTTCCGTTCTTACGTACCTCAGTTGACCATGGTACAGCATTTGATATTGCTTGGAAGAACATTGCAGCAAGTGTGAGCATGGAAGAATGTATTAAGTTAGCAGCTGAGTATGCACCTAAGTTTACTAGAGAATCACTATAATATAATCCGTTGAAAGAGGGGAGACCCTCTTTCAATAACTTAATTTAATCAGAAATTGGGGGATACAGATGACACCAGAGATGCAAATGATTGTAGGCCTTGTAATAGGTGTGGCTGCACTAATTTTACTTGTTTTAAAAACGAAGATTCATGCATTTTTAGCTTTGATTATTGCAGCTTCATTAACGGGTTTAATCGGTGGAATGAATCCGATTGAGGTTTCTACTACAATATCTAAAGGTTTCGGGAACACTCTTGGCTCTATCGGTATTGTTGTCGGATTTGGGGTAATGATCGGTAGAATTCTAGAAGTGTCAGGAGCAGCAGAGCGTCTGGCTTATAGTCTTATACGTTTTGTTGGCAAACGCAAAGAAGAATGGGCTATGGCGATTGCGGGATATATTGTCTCGATTCCTATATTTGTTGACTCGGCATTTGTGATTTTAAACCCATTAGTGAAAGCGCTATCAAGAAAGACAGGGAAATCTGTCATCACCCTCGGCATTGCGCTTGCTGTTGGCTTAGTTGCAACGCATCATGCAGTCCCGCCAACACCAGGCCCACTTGGCGTAGCAGGTATATTCGGCGTTGATATTGGTCTGATGATAGCATGGGGACTGTTGTTCTCAATTCCAATTATCATTTCTGGTGTGTTATACGCAAAATGGGTCGGTAAACGAATTTATCAGATTCCGACAGAAGACGGTCTCGACTTCGAAAGGCCTGATGCGCCTATGGCATATCAGGAACTTGTGAGATTGACTGATGAACGAAATAAGGAACTACCTTCTTTGTTCCGCTCAATGATTCCGATTTTATTACCTATTATTCTTATATTCTTGAATACAACACTCGTTGCTATGGAATTAACAGGTGGATGGATCGATTATCTATTATTCCTAGGTCAGCCGATTATTGCTGTTGGTTTATCTTTAATTGCTGCGATATATTTGTTGGCAGGTCACTTAAAGAGAGAGGAAGCACTTGATCGTATGGAGGAAGGAATGGTTACAGCGGGTATTATCCTACTCGTAACTGGAGCTGGTGGTGCGCTAGGACAAGTCCTTCGTGACAGTGGAGCAGGAGACTACATTGCACAGCAAGTAGCATTACTTCCTTTACCAGCAGTACTTGTGCCATTCTTCATCGCTACACTTGTTCGCTTAATCCAAGGAAGTGGAACAGTAGCAATGATTACAGCAGCATCGATTTCTGCACCGATTGTCGTTAATCTGGATGTTAATATGGCCCTTGCTGCGCAAGCCGCTGCATTAGGTGCAATGATTTTCTCGTACTTCAATGATAGCATGTTTTGGGTTGTCAACCGTATGCTTGGTGTGAAGGAAGTGAAGGAGCAAGTCATGGTTTGGTCGGTTCCAACGACCATTGCATGGGCCGTGTCGTTAGTGTGTATTTTGATTGCTAATGTGTTTGTAGGGTGAGTAAAGTCAAAAACAGCCAACCTTTCATCGGGCGGCTGTTTTTACTATTAAAATAGTACTTGTGTGAAAAACAAACGTGAATCTTTAAACTATATAACTTGAACCACTAGCGTTGCATAAACATGTTTTTAATATTCAGTCTACATTTTTCTGTCCACATGGAAAAAAATGAAGATAGCTGACCAGAGATAGTCAACATCCTTTTTTTTACTATGCCTTTTGGCTACTGTGACAGAAACGGATTGTCCGCGTTACGGTACGCCTTTTCCTTTGATTCTTCGAAGCCAGATATGCGCGGACTTCAATAAGGATGCCTTTATATAGCGGCTGATCTGTAGGTATGTTCGCTCACTTTTTTCGTAACTGCGTCTGCACATTCAAGCAGTAGACGATCATCGCAAGATACACTTGGTTGCTGACTTTGTGCGTAGAATTTATTGATGTTTAAATGTTGTTTCATCCATTAGAAGAACAGTTCAATGGCCCAGCGAGACTTATACAGGTCTGCGATTTCGTCGGCAGACAAGTCAAACCGATTCGTAATCAGGTTTAGTTGATTACCTTTGGAATCCAGTACTTTCAAAAGACGGAAAACATTTTCCGAACGGTTTTGGGACGTACCGATGACCACCATTTCGTCGGATAATGCGCCAGTGTCTTCAGGCAGTTTGTAGTGGTCAAATGACCGGACAACCGTATTCTTTCGCAGCCGGGAGACAAAGAAATAGCCTTCATCCGTCATACAGTCGAACCGTTCGTAATCCAAATAGCCTCGATCGAACACATACAGGCATTCCTTATCATCAAACAGACCCTCTAGTTGACCGCGACCATGTTCTTTGGCGAGAAATTGGGGTTCTCCCAAACCATCGCAGATCAGCTTCAACTCTCCGATGAACGCACGTTTTGCATTTATGAAAACAACAAGTTGCTTCAACAGAAAATCTACCAGCTGATTGCCCGATATCACGAAGACGATGCAGCGGGTCATTTAACGACAGATCCCGTTTTCACCCAGATCCCCGATAAGCCAGCATTGGCTTCCCAGCTATCCTTGTCCAGTTTTTTCATCGATTTGATTTGGAAGCGCTCGATCGCCTTCAAACGGCGAATCAGACGTTACTAGACCGGGTTCATCGTGAACGTCAGGCAGGTGCTATAAATATGGACCTTGATTCCTCGCATGCCGATACATACACTCAACAAGAAAAGGCTGCTTATAATGCGCGTTATCAGACTATTGAGCTTCATCCGTTAGTCGCTTTCGACCGCTTGACCGGAGATCTTCTGAAAGCAAAGTTGCGTCTAGGAAATGTCTATACTTCCAATGGCGTCGTCGATTTCATCCGTCCAGTCAACCTAGCCCGCATGACGGTCAGTCTGCTTACTTATAACCTGACCAATTGGCTGCTCACGCTCAGCTTTCCGGCTGCCTCCAAAGGCATTTAAAAGGGAACGATTCGTACCCGATTAGTGAAAGTTACGAGTAAGTTGGTAAAGTCCGGTCGTTACTTGCATATGAAGATTACTTCAAGCTTCATCTACGACCGATTTTTCTGGGATGTGTTGGTACGTGTCCAGCGCATCCAATTGAGGTGAAGCAGAATAACTGATTTTTATAAACAGCTTAGACCAAGGGAGAAGTATGCCAAAAAATCACGAAGTATTCCAAACCCTACCAAACACATAGGCGAAATTGCTGGTAAACCTACAAAGCTAGCTTAGAGCTATAAACTTATGATCATATTTCGGTTTTTCATCTGGCTATTGAATAATTCAGAACTAATACTATCTTTAATCTGTATTGATAATGTCTATAGAATGACGCTAATTAAAGAATTATAATTAGTACTAATAGGTCTAATAAATGGATATAGTCAGTCCTAAAAGTATATTGATTTCGTTTTTACATTGGAATAAGATAAAAGTGTAGATCAAATATTCTAACTTTTCACAGACTTATAAAGTTAAGAACGTATTTTATTAAAGCTGAGTGAAAATGTTAGTATAACAACTAATTAGGGGGAATTTAACCATGCAAAAAGAAGCTATTAAAAAAAATGATCGAGTTGTAGAAGTATTCGACTTATTCATTAAACATATCCAAGGCTTTTTGGAAGAAGCAGAACTAAATCATGAAGAATATACAAACTTCGTAAACTGGGCAGATCGTTTAGGGCGTACTGGAGAACTACCCCTATTTGCAGATGTATTCCTAGAGACACATTTGTTGCGTGCAATGTATACAGAGATGCCTGGTACACAACCGTCACTTTTAGGACCTTATTTTATTGAGGGAACTCCATTGCTAGAAGCAGAAGATGGAAAACCTGTTGTGTTGACGCAACGACCTAATGAAGCAGGAGATGTATTGTATTTCAAAGGGAATGTAAGCAGTGTTGATGGCGAAGCACTTGGCAATATCAAAGTTGAAATGTGGCAAAATGATGCAGATGCTACTTACTCTGCATTTGACTCGGTTGCGCCAAAATATAATCTAAGAGGTCACTTCTATACGGATGAAAATGGAAACTTTGAAGTGAAAACTATTCTACCAACACCTTATCCAATTCCAACAAACGGTCCTACAGGTGAATTCCTGGAATTTACGGATAAACAACCAATGCGTCCTGCGCACCTACACTTAATGTTTGAAGCTGAAGGTCATGAAACACTGATTACACAAGTATTCCCAGACGATGACAAATGGCTTGAAAATGATGTGGCAGATGGTGTTCGTTTGGATCTTCTAACAAAGTTTGAAAATAAAGGTGACCATTATGAGGCTGCTTTAAACTTTGTAATGCGTAAAGAACAATAATAGCGGCTAACATACAGTGATAGTGTATTTATTATTGGATTCAGACTAAATGTTTTAGGTACTAAATACCTAAGAAAACTAGTTATTCAACTCTGGAATATGATTGTTCTATTTACAAGTGTAGTGTTAAAAGTATTTGCCACCCTTTGGAAGCGCTATCATGAGATAATGTAATGAAGTATCAGAATTTAATTGAGATACGGCTTTATATTTAGAAAATGCTTGCGAAAGAACAGAAAGAGAAAGATAGCCTTTCATTTAACATGATAGTTATTTTGAAAGGATATACGGAGATGAATATATTTGCATAAAAGGAAGTAATCACTTCCTTCTATGCAAAATCCGTTTCTTGGATAGTAAATAAAAAGGGGTGTCAAATATGTATGCAATAGATATAAATATTGTCTCTACGCACCAGCAAATGGAAGATCTTTTTCATTTACCTGACAGACGTTTTTTTGATTGGTGTGCTAAAAGTTATTTTATAAATCGAGGCGTATTTAATGTTATTGATAGTTGGCTTTTTGACTATGGAATGAAGGATATTGTGTTACGACGTAAAGTAATGGATCACTATTTGCGCTACTTGCTTTCACATGGCTTCTACAATGAAAAAAAACATTTTTTACAATTTGGTAAAAAAGGTGTGACGGAAAGTCTTTCTAGTTTCGTAGAAAGACACTTACCTGAACAGTGTTGTGATGGTGATTTATATGAAGCTTAAAGCAAGTGAACTTACACTTAATGATTTGCTCACTAATTCAACAAAGCCAGGCGAAAGACTCCAAGACTTAAACTTTGCACTAACAAGTATGGATGCATGGGCAGTCCTACGAACAGATTTAATCAATGCGCTGGGAATTCAAAGAGCTAAAAGATTTATATTAAGATATGCATACCGATCCGGAATGCATGAAGCTCGTATTTTGAAAGAAAAGATTCAATGGAATGATGATCTTGAATGGCTGCTTGCAGGTTCTAAAATGCATAATTTAACAGGCCGGTCTTTATCTTATCCTGAAGATTTCAATGTAGATATGGAGAAGGGACAATTCAATGTTTCTGGATACTGGATTGATTCCTCAGAAGTCAAACAACACTTAGAATACTTTCCGATGCATGTAGAACCAATTTGTTACTTCTTAATTGGTTACGCAAGTGGTTATACAAGCGAATGTTTAGGAAAGCAAATAGTTTTTAAAGAAATAAAATGTAAAGGCAAAGGTGATGATCACTGTAGCTATACCGGAAAAACAGTAGAAGAATGGGGAGATGATATCTCTGAAGAACTTCTCTACTATGAAGATGAAGATATGTCTGGTGAACTTGATCAGATGTATCAGCAAATTGAACGCCAGAAGGATAGACTTGAAACGGGTTACTCATTAAGTCGTAATTTAACAAAAGTAATGCTTCAAGGAGGCGGATTTAAAGAATTTGCCGAACTATTAGGGAAAAGCTTACATTGTGAAGTTTTAATTGAAAATGTGAATTATGAAGTGATAGGTAAATACGGAGATAATCCCGGTATGGAAAGAAATATGTCAGCGAATAAATTCTGGGACATAAGTAATGAAAACATACCCGAATTCCTTGAAACTGAGCTTAAAGATAAAACATTTAAGTTATTAACGGCACCAATCTTGCTTGAAAATGAGGTTTATGGATTTATTACAATAGCTCTAAATCGAAAGAGCGATAGTTTTCATAGAGACTTACTAGAACGAGTGGCCGTAGTGGTTGCATTGTATATGCAAAATCAACGTGTTGCTATTGAAACAGAACAAAGACTCAAGGGTGAATTACTTGAGCAATTACTTAATGAGAAAAGTGCAGATGTTTTGGAAATTTATAATCGATTTTCTTATCTCGGTTATGATCTAAAGCAACCCCATTACATTATTTACATTGAAATAAATGATCAAACAATAAATGAAGATATCAAAACAAATAATGATTTTTTGAAAATCAGAAGACAACTGACAAACTTTTTTCAAGGTGAAAATAAGTATAACTACAATATTCCAGTCCTGACCAAACTAAATGCTATTCAAACAATTGTGCCTAAACAATTTCTATATGATGAAAAAATGACTATACAAGATTTTGGTGACAGATTGCTAAGGCAATTTGACGATGAAGGTAAACAAATTTGTATCGGCATAAGTGATACAACTGAAAACCTTACAGATTTTAATAATAGATCGAAAGAAGCTAAGAAGGCTGTAGAACTAGCGAAGTTTCGCTCGCGGGAGTCAGGAGTTATTTTATCAAGTGAATTAGGTAACTTAACATTATTCTTAAATGCGAGAGAACCAGAAGAATTAGAGTCATTTGCAAGTGAAAAGTTACATGAAATACTTAATTATGATACAAAAAAGAATTCGGAGTTATTAGAAACACTATTTTATTACACGCAAAATGAATTTAATTTGCATAAAACAGCACGTGAGATGTCTATTTCAATAAGTGGGATGAGATATAGAATACTAAAGATTGAGGAATTACTTTTGATTAATCTTTCAAATTCTAATAGCCGCTTTGAAATTCAAATGGCGCTTCAAATTTACTTGTTACTTGGAAAGATAAAACCTATTTAAATAAAAGGAGGAGTAAGTATGGATCCACGAGAATTTAGAAATACACTTGGACACTTCGCGACAGGGGTAACGGTAATAACAACTACTACAGGTGAAGGTGAGAAAATTGGGTTAACAGCAAATGCGTTTTCATCTGTTTCATTAGAACCACCACTAGTGTTGGTTTGTATCGATAAAAAATCAGGTAGTTTGCAGACATTAAAGAAAGGTATCCCATTCGCAATTAACATTCTTCAAAAAGAACAGGAAGAGGATTGCTGGCGATTTGCAAAAAGAACTGAGGACAAGTTTGCTGGCGCTTCCTATACATTATCCACAGACAAAGTTCCAATATTAAATGAAAATCTGGCTACAATTGAATGTGATGTAGCAGAGGTTATTGAAGGCGGAGATCATTATATTGTGACAGGTCACGTGAAAAGGGTTGCCTACGATGACCAAGCCGAGCCTTTACTTTTCTTCCGTGGGAAAATCGAACAGGTTATGCAAGCAGAATTGGCATAAGAGTAAATTTAGAATGTTAGTAAATTAGGAGGGTTTTTATTTATGTTAACACCAGAAGATAATCAGTTACTGACTCAGACCGATGCAGGCACGCCGATGGGCGATGTATTTAGGAGATATTGGATTCCAGCCCTCCAAACAGAAGAGTTGATTAGTGACGGAAAGCCTCAACGCGTGAAATTATTGGGTGAGGACCTGGTCGCATTTCGCGATACGGAAGGAAAAGTAGGCCTAGTTGATGAGCGCTGTCCGCACCGTGGAACCTCACTTTATTATGGAATTAATGACGGCTGTGGCCTAAGGTGTATGTATCATGGCTGGAAGTTCAATACAGACGGGGAGTGCACGGAAATTCCATCAGAGCCAACGGATGGGAAATTCAGAGAATCAGTTCAATTAAAAAGTTATCCGACAAAAGAAGTAAGTGGCATTATCTGGACGTATATGGGGCCGAAAGAATCGGAACCGGCTTTCCCAGACTTTTATTGGATGAACCTTCCGAGGGAAAATAATTTAGTAGAACGGGTATGGCAGGAATGTAACTATGCACAAGCGATGGAAAATGATCTGGACTTTGTTCACGCTGCGTTCTTACATAAAGCGCATGCGACACAAGAAGTGGAAGATGGAATTTTGAGCAGTGATTTGGGAATTGACCCGAATCATCCACTTGTTAAAAACCCTCCGGTGAAACAATCGGTTCAAGATACGAACTTTGGGAAGCGTTGCATTGCAGTGGGCATTGGAACAGAGGAAGAGAATGCCTTTATGGAAATTCATTATATCTTCCCGTTCTACACATACCCACCACGCTTTGGTGGTGAAGATGGTATGTGGCATGCCTTTGTTCCGCGAGATGATCATAGTACGTGGACATGGGATGTGCAGTTCGCTCATGATCGAGCGATTGACGTGGAAGCACAACACGCTCGCCGAGGACTGAAGTTGGATGAGGACCTAAGAAAAGTTGTCAACGCAGATGTTGAATATAATCAAGACCGTGACTTACAGAAAACAGGGAACTTTACAGGTATCCGTGGGATTGCGAACCAAGACCATGCGGCAACTGAAACAATGGGAACAATCGTAGATCGAACACGCGAGAAATTAGGAACGAGCGACCTACCCATTATTCATATGCGCCGGATCTTATTACAACAAGCAAAAGCGTTCCAAGAGGGTCAAGAGCCGTTATTATTGGAAAATCAATCGTTAAAAACGCTGTATAGTGAAGGACTTTATGATGACAAAGAGAAAAAGTGGCAGGAAGCATTTCCACTTAAAGAACAATTTGAAAAGAAAAATCAACATGTTGAGCAATCATAGAAATTTAGCAAAGCACAAAAAAATTAAGGCTTATCAAGTCTGCGATAAGGAGTGGAGAACAATGGCAAAATATACGATTGTTGATCAAGACACTTGCATAGCCTGTGGAGCATGTAGTGGAGTTGCACCTGACATATATGATCATACCGATGATGGGATATCCTACGTGACAATTGATCAAAATGAGGGAATGGTAGAAGTGCCAGCGGAGTTGCATGATGATGTAGAAGATGCATATGAAGGATGCCCAAGCGATTCAATTAAAATTTCAGATGAACCATTCCATGGAAATGCACTAAAATATAGCGAAGCGATGTAATGTTAAAGATCTATACAAGTAAGAAATAGAAGAGGTACTAAAGAAACGCTTCATTTTTAAAGGGCGCAACAAGATATAGAAACATATAGATTCTATATCTTATAGATAGACAATAGTGAACGGAGTGGGTTAGATGAACGTAGAAGATGAAGTATTCGATATTACGATTATTGGGGGAGGGCCAGTTGGATTATTTACAGCATTTTATGCTGGACTCCGTCAAGCGCGAGTAAAAGTTATTGAAAGCTTACCACAACTTGGCGGTCAACTTTCTGCGCTATATCCTGAAAAGTATATTTATGATGTAGCAGGTTTCCCAAAGATTACCGGTCAAAAGTTGATTGATAACTTAACGGAGCAAATGAATCAGTTCAATCCAGTAGTTGCTTTGGATGAGGGGGTTGAAAAATTAGAAAAACAGTCTGATGGTATTTTTAAGATAACAACAAATAGCGCAGAACACTTCTCAAAAACTATTATTATAACAGCAGGAAACGGTGCATTTAATCCAAGAAAGCTTGGATTAGAAACAGCTGATAAATTTGAAGGAAAGAATCTGCATTACTTCGTTAGTGATATGCAGAAGTTCGCCGGAAAGAAAGTTCAGTTGTTTGGAGGGGGGGATTCAGCAGTTGATTGGGCACTTATGCTTGAACCAATAGCTGATGAGGTAACACTCACCCATAGACGTGATAAATTCCGTGCACATGAACATAGCGTAGAATTGCTTAAAAACTCCAAAGTGAAAGTTATGACTCCTTATGTACCGCTAGAGTTTATTGGAGAAGATCATATTGAACATGTCATTCTCGATCATGTGAAAGGTGAAGGGACAAAGAGCATTGAAGTTGATGATGTAATCGTAAACTATGGTTTTATTTCCTCTCTTGGCTCAATAAAAGATTGGGGACTGGAAATTGAGAAGAATAGCATAGTTGTTAATTCGAAAATGGAGACAAATATTGCCGGGATTTATGCGGCTGGGGATATTTGTACATATGAAGGGAAAGTAAAGCTTATTGCAACTGGTTTTGGTGAAGCACCTACAGCAGTAGGTAATGCAAAAGTTTATATTGATCCTAGCTCAAAAGTACAAGCACCGCACAGCACAAGTGTAATGGGTGAGAGTGAAGATAAGATAGTTTCTGTTTCACTTTAATTGAAGCAACAAGAAAAGATTAATCGAAACGAGATACATCTCGATTTTGATTGATTTTTTTTGGTAATTCTACTTACAAATCAAGCATTTATACAAGGTGTTGGGTTTTTAAGTTAATCAAAGGAGAGAGCTATTAATGATTACTAAAATAGAACATATAGCTATTGTTGTGAAAGACATGGAAGAATCTATTGCATTTTACTCGAAAGTATTTGGTTGTAAAGTACGTTTAAGAGGAGAAAATTCAAGTCGGGAAATGGCGTTTTTATATGTGAAATCACATCCAGATACAGAAATAGAATTAATCAAAGACATTGATACGGTAGGACAATACAATCAAAGTGGAATCGTCAATCATCTTGCTTTTACAGTTGAAGATATTGATAAGTCTATTAAATATTTCAAGGAGCATGGGATTATTTTCAATTCTATTGAACCTCAACCGACGCTTGAAGGTGGGCGCATGATTTTATTTAATGGACCCAATGACGAGCTTCTTCAATTGGTCGAACGCTTAAAGGCATGATCAACGGTGATGATAGCAGGTTTAAAGTTAAGAAAGTTGCTGGTTATATAAGAGAAGGCAGTTAATTTTTTTAAGAACGACAGATAGTTCAAGATTTATTATAGATTTATTGTAAAAGTGTCTAGAATCCTAGTAGCGATTTTAAGTATCCTCATGAAGGTACTTAAATTCGTTTCATGATGACAGACGCTTTTTTAGTTTCATTAAATCACTTCAACCTATGTATACTAATAGGACGGAATATTGTATATTTTCAGACCTAATAGGTAGTAGTTTAAATATTGCAAATGCTTTAGTATAAAAATAGATAAAATACCTAATGCCAATTTTTAATGAAATTTGGGGTTAGGAGTTAAAGGTAGGATTTTACTCGATGTAACTCATTTTTCAAGTCTATAGACTAGTTAAGTCTTGTTATTCCCAAACAGATGATCATCTGTAACCGTCAAGTAGAATTCAACAGTTTTCGATAAATAACTTTCAACAGTTTTCATCAATTAAGACTCAACACTTCATTCTGTAAAAAGGGTTTTTCTGTATTTCATCCGAATGCTATCCTGCTCTTCACTAAATGTAAGAATTTCGCTGCGATGAAGAAGACGATCAAGGATTGCTGTAGTCAGAGTAGGATCACCCAAGAACTTTCCCCATTCACCTGGCCCCTTATTTGATGTCAGAATAAAGGCTGCCCTGTCATATAGTTCGTAAATGAATTGGAAGAATAGATGGGCCTCCTGTGGCTCATAAGCCATATACATGACATCATCGATGATAATCAAGTCAGATTTCTCAATT
>NZ_AUDQ01000022.1 GCF_000425545.1 Sporosarcina ureae DSM 2281 | reverse complement strand
ATTTACGAACTATATGACAGGGCAGCCTTTATTCTGACATCAAATAAGGGGCCAGGTGAATGGGGAAAGTTCTTGGGTGATCCTACTCTGACTACAGCAATCCTTGATCGTCTTCTTCATCGCAGCGAAATTCTTACATTTAGTGAAGAGCAGGATAGCATTCGGATGAAATACAGAAAAACCCTTTTTACAGAATGAAGTGTTGAGTCTTAATTGATGAAAACTGTTGAAAGTTATTTATCGAAAACTGTTGAATTCTACTTGACGGTTACAAAAGGTTGGAAATCCTATAGCTATAATTTCTTTTAAAGTAGAAATCCTCATTCTTATATAGTTAAGATGAATTGTAAGAGAGCTATAGCCTTTATGATAATATATTAAAATGATTATACTCATGATCGCGTGTGAGATTACAGTTGCTATTCCAGCTCCCATAACTCCTAACCCAAAACCGAAATCGAATATAAGGATAGGGTCTAGGGTTATGTTAAGTATGGCAGGGATAATCATTGCATACATTGCAAATTTTGCATTTCCCTCTGCACGTATCACAATGTTTGTTGCCATTGAAAAACTAACGAAAATGAAACCTAAAAGAATGGGTAACATATAAGCAGAAGCATACCCAATAATGTTTTCTGTTGCTCCAAATAAAATTAAAAGATCATCTAATAAAAAAATTCCAACTAGTATACTCACTATACTAATGAGGAGAAGCAAATATATATAAGTCCCCAAAATTTTGTTGGACTCGTTGAATCGTTTTTCTCCTAATCTTCTAGCTATTACTGAAGACGTACCCACTCCTACAGCTGCTGCTAAAGTCATAACAATCATCATAACAGGGAAAGAAACAGTCAAACCCGCAACTGCATCTACACCTTCTGCAAGTGAAATGTAGAACATATCAACGAGATTGTATAAAGCCATTACGAATATACCTATCATTGCAGGTATAGATAAATTTACTATTAATTTAGAAGGTTTTTCAGTTCTAAGTTTGTCACTAGAACTCGGCTTTTCTTTTGAAAGCATTTAATACTCCTTTTACATTACCTAATAAAACTAGTTGTTAAATTTAAATTAACAACTAGTTCAATACTGTTTTATTTATTTTTTTGTGCCACAACTATATACACAGATTGGTTAGCCAATTTAGTTTGCGGATAAAGAACATCGACGAGATCAAAGCCAGCAGCAACAACTTCTTCTTTCATATTTTCGGATGAAACTCTCGGACCAGTTGATAAATCTGATTTCTCTAATTCAATGCAAAGAAACGTTCCTTTATTTTTTAAGACTCTATATATTTCGCCTAATGCAAGCGAAAGTGGTTTCACTTCGTGAAGTGATATCGAAGCAACAGCCTTATCAAATTCTTCGTCACCTAGTTGTATATCTTTGAAGTCTGATACAAGCGTTTTAATATTGGTAATTCCATTTTCTATAGCCTTTGTTTCCAAGTATTTTAAAATGTCTTTATCAAAATCAAGTGCAGTCACTTCATCTACATACTTAGAAATGGGAAGACTGATATAACCAACTCCTGCTCCAAGATCTAATAATTTATCCTCTTTATTAAGTGATACGAACTGAAATAACTCTTCAGCAGAGTCCCTCTCAATATTTTCCAGATTATTAATTTTCCTTAATAATTTTTCATTCATCTCATTTCCTCTTTTCATTATAGATATTCTGAATCTATAATTACTGTAATTGGTTTATTATTATTTGTAAACATTTTTGTTTCATATGATATGAAAATCGCATCCTTTATCAAAAGCTTATTGGAAATTTTAATTTAAGCTATCATGCTATTCCAATAGCGGAAAGCAATAGGAAAACAAATAAAAAAACAAACGGTCCCTATACGCAAAGGAATCGTTTGTTTTTGTACATGTGTTCTTGGTGTTGTAAATCGATATTCCTACTGTTATACCTTTTTAATAAAAGAGATAATTTTTGCGATTCTAACAGATTTACATTGTGTTAAATTCATCTTCCTTAATGTGCAATAGTTTGCACGTTTTCTCAGTTCTTGATATCCCAGAATCGCCGGCTTTAGCTCCGATCGACTAAGCGAATGCTTAAAACATTATTCCATAAACAATACACCCGTTTACTGAAATTTAATCAGGTAATATATTTTTGTGTTGTTAATTTTTTTTTACAGTGGATAAAATTGCAATTAATAAAACGATGACGCTATTTATTAATAAATAGTATCCTATCTGCATGCCGTAAAATATCGCAAAAGCATCACGAATAACAAAAAGTGCTAATACACCACCGATTGCTCCCAAAAAAACTGCTGATAACAATATTGTAAAAGCCGCATAGTATATACTTTTCTTTTTCTTGTAAGATATAAATCCAATAATATTTGCAACAACAATAAAAACACCCATAAGTATTAAGAAAAAATTACTCATATATCTGCCCCTCCTAAAAACACATCTCACCATTTAGATTAAAACTATTTGGCCAGATTGAAGCACAAACGTTATGCAAAATCTCTTAACTTCTCTTTTCGGCTTGAAAGTGCAGTTAAAAATGAAATGATTATTATGGAAATGACCACAATATCTCCAATTTCCGAGGTTCCGGTCACTTCAAACGGTGAGATAATGCTGGAATAATAAAGAAAGAAAACGATAACAAGGAAATAATATTTAAATATCTTCTTAATACAATTACTCAGCTCTTCTGTTCTTTGGTCCGATTGAAGTGTAGCCCTTATATTATTTCCGCACCCATTTATACAAAATCGACCTTTCCGAACTAATTTAGCTCGATTTCAGATTTTACTGTATGATAATCTAAAATGAATGAAGAATAAGAACTTTCTTCACAGAACTTTAATTCGTTATAAACACAGAAATTTGCAAATGATAAAAACCCATTAGTTATTCCATTGAGATACTCTTCTTTAGGGATATTTACGACTTTGTTTACATCATAATTCAACATACGATTTGGATCTTCTAATATAAGATGAAACATAGTGTCTTTTTCTGAAACGCCAACTGTAATTAAGGAATCTAGAAATACAATAGTAAAATGTTCATCCAAATCGTGACTCAATAAAGGAGCTATGATGGTTTGCCACGTAAATAATAAATCGTTTGTTTCGAAATCTTGGGTGAAAATAACTTCAGAATTATAAGTCGCAGTAATACAGCCTTCTAAGTAATCCCCATCATTACTGTCTATAATTAGTTGGGCAGCTTTTAAAGCTAAAGGATCGTGAATAGATAAGAATTGCTCTTTCTTCGATGTCATATATCCCAGATCGGGAAGGTGATTTGATATATAACTCTTAATACTAAACACTACATTCACCTCTTTTTCCCGATTACGATTTAAATCCTATCGTTTACAACGCAATCGCTAGAATCTGTTTATGCCGAGAAAACGTTTGCTGTCGGTTCACACCATATGGAAATTCCAATACATGTTATAGGATATAAAATAGTGTTCTTGCAATATAGTAGGCACTTAAAAAGATTAACAAAGGTTTTATAAAGGCTTTATCTTCTTTTTTATAAACAACCATTATGGAAATTGAAAATATAAGAGGTAACCATACAAACCAGAAAAGAATATTGTTGAAAATAATTTCTAGAATTTCAATCACTCCTTTAAATATCGGATCCGTTAATACCCACTGTATTATGTGTTTTCTTCAGTAATGGAAGTGTAGTTCATATGTACATACACTGCATGAGTTTACAACCGGTCTAAATAAATCGAAGTTATCACCATTATATCAATATACTCGACAAATACTTTAATTATTTAATAAAGAGGCTAAGGCAAAACTCAATAAAATGAAAAAACTGCGTGAATCCAAGTTACAAGAACTTTGGTTTCACGCGGCTTTAATTTTGCCTTTTGTTAATTGCAATTTAGGCTTTTCTTCATTATACAATCTGACTCGATTCTAGCGTACTGCGGATTCACTGACTACAAAATCTACTCTTTTAATTGAGACGGTTCTCCAATGATTCAATTGCTAATTTAAGCGCGGTTACACGACGCTCATTCACCGTTTTTTGAGGACTACCATCTTTCGCTTTTGCTAATTGCTTTTCAATAGACGGAATGATACTTTGTAGAATATCTTTAGATTGTACGACCACTTCTTTGTCATAGACAAATTCTCCATCATACCAAACGTCTTGTAAGCTCTCCAACCCAACCTTTACAGCGTCACGTCTTCTTTTTACAAGTGTTGTATTAGAACCTTTTTCCGTCATACTTGTATAAGCATTCTAAAGTTTAATAAATGTGGAATCTAAAGATTTAATGGACAATTCTTGTACTTCTTGGCTAACCGTTTTCATATAGGAACCTCATCTTTCATTTCAAATAATCCAAAAATTATTAGTTTTTATACAGATACCCTTCATTAAAGCTGCGGGAGTGACAGCCCTTTTCCGCTATTGCTACTGTATAGACTTTTCACTCCCTATTCCCTGCTCTTATCAAAATAAAAGTTACGCTATTTTAATCGGTGTTTCTTTCACGATTTTATAAACTGCTATAGCCGTGATCGTCGCTATTGCCAATGATGCAATAATTGCAACTACAACATTAGGTACTGGAATTTCAAAGTTAAATAATCCCATCAATGGTTTAGGTGTATTGAACGCCCACAGTAAATCATTTAAAGATACGACTACGAGAGCAACCACAATGGTTACAAATCCACCAGCCCCTCCATAACGATAAAACCCTAATCCAATTAGCCATCCGACTAGAAAATAGATCATGACTACGAAGAAATAAGAGACACTAGTCAGTAACCAACTATTTACTCCAAGTGAGGATAATACAACTTCTTTGAACACGTTGATGTTAAGTACACGAACTAGCCAAGTTAGAATGGTTGTTAGACCTATGACAGTAATTGCTAAGCCTATCGCTGACAGCAATGCTCCGTGAAAATACGCCTTTCTAGTAACGCCATACTTCACATACGTCGTTAGGAATACTGAGCTTGAAATGATCCCACAAACGAGCATAAATATTGTGGTTGTTTGAAATGTAAAGGTAAGCAACGACATGGACCTTATGTCTGGTTCATCGAGGAACCAAACAATTGCAAAGTAAGCAACATACAAAATCGGCAAATACCACGCTACCCATTTCATTTGGAATAAGTACAGATCAGCACCTATTTTCTTTCCCATTGCGTCCATTTTACATGCCCTCCTTTGTTAAATGAATAAATAATTCATGAAGTGAAACATTTCCTATTTCTAGATCTTTGCGCTTTATTTCGTCCTCTTTTTCTTCCGTTAATTCTCCGTACAGCATCATCGACTTTGTGCCACCTAGCTGCTCTTCATTTAATACATGAAGTCCGGCCACCACTTCTATTACATCGCTACTTGGACCTGTAACAGAATATCCTCTTTCTAGAAGCGTATCCACTTCCTCTTGAAGTAGTAATGTACCTTTATGAATAATAAGAACTTCGTCAAATAGGTATTCCATTTCCGAAATTAAGTGTGTAGATAAAATGAAAATTCGAGGATAGCGTGCTTGCTCTTTTAAAATTTCATTATAAAAAATTTCACGTGTCGGAGCATCCATCCCTTGATATGCCTCGTCAAAAATCGTGACTGGTGTTCTACTCGCTAGTCCGATTGTTACATTAAAAGCAGACTGCATACCTGCTGATAATTTCCTTAGTGGTTTATTTGTTGGGAGGTGAAATACCTTAACTAATTGTTCCGCATATTTCCGATCAAATGTAGGACGATAGCGTTCGGCTAAATCAAAGTATTTATTGATTGTGTCATAATTATCTTTATAGTCCGTTTGGTGAACAAACGTTACTTGAGCCATCGCTTTCTCGTTTTCAAAAATATGATCTCCATCTATTTTCATTTCCCCACTCGTCGCCTTTCGGTAGGCGGCTAATATAGATAGTAGACTCGTTTTTCCGGCACCGTTGCGTCCGATCAATCCATAAATTTTCCCGCTTTCCAACACGAAGTTAATATCACGTAACGCTTCAAACTCGTTATAAGTAACACGTATGTTCTGTGCCTCCACTTTTCTAGTCATCCTTTACACTCCCCTTCAACTTTTCCATTATTTTCACGATATCATGGTCTACCAACTTCAGTTTTTTCGCTTCTTTTAACATCGGCAAAACAAATTCCTCAGCAAATCCTTCTCTTCGTTTGAGTATCAACTTTTCTTTTGCGCCTTCCATCACAAACATTCCTACACCCCTTTTTTTATAAATAATCTCTTCTTCAACCAGGAGGTTAATTCCCTTCGAAACCGTGATGTGATTGATCTTATAAAACTGAACGAGTTGGTTTGTCGATGGAATTTGATCATGCTCTTGTAATTGATTATTAATAATCTGATCTTCAATCCTTTCTTTGATTTGAAGATAAATAGGCTTTTTATCATCAAATGATTTACTCATCTCTTACGTCACCTCTTCTCATGATATGCTGTACTTAGTTATATGGTTATATAGTTATGTATATAACCATATAACAAATGAAATTTCTAGTCAACTAAAAAAACGATCACTTTGGATGTGATCGTTTTTGAAAAGGTTATTTTTTAACAATATAGGTGTATATTGTCGCAATACATTATTCAATAGGAATAAGAGTAAAAGATATACACTTTCAGACTCATCTATAAGATAAGAGCCGTATCTCAATGTGTTGAATCTTAAAACGCACTTATTGCATATTGTCGAGCCTAAACTTCACACCAATTTTCTCGTCTGGTGATAATTGGTTTTTCCATAGATCATAGCTTTTTTCCATCATTGCCCGGGAAAGTTTTTCTGCTTGTTGATCGTCACCTAATAACGCAAAGGCCAATAACTTTTTATAATAACTTAATGAAGCTTCTCGGCGAAATGAGCTCTCAAAGTATTTCAACGCCATTTTCACATAAGCTGGCTCAAAGCTGTTTAGCACGAGCGAAAAGAGTGGATTCTCTGATAATCTGGCTAACTCCTTTTGAACTTTCCAATCATACGACGCAAAAGCTTCCGCTGTGTCTGGTAACTCATCGATTTCGGCGAGTAGTCCCACTACTTTAGGATAATTGAGCAGTATGGCTTTTTGTACATATTGAGGTGTTAGCGCGATACGCAATTCCAAAAAGTAGAGAACTAACGCATCGGGTACTTGATCAAAATATTCTACAATATCTACGATTGTAGTAATATTTCCTCCATTCCAATAATCATTGACTATAGCACGCTGTCCTTTTCGTAACGTCAGCCACCCCCCATGACTCAGGCGCTGTAAGATTTCTCGAATAGCTGGCCGTCCCAGTTCATAAATAGCGGCCAATTCTCTTTCCGTCTCGATTTGACTGCCCGCCAAATATTCACCTTGAAGAATTGCTTTAATCAGTTCTTTTTCAACAATTGCTGTTCGATTCATGGCTAGGTCTCCTTTATTCAACACTTACGTACGATTCTCTAAGTTTTTAGCGGTATCGCTTTTATCGACCTCTTTTTGATCTTTATATGTTCCGAATGTTTTATCGATAGATGTATGTGTAACACCAAACCAATAGTTTTCATTTTTAAAATGATGCCAAAGATGCGCTTTCTTAATACGTCTTCCCATTTCGGTACGCGGTTGAATGGGGCGATGCGCAATATAATGTTTCCATTCATAATACATGAAATAAACGATGATTCCTGCAAGATAAGCAATCGTGAATGGCAAACTACCTGTTATGAAATAGAAAACAAGCGCAAACACGGAAAAGCCAGGTAAGCTGAACCAAATCGGCAAGAATAATAGCTTTAAATTTGCCGGATCCACGTGATGATCAAAATGTAATCGTTTAATCGTTCTCAATAAAAATGGATTCGTTGGCGTTTTCATATGGAATAAAAACCTATGAATCATATACTCACTCATTGCATAAGTAGCCATCCCTACAATAAAGGAAATCCACACACCCAGTGAGAATGCATGTAAAAGAGTATAGCTTATGAGTGGAATAAACAGCACCAACATTATGGTGATATCCGGAAACGTGATGAACTCTTTCATATATTTCGTATTCATGAACCATCCTCCTATCTTATAGTTCATCAATCTATGAAGCATGTTAGTTAATAAATTTTCTTGGTATGACCAGAATATACTTTGGAATTACCAAAAGTATACAGCATTCAGAATTTATAGTCAATTTGGTTTTTTAGAAAATAAAAGCACCACATGAGAAACCATCATGAATGTGCCTTCTGTAGATGCTATTCTATTCCTCCAGTAATAGATGCATGGTATAATGCTCAAGCGGCAAGTTATGAATAGCAACGAACTTATTTCAGCTAAGGATATCTGCTTCTGGTTGTCGCCAGAGTGGGTATCCTTTGTTGCGTCAAAATATGTTTCATGCATATGTACTTTGCGTCAGTCTTTTTTTAGAAAGGAAGTAAATCGTGTCCTCATTACAAATCGTTCAAGTACGTTATCCAAAAGCAATGGCTTTTACTCTGATGTTTGGAGCTTTTATCGGGTTGTTTGGTGAAACAGCTTTAAATATGGCACTTACTAATATTATGGCCGACTTCTCCATTAACTCAGCCACTGCACAGTGGTTGACTACAGGGTATTTATTAACGCTAGGTATTCTAGTACCTGTATCGTCACTCTTAATCCGTTGGTTTACTACGAAACAATTGCTCGTTGCGTCTTTGGCCTTTTCCATAGCCGGTTCATTATTAGCTGGTCTCGCTCCAAGTTTTGCCGTGTTATTTATAGGTCGTGTCGTGCAAGCGATTGGAACAGGAATATTATTGCCATTAATGATGAACGTCATTTTATTAATATTCCCGATCCATAAACGCGGCGCCGTTATGGGCGTCATGGGGCTTGTGATCACGACAGCTCCCGCGATTGGACCTGCACTTTCCGGATTAATCGTCGACACACTCGGTTGGTCATACATTTTCTGGGTCAGCCTGTTATTTTATCTAGGATTAATCGTATTTGGTCTCAAACAAATTGACAACGTCTCACAAATCACGAAGCCTACAATTGATGTCATTTCGATTGTATTATCAACGGTTGGGTTTGGTGGAGTCATTTATAGTTTAAGTACTATGGCAGAAAAGTCTTTAACGTCTGCATACGTATATCTTCCACTAGTAGTCGGTTTCGTTTCTCTACTTTTATTTGCGGTAAGACAGTTCAAGATGAAGCAGCCGATGATCAATTTACGTGTGTTTAAATATCCGATGTTCACGTTAGGGATCGTACTATTGTTCATTGGCATGTTTTTAATCTTATCCACTGCCATTTTACTGCCATTGTATATGAGAACGTCTTTGCTCGTCAGCGCAGCAGTAGCGGGACTTGTTTTATTACCAGGCAGCGCGTTGAACGCATTGTTGTCTCCAGTCATAGGTATGCTGTCAGACAGATTCGGCGTCAAAACAATATTACCGATCGGCTTCCTATTAACTGCGAGTTCGAGTGTATTGTTCATTATCATAATTTCCGCTGAAACGCCTATTTGGCAAGTAGTCATCGCTTTCTTAATATTCTTCGTAGGGATTGCCATGATTATCATGCCTGCCCAAACGAACGGATTAAATGAATTACCGCGCGAACTCTATGCAGATGGTTCGGCTGTCACGAATACTCTCCAACAAATCGCTGGTGCTACGGGAACAGCTTTGGCGATTACATTCATGATACATGGAGAAAACTTATTTCTAGAAGCTTCTCCTAGTGCTTCGTCTGTTGATGTGATTGCAGAGGGTACGAAATATGCATTTTACTTTATAGCTGGATTCGCTATTACTGGTTTTATTGCATCGTTGTTTGTGAAACGTGTTCGGGTGTAAGTGGACACAGTTGGTAGAGGTACCAGGTCCCAACACAATTCTGAATAGTGTCTGGACCTGGCCTGTTAAACTGAAGATGAAAAGACCGCTAATTTGTCTCCATTAGCGGTCTTTCTTATTGGAAAAAGTACTTGGTCATGAAAACGCCACGTTAGTTTAGTACATAAATACTTACTCACTTCTTAAACACATACTTCTTCCCATCCTGGCTAGTTACGATCAGCTGCTTGTCAGTGACCGACATGTGCTTTCCTTGTATATTCGACAGTTTACTAGTCTTCTTTTCAAGCAAACTATACTTATATATACCTGTTTTATTGAAGTAAAACATCGTCGAATGATCGAACAGCACCGATGCATTATTTTGATTTTCATTTGGAATAAATGACTTTTCTTTTGGATCCTCGTAAAATAAGATTCTTGCATCAAAATCACGTTCTTTTTTTCTGTCCGATCCATTCATAGCGACAGAGTTGAGTGTCAACTTACTATCTTTTGGTATGTTAGGTGTTCGGTAATAATCTCTTTTCGTTGCTTCATTTGTATAATAGATGCGGTCATTCCAAATAAATACGTTTCGCATCGTCTCACCGGATAATGATGGCATAATCATAGAATCTTTCGGTCCCGTAAAACGTTCTGTTTTCGTCCGAATGACGCCATACTCCATCGGCAATTCTGAAGCTTGGCCAATTGCACGTAAATAGGGAATGAATACTTCATCATTATAGACAATTATATCAAACCAATTTTCCATATAACTAATCCAGATCCCGTCGCTACCTTCGAAATCTAGCTTACTCAAGATCTCTTCACTTTTATCCGTTTTCAAATCTTTTTTCATCAATCCATTACGTATACTGTATGAAAAACCATTCTGCTCAACCGTTTTTCCTTTTTGGCTGACATATGAATGGTATCGACCTAGTTTCATCGAATCGTCAAGCGCTCGTGTCAGAAAAGCCGAGAACTGCGCGCGCGTCACCGATTGGGATGGCATATACTTGCCTTCCGATCCGCCAGCAATGCGTTGTTTGGCAATGCCATTAATGTCGGCATACGCCCAGTGCGCCGGTACCACGTCGACAAATGTTGGCTGGCTATCAAACGGTATATCGAATGAACGGCGTAAAATGGCTGCCATTTGTGCTCGTGATGTATTTTCCCCTGGGCGCATTAAACCTTGATCCCCGCGGAGAATTCCCTTTTCATTCACCGTCGCCATAATTTTATAATAGGATGACTTTTTCGAAACGTCTTTAAAGACTATTTTTGGATTTTCCACGAGTGGAATCTTTAGAGCCTTAATGAGCATGGCAGATGCTTGTGCTCGTGTGATTGGTTCATTCGGTTTAAATGTTCCGTCTGGATAGCCACCTATAATATTGCGGTCGTATAAATACTGGATTTCCTTCTTCGCCCAATGTCCATTCATGTCTGTAAACTCGGTCGCATGTGCTTGAAACGGCATGGCTGCAACCATGAGTAGTAATGCGATGAATGACGCTGTAATTTTTCTCTTCATCTGTTTCTCTCCTTTATTCGAAATACGCGTTGTGTACTTGTTCCAATTGCGCACCCTACAGACGGAGAAATTCAAAAAAAGTTTCAAAAAAATACCATGTCCTGACATAATAGTGTCGGGACATGGTATCTGAAAATTAGTTATCACCTTGTAATTTATAAATAGTAGATGGCGTGACGTTGATTAAGCCTTCCAATTCTTGGACTACAGGTATTTTAAATCACTTTTTCAGTTTCTCCACTCAATATTTATTACAACCCATTTTCACGAATCAAATTTAGTTGACATCTATATCTTTGACGTCTTCACTTTATAATATAACATATGTTTATCTGGAACTTTCACTTCTACCACATAGCGCACTTCTTTTCCGTCGGTAAAGCGGACTGTCGCGATGAAGTTGCCCGGCTTGTTGACACGAATGAACACGTCCGGCGAATCGGCATACCCTTCAAATGGCATGTTGCTGGATAGTACTTCCCCGTCCGTCCGTACGAAACGAATGTTTTCAACTTCTTCATCCGCAGCCAGTTTCAGTCGCGCACGCGTCTTCAAAACATCGCTCGCGTATAACAACTGCACCTTCAATTTGCCGTCGACCTTCTTCACATCCACATAGTATTTATGATAGTAGCGTTTGATATTTTGATTTTCCATACCATAATTACCGCCTAGCTGCAACGTTCCTCTTCCTTCTTTCAACGGTGTCACTTGCACGCGATCACCGGTATATCCCGACGGCGTCTGCCTGCCTTTAATGATGGCTGCGTGATACAACTCCGAGTTGACCGCAAATTCATCCGTGTCCTCATCGGTCATTATTTCCGAGAAACGCAGCATCGGACCCCATGTCTTTAATGAATATGTCTCGGGATGGACACGCTCCGTTAGTTGCATCAACTTCGCCGCTTGTCCTCTCGTCACCCATTCATTGATGCCGAATCTGTCGGACGTTACGCCTGTCGTAATGCCGAGTTTATGTAGAATCAAGACGTTCGCGCTATGCGACGTGTTAGGCTTGACGTCATGGAATGGATTTTCTTCCGAGTTAAAAGCATAGCGCGGCAAATCGAACGCTTTGACGAGGATGGAAGCCAATTGTCCCCGTTTGACGGGATCATTCGGCCCGAAACTTCCATCTTCATAGCCCCCGATCACTTCGAGCTCTGCAAGCTTAGCAATGGCATTATGATAGCCATTCGCTTTCGAGACGTCCTTGAATCCAGGATCCTTCACCATATGATCCGGATTCAGTCCCATCAACTTCGCAATAATTGCCGATGCCTGACCCCGCGTAATTGGATTGCCCGGCTTGAACATGCCGTCCGCATACCCCGTAATAATATGACGTTCGGCCAATTCATTGATCGCCTCTGCAAAGTGCTTTGTTTCGGGAACATCCGTGAACTTCTGGTTGCTTGCGGCCATACTCGATAATGGCAGGCTGAGGGCAAGAGCCATCGTGCCAACTGTCATCCAAATCTTTTTCATCGTGTTTCTCCCTTTCTATCATGTAATCATAGATCGACGTACAGACGGGGAAATCCGTAAATAGTTTCATCGTAACCTCAATATATTTGTAGACAAAAGCAGGTCTATTCGCAATCTTAAAATGGTGTCAGGTTCCAACACTATTATCATGGCAAGAACATTTGATATGATGGAGTTAGCACTACGGAAGAAAGGACGGATGAAATATGCTGCAATGGATTTCAGTACGGCTAACACTTACCGGCACACCACTTGAGCAGATCAGCCAAGTTCAGACGCTTTTCGCCGAGAAATTTGAATTTGAAAACCTGGATGTTCTGCTTGCGAATGAAGAACCTATTACGAAACAATACCTTCAAGATAAAATGATGAAACAAGAACGTGGTGGTCTGTGCTATGAACTCAACGGCCTGCTGTATATCTTACTTAGGGATCTGGGCCTTCCCGTACAACTCGATGCTGGCACTGTTTGGGCGCCCTCTCCACGAGACAGCTACGTCATGGAGGGGACACACGTTGTGAACTTGCTCGAATACGAGGATACACTGTACTTGATCGACAGTGGTTTCGGCAACCATCTCGTCATGCAGCCTGTCGCATTGGATGGAGACGCCGTCACTTCGCCTGCCGGCACATTCCGGTTGCGGACCAAAACGACCGAAAAAGGTACGATGGTATTTGAACAATTAAAAGATAACGGCTGGGAACTTCGCTACGCCCTCTATCCCGACGCGATCGACTGGGAGCACTTGGATCATGTGAAACAGCAAATTCACCACAGCCCAGAATCTTCATTCAATAAAGCGTTGCTCATTGCTAAGTTAACAGACGACGGCACATATTCGATTAATGAAGACCGTTACTATCGTAAGTCTAGTGGCAACGAGGAAACTCTGACATTCCAAGACCATGATGAACTACTCAAGCAAGTCAGACAACATGCAGCTCCAGCTGTTTACGAAGCGACCGTAAACTATATTAATCAACAAAAGCTCTCCTGCTAAAAAGACATCAGGTCCCGACACAATTCCAAAAAGTGTCGGGACCTGATACCTTACCTCATTCTTGCAATTTTCTTTTTTCACTAAGTAGTCTTTGAAATTCCTTCTCTAATTCGTCTGTCGGACTAACACTTAAAAGACTAATGACTTCCGAAATCTTTGTTTCCAGCAAGAGTAATTCATTTTGCCGCAAGTCGTATTTTTTAATAGGATTGCGGTTTTGATACTGTTCGTAGGTACCATCAAAAACTGTTAGTGCTCTGTTATGAATATCCACTATTCGTGTCGAGACATTTTCTGTGAACTTTCTATCATGTGAAACAAAAATAATCGTTCCTTTGTATTGTCTCAATAATGTCTCCAACGCTTCCAGAGATTCCAGGTCCAGATAGTTTGTTGGTTCATCTAGTATAAGCATGTTTACGTCACTTAAAAAGATCTTTGTTAAAGCGACCTTTACACGTTCCCCACCACTCAAAACGTTCACGGACTTATATACATCTTCATCGAAGAAGTGCATTCTTGCTAGCACTGTTCGAATCAGTGTTTCATTCTGAATTGAAGTGGATTGAACATTTTCCAAAATAGTTTTATCAGGGTCCAAAATAGTTAAATTCTGCGCAAAGTAGCCGATCTTTATAGACGGTGAAATAGCGATACCCGCTTCTTGTTGAATGATCTTTTTAATTAATGTTGTTTTTCCGGTTCCGTTTGATCCAATAACGGCTACTTTATCGCCTCCACGGATATAAAATTTTGCAGCATCCCATAGGACATGTTCCCCCACCATTCCATTTAATTCTTCAGCTCGAACTACCACTTGATTTTTAAACGATTCTTCATTCGGCAAATTCATTTGTATAGGCGGAAGTTCCTTCTGCATTTCGATAATTTCTAGATTTCCTAATCTAGTTTCAAAAGCGGAAACAGTCTTACGTAATTTTTTTTGTTTATTTGCGAAGTATGGTTTTGCACCTACAATTCTTGCTTCTGAACTACTTAAGTTTTTAGGTTTCTTAGTAGCACGTTGGGCTTGCTCTTCTTTTTGTTTAATCGCTTCTTCCAATTGATTCTTTTGCTTTTGGTACTGTTCAAATGCTTGTTGTTTCTGTTGGTATTCCACTTCTTTTTGCTTGGAATAATAAGTGTAGTTTCCTTTATATTTAGTCACGTGTCCTTCATCTATTTCCCATATTGTCGTGCAAAGTGAATCTAAAAATGTACGGTCGTGGGAAATTAATATAAGGGCACCTGGCCATTTATTCAACTTCTTCTCTAACCATTCGATATGCTCTGTATCGAGATTTGTAGTAGGCTCATCCGCAAGCAACAGAGCTGCATCGCTATTTAGTGCCTGCTGAATATATTCTTGTGTAATTTCGCCGCCACTTTTGACTGTATCCGTTCGTTTCAACTGCGGCAAAAGCTCTATGCTAGCATGTTGGATTACTTGACCTCCTTCAGGAATAACTTTATTGGACAGTATATTTAATAAAGTTGTTTTCCCACTTCCGTTACCGCCGACTATCCCAATTCGATCTTTTGGATACACCTCTAGTTTATTTATGTCTAATAACAATCGATCTTGTACGTAGTGTTTTATATGGTTAGCTTCAACTATTATCATACGATCATTCCTCCTTTTTATCTTCGGGGGAATACAAAAATACCCCCTATCATCTTTTCAGAATAGGAGGCATGTATTATATAGGGGTACCAAAAAGAGATCCTTATCCCTTTTGTCCAACTATAGAAATACAATCCTATTCTGAAAAATACAATAAAAGGCATCAAAAATAAAGCAGGATCACCTGCAGAATACCTTTATTGTTTTTCGTAAAATAGGATTAATACTTCATGTAGTTGGGTCACCCTTTCGTTCTAATGGTTTTTAAACTATACACTGACACAATCATAGTTGTCAATGAGTGCTATTTTTCATTAGTATGGTGCCACGTCCTGAAAACTTTCTCAACTGCGACAGAAAAAGGCGCGTATAAATAACATCATTTATATCCCTTTGAAATAACGTATAATGTAAATAATAAAACTTCTAGATAAAGCCATTTCCCCCATGCTTTATCCAAAACCGGAAAGGAAGATCGACGTGACTATTTGTCCAATCTAATAAATCCCCTATGTACCAGTTAATTACGAAATGAACTCTCGGGGGAGTAATGTATGAAACTGAATAGAAATTTCAATTTGTTACTGACTGGCCAGTCTCTTGCCAACATTGGCGACGTACTATACATTGTCAGCATCATCTACTTCATCTTTGAATTGACTGGATCCGCCACCGCAGCTGCTTTCGTCTCATTTACTATCACAAACGCGATGTTTATCTCCAATGCCTTGACACCTTTATTAGTGCAACGCTTCAACCTTAAATGGCTGCTTGCTGCCTCCCAAATCGGAAAAACAATCTTGCTTGTTGCACTGCCTTTTTTCCTGCAGCACCTCTCATTATCCAATTTCTATTGGCTGTTTTTGATCATATTTCTAGTCGCCTTACTGGACGGCTGCGCTAATCCGGTAATCCAATCGCTAATACCAAATTATGTGAAGAGTGAACAGCTACTAAAAGCGAATGGAATTACTGAAACCGTTACTCAACTGATCCAAACTTCTATGTGGTTTGTCGGTAGCTCAATGTTAATTTGGCTCTCTGCAAGTCAGTTGGTCTGGCTCACAGTCAGTGCATTCGCCATATCTAGCCTATTCTTCACCAAGTTGGAAGCTGTTCAACTTACCCCAACTAAAGAAAAAGGCACATGGCAGCAAATGAGCCGAGGCTGGAAAACGGTCTCCACTTCACCTGTATTAAAACGAATTGTCTGGATGGATATTCTCGAAACGATTGCTGGTACGGTATGGATTGCAGCGATTCTCTATGTATTTGTCAGTGATGCTTTGGTAGCTGATGAGAAATGGTGGGGATTCATCAATGGCGCCTTTTTCATAGGGTTGATGAGCGGCAGTCTTTTCTGTCTCCGATTCTCCGACTGGATCAAACCAAAACTTAGCCAGTTCATTTTCCTGGGCTCGTTCTCTAGCGGATTACTCACCATCTTCTTTGGTTTAACTAGCATTCCTGCGCTGTCATTGATTTTCTCCTTTCTTGTCGGTGTTTCTAGTCAGGTCAAAAATATACCGCAACAGACCGTGATCCAGACGAGTGTTCCTAGAGATCGTTTGCCGACCGTATTTACAACAATAGGAGCAATTGGAACCGGAACCTTTGACGCTTACACTTGAAGTAACAGAGTTTCATCATAGCCACTCGTCACCTCGATATCCACATTGTTTACTTTTAACGAAATCGAATCTTCTAGCGATTCTTCCACTACACAGGAAACCCAACTGGTCTCCTGATGTGCGGCAGGATTAACTGGTGACTGCTTACGTAGCCAATACTTCATATTATGGACGGCAACCTCTGCAGTTTCGCACCATTCAGAAAGTGCTAGTCCGCTGTTTTGATATTCATCGATCTTCGCAGACCAGTATGCTTCTTTCTCTTTTCTTTTCAAATAAATTCCTCCCAAGATATGTTCTATGGGAGGAGTATCTCACGAATTCTCTTCTATTAAAATGTGTTCACTATTTGACGCTTACGTTGCTTCTCTCTTAACGGGTGTTCTGGCAGATGCATTTGGGATTCGGGGTGTTTTATCTTATCGGGTGTTTTGTTAATTTTAGTCGGGGTGATTGCTTACAAAGGTAGAGTCTTGCTTACCCGAAACGTGTAGGTGTCAATTACCAAAGATAACAGGGGACAATCGGAATATTTCCAATTGTCCCCTGTTGTTCAGCATTTTTTATACAAACATGTAATATCATTGCTGGTGCCAACAACATGCCTATTATCCTTGAATGGAGAATTATATGGGTACAGCGTATACTCGGTATTCGCTTAAGCTATAGGAACCAATTAAATATCAGTACCATGGTTAATAAAGAAGTGAATTTTTTAATGAGAGTGATTGCTTCTGATCCTTGCACAGTTCTGATTAGTTCTGTGACCTACCAACTTAAACACTGTTCTCCATTTATTCAACAGATAAACAACACTAGTGGATACCTTTAAATATTTAACTAACACTAAATATTATTGTTATTCCTGTTAGTAGCAAAAAGATAAGTATTGATTTATAAAAATTATAAATCGACAAAAAGTTACTTTCTTCTTTTTTTAAAAAGCTGTTATATAAATTTTTATAATCTAATCCAGTATCCGATTGTACAGAGGAGAATTGAATATAGCGTTGCAAATTAATCAATGAATTTTCATGTTGTTTTTTTATTTTGGTTCCTAAATATAGATTTGCTAAGAGAAAGATAACATATGACAAAATAAAAAAGTAGAGTAATTCTGAATTAAATTTAATTTTCAAAACACTTGGTATTAACACTACAAAAACAGAAACAATAAACGTTGATATTAATGTCCTAGTGTTACTTGAAAGATCTGAGGTGTTTTTAGCTATTTGTTTGGTTACCTCTAATGTTTCTTTTAATAATTGATTTTTTTGATCAATAAATATTTTTACTTCATTTTGAATATATAATTCAAAATGATGCTTGATAGTGGAATACATTTTTTCAATGTATTCATTTAAATCTGCTAAAGATGAATTGTTATTTAAATATGTAGTTGCTACATTTCTGGTTATCAACAATTTGTCTAAATGCCTTTTATCATCTAATACAAAATCTACTATATTACAAAAAACGCCAGAGTGTATTTGCGTAATACTTTCTAACTTTCTTGTATCTTTTAGCTTGTTAAATTCCAAGTTATGATGGCCTTTAATTAAATAAATTTCCTCTTTTTCATTCTTCAAAATCAGTTTATTACCAATCATTTTTAAGAACACTTCTAATGTTTTCAGCTTTATAGGGAAAAGAACACTATCGTTTGAAGAAAAGTCCCAAAAATGTGGCAAGTCAAAGTATGTACTTACTTCAATATTATCAAATATATTGTTTGCTGTAGTAACTAATTTTGTTTTGTTCGGTTTGATAAGAATTTTTTTCAGATTTATGAGATTAGATAAACAGTTAATTGTTATAAAACTATTTTCATGATATGCATTATCTAAAATTATTAAATTAACTTTTTCTTCTTGATTAACAATATGTTTAGCTGATTCTATATCATCTAAAAATGAATTTGTGTTTTTATAGAATAAATTATTTTTATTGTCTTGCAAAAAATAATTCATCATAATCTTTTTATTTATATTAATTTTAATTTGACCTTTAGTTAAATCAAAATCACTATAAATAGCAGTATCCTCTTTAAAACTTTCTTTCCTTATACTATCATCACTTAAATATGATATTTTATATTCAAAATATTCCTTATCTATTATCTCTTCTGGTAATAATTCACTATATCTTTCTAGTGTATTAAATTGTAGAGTCATTATATTATATTTATCTAAGACAATATAATCAAAATGGAGTTGTAAATATTTATATAAAGTGTGCAGTTCCTCTTCCATAAAAATACAACTCCTTCTCGTTAGATCATAGGTTTAACATTTAATTCTTTTTTAAATGTAAAAATTATATTTTCTTGTTCATCGACTTGATGAGTATAAAGTTCTTCTGATATATTATTACTAATTTTAATTGTAATACTTTTATCTTCATTTTTGAATTCCAAATCTTTTACTTTTTCAGGATTAGGTATAAACGAAAACACTGCATCTGGGTATTTTACCAAAGTTTTATCTTTAATTGCTTTTAAACTTTGTTCAATTGGAAAATCATTAGGTAATAAGCCTTCTAGCAGGGGTAATATATGTTGTTCAAGGTTAAATTCTTCGTTCGAGCTAAACCTTTTAGTGAGTCTTGAAACAAACGAACTTTTTTTATCATCAGTATCTATATATAAACAAATTTCATTCTTTATATTTTTAAGTAATTCTGGTGTTAAATTGTCCGCGTTTGCTTTTTCTCTCGCTATTAAAAAGTCCAACATAAAATACTTTGCGGGTTCATCCCTTGTCTGTTGTCTATCCAAGATGAATAAATCTGTCTTCAAATCGTCGTCGAACCTTTCTGAAAACTTGATGAATGCAGATTTATGTAGTTTTTCTTTTACGCTTGGAAGCATTTTTTTTCTTACTGTTAATGTAAGGTTTTCATTTACCTGTATCCCCAAGTTTGGATCCATTTTTAATATTCCTAAATAACGCTGTTCTTGGAGTGTATAAACAAAAATGAAAACTGCACCGTCACTCCGTGATTTCCCTTTCATAGATGTATGTAAGTGACCCGTTATAATTTTAGATTGTAAAATAAACTGTTCATCAAAATGATCATCGAAAGCATTTTCTTCTATTAATGGATATAATGTTGTAATTGTATTTCTCACATGATTTGCAGGGTTATTTAGAAATTTACATTGCTTAGTAAAGCCTTGTGTTCTATTGTTTTTAATATGTTCTTTAAAGAACTCTAATCCGTCTAGTGATTCAGAAACATTAATTTGTTCAACATAGTCTTCCGTTATATAATCTTCAAGAACACTCTCATCATCTGTATCAATCAACTCTGTCAGATTTATTAATTTCTCACTAAATTCAGGCTCATTTCCACCCAAATTCAAATCGTGTACTATCATTCTCTCTATTATTGGCAAAAAAACCACCTACCATATTTTATTTAATCAACAAAATTATAGCATATTATTCCTATGGAAGCTTGTGCTAATTTAAGTAATTCCTCTCTGTAATTAATATGTGTATTGAAAATTGCTTTATTTATAATTCAATTAGTAATACGTTCTATGCTTAAGTTCACAATACCCTCGCTATCTACCCAGGAAGTAAAAAATCCATTACAAACCCAATTCCCCTACCTATCTATTCGCCAAGATATAGATAAAATACTCCTCAAGTGCTTCATCATTTCTTATACTCATAATATATTTTCTTACTTCTTCACCTTCATAAACCTTAGTACTTTCGGCATCATTCAAACCAAATATATAATCTTTATCTATTATCACGTAACGGTTTGCTGTGTAACCAATTATATCTCACGCGCTATCTTCCCCATGCCAATCTTTTAACTCCAGTTCAATACATAAAATGCTATGCTTGTTTCATGTATCGCTATCTACTCCCTCCTTAGTAGGATTAATCCACCAGCCCAACTCCTCCAACCCTCTCCCTAATCAACAATCCTCTTCTATATTTGAACACCCCCAAAAATCACCACCGATCCCGCATAAAAAAGGAATAATAAGGACATGATGAATAAAAGAGTGAAGAACCACCAAGTATCATGCGTACAAACGCAAAATACCAAAAAGTAAATGAGGTAGTGTATGGGCTTTTTAAAAAGGAGAAATCATTCTAAAGTACAATCCACTTCCCCTAGCCAAACGAAGGAAACCAGTTCAACAAATGATCTTAAGACAAGTCTTCAAGACAATATACAAAACGTTAAGGATAGCCTAGGCGAAAGCTCAGATATTGTCATTCGAGAAATACGTATTGGTAAAGGTGGATCGGTGAAAGCGGGTATTTTCTATACCGACGGATTGACTGATACACCTGCGTTACAAAATTTCATAATGGAATCCTTGATGTTAGACATACAGGGTACCGAGTTAGAAGAGAAGTTAACGGCTGAACAAGATGTATTAACTTCATTAAAAGATTTTGCGATGACAGTGGGAGACATTAATGATGTAACCAATTTTGATGATCTTTTTACTTCCCTTTTATCCGGGGATACGATTCTGTTGGTTGATGGATATTCTGAAGGTCTGGTCATTGGGAATAGGCATTGGATTGAGCGTGGGGTAACTGAACCTATGTCTCAGACAGTAGTTAGAGGGCCACGGGAAGGGTTCTCCGAAAATTTGCGTGTGAATACAGCATTAGTTCGCCGGAAGCTTAAGGATCCGAGTCTTTGGATGGAGTCAAAGATCATTGGAACACGCACGAAAACGAATGTCGCCATTATGTATATCAACGGCGTCGTCAATGACAAAATTGTCGACGAAGTCCGATTACGTTTGGACCGAATAGATATTGATGGGATTTTGGAAAGTGGTAATATCGAAGGATTCATTGAAGATTCATCGTACTCCCCTTTCCCTACCATTTATAATACGGAACGACCGGATACAGTAGCTGCGGCACTTCTTGAAGGACGCATAGCCATTTTAGTAGATGGAACACCTTTTGTATTGATCGTTCCTGCACTATTCGTCCAGTTTTTTCAATCTCCTGAAGATTATTATGTGCATACGGGTATTGGAAGTCTGATTCGTGCCCTTCGTTTTATTGCATTCATAATTGCTTTGCTTGCACCTGCATTTTTTATTGCGATCACCACTTTCAATCAATCGATGCTACCGCCAGCCCTCCTCATTAGCTTGACAGCCCAACGAGAGGGTGTGCCATTTCCTGCATTTATTGAAGCGGTCATAATGGAAATCACATTTGAGATCTTAAGGGAAGCAGGCATACGAATGCCTCGCACCATCGGGTCAGCTATGTCGATTGTTGGCGCATATGTTATCGGAACTGCAGCAGTTGAAGCGGGCATTATTTCAGCTGCAATGGTCATCATCGTTTCCATCACCGCCATCTCTAGTTTTGTTTCCCCTACCTATAACCTTGCGATCGCTGTGAGGATCCTACGCTTTGGATTTATGGCGTTAGCCGCTTCGTTTGGCTTATATGGAATTGCGGTAGGTTTAGTGGCTCTTACTCTTCACTTATGCAGTTTACGTTCTTTTGGTATACCGTATATGACACCACTAGCTCCATTTAATGTTGCGGATCAAAAGGATACGCTAATTGTTGCACCTATATGGAAAATGTTTACACGTCCTCGCCTAGTTAATCAAAAAGATCAGGTTAGGCAACAAGATCCAGCCTCTGCTAAACCACAACCACCCCAAAAATGAGGACTATGGAGGGAAGTAAATGATGAAAAAGTGCATATTAATACTCCTAGTTCTCACCCTCTTCCTATCTGGATGTTGGGATCGTAGGGAGCTAAATGAGCTCAGTATAACAATGGCATTAGGAATCGATAAGGTGAAAAATGAATACTTAGTAAGCGCTCAAGTGATCGTACCTTCGGAGGTCTCTATGCAGGCAAGCTCGGGGCGTTCAGCAGTTACGCTCTATCAAGCATCAGGCGAAACAGTATATGAAGCCTTTCGGAAAATGACGAAGGATGCTCCTCGGAAAATTTATCCCGGACATCTTCGTATACTAGTCATCAGTGAAGAACTTGCGAAAGAAGGTATAAGTGAATCATTGGATTTGCTAGCAAGGGATTGGGAGCTTCGATCAGACTTCTACGTAGTAATTGCGAAAGATTTGACTGCTTCTGAAGTACTGAATGTGACGACACCCATAGAAAGCATTCCAGCTAATAAAATGTTTAATGCTCTTAAAACATCCGAAAGAATCTGGGCTGCCACGGAAGGTGTTATATTAGACGACTTATTAACCAATCTCACAAGTGACGGAAAAGAAGCTGTATTAACGGGGATTAAAGTAATAGGAGATAAAGAATTAGGATCTAGCAAACAGAACGTGGAATCGATTACTCCTTCTACGCGAATTCAGTATGACCATTTAGGTGTGTTTAAAGAAGACCGTTTAGTTGGCTGGCTAACTGAAGATGAAGGTAGAGGGTACTCGGATATCACCGACACTGTAGAAAAAACCGTAACCGCTATTTCTTGCCCTAAAGGGGGAAAAATCGCTATAGAGATTTTTGATTTTGATTCTACAATTAAAGGCTCTATAAACAAAGGAGAACCTGAGGTAGATATCCATATTCAGGCAAAAGGTAATGTAGGAGAAGTACAATGTTCAATTGATCTTACGAAACCAGAATCCATGAATGAGATACAAAAAATTTATGAAAAAGAAATGAAAGAGCTTATAGAACAGACTATAAATACCGTACAAAGTCAATACGAATCAGATATTTTTGGATTTGGTGAAGCTATTCATCGCTCCAATCCTAAAGAGTGGAAAGAAATGAAAGAGCATTGGGACGAAAAGTTTGCCAATTTGACTGTACATGTTCATGTTGAGATGAAAGATCTTCGAATCGGCACATTAAATAATTCATTTTTAAGAAAAATAGAGGACTAATTTGATATGCTAAATAGTATAGGAATACTCTTATTGGCAGCTGCCATTCTGTGGTTTGAAGTTCCTTCACTCTTGGATAAAAAATATAAAAAAGAATTGCTCGTGTTTTCAATTCTTCTAGCAATTGGAGTTGTGCTAGGCATAATACTTGGATTTGGCGTAATTATTCCACCCCCAGCGGAATTACTAAGTTTTTTGTTTACATTGCTAACTGACCTTATGACTCCATTGTTAAAGTAAAGGACCATATGGAGGGGAAGGTAGGAGATTACATGCAAAATGTTAAAATTAATCCATATCAATATCTAGTTTTGGTTATTTTTTTTACTGTTGGTACAGGTATCTTAATTGTCCCATCTGCTTTAGCTGCTGAAGCGAAACAAGATGCTTGGATTGCCGCTATAGTGGGTATAGGAATCAGCATGTTGGTCATATGGCTATTTACCACTATAGCTCTTTGGTTCCCACATCTCACCTATATCCAAATCAATGAAAAAGTATTTGGTAAATGGATTGGCAAAACCGTTTCGGTACTATTTGTAATCATGGCTACTTATTATACTTCTAGTCTTTTGTATTATTCCGCTACATTTGTAACGACCAATATGATGCCAAATACTCCTTTGGTAGCCCTCCATATTCTTATGATAGGAATTGTCGTGATGGGAATTCGTCTGGGATTGGAAACGATTGCGCGTTCTGCAGAAATCCTAATTGTTGTTTTCGTTGCCCTATTCCTCATTTTAGCAGTGTTTATTTCTCCACAAATCAAGTTTGAAAATTTACAGCCTGTGTATGAGGTAGGAACAAAAATGATCTTTCAATCAAGCATTTACTTAGTTTCTTCATCTTCTGTCAATGCGATTGTTTTATTAATGATCTTCCCTGTTTTTATTAACAAAGTAAAACAAGCTAGAAAGTCCTTTATAATTGGTCACTTAATAGGCGGAATCTTCATCTTCTTACTTACATTTTTGGGTGTTTCGGTATTAGGTGCTGAGGATACGGCAAGACAAATTTATCCAGGCTATGAATTAGCCAAAAGAATAAGTGTTGGGGATTTCGTACAGCGTATTGAAGGATTAATGGGTTCGCTTTGGTTTATTGCTCTCTACTTTAAGACGGTTCTTTATTTTTATGCTTCCGTTTTAGGGATTACACAAATTTTAAATTTGAGAGACTACCGCCCCTTAACATTGCCGTTAGGAATGCTTGCCGTGATCCTCGCTCTCGTGATCTATCCGAACGTCGTGTACCAAAAAGTGGTGGAACAATCGATTGAAATATTCTTTTCCGTATTTATTGGACTTTTCTTACCTCTTGTACTCGCTATCGTATATGCTTTTCGAAAAAACAAGTTTAAACAGGAACCCGACAGCTCTTAGAATGAATTTACTTACTAATGAACGTAAGTTATGTAGCAATCCAGCTGATCTTCTCATGGAAGTTCACTGGATTTTATTATTGTTCGTGAAAACCTAGTGTTTTACGATTCACTTTGCGACTCCACATCCACCCCTCCTCTCGCTCATAACGCACGATGCACCAAGCGCTTTCCCGCTTCTACATGCCCCACATACACTGGAAACTGCACTATGCGCTTTCGATACTCATACAAACTTTCCTCTATCCCCGATTCCACAAATGTTAATAAGTTCGGCATCAACCGGTCTGCGTGTGTGACCTTCACACCGGTTTCACGAAATGTTTCGCTATGTAACCGATAAGCGTCAGCTTCTTTCTTACCGAGATAAAACGCATACCAATTCGGTTGCTTACTTTCCACAACAAACAGCTTGATTTCCCCAATACGTAGCGTGTTTTCTCGCATCGATTGCTGGATTGCTTCTTCGTCGAATTCGATCTCTTTTAGTTTCACACTATCTTCATTTATTCCGATTTTTTGATTCGTGATCGCCCAGAAGATGCTATGAGCGGTCAATGACATATCGGTATCTAGTGCGTAATCAAATAACTCTTCAACTGTGATCATACGTACACTCTCCTTTTTGTGGCGCCAGGCCTCCAGAATACTCGGAATTGTTTGGGGACCTGGCACCGAAGCGGTAATGTGTCACCGAATCGACGCGAGTCGGCCGTTGTCTTTGTTGTAATACACCGTGAAGCCGCCAACTGGACCGTTTCGATGCTTGGCGACCGTGATTTCTAGATGGTTTTTGAGCTCTGATTCCTGGTCGTAATAATCTTCTCTGTAAAGAAAGCAAACGACGTCTGCGTCTTGTTCGATGTTGCCGGAGTCTCGTAGGTCGCTCATCATCGGTTGCTTATCCTGCCGTTGTTCAACTGCTCTCGAAAGCTGAGACAGTACGACGACCGGACAGTTAAATTCTTTAGCCATCGCCTTTAGATCTGCGCTAATTTGGCCGATTGCTTGGTTTTGGTTATTCGTTGTTTCTTCTGGTCGAATGATTTGCAAGTAATCAACGAAGATGATCGGTCGCTTGTTTGGTTGTGATTTAATGATTCTCCGGGCAGTGGCTTTTATTTGACTCACTTTTATTCCGCCTCTGTCGTCAATACGGATCTTAGCGCTTTGCAAATGCTCGAGTGCCGTCATCCACGAACTCTTCTGTGTGTTGTCAAAGTGGTGATATGGATCGCGCATCTTCAATCGACTGTATCCACCCGCTACGGATATCAAACGATTGATCATCGTTTTACGACTCATTTCGAGCGAAAAGACGATCGGTACATGATCGTTTAATCCAGCAGTTAGCGCCAGATGATTGAGTGTATCCGTCTTCCCCATAGAAGGTCTTGCAGCGATGACAATGAATTCACTGTCTTGGAAGCCGTTCAATAAATAGTCCATCGGCTGTAAGCCTGTGCTAATCCCTGTCATAGCCGGTCCTTTACTGAATGGGCGTTCGTACTGACTCACGAGGTAATCGTCGAGTAACAATGATTCATCTGACCTATGATCGGTATCCACTTCATCTAACGCTTTGACAATAGGATTCGTCTCCCATTGTTCATTCTGTGCCAACTGTAGAATTCTCGCCCTCTCTAGAGTCCTCCATTTTTTTACGACGATTTCTAAATACTCGTCAAATCGTGCAGGGTTAGCAAAACGACGTAGTTCTGAGACGTAATTGGCTCCACCAAGCTCAGCCGGTTCGCGTGTTGTCAGCAATGTGATGAAGTCAATCGTGTTCCCTTCGTTAGCTAGCTCTTTCATAGCTAGATAAATATTTTTGTGCAGTTGTGTTTCAAAAAATGCTGTCTGAATCCCACTGTCGAGAATCAAATAATTTTCCTCCATCATCGTACCGAGAAGACTTTTTTCCATTAGTTCGCTATTCATACGTGTTCATCCCCTTTATTGAAATCTAGCATTGGCAGAACGACTAGACGTTTTTTCGGTTTCTGCACCACAGCTAATTCATTCATATAGTTTTCGAAATTCGTTATGCTAAACAATGTGGATGGCCGCAGAAATCGGTTGAATTCAGCATGATTCATCCACTGGGAGGCTTTGAGATCGATAACTTTCATAAAGTCCTCCCGCGTATAGCCTTCTTTTAATCTGCCACCGATCAACTTCTTCGTAGCTGGTGAAGTAGCTTTGAATTGCTTTCCGGTTTTATCATTCAGATAGTCAATCACACTATGTGCGACGTCGAGATTTATCTCGACTTGGTCTTTATTCTTTATTATTAAAGATTCTTTAAGTTCTTTGGTTATTGGCTTGCCCAACTCCGGCACGTGGACTTGCTTAACTTCGACAGGTGCACATGGCACTTCTGAGCAAGTGACTTGCTCAAGTTCGAATGTACTTACTGGCAATTTGGTGTAGTCGATTCGATACCATTTCGTGTTGTCGATCTTCATCCGGTTATGATGATGTGCAGAAATGAGATAGCCCTTTTCTTCAAGATCATAAATAATACGTCTAATCGTGTTCGACGACCAAAACGTAAATTCTTTTGTCCAGTCACTATACGTTTTATAGATCCACCTATGGCCATCCCGAACATTCTTAGATATGAGCGAGCGGAAATGCACTTGTTGCATAACCAAGGCCCCATTAATTCCTACTAAGTGCACAAGCGACGGTAGTAGCGGTATCGGCTCTTCATCAATTAATAATTTCATTTGGTTGATCCCCCTGGAGATAAGTAGTAGATGAGTGCTCACTTTGCACTTCTCATACTCCATATAGAGAGTTTTTTAGAAAAGGATACTCATTTTAAAAAATAATTTTACATACGCTAAAAAAGGGGTGAAAGTTTAGTCCTTCGCCCCTTGTAAATTATGTACGTTTACACACACATCGCCTAATTGATTTTATAGCATTTCGACGTAATGTCTGGTCTGCCGGTCATGACGTTGAGATAGCCTATGTTTTCAAGTATTGCTTCATAGCTATTTGGTGCATATCCAATTCCCCCTCGATTTATATTGCTCGCTTCATAGGTTATATAGAGTAATTTCTGTTTATGGATACACACCAATTGAAACTTCCTAGTAATGGGTTGATCTGGATGCCTCGTTTCGTACTGTTTTTAATTTTCCAATAGCAATTTTGGATATTCTTGGTATAATTATGTAGAAGTATGAAAATCAAGTGGTATTCAACCATTGCGTCCATTTACAGACTGGTTACGAAAAATAACGGGGTTTAAAGAAAGAGGAGGGATTTTGTGTTCTGGTTAAGATTTGGGGTAATTGTAGTATGTGTTTTTGCTCTTAAATCACTACTTAAGACTCTTCTGAGGAAGCTACTTAAAATTGAAAAAGTAAAGAAAGAGTTTTTTTCTACTAATCACATAAATGAATTACATCGTAAAATTGATAAAAGTTTGCGTGTTTTTTCTGCGATTAGCCTATTCACTCTATATTCTGTTCTACTTTTTTATTATGAAGATTTCATTTATCTGTTTTTCTTCGCCATCATAGCTTTTACGATACTAGATTATATAATCACAGCATTTTTCGAATGGAAGTATACACGCTATCCAAAACAATCGATCCTGACGATAACCGAAATGCTAGTAATAGTAGTATCCACCATCATCGTGATTCAATTTAACTTACTTGGTCTCTATTGAACGAAACGACATGAATAAACAAAAGTACCTGTGTGAGAAACTAAAATGAAAGTTTCCTACACAGGCACTTTTTCACAACCAATCATGTATGCTTTTCACACAAGCACTCATCGTAAGGTGTCCGTTTCCTTCAGCCGGCACAGCACATCAGCGACCATGCCATTACTCGCATATTGTGCGAGCGCTCCTGCCGCGAACCGTTCTTCTCGGACCATGCGGGTCAGCAACGCCTTGAGCACTTTCATATCCGCAATTGGAATAGCCACTGCCATCTGTTCGGCAGTGGAGATACCCGCCGCTTCGAGCGTGTTCGGATAGCGGGTATCTGTCCAATCCAGATCATGATAGTCTCTAAGAAATTCATTCAGGTCCTGTTCGTATTCTGCATGAAACAGCAATTCTTCTGTTATGAAGCTCTCGGGGTTCCGTTCAGCCGCCTGTTCGAAATAAGGTAGGTGCTGATACAACTTCCGCCATCTTGTCATACGATTTCCTCCTTCATTGCAGATGCCTTTGTAACACTCAGCTCGGGACTTGTCTTCCGCACTCCGCCATCACCGTCCGAGCACATCCAAATTTAACAGGTTCCCCGGCTTCTTGCCTTCGAGCACAGCCGTCAGGTTATCCGCAGCAAGCTGCGCCATCGCCACTTCCGTTTCATACGTCGATGAGCCGATATGCGGCAAGGTGACGACATTTTTCATCTGCAACAGCGGATTACTAGGGTCGACGGGTTCCTGTGCGAACACGTCGAGGCCAGCTGCGGCAATTTCGTTTTGCTGTAGTGCATCGATCAGGTCTTCTTCTACGACAGTGCCGCCGCGCGAGATGTTGAGGAAGATAGCGGACGGCTTCATGAGACGGAACTGCTCACTGCCGATCATGCCCCGCGTTTCTTCGGTCAGTGGGGTAACGAGGCAGACATAGTCAGATTCTTTCAGCAGGTTCTCAAGGCTTCGGTAGGATGCATTGAACCGCTCCTCTGCTTCCGGCTTCTTCGTTCTCGTATGGTACAGGATGTCCATATCGAAGCCGAACCGCGCGCGTTTGGCAATGGCATTACCGATGCGCCCCATCCCGATGATACCGAGCGTCTTATGATGAACGTCCATGCCATACCAATCATTCGTCAGGAGCCCTTTCCATAAGCCCTGTTTGACATAGCCATCGAGTTCGGGTATCCTCCGAGCCGTCGCAAGCATCAGTCCCATCGCCATATCGGCCACTGTGTCGTCGAGCACACCAGGCGTATTTGTCCCCATGACGCCGCGCTTCGTCAGCTCGGCAAGGTTGAGATTGTTGTAGCCGACTGAGACATTGCTAATGATTTTCAAATTGGGCGCCTTGTCGAGCATCGCTGCGTTCCCGGGAAATCCGAATCCAATCACGCCTTCCGCTTCCCGCAGGAACTCGAGGAAATCGGTGTCGTGCTCTGGATTTTCGAACAGCCGCACGTCATAGTCCTCCATGAGCCGGTCATACACCGGTTGCTCCAGCCACTGGTAAGCGAGTATTTTCTTCTTCATGTACATTCCTCCTTTAGGTTACTGCATACTGCCAGTATACCTGAATGGACTTTGAAAATTCAAAATCGAAAAGTACCTATGTGAGAATTGTATCGGGACCTGGTACCTCAAATCCAGAATGTGTGGCTCTTGTGATCACCTCACTTGTGATGCCGTATGACTCAGTGAGTTTTGCATACATTGACAGTGTCTTTACTCAATAAAAAATGCCCAGCTGTTAGCTGAGCACTTCTCGGAAGGATTATCTATGTATTTCACAATTTAGTAACTCGTGCGAGTAAGCACAACAGATGTTAACTTCTCAGCCCACGGCCTTTTTCAATCAAATACCAATTGATTACATAAAGCACTACAATAAAAGTAATTGAAATGAGAATAGAAAATAAAATCGGAACGTCGATCACACCGAGAATCCCGAATCGGAATCCGGAAATCATGTAAACGATCGGGTTAAAATGTGAAATCACCTGCCAAAATGGAGGCAACATCGAGATGGCAAAAAACACCCCACCTAAGTAAGTCAACGGCTGAAGAATAAACGTAGGCACAATAGACACATCGTCAAATGACTTGGCAAAAATACCGTTCAACAGGCCGGCCAACGAGAACAAAATAGCCGTCATCAAAAACGTCAAGATGACAATGCTCCACGAGTGGACTTGCAACGGAACGAAAAACAGAGAGATAATTGTGACCAGTATCCCTACGAGAATACTTCTTCCTATTCCTCCAATGACAAAGCCCCAGATAATGATATGAGTCGGTACAGGGGCAACTAATAGTTCTTCGATGTTCTTTTGAAACTTTTGTGAGAAAAATGATGACGAGACATTTGAGTAGGAACTGGTGATGACTGACATCATGATCAATCCTGGGACAATAAATTCCATGTAAGAGAATCCGTCCATTTCGCCAATCCGTTTACCAATCAAATTCCCGAAGATGATAAAGTACAAAGTAGTTGTGATGACTGGCGGGACCAATGTTTGGACCCAGATTCTTAAATAGCGGTTCGTTTCTTTGACCGATAAACCTTTTAATGCTGTTAAATATAATTTAAACATGTACATCCTCCACTACGCAGTTTCTTCTGTAAGCTTTAAAAATAACTCTTCTAATCGATTGGACTTGTTGCGCATAGATAACACTTTAATCCCTTGTTCTGTCAATTGGTTGAACACTTCGTTGATTCCTTGATCACGCGCTACCTCTACAGAAAGAGATCCATCGTCCATGAGTTCACTGGTATAACCTTTGATCACTGGCACCCGTCCTGAAGATTCGATATCTAAAATAATTGTTTCATACTGGAGCTTAGCCAGCAATGATTTCATACTAGTATCTTCAATCAGCTGCCCTTTTTGAATGATCCCTATGTTGCGACACAACATCTCCGCTTCTTCCAAGTAATGTGTTGTTAGAATAATCGTCGTACCGTTTGCATTCAATTCTTTAAGAAACATCCACATCTCTCGTCTTAATTCAATATCTACACCAGCTGTAGGCTCATCAAGAATAAGTAAGCGCGGTTCATGCATCAAGGCACGTGAGATCATCAGTCGACGTTTCATCCCTCCAGATAGCATCTGTGCCTGAACATTTCTTTTCTCCCACAAATCAGACTGCTTCAAGTATTTTTCGCTACGCTTTAGTGCCTCTTTCCTTGACACACCGTAATAGCCCGCCTGGTTCACTACAATCTGCTGAACCGTTTCAAAAGGACTGAAGTTGAATTCTTGAGGAACCAAACCGATTTGCAGCTTAGCTTGCATTAACTGCGTGTCCATATCATAGCCGAAAACATTCACTTTACCTGATGTCTTATTGACGAGTGACGTCACAATCCCGATAGTTGTAGATTTGCCGGCACCGTTAGGACCCAAAAGAGCGTAAAAGTCTCCTTCTTCGACTTTCAAATCAATGCCACGCAAAGCTTCAACACCACCAGCATAGACTTTTTTCAGGTCTTTAATTTCTAATGCGTATGTCATTCTTATTATCTCCTCACCATCTTTTTTATCAGCTACATGTAAATATCCATTTGCCAGTATACCATTCCTATATTAAAGGTACCAGGTTCCAGCACCAGTCTGAATGGTGTTAAAACCTAGTACTGTCAATAAAAATAAACTCAATAAAAAGTACCCGCCACCGATACGATTATCGAAAACGGGTACTTTATTGGAGTAACATTTAGTAATTAAGAGATAAATAATAGAACAGTTGTAAAGAAGAAATACCATCTAAAGCTATCGGGATATCTTCGTTCTGTACTAGATGGTTTTTCTGTAAGAACTATTATTTTTTATTGTGATCTACCTTCACAAACACGAGTAATACCCCAAGAAGCGGCTACTCCAACAAACAAAGTTGCTTCTATTGGAGAATATTCTCTTTGAAATTGATTATACTGTTTTTCGAGTAGCATTTTTATTAAATGCATAATAGGCGGTACCAGCTATAAACAATCCTGTACTGAGCCACATCGTTATGCCGTTCCATTCCCCTTTTGATAACGTAATATTTGCGAGATTGACAAGATGTATAGCTATAAAGAAAAGATATAATCCAGTCGTCGTCTTCATTATTTCACACCTCCAACACATAACTATTGCGTAATCTGAACACTATCTCTTATTGAAAAATCCTTTAATTAATTCATGTTATTCTTACCTTTGAGGCATCGTGTACGTCACAGAAGCACCGGCACTCTCTTCAATCCTACTATATATTTCTTCAAGAATCTCTATTGCTCTTTCATTAGATTCATATTTACCCATACTTTTATTCCATTGATCCAAAAGACTACTTTCAATAAACCCTACGATATGTTTTCCTTTTACAGAGACATCTCTTACATTCATCAAGCTTTGTTTATTTTGTGTAAGTATCCATAACATATAATCATTCATCCTTTCTGCCCAAACTTCTCGCTTTCATTAGTAAACCCTTTATGATTTAATAATTCATCTTCTACAACTGCACCAGTTTGCTGGGAGTCTTTATATTTTTACAACCTGTCTCATCCCCAATTATTTTGGAAGTATTTAATCACTTATTTTAATTTGATATGAAGGAACTAATACATGATCAACGAAGACTTTACAGTGGATACTAAAAAAACCACCCAAAGTCACTTTTATGCTCTTTGATTCATTTTCTTTATTCCTAATACGCCCATTTAAAGTCCCTCTAAATGCTAAGCCTAAATTTTCATCGTGCAATTCTCCATCTACATACAACTTCTCGCCTGTAAACCATCTATTCTCAACTTGTAATCGATGACCCTCATATATAGCTTCAAATACCTTCTTCATTCCGTCACCCCTATATTAGTTTTTGTCCGGTTATATAAAAACTGCTTATTCTACGAATACATCCATTAACTATATTACTTTCCTTTTTCTCCTTAATTTATGTACGGATGAATGCCCTATAGGTTTCATTAAATTAAATGGCTCGATTACTGAAAAACACAGATCCTTCATTTTATAATCGCATTCAATAAAGGGATAACCTTCGGAAAACGTGTATATGATATAACCGGACATGTTCCGGAGGGCGATGAACCACTCCCCAACTGCAAAGATAGCCCATACTACTTTTCAAGTGCCAGGTCCCAAAACAATTCTGAATAGTTTCGGGGACCTGGCACCTCGATTAACTATCGATTCATCGCTATTTTCACCCAGACAACGTATAATAGGAGATGCAGAAGAATCTATTTTTTCTTTAGTTAAAAAAAGAGGTGCAATTAAGTGAAAAAGATCGAAACAGCATTACCTGAGCAGTATGAAGCATTAAAAAAACAGGCCAATTATACGTCTAGTTGGCGAGAGCGTTTGGAAGCAGTCAACATATTATCGGATTATAAACATGACAAAGTCATAGATTTATTAAAAAATCGTATGCAGCATGATACTGTCCACCAAGTGCAATTAGCAGCCTATGAAGCACTTTTGGCGTTTGGCGAAGACGTGGAGAAACCATCACTTGCACGTTTTGATATTATCAAAAACACAGACAAGATCTTCCTGCGGGTCAAAAAGAGCTTGCCGAAAGATCATACTGTGGCTGATTTTGCGGATAAATTAAAGCGTATGCGTGTAGACGTCTTTGATGCGTATGAAGGTGACAAAGGCGTAGAATTTATGAGCTGGTTAGAGGAACGTTGGTCAAAACTCTAATCCGTAATTTTACAATATGTGAAAGTTAGCCATCCTTTCTCCTAGTGGAGAGGATGGCTTTTTTATCTTACGGTACGGTTCTTCTAAACTACTAGTATGATCGAATGAAGTTTCACCGTAGATACTAAAAGAAGCACCGATATTTCTACATTGTAAATATCCATTTTATAAAAATATTAATTTTCAACCTCTTTTATATACTCCCAAGTTACACCTTTATCATTTGATTGATAAAGTCCACTACTATTACCATTATAATCACCATCTGATCCTTGCCCAACTAACAAATTAAGAACCCCATCTTTCACAAAGGGCAGACCTGGAAAATCAAAAGGGTTTATAGATTGCCCACTATCTACCTTCATTTCCTGTATGGCATAACTTACCTCTTCGAAGGATATCCCTCCATCATTTGTACGATATAGTACTCCCTCAGTACCAGAAGGTCTTGCTGCCCTTAAGAATCCAATTTCATCATTAATAAAAGTTATTCCTGCTGCACTACCAACTGTTCCATTGAATGGATTTTGATTTATGACTGTCCAAGTTTCACCACCGTCACTGGTCTTCCTAAGTGAATACAAAGTACTTCCTAATGCTTTATCCGTAACATTTAACATATATCCTACTTCTTTTGAGTAATAAAACTGTTCATTGCTATTAGCTATCTCTTGCCGATCAGCTTCAAAACTTTCTTGATTTTGAGTCGTATTTGACTGACTCCAATCTGGATCACCAATTAAATTATATCTTGCGGGTAGTACCTCTTTCTCTTTTCCAGGGACAAAAATAGATACCGTATAGCCAATTATTTCAGAAGTGATTTTTGTAGGAGTCTGCTCCATACCATTCTCATCGATGTGAATAATCCCCTCAGTATTGTAGCCCCAATTTCTCTTCCCGTAATACACTACTCCATACTTACCTTCATTCCACATACCAACTGTCTGCTTAACTGGAATAACTTTAACCGTTCTTATTAAAGGCTCCACTAGTTTGTCCTCATCATAATCGGCATGTAGATATCCGTTTACTCTTATAGTAATAGTGAACGCTTTATTTTGATCATAAGTGATTAGAAAACTTTCCTCCTTCTCATCAGCGTTTTTCCCATAAACAAATGTATCGAAAGATGTGATTGTTCCATCCGGATTAAATTCAAGATGAAAATCACTTTCCATATATAATTTCTTCGGCAAAGCATATTCTTTATTTATATCTGTAAAAATCCCTTCTACTCCATCCACATATATATTGTTATGTTCAAATTCAACTGAAACTTCATTTTTTAATCTATCAATAAACCAAGCTAGTTCGCCTCCGAAATTGGTTGCGCTTTGATAAATCTTCATTCCATAAAATAAGGTTATGACTATCATAATTACAATAGAAACATATTTCCATGCCTTTAAATGAATCCATTTGTTGGGTTGTAGTTCTTTACCTTTTACAATTTTTATTGCAGAAAATGCAATGATAGAAATTAAAGATACTGTAGATATGAATAAAATAGAAACAGTATGATCTATTCTTCCATACATGCAGAGTAAAGCTAATTCATAACAAAAAATCCAATATACAAGTATGAATAATGGATTTGTTAATAATGATAGCAATATCTTTTTCGGGTTCCCTCTAAATATGTAAACCACTCCTAACCAAAATTCGTAATCACTTCTTATTTTGAATATGCTTTTCGTGAAATTTCAGTCTACTATACTATTGATTGAAGCAGGCGAAATCGTTATTGAATCATCAGCCCCAATTGAAGCTTAATTATTGTTTATTCTTTATTTCCTCTAAGAGAGATGATCTTATCATTCTGCTCAATCACTGTTTGATTCTGTTTTCTTATTTTTGCAAAGTCGAACAAATATACGATCAAAACTACTAATATAAAAATCGCTAACACTTTTCTCCCTCGTTTCATACACCGCTCTAACGAAAATATTTACAAACCCAACGTAAACGACAATTTGGCCCGTTTGGTGCGCAACAGTTGTTCAGTTAACGCACCTGTTTGGGGCATAGTTATTATTCCTTTTCCCACAAAATCCCGATAGGATTAGGTGGTTTGTTTTCTTTTCCACCATTCACAAAATATATATGCGAATTAACATCACAATACTGCGTAATATATGGCATTTCTAAAGACTCAAATAATTCCCTCTCATCATCTTCAATCCTAAATATGTATGCCTCATAACCTTCTCCATCAGACGCAGTAAGATATCTTTCAGATTCGCGTTTCTTCAAGGCCTCATCAATCGCTCGTCTCAATTCTAATAGTGCTAATTTATTTCCCACAATCACTGCCCCGTCGTGCGGAAAATGCTGAGCGTAAATATGTAGATATTTTTCATCTTTAAAAGTCATCCCAAACGCCATCTTTCATCTGTTTTTAATAAAATAGTTTTTCTTTCTTCTGGTTTTAGTACATAATGACCCGTTAACAGCATAAATTTTGTTAAGCTATCGCCCCTGTTAAAGGAATAATAGCGTTCAATTGGTTTTATAGTTTCTAACCAAGTAAGTACCTGATATAACAAAGAAAGCCACGATAGCTGTACCAGTTGTATAACCGATTACTGTCCAATTTATTTCTCCGTTTCGCATCATACTCACAATTGTAATCCCTGTAAGTAAGCCTAGAATTAGATAGAAGAATGCTCTCGATATATTAACCAAATTGTGACCTCCTTAAATTATCAAACAATCAATCTGGCCCGATAGAGGCACTAACCTTCTGCCGTTAATACACCCTAGAAAGATCAGCTTTTGAACCCGTTGATCTGCGCTGCAGCCGGACGCGTGTCTTATGGGCGGGCGGTGAACCACACTCCTCGCTTCGCTCGCTAGGTGTTTCACCTGTCCCGCTGATCCTTCCAGAGTCGCCGGCTTCCGCTCCGATCAACTAAGCGACTACGAATAATTTTCTTCGACAATCGCCCCAGATAAATCAATACGGTTTATTTTTCTCTATTCATTTGAAAGGCTGTTATGATGCCCGAGAACATCAACAAACCTCCTCCGAAATGCATTATTTTATTACCTGTGTCGCCCAAACTATTAATCGTCAACGAAAGCATAAAACCCCCAATTGCCACCGTAAAAATTACTAATATCTTTTTCCACATGGTAAATCACCCCTAATATTTACGTCATTTTGCTACAAAATGGACCGATTGAAAAAAGGTAATACTTTACATAACATAAACTAATCACTTCTCTTTTTGTACTCAAGAGGTTTACTTGCCCAATCTACAAACGTAGACACTAACGTAACTCCAATAGTTAAGATTATATTCTCAAGCCATTGAATTTTCGAAGTAGAAAACCACTTCCAGAGCGTTATCAGCACAAAAAATATTAAGGAGAACTTAAAGCTTTTTTTCACCAAACGATCACCTCATAATGAATTCGCTATTTTAACTTCCAACAAATGGACGGATTGTTGAAATCTATTCTTTCTTAATCTACCTCTATTTTTTATATTATCCCAGATGATAATACCATAAAAAGTAAGTGTGTTTTTTGTTTTTTCTGATCTTTTCTCTTTTCTTAAAACTTATTAAGTAGCCAGAAAATCAGTGTAAAAAACAACATTAAACTTATTTCTTTTATACCTACATCTGGATTAAGAATAAGTGTATATATAGAGATAAGCCCGAAAAAAGTAAGTGTGGTATTCAAAAATTTTTTATTTGTAGACTCTTTTTCATTCATTCCAAGCACTCCTTTATATATTTTTTCTTAATCAAGTTTACAGAAAAAAATGTAAATACTCTCCCCTCATTCTAACTTTTATACTCCTAGATATTTACAGCCCTTTTAGTAAATTCAACAAACTCTTCTGGAGATAATTCACGCAATTTACTATCGTACTTCGAAGCTTTCCAGAGAGAACGGAGCAAATGCGTATAGATATTTTCATCTTTTTCTCTGAATCCGTTCAAATCGCTTTTTTCGTACTTTTTGGCCTTAATACTGAATAGAGTGCAGATCTCTTATACAAGAATCGCATTCGCTTGTTTAAGTCAAATAGATGAAAGCTTCCTTTATGAACCTAACATAGTTACATTGTGTTAGCTCCGCTGATTTAAGAATATTATAGTAAACTTTCTAATTTAATATGGACTTTTAATAGTTTCTTCGTCTACGATTAAATTCCGATACACTTTTTCGTTAATCATCAAAGAATTTGCTTCAATAAAAAAACAATCTTTATTATTAACTTGGAAATAGAAATTAGTTGAAGAACTTATAGATTCAATTTGTGGTAATTCGGGTTCTAGGCTCTTAATATTTATTTTTCCAAATCCATTAGGATGATAACTAATTTCTGAAAGTAAAAAAGGATCATTTTCTTTATAGTTATTTAATCTATATGTTTCTATTTCAGCGTCTTGATAAATAAACAGTGACATAACTTGTTTAAATTTAATAAATGTTTTTAAAATCTGTTGATTACTAACACTTACTAAATTTAAGACAATGGTTTCTTCTAAGTAATTAACTTGTATGTCATTAATAATCCAGAATTCAGCATTGTCGGCAAATAAACTTCTTATTTCTTGAGATACTAAGTCATTATTATTTTTCATTTATATCACCTTTCAATCATCTCTTGTTTTATATAAAGTATAATAAATTTTATTACGTTCTAGTTTTTCATTATAGTTATTTCTTCATTTTAATTCACTTTTACTTCAAATGTATTTTCAGGAAGTTATAAAACCTCTTCTTTCACTAAGTCTATCCAATTGCCAAGTAAATTTATTGAAGTGATTTCAAAATCCTTCTTTTATGCGACGTGTTACTAGAAGTTATTTACTCTTTTCCATAACTGCAAAATAATTTTGTTCGCTATCGGCAAAATTGAATACTTTTCCGGAAGGCATAGTTACAATTTCTCCGACTGTGATATTTTTATTTGACAGGGTGCTATGCAACTTATCAAGATCTTCCGAGAAAAACATTAATGAAGGTGTGCCAAGATTCAATTTGATATTTATACAATCTGTTGACCTTATTACTAAAAGACCACAAATCCTTCATGATACAATCGCATCCTATAAAGGGATAGTCTTCGGAAAACGTTGATGTATGATGTAGCAGGACGCGTTCCGATGGCCGGTCAACCATAACCCAACCGCAAAGATCGGCTTCTCAGGTACCAGGTCCTAAAAACACTCAGAATAGCGCCATAAATTGGCGCTTGAATACAGGCACTCGATTGCAGTGAGTTAACAAAAATACAGTTCCATTATTTTGTCTTCGGTTAATGTATTTAAGGTCCTCATATCAACAAAATGAGGTAACTGCCATTGCTGTGTTTTCATCGCTTGTTTACTAGTGGGACTATCCCAGCTTGGATACACTCTTATTGCCATTTTTCCTTTTGTTGAACTGGATCTGAGAATATTCTGTTTGAACATAACTTCCTTTGGGAAAATAAATTGTCCAAACTCATGTTCACTTTTAAAAGTAGTGATCACGAACAAATCAGGTGCTTCCTCATATGAATACGGCTGGTTTTTATTGTTTTCATCCTTTTCCCAAAACGCAACAAACTGCCCTACTTTACTAGGTGTGATATTCGCTACTCTGAATCGAACTGTTCTAGAAGATATTTGAAATGTACCAGCCCCATACTTAGCATTTTGTTTTTCTTCATGCACCGAATTTAAAATTAAATGATTTGGCTCATACATCATTTCGCTAATATAGGTTAATGCTCTATAAAAATCTTTCATTGTTTTACTCCTCGAACTCGTTATCTTTTACAATATTATCCTGATAAATATATTTACTAGCATAACACCCTTATATCAATTGTAGGGTTCGGTTCATTCGATAACTTGTTTCACACCTCAAAAAGCTGGAAATAATCCTAGTTGTTCACTTCACGAACGCGTCCTTTTTTGTAATCAGGTGCCAGGTTCTTTAGAAATAGTACCTGTGTGAAAAACAAACATTCATGAAATATTCTTGCACAGGCACCTTTAATTTTATTGGAATCAACATCAAATCCATCATTCTAAATGAGTACAAAGAAGGCCATCTGAATGATTTCTCAATCAGATGGCCTTCTGCTATACCTATATTGTACGGGAACTACTACTCCGATTCCCACGTATAAACTTAATAGTTCCAGGACCTGGTACTTTGAATCAATAAAGTGGCGTCAAATACGGATTCTTCGGCTCCTCGATTTTATCGACTTGCTCCGCCCGTACGGAAGCCATCCTCTGATCGTGATAGACCAATTCTTCTATCGTCCCGGTCACCTCGATCCACGTGTCATCTTGGAGGGACCCAACCTGTTCGCCGAACGCAATGGTGCCGAATACGCTGGCATCGGCGACACAGCAATTCATCGCATAACGAGCTACGATGATCTGGTCTTCGGCGAAGTCCGGCTCGCGGTAGACAAAGCCTTTGATGGAGACAGTTTTGCCGGTGAAATCGTCCAGAAAAAAGTTGATCAGATAGCTCACATCTAGATAGTTTTCATCCGTGATTTCAATATGGTCCATGGCTGAATATTCCTTAAGCTGATCGCCGTAGATGGCCATGATTTCCGAGTCGGCGTCCGCCTCCGTGGTGCCTTCTTCGTCGCTGACGCTGTTCGCCCCTTCTACCCCGCCGTATTCACTGTCCGTCTGTGCGATGCCCGGCGTATTGTACAACCCGCCGCCATATTGGACACCCCTGTTGGAGGCGACCGTGCTGTCGACGGCCTTCTCGGGTAGCCCTAGACCGAGGACGACGGGCAGGATGAACAGCAGATAGATGCAGGTCTTGGTAATGAAAGAGCCTTTCATCTGATGGTCGACCCCGCAGTTGCATTCCATATCTTCCTTCAGTTTCGGCGACAGGCTCTTGAATAAGAGAAAGATCCCGATAATTAGGAAGCAGCCCCCGGCAAAATAGACGAATGGCAACATTTTAGGCGCGATATACAGCTGAATCGTATCATTCACGACGAATTTTATGATGAGCAAGGAGAAGCCAAGGAAGATGATGGCCCTCAGGAACATGTGGAATTGCAGTGAAGCGTTCGTTTTCCTGTTTCTCATGAGTTTCCCTCCTCCCTACATCAGTAAATAATGGACCAGCATTACTGAACCGAATGTGACGACGGTGATGGTGACCATCAGTATGAGTACGAATTTGGTCTTGAAATAGGCAAAGTACAGCAAGGTGTTCTTCAGGTCGAGCAGCGGTCCGAACACTAGAAACGCCAGCAGGGAAGTCGTCGAGAATTGATTGGAGAAGGAGGAAGCCACAAATGCGTCGGCTTCCGAGCAAAGGGACATAATGAACGCCAGGCCCATCATGATTCCAGTCGCTCCCGCTTCCGTTGATGTCAGCGCAGCGAGCATCGTCCGGTCCAGAAAAACATTGACGATACTTGCCAGGGAAGCGCCAAATATCAGATATTTTCCCATGTCAAAGAATTCATCGCTCGCATGATAAAACGTCTGCTTGACCTTGCTGGTCCTGACGCTTTTCCGGATACCCGCCGCGCCGGTCAGACCGTCCTTCGTCCATCTTAGCTGGTTGGTGCTCCCAAACAGCCGGTAGATAATGAAGCCAATGACGATCGACAAGATAAAGCCGAGTCCCATACGGAAGTACAGCACGGACAGATCTTGTTGGAACGCATAGTAGGTGGAGGCGGCAACGATCGGATTCAGGATGGGCGCTGACATCATGAGGACGACGCCGAAATGGAGCGGCATCCCTTTCTTAATGAGCCTGCGCACTACCGGGATGATGGCGCATTCGCAGACAGGCAGCACCGCACCGAGGAGAGCCGCTGAAATTAAGCCGAAATAGGCATGTTTCGGCAGCACCTTCCGCAAGGTTTCCTCCGAAACGAACATCTGGATGAACGCCGACGTGAACACACCAAGGAGGACGAACGGGAACGCCTCCAGCAGGATACTGATGAAAATGGTGTTCACGTGCAACCATTGGTCGGGAACTATGATACCGAAGTACTCAAGCACTTCGGTGTTGTAAAGGAATAGCATAACGAATACGAGAAAAGCCAGTATTCCGATTATATCTCTCATTATAGTTACCATCTATCGCGTCACATCCTACTTTTTGATCGGTTTGGTGATGGCGGCGCGTTCATTTGCTATATGTGTGGAAGGTGGTCATGGGACGGAACCCGCCTTCGCGTGTTCCAGGAGTCTCCGGTTCATTGCTTCCTCTTGCAGACCTTCGCCGATCAGGATGATGACCGGTTCACGGCCATCTTCCTTCATGCGTTCCAAACTTAGCTCCCCCGAGGAAAACTGGATGAGATAGGTGCCCGGTTCATTCAGCAGATGGACGAGCCCTTTTCCTCTAAGGACGTCCAGCGGCAGCTGTTCAATCCACCGAATGAGAGATTCCCGGGTCATAGCCGGCACGTCTTGTATACGAATGGAACGGATGACGGCTTGATGGTGACTGTGCACTCGGTCGGATGCTGCCTGTGCGTGCGGTCCAGACAATGTGTACCTCCTCCTGAACAATTGTGCGATTTCCAAATTGCCAAACGTGGTGCGGAAGACAGGTGTGTCCGGTTGCAGCAAGATTTCCATCTTTTTCTCGACCTTTGCGAGTACCGATGGTTTTGTTAGGTCCGTTTTGTTGATGACAACCATCTTTGCGCATGTCATTTGATCCTGCAGCAACTGGCGAATTTCCTTGTTACTGGAAAAGCGGTTCCGGTACTCGAGGAATTTGCTTGCGTCCACCACGCTGATCATGGAATACAGATCAAATAATTCCCGAAATTCCGCACTGATGAGCGTTCGTTCTATCGCCAGTGGATTCGCCACGCCTGTCCCTTCGATGAGGAGGATATTTATCGGCTCGGCCGCGATGGAGCGGAGCGTTTCCTGAAGACCGTCCTGCATCGTGCAGCAAATGCAGCCGTCTAGCAGCTGTTTCAGATTCTGTCCTTCGAAATAGTCTTCCTCTATAGTTTTCTCTCCCAATTCATTCAGGATGATCCCCGCTTTCCAACCGTTCCGCTTGCATTCTTCCATCATCGCAAGCAAAATCGTCGTTTTTCCACTGCCGAGAAATCCATTAATCGTATATACCGGTATCTTCATTTTCTTCTCCCCTTCTGCCTAATTGTTTTGCCGCAAGTGCGTTAATCGGAATGATTACGATTTGAAAATCGCCGTCTTTCCACTATAGCACCCACTATACGCAGCAGGCGGAGGGAATATGAACGGAGTATGAAAACATGCGGGGAATAACTTACTCGCCGTTTATCGCAACGAGCAGGATAAAGCGCTTCATTCCGGCCACCGAAGAGGTGTCGGTTTTGGACAAGTAGACTGCTTCACTTTAACAGGCGCATTTGCAATTCTAGGCAGGCGGTCTGTCCAATCTCGAACGCGCTTGTGCCGAATCGTGTGTGACGACCACAACGAAAAAACCAAAGTCTACTCGTCTATCTACTATAGCTAGGATTTTCACCATACGATCGTTTAAACGTAAAGATGTTGCACTTTTTCACTCCTTTATAAAGTATGGACTCAAATATGCGATTCCTAGACTAACACCGAGCGCTACTGAAAAAGCAGTTAATACGTTGAGATCATCTTTAAAAATGATATTACTTAGTATACAAATAACGAAAAGAATTAAAAAATATTTCAAAAATTTAATATGACGTTTTCTCAAATTCTTGTCTCCCCATTCACCTTGCCCAGCGCTAAACTGTAATTATTGGATCAGCACTCACTAATCACTTTTTAGCGTTATTGAAATATTCTTCCCTTCGTAGAAGGCATGACCCAAACTTTATATCGATCCTCTATTGAGTTATCTGTAATCACTCTGAATTCTTCTATCGCAGCAAGTCTAAAAGCTAACGAATACGCTATTTTATAATCACACGTGTCATAGCCATCGTACAGCTTTGCATACATTTCATTTGCTATGGAATCGGCCCAAACATCTGCTTCGAACAAGCTATCAAATATACTATTTTCTATTTTCCATTTAAGCGTCATCTTTCAACCTCCGATCCAGGCAAAGTACTTCTACAGCAACCACACCTGATGACCTTATTACATAATTAATGTTGCAATATTACATACCTAGCAATTAGTTACTTGATTTTAATTCATAATGATAGAGTTGTGTATCGCGCTCATACCCGTTATTCTCATAAAGTTTTTGAGCCGTGTAGTCATCCGCTGCTGTCTCTAAAACAATGCTTTTTGCGCCTATTTCCTGTACATAGTCTTTTGCTTTTTGTAAAAGCGTTTGACCAATTCCTAGCTTCCGAGCTTCTGGATCTACAAACATATCGTTCAGTATCCAGGCTTTTTTCATAGTCCACGCGGTATGCATCGAATAAATTTGCTACACCTTCCAAGTCCTCAATCGTAGTTTGATATACTTCCATTTGAATTCCCCTAGTCATTTTTACATTTCCGTTTTGTATGTCGATTGTATATTCATTATTCCTTGAAATGACCTGCAAGTTGATTATTGATTCTTGATCCACCAGGCATCCTTTTCTATTAAGAACTTGTGGTACCATCATCTTAATCTTGTTGTCCAGAATTTCCATCTGTATATTTAACAATTACTTCGATTATTATGTCATCAACTATTACTTCATAATGAAATTGTTTTTGCTGGAAAGTTTACTCCTCGTAATAGAGTGGTTGTACAAAGATTGTTTTTTAAATATTCATTAAAGTAGTCATATCTTTTCTCTAATCCGTTGTGGTACTCCGCAAAATGATAAACAAAATCTTTTTTCAAAATGACAGGATTAAGGATTGAATTACAGACAGAGGAGGTTGTCTCCTTTATGTATATTAATAATCTCTGTGTTATGATAGCAGGATAAATTAAATATTGTCGGTGGAAGAGGGAAAAGTCTCCAAACCGCAAATTAAATATATAAAAAGAGGAGCATTCCTGTTAGAAGCTTTTTCGGGGACTTGAACACAAAGAGCCCTCTTGGTATGATGCGGGGTGTCAAATCTGCACGAATTGACCCCTAATTTAAATACCAAGGAGGACTCACAATGAATTTTACGCAAAACGCTAAGATTAATCAAGTTACAGATAAAACGCTAGTCATCGGAATGGACATTGCCAAACGAACACATTACGCCTGCATGGTCGATGAACGTGGAATGATCCTGAAGAAATCGTTCCCTGTACATCAAACCAATCAAGGATTCGAATACTTCTATGAATGCATTCTTAGCGCCAAGAAACA
>NZ_AUDQ01000021.1 GCF_000425545.1 Sporosarcina ureae DSM 2281 | reverse complement strand
AAGCATGAAGCCCCCTTCAAGATGAGATTTCCCATTACGCAAGTAAGTAAGATCCCTCAAAGATGATGAGGTGGATAGGTCTGGGGTGTAAGTACGGCGACGTATGTAGCTGACAGATACTAATCGATCGAGGACTTAACCTATTTTAAAAAGTAGTTACTTGAACTACACAATGTCTTTTATTCAGTTTTGAGTGAACAAGCTTTACTCAAAGAGTCTAGTAACGATGGCGAAGAGGTCACACCCGTTCCCATACCGAACACGGAAGTTAAGCTCTTCAGCGCCGATGGTAGTTGGGGGTTTCCCCCTGTGAGAGTAGGACGTTGCTAGGCACGCGAAGCCATTCCCTTTGGGGAATGGCTTTTTTGTGTTTTATAAAATACTGTTGCTTAATGAGTTGTAAGGAAATCATACATAATTCTTCAATACCTAACCTGTAAAATCAGTAAATGTTCATGCATTTTCAATATCTGCTCTATAAATTCGGTTGTGTGCTCTATGTTTACCGCGTTCCGCTCAATGACCCCAGCCAAGCGCTCAATCGTCCCCCGTATCCGCTCAATGACCCTAAGACAAACAGTGCTGCTCTATACATCCCACACTCCGCTCTACAAATTGAGTCAATAACTCTATCCATCTCACAACCCTCACAGTCTCTCACCATACTCTACTATTTAAAAGACTTTCCTTGAGTTTTTAACGAAGGCGCGATACGATTATCCTACTTGTTTAAAGGAGTGGTGCAATGGTAATGATATTAATTATTTTCACGATCAATATTGTCTATGTAACGTTTATGACAATACGAATAATCCTGACACTCAAAGGCTATCGTTATATTGCCGCAACAGTGAGTATGATTGAAACGGTAGTATACGTCATCGGGCTTGGATTGGTGCTGGATAATTTAGATCAAATCCAAAACTTGATAGCTTATGCACTTGGGTATGGTATCGGGGTTATTATCGGTTCGAAAATTGAAGAACGTTTAGCACTCGGTTATATAACGGTGAACGTGATAACAGCAGATGTCGATAAGGAAATGCCTGCTGAATTGCGCCGACTAGGTTATGGTGTGACAGACTCATCAGCTAATGGATTAAGTGGTAATCGTTCTACAATGCAGATTCTGACGCCTCGTAAATATGAAGTGCAATTGTATAAAACGATAACGGAACTCGATCCGAAAGCATTTATTATATCGTATGAGCCTAAGTCGATACACGGTGGATTCTGGGTGAAGAGTGTGAAAAGAGGCAAGTTATTTAAATGAGTAAACAAAAGATGTGGTTTGATAGAGAAGAAGATGAAACACTCGAGGAATGTTTGGAGAGAATTCAGAGCTTGGGATATACCGTTGTTGCCAGACGTGAGAAGCCACTATTTAAACAGGTTGGAGAAGAGTATATTCCGATTAGACAGCAAACACAGTTTCAAGGGATCAAAAATAGCTAATAACTGTCAGTAGAAAGAGAACAGATGGTTATTCATTCATATGTCAACTTAAAAGCGAATGATTGTAAAAGACTTATATTATAATGTTCGTCTTTTAGTTGACGGATTATGTAATAATTGATAATATAATAAGAGTAAATGAGTTCCCCGTATATGCTACAGAATTGGCTGTGGCGTTTCTACCATGACACCGTAAATGTCTACACTATGTGGGAAAGCAATTTTTCTTGGATAATCATGGAGAATAGCTAAGTTATATTAGCTATGTATCCATTTTGGTAAGGGTCCTTGAAAGTTCTGCTTTTTGTGCATGTGAAAAGTGGAGTTTTCAAGGACCTTTTTATTATTTTATATTAAATCATCTTGTGCATGAAGGAGCGGATTAGATTTGGAACCAAAAATTGGTGTCATTATGGGCAGTAAGAGCGACTGGGAAACAATGAAGCATGCATGCGACATATTGGATGAGCTAGGCGTTTCTTATGAAAAGAAAGTAGTGTCAGCCCACCGTACGCCGGATTTTATGTTTGACTATGCGGAACAAGCAGAAAAAAAAGGATTACATGCTATTATCGCAGGAGCAGGCGGAGCCGCCCATCTACCAGGGATGGTTGCAGCAAAAACGCTAGTTCCTGTTATTGGTGTGCCTGTGCAATCTAAAGCATTGAATGGCATGGACTCGCTATTATCCATCGTTCAAATGCCAGGAGGCGTACCTGTAGCGACTGTGTCAATCGGTAAAGCGGGTGCTACAAATGCTGGTCTTTTAGCAGCTCAAATGCTCTGTGTACAAGATGAAGAATTACGTAAGAAACTACAGCAAAGACGCGATGAAATGAAGAAAATCTCGCTGGAAAGCAGTGGTGAACTGAATTGAAAATGATTCAACCAGGACAGACGATCGGTATCATCGGTGGTGGTCAATTGGGGCGGATGATGGGACTTGCAGCAAAAGAGGCTGGTTTCAAGATTGCGGTACTTGATCCAACAAAAAATTCCCCTTGCGGACAGTTGGCGGATATCGAAATCGTTGCACCGTATAATGATGAAGAAGCGTTGAATGAATTAAGCCAAGTAAGTGATGTCATTACATTTGAATTTGAAAATATCGATTATGAAGGATTGAAACGGCTGACAAAGAAAGCCTATGTACCCCAAGGTGCTGAATTAGTCCGTATCACGCAAAATCGTATCAATGAAAAGGCTGAGATACGAGCGGCTGGAGTACCGGTTGCGCCTTACATAACCGCTGAGACGTACGAAGAGCTAGTGCAGAAAATTGATGAACTAGGATTTCCTTGTATCGTGAAAACTGCTTTTGGCGGCTATGACGGTAAAGGTCAAGTGAAGCTTGAAGCGAAAGAGCAAATTGAAAGTGCCAAAGATCTTTTTACACACTCTTCTTGTATAGCAGAAGCTTTCGTTCCTTTTGATAAAGAGATTTCCGTTATTATTCAAAGAAATCCAGCAGGACAAACCTATTGCCTGCCAATAGCAGAGAATATTCATAAGCATCATATTCTGCACGAATCAATTGTACCTGCACGAGTAGATGAGGCGGTTCTGCAGCAAGCCGAAGATGCAGCAAAAAAAATTGCAGGTCATTTAGAGTTAGTGGGGACACTAGCAGTTGAAATGTTCGTACTGCCTGACGGTACAATCATTATTAATGAATTAGCGCCACGCCCGCATAACTCTGGTCACTACTCAATAGAGGCATGTAACATCTCACAATTTCATCAGCATATCCGTGCGGTCTGTGGTTGGCCGTTACGTGAGCCGAAGTTATGGGCACCATCCATTATGGTGAATGTACTTGGAGAACATGTAGCACCGCTTCAAGAGCGCATCGCGGATTATCCAGAATGGTCCATTCATTTATACGGCAAAGCAGAAGTAAAAGAAAAACGTAAAATGGGTCACGTTACAATCATGACGGAAAATCTTGATGAAACATTACAAGAAATTGAACAGTCCAGTATTTGGCAAGATAATAACTAATAAAAAACTATTATTTCCACTTTGGGAGGAACCGACAATGACGAAAGTAACTATTTATGTAACACTACGTGAAAGTGTTGTAGATCCACAAGGCATCGCGACAACTGAAGCACTTCAAAAGATTGGCTATGAAGAAGTGAAAAGTGTAAGAGTTGGAAAACTGATCGAATTACAGCTTGATGGATCAGAAGAGACAATCGAAGCACGTGTGAATGAAATGTGTAAAGATCTATTGATTAATAAAGTCATTGAAGATTATCGCTTTGAAATCGGGGAGGTTGCCAGCAAATGAAGTTCGCCGTTTTAGTATTCCCAGGTCTTACTTGTGATCTTGATATGTACCATGCAATTGAGGAAACAGTAAAGCAAGATGTTGAATACGTTTGGCATACAGAAGCCGATCAACTCGATCAATTCGATGCGGTTCTATTACCGACAGGCACTTCATACGGCAACTACTTACGTCCGGGTGCATTGGCGAAAAGTTCACCTGCTTGCAAACAGTTACAAGCATTTGCTGAATCAGGTAAATTGGTTCTGGGTGTAGGTAATGGTTTCCATATCTTAGTAGAAGCAGGTATCCTTCCAGGTGGATTCTTACGTAATCAGAGTTTGAAATTCCGTTCAGCTCGAGAAACAGTACGAGTGGAAAATAATAACACAGCTTTCACCAAAGAATATACACAAGGTCAAGTGCTCACATTGCCAGTAGCTAACGAATTTGGTAACTACTACGCTGACGAGCAGACAGTAGAAGAACTTAAAAATAATAATCAAATCGTTTTCACATATGCGAATGAAAATACAGATGGCAGTACAGAAGCAATCGCAGGGATCACAAATGAAAAAGGTAATGTACTCGGTATGATGCCACTTCCTGAACGTGCAGTGGAAGAAATCATCGGTGGAACAGATGGAACAGCTTTATTCCAATCAATCATGAACAATCGGGGTGAACAGCATGTCAATTAATCACGAACCTACAGCGGAGCAAATCAAAGAAAATCGTCTATATCTCCAAATGGGCATGACAGATGCAGAGTATGAGCGTGCAGTAGAAAAACTTGGACGTACTCCGAATTACGTAGAAACAGGTCTGTTTTCTGCTATGTGGTCAGAGCATTGTTCGTATAAAAGCTCAAAGTCTGTATTACGTAGATTTCCTACCGAAGGTGCACGTGTACTACAAGGGCCAGGTGAAGGGGCTGGAATTGTAGACATTGGTGATAATCAAGCTGCGGTGTTTAAAATGGAATCTCATAACTCACCATCAGCAATCGAGCCTTTCATTGGTGCAGCAACAGGTGCAGGCGGAATCATTCGTGACGTATTTTCTATGGGTGCGCGTCCGGTGGCATTAGTCAATTCACTTCGTTTCGGAGATTTAACAGATCCTCGTGATAAATTCTTATTTGAGGAAGCAGTTGCTGGAATTGCGAGTTACGGTAACGCGATGGGAATTCCAACAGTAGCTGGTGAAGTTCAGTTCGATCAGTGCTATTCGAAGCGTCCGTTGGTCAACGCAATGGCAGTCGGTTTGTTGAATCATGAAGATATTCAAAAAGGTGTCGCAGCTGGTATTGGCAACACAGTGATATATGCGGGGGCTACAACAGGTCGCGATGGAATTCACGGAGCCACCATGTCTTCTTCCGAACTATCTATTGAAGAAGAGCAAGAACTGCCGGTAATGCAAGCAGGAGATCCATTCATTGAAAAGCTATTGATGGAAGCTTGCTTAGAGCTAGTTCAATCAGATGCGTTGATCGGTATTCAGGATATGGGTGCAGCAGGTCTTACTTCTTCAGCAGCTGAGATGGCTTCAAAAGCTGGTTATGGTGTGGAATTGAACTTGGATCTTGTACCACAGCGTGAAGAGAATATGACAGCGTATGAAATGATGCTGTCTGAATCTCAGGAACGTATGTTGATCGTTGTGAAAAAGGGTCGTGAAGAAGAAGTTATTGCATTATTCACGAAGTACGGAATTACTGCAGCAACTATCGGTCATGTAACAGATGATAAAATGCTCCGTTTGCTTCATAAAGGCGAAGTCGCAGCAGAAGTTTCAGCAGATCTACTAGCTGAAGATGCACCTAGCTATCAGAAAGAATCAAAAGAACCTGCATCGTTTGCGGAAAACCAGGCGATTGAAAATACAGAACCACAAGTAACGAACTTGAAAGAAACACTACTCGATTTATTGCAACGTCCAACGATTGCTTCAAAAGAGTGGGTCTACAATCAATTCGATACAGGTGCAAGAACGAATACAGTACTAGCACCAGGAGCATCAGCAGGTGTAATCCGTGTTAGAGGAACAAATAAAGGTATTGCGATGACAGCGGATTGTAACTCTCGATTCATTTATTTGGATCCGGAAGTTGGCGGTAAAATTGCCGTTGCTGAAGCTGCACGTAACCTTGTCTGTTCAGGTGCAGAGCCAATCGCGCTGACTGACTGCTTGAACTTTGGTAGCCCGGACAAGCCAGAAGTATTCTGGCAGTTGGAAAAATCAGCTGACGGTATTTCTGAAGCGTGTCGTAAACTGAATGCACCGGTCATTGGCGGTAATGTATCTCTTTCCAATGAAGTAAACGGTGTGCCAATCTATCCAACGCCAACAATTGGTTTGGTAGGAATCGTTCATGATTTAAGTCAAGTGACAACACCTGGTTTCAAACAAGCCGGAGATGCGATCTACTTGATTGGTCAAACAGAAACAGAATTCGGTGGCAGTGAACTGCAACAAATGATCGAAGGAAAGATCTTCGGTAAATCACCTGCAATCGATTTGGATATAGAAGCAACTCGTCAGCAACAACTTCTTGAAGCAATCCAAGCGGGATTGATTCAATCGGCTGATGATTTGTCTGAAGGTGGATTTGCAGTAGCGCTTTGTGAAGGTACATTCGGTTCACAAGGTTTGGGTGCTGATGTAACAGTGGAAGGCTCAGCAATCACTGCGTTGTTCAGTGAAACACAGTCACGTTTCTTGGTTACGGTACAAGCTGATCAAGTAGCTGCGTTTGAAGAGAAAGTTCAAGATGCAGTGAAAATCGGAACAGTGACAGATGGCGAAGAAATCGTCATTAAAGATGCAGAAGGAACTGTCCTAGTAGAAGGGACGGTAGAAGAATTCCAAACTGCTTGGAAAGGGGCTATTGCATGCTTGCTGAACTCAGAGGACTAAACGAAGAGTGCGGCGTATTTGGTATTTGGGGACATGACGATGCTGCACAGCTCAGCTATTACGCATTGCATGCTCTTCAGCATCGTGGACAGGAGGGGGCCGGTATCGTCGTTAAAGGCGATAACGGTCTCCATGCAGTGAAAGGTGAAGGTCTAGTCAATGAAGTGTTCTCAGGCGAAAAACTGAATTCACTTGAAGGACGTGGCGCAATTGGACAAGTTCGCTATACGACAAAAGATGGACGTGGTATAGAAAATGTTCAGCCACTAGTCTTCCGTTCAACAACTGGTAGCTTGGCAATCGCACATAACGGTAACCTGATCAATGCGACAGATTTAAAAGAACATTTGGAGCGTCAAGGTAGTATCTTCCAAAGTACATCCGATACTGAAGTGCTCGCTCACTTGATCAAACGTAGCAGTGGTTCACGTAATCATCGAGAACGGGTGAAAAAGGCACTTAGTATTCTAAAAGGTGCATTTGCATTCGTTTTAATGACAGATGAAGGTTTGATGGTTGCACAAGATCCAAACGGTATGCGCCCATTATCTTTAGGAAAAATTGGTGATGCGTGGGTCGTTGCATCCGAAACTTGTGCATTTGAAATTATCGGTGCTGAACATGTTCGTTCTGTGGAACCTGGCGAATTGCTGATTATCAATGATGACGGATTATCGTCCGAGCGTTTTGCAGAACCGGCAGATAATGCGATGTGTTCTATGGAATATGTCTACTTTTCCCGTCCTGATTCAAATATCGACGGAATTAATATTCATGCTGCACGTAAACGTTGTGGTAAACAATTGGCTCGTGAAGTACAGATTAGTGCAGATGTCGTCACAGGGGTTCCAGATTCCAGTATTTCAGCTGCAATTGGATTCTCTGAACAAAGCGGTATTCCGTATGAGTTGGGATTAATTAAAAATCGCTATGTCGGACGAACGTTTATTCAACCATCTCAAGCGCTGCGTGAACAAGGTGTGAAGATGAAGCTATCACCTGTACATCAAGTCGTTGATGGTAAGCGTGTGGTTATGGTTGATGATTCAATCGTTCGTGGTACAACATCTAAACGAATAGTTTCAATGCTTCGCGATGCGGGCGCTAAAGAAATACATGTCGTCATTGCTTCACCACCTTTAATCGCTCCATGTTATTACGGTGTAGATATTAGTTCAGATTCAGAATTACTTGCAACGGGTCGTACTATAGAAGAAATGCGTGATGAGATCGGCGCAGATTCCCTATCATTCCTATCAATAGATGGAATGTTGGAATCAAATGGTCGGTCACCTGAAATGAAAAACTGCGGACAATGCTTAGCTTGTTTCACGGGTGAGTATCCAACAGAGATTTATTCGGATACGACAATGCCGCACGAAAAAGAAATCGTACGATAGGAGGCCTTTCCATGTCGAAGGCATATGAAAAAGCGGGAGTTAATATAGAAGCTGGCTATGAGTCAGTTGAACGCATGAAGTCTCACGTAGCACGAACATCCCGAAAAGGGGTAGCAGGTGCATTTGGTGGGTTCGGCGGAATGTTCGATCTATCTGCGCTCGAATATAAAGAACCGGTACTAATTTCCGGTACAGACGGTGTTGGAACGAAATTGAAATTGGCATTCATGGCGGACCGTCATGACACGATCGGAATTGACTGTGTCGCAATGTGTGTGAATGATATCGTGGCACAAGGTGCAGAGCCATTGTATTTCCTTGACTATGTTGCACTAGGTAAAGCGATCCCTGAAAAAGTGGAAGCAATCGTCAAAGGTGTAGCGGATGGTTGTGTACAATCGGGTGCAGCCTTGATAGGTGGAGAAACGGCTGAAATGCCAGGTCTTTACGAAGAAGATGAATATGATTTGGCTGGCTTTGCTGTAGGAGCTTGTGAAAAGAGCAAGCTGGTTACAGGCGAGCGTGTACAAGAAGGTGACGTATTAGTTGGAATCGCATCGAGCGGTATTCACTCGAACGGTTTCTCTTTAGTACGCCATATTGTATTTGAACAATTGGGCGCAGATATTAACGGTACGATTGAAGGCTATGAAAATCTCGGTACAGTAGCGGATGCGTTGTTAAAGCCAACTAAGATCTACGCAAAGCCGGTACTTGAAATGCATCAAAAGCTTGATGTGCATTCCATGGGTCATATTACGGGCGGTGGATTCTTCGAAAACCTTCCACGTATGTTCTCTGAAGGATTTGGAGTAGAAGTAGATTTAGGCGCTTGGCCTGTACTTCCTGTATTCCACATGTTGAAAGCAAAAGGCGAATTAACAGATCGTGATTTATATAGCGTATTCAATATGGGTGTTGGGTTCGTCGTAGCCTTACCGGAAGCAGAAGCTGATCAAGCAATCGAAATCGCTAAAGCACATGGTGAAGAAGCATATGTAATCGGACGTGTTACGAAGCAAGAAGGCGTAACATTTAACGGTGAGCATGACGGGACATTGTCATAATGAATAAAGTAAAGATCGCAGTATTTGCTTCAGGGAGCGGCAGTAACTTTGCCGCTTTGGCAGAAGCTTGTAAAGCGGAGCGCATTCCAGCAGAAATCGTTTTAATGGTAACAGATAAACCGGATGCTTTCGTCAGTGAACGGGCAAACGAAATAGGTATACCAATTGCGGCCATTCGTCCTCGTGATTTCGAAACCAAAAAAGCATATGAGCAAGCAGTACTTGAAGCATTACAAGAAGCACAAGTGGAGTGGCTGATATTGGCAGGCTATATGCGATTGATCGGTCCTGTTTTATTAGAAGCATATCCTGAACGGATCATCAATATCCATCCATCGTTATTGCCTTCATTCCCAGGTAAGGATGCGATTGGACAAGCTGTAGCTGCCGGCGTTAAAGTAACAGGTGTTACAGTTCATCTTGTAGATGAAGGAATGGATACAGGTCCGATTTTAGCACAACGTGCAGTGGACGTTATTGATGGGGATGCCGAGCGAACTGCTTTAGCTATCCATGCCGTGGAACATGAATTATATACCACAACATTGCAAAACTTATTTAAAAAATGAAGAGCCTGTTGAGATGACAGGCTTTTTTTATAAACTGGAGGGAATTCCTTTGAAAAAACGCGCATTGTTAAGCGTATCGGATAAAAGTGGAATACTAGAATTTGCGAAAGAACTTGAACAGCTTGGATATGAATTATTATCTACTGGTGGTACAATGAAGCATTTGAAAGACAATGGTATTGCTGTAACGGCTGTAGATGAAGTAACAGGATTCCCAGAAATTATGGAAGGCCGCGTGAAAACATTGAATCCAATGATTCACGGTGGATTACTTGCAAAACAAGATGACCCTGAACATCAAGCGCAAATGGAAGAACACGGTATCCAGCCAATCGATGTAGTCTGTGTTAACTTGTATCCATTCAAAGAAACGATTTCTAAACCAGACGTATCAGCAGAAGATGCGATCGAAAATATTGATATTGGTGGACCAGCAATGCTTCGCGCATCTGCAAAGAATCATACATACGTAACTGTCATTGTGGATGCAGCTGACTACGGTGCGGTACTCGACGAACTGAAAGCGGATGGCAAGACGACTCTTGAAACACGCCGTCGTTTAGCAGCTAAAGTATTCCGTCATACAGCAGCCTATGATTCATTGATTTCAGGCTACTTGACAGATCTTGCAGGCGAACAATTCCCAGAACAAGTTACCTATACATACGAGTTGAAGCAACCATTGCGTTATGGAGAAAATCCTCATCAGCAGGCAGCATTCTATAGTCGCCCGCTTGGATCTGATTTCTCGATCGCCTATGCAGAACAGCTTCACGGAAAAGAATTATCTTATAACAATATCCAGGATGCAAATGCAGCGATTCAAATTGTAAAGGAATTCACTGAGCCTGCAGCCGTTGCGGTTAAGCACATGAATCCATGTGGTGTAGGTACAGGAGAGACTATTGCAGAAGCTTTCCAAAAAGCTTATGAAGCGGATTCTACGTCTATTTTTGGTGGAATCATTGCGTTGAATAAAGAAGTGGACCAGGAAACAGCCGTGCAACTTGCTGATATATTCCTTGAAATTGTCATTGCTCCTTCATTTACAGAAGAAGCACTAGAGACATTAACGAAGAAGAAAAACATTCGTCTCTTAACAATTTCATTTGAACAGCAGAAAAAAGATCAGTGGAACACGGTATCCGTTGAAGGTGGATTGTTGATGCAACAACCTGATGCGCATGGTTTTGAAGAAGCGGATATCAAGGTGGCAACAGACCGAGAGCCGACTGAAGCAGAATGGAATGCGATGAAACTGGGTTGGGCAGTTGTCAAGCACGTGAAGTCCAATGCGATTGTCGTAACAGATGAGCATATGACAATCGGTGTAGGTGCAGGTCAGATGAACCGTGTAGGTGCTGCGAAAATCGCTCTGACACAAGCAGGCGAACGTGCAAAAGGAGCAGCTCTTGCATCTGATGCATTCTTCCCTATGGATGATACAGTTGAAGCAGCGGCAAAAGCAGGTATTACGGCAATCATTCAACCGGGTGGTTCAGTAAAAGATGCAGATTCCATTAAAAAAGCCAATGAATACGGCATTACGATGGTATTCACGGGTGTACGTCATTTTAAACACTAAGAGTGCAGGGAGTAGATCAACATGAAAGTTCTTGTAATTGGAAGTGGCGGTCGTGAACATGCGATAGCCAAACAGTTTAACCAAGCGCCTTCTGTATCAGAAGTATTTGTCGCGCCTGGCAACGACGGTATGCAGCAAGATGCAACATGTGTGCACATTGCTGCTACAGACTTTGAGGCTTTGGCAAATTTTGCAATCGAACAGCGTGTTACGTTGACGTTCGTTGGACCGGAACAGCCGCTAGCGGAAGGAATTGCTGATTATTTCTTAGCTAAAGGTTTAACAGTATTCGGCCCGACTCAGGCGGCTGCTCGCATCGAAGGCAGTAAGTCATTCGCCAAGGAAATCATGGACAAGTATGATATTCCAACAGCGGCTTATGGAACATTCACGGATGCTGAAGAAGCAAAGTCATTCATCCGCGAACAAGGTGCTCCAATCGTTGTGAAAGCTGATGGATTAGCAGCTGGAAAAGGTGTAATCGTCGCGATGGAATTACAGGAAGCGTTAGATGCAGTAGATGACATGATCGGAAATCAAAAGTTCGGTGAATCATCTTCACGTGTGGTGGTAGAAGAATTTCTCGATGGTGAAGAGTTCTCTTATATGTCGTTCGTTCATGACGGACAAATCTACCCAATGGTAATTGCACAAGATCACAAACGTGCGTATGACGGTGATCGCGGTCCGAACACTGGTGGAATGGGAGCATATTCCCCAGTACCGCAAATTTCGGATGCAATTGTGCAAGAAGCATACGATCGCGTAGTCGTACCTACTGTCGAGGCTATGACAGAAGAAGGAATTCCTTTTACAGGTATCCTCTATGCTGGTTTAATACTTACTGAGCAAGGTCCGAAAGTTATTGAATTCAATGCTCGTTTTGGCGACCCAGAAACGCAAGTTGTCTTACCGCGTATGAAATCGGATTTTGGTAAGTTCATGGAAGCACTAATGGCTGGAGAATCATTCGATCTTGAATGGTATGAAGAAGCGATGTTAGGCGTTGTCATTGCATCGGAAGGGTATCCTTCTGATGTAGTGAATGGCCGTGCACTCCCAAACCTTGATGTATTGACTGATAAAGGACTTGACGTCTTTCATGCAGGAACAAAGCTAGAAGATGATCACTTCGTCGGAAACGGTGGGCGTGTACTTCTTGTTGCAGCGAAAGCAGCTACGTTAAAGGAAGCACAGGAGAAAGTCTACAATGGCCTTGCTGATCAACCATGGGATGGATTCTTCCACCGTACGGATATTGGATGGCGTACATTTGAATAAAAGATTATATGGGACTGTCTTAGAAGTGTTGCATTACTTCTAAGACAGTCTTTTTTAATACTATAGGTAGGCGTTTGAAGTCTGTGAACATGTAGTAGATGCTGCATACAATTTATTCAGTTTGGAAAAAACAAGTTATCCACAACATATTATATAATTTGTGGTTTGTTAGTGGAGAAAGTGTGAGTAAGTTGTTGGTAATGTGTGTAAGTATTCAGTATCTTGTGGATTAATAAAAAGTCGCTTGTGGACAACATTTATGTGACGTAGCTATTCCAGATTGAATTGCTATGTTACGATAAAGCAATAGTTAACAAACTAGAAAACTACTTTTAGGGACGGTGATCGGCATGTGGAGTGCGAAAGAAATACAGTCACAACTTGCAATTATTGATGGACAGAAAGCTCCTGATATCGTAATTAAAAATGCTACGTACTTACATTCTATATTCAAGAAATGGGCGCAAGGAAACATTTGGATTCAAGGTGACCGAATCATTTATGTAGGGGAGCGCATGCCGGCTATGTTTGAAGGAACAGAATGTGTTGATGCTTACGGCAAGAAAATAGTCCCAGGATACATCGAGCCGCATGTCCATCCCTTCCAATTATATAATCCAGAAACATTTGCTGACTATGCAGCACGTCGAGGAACAACAACTTTTATCTCAGATAATCTCATCTTGTTCTCGATGCTGGATCAGCAAACGGCGTTTACGTTCATTGATCAACTGAACGAACTGCCATTCTCATTTTATTGGTGGGCACGTGTTGATTCACAAACTGTATTGCAAAATGAAAAAGAGCTTTTCAATCCTGTAGATATTGTGAAATGGATGGAGCGTCCTGATGTATTGATGACAGGGGAGCTGACAGGTTGGCCTAGACTACTACAAGGTGATCAAAATATCATGCAGTCTTTAATGGAATCCAAACGACTTGGTAAAAAGATCGAAGGACATTTCCCAGGCGCATCGGAACGTACACTGGCCCGAATGAAATTGCTTGGAGCAGACGGCGATCATGAGGCGATGACTGTGGACGAAGTGGGAAGACGATTGCAGCAAGGCTATGCTGCCACATTACGCTATTCTTCAATTCGTCCAGACCTTCCAGATTTATTGAAAGGTATTGTCGAGAAGGAATGGGATGTTTTTGATCATTTGATGATGACGACAGATGGTTCCACACCATCGTTCTACCGTGAAGGCGTAATGGACCAATGCATTCAGATAGCACTTGACGCGGGAGTACCACCGATCGATGCGTATCAAATGGCATCATATAACGTGGCGAGGTACTACGATATTACGGATTTGCATAGTGTAATTGCGACAGGCCGTTTTGCGACATTGAACTTTTTAGAGGATGAACATAATCCAGTGCCAACTGATGTATTATCAAAAGGGAAGTGGGTACTCCGAGATAGTATACCGTCTGATACTTTCAAAGCGGTGGACTGGAAAGCGTTGCCGGCATTTGAATTACCTTATGAACTGACAGATGAAGACTTCACATTCCCATCTTCAATGGGAATTCAAATGATTAATGATGTGATTACGAAAGTATATGAAAGCGATCTGGATCTCAGTAGTCCAACTATTGCTTCTGGTGATGAATGTTATTTGATGTTATTGGATAAGAACGGCAAGTGGCGAGTCAATACGATGTTGAAAGGATTCGGGAATAATCTGCAAGGTTTTGCATCTTCCTATTCAAATACGGGTGATGTATTATTGATTGGGCAGGATTGGCAAGAGATGAAGAGAGCGTTTAATGAAATTAAGAAAATAGGCGGGGGCATGGCACTCGCTGAAAATGGTAAGATAATTGAAACGTTACCACTACAAGTTGCAGGCGGATTGTCTGTTCAAGCGATGGAAACCATCATTGAAGAAGAGGTAGCTATGAAAAAAGCATTAAGAGAGCGTGGTTATGCGCATGGAGATGCCGTATATACGCTGTTATTCCTTCAGTCTGTTCACTTGCCGTATGTCCGCATCACGCCGATTGGTGTCGTGCAAGTAATGAAAAATGAACTATTAATACCTCATGTAGAAAGGTAGGAACATATATTGAGATGGAATGGACGAAAGTTACTCTTGACGGCCGCGGTTAGCTTGTTATGTCTTGGGGGTTGCTCTTCGAAAGGTCAACCTGAACCAGAGGAACAACAAACTTCGATTGAAGTATCTCCTTTTACAGGTGAAATTACAGATGCAATCGACAACCGTCCTATTATAGCGACAATTAGTAATATACCTGCTGCTCGTCCACAGTCGGGACTTTCAGATGCAGATCAGATATATGAATTCTTAGCAGAAGGTCAAGTTACGCGCTTCGCTGCACTATTTCAAAGTAAAGTGCCTGATCAGATAGGTCCTATTCGAAGTGCTCGTGATTATTTCGTAAACTTAGCAGAAGGTATGGATGCATTTTATATCGCTCACGGTTATAGTCCGGATGCAAAGAGATTACTTGATGATCGGGTAGTCGATCATATAAATGGCATAAATCATGACGGGACTTTATTCGAACGTTCAGCAGATCGTCAGGCTCCGCATAACTCGTATATTTCAAAGGAACATATTGCAGAAGCATTTGGTCTTGTGAATGCATCTGAAAAAATCACTGCACAGCCGTCCTTTTCTTTCCTTAATCCTGATGAAAGTGATAAAATAGGGGATATAGCATCAGCGGTTCAAGTATCGTACAGTTCAGATCCGAATTTCATTAGTACGTATCAATATGATCAAGAAGAAAATCGGTATTATCGATCTGTAAACGGTATTGATACAGTAGATAAGTTAAACGAACGACGTATAGAAATGGCGAATATCATCGTGATGGAAATGGCTCATCAAACAGTTGATCAACAAGGCAGGCTCACAATTGATCTAGAATCTGGCGGCCAAGCTATGCTGTTTCATGAAGGGATCGCTAAACCGATCGAATGGCAAAATAAAGATGGATTTTTAACTCCAGTGGAACAAGGTGTACCTGTTAAATTAACAGCCGGGAAAACTTGGATCCACATTGTGCCATCATTATCAGGTCCTTCTACTTCCGTCACTTATACTCCGTAAGATCGACATAGAGAGAGGGCGAGAACATGCAAATAGATAAAATCCGCGGAGAACAAATAGATCAGTTGTTCCGAGCAATTCTAGAACTAAAGGATGTAGAAGAATGTTATATGTTTTTCGATGATATTTGCACGATGAGTGAAGTCCAATCACTGGCACAAAGACTGGATGTAGCCCATAAACTCAAACTGAAAAAAACCTATGACAGCATCCAACAAGAAACAGGCGCAAGTACAGCTACGATCTCTCGCATACGCCGTTGCGTAGACTACGGGTCTGGTGGCTACAACCTTATGTTGGATCGACTTTATCCTGAACTTCAAAACAATCAAACAAAAAACAACTAACACAACCGGCCAGGGAGAATACCCCACCGGTTTTTTAAAAGTTATATATAACTACTATGACCTAAGAAGGTGGAAATAAAAAATGGACTATAAAACATGGCGACATGCATTTAAAATTGATCCAGCGAAAAATATATCAGATAAACAAGTAGAAGCCATAGCTGAGTCTGGAACGGATGGAGTCATCATTGGTGGGTCTGACGGTGTCACATTGGAAAATGTACTTGATTTACTTGCACGTTTCCGTCGCTTTTCCGTACCACTTGCATTGGAAGTATCTACTGTTGAATCCGTCACGCCAGGATTCGATTATTACTTCATTCCAACTGTCTTAAACACAACGGATTCAAAATGGCTGAACGGCTTGCATCACGAAGCCCTTCGAGAATACGGACATATGATGAACTTCGATGAGCTGGTTACAGAAGGTTACTGCATTTTAAATCTGGATTGTACAGCTGCGAAGGTGACTGGCGTAGACCGTGTTCCGGATGAAGAAGATGTACAAGCATATGCACGGATGGCTGAGCACTTATTTACCTTGCCGATTTTTTATTTAGAGTACAGTGGGCAATACGGCGATCCACAAATTGTTCGGTCAGCAAAAGAATTACTTACTAACACGCGTCTCTTTTATGGTGGTGGAATTCGCTCAACAGAACAAGCGAAAGAAATGGCGGCCATTGCAGATACTGTAGTGGTAGGAAATGTTGTATACGATGATCTACAAGTGGCTCTTAAAACAGTCGATGCTGTGAAATCTGTTCCTTTACCTATGTGAGTAGTATATAATTAGAACAAACGTTCCTAAAAGGCGGTACTAATATGAATAAACTATCAGATGATTTATTAAAAGGCATGAATCCCGAGCAAGCGCGTGCAGTCAAAACGACAGAGGGACCGTTGCTCATTATGGCGGGTGCAGGTTCAGGGAAGACTCGTGTATTGACGCACCGAATTGCATATTTGGTTGTGGAAAAACAAGTGTACCCGTCCAATATATTAGCCATTACATTTACAAATAAGGCGGCACGTGAAATGCGTGACCGAATTGATGGATTACTAGGTCCAGGCTCTGGAGAACGTATGTGGGTTTCAACTTTCCACTCGATGTGTGTTCGAATTTTACGCAGGTTCGTAGATCGAATCGGCTTATCTAAAAATTTCACTATCCTTGACGGTGCAGATCAATTGACTGCAATGAAACGTGTATTGAAAGAACTGAATCTCGATCCGAAACAGAATGATCCACGTGCGATGCTCGGAATTATTGGTAATGCGAAAAACGAATGTATAGACGCGATTGAATTCCGTAAAAATTCGAATCCTCAAAACCCTCATGAACGTACAGTAGCGGATATCTATGATCGTTATACTAAAAAGTTACGTCAAAACCAGTCGATGGATTTTGATGACTTGATCATGATGACAACAGTCTTGTTTGAACGAGTTCCTGAAGTGCTTGAGTATTATCAAAATAAATTTCAGTATATTCATGTGGATGAGTACCAAGATACAAACAATGCGCAGTATCGTCTCGTCAAAATGCTGGCATCAAAATTTCGTAATGTCTGTGTAGTAGGTGACTCCGATCAGTCGATCTATCGCTGGCGTGGTGCGGATATTGGTAACATACTATCTTTTGAAAAAGATTATAAAGAAGCGAATGTCATTCTTTTAGAGCAAAACTACCGTTCCACCAAGAGAATTTTGCAAGCAGCAAATGAAGTGATCGACAATAATAAAAGTCGCTATGATAAGAAATTGCGCACAGATAACCCCGAGGGTGAATTAATCTCCATTTATAAAGCGCGCGATGAAAAAGATGAATCACAATTTGTTGTCCAACAAATCATCGAGTTGAAAGAAAAACTCGGATTAACATTGGATCAATTTGCAATTTTATACCGAACTAACGCACAGTCCCGTCTAATTGAGGAATACTTATTAAAGTCAAACCTTGATTATACAATTGTAGGCGGCACGAAATTCTATGATCGAAAAGAGATTAAAGATTTACTCGCTTACTTACGTCTAATTGCAAATCATGATGATGACCTAGCACTGGCAAGAATTATTAATGAACCAAAACGAAGCATCGGTGCAACTTCATTTGAACGTATGGCGACGTTTGCATTACAAAATGACCGCTCCATTTTCGATTCATTGCAGGAAGTAGATTTTATGGGCTTACCTAAAAGAGCATTAACAGAAGCGGTGAAGTTCCATGAATTGATCAATGGATTCACTCAAATGCAAGAATTTTTATCAATCACCGAACTAGTGAAAGAAGTTATTGATAAATCAGGCTATCGTGAGATGTTGGAAAAAGAAAAATCAATTGAGGCAGAAAGCCGTCTAGAAAACATTGAAGAGTTTTTATCGGTTACAGAAGCGTTTGAAAAACGTGCAGCTGAAGAAGAGGAAGAACCTTCCCTCGTTGCATTCTTGACTGACCTCGCTTTAGTAGCGGATATTGATACTTTGGATAAAGAAGAGAACACTTCCACCGAGAAAATCGTCCTAATGACGATGCACGCAGCAAAGGGCTTAGAATTCCCAGTGGTCTTTGTGCTTGGCATGGAAGAAAACATATTCCCACATATTCGAGCACTTGCAGATCCGGAAGAAATGGAAGAAGAACGAAGACTCGCGTATGTTGCGATTACACGCGCGGAACAGCGCCTTTACCTGACAAGTGCAGGTCACCGGATGTTGTTCGGTAAATCAAACTTCAATCAACCATCTCGTTTTCTCAATGAAATTTCGGATGAACTAACAGAGCTATTGGCAGATGGGAATGGCATGAGTGTACCTTTCGCTCAAGCACCTAAAGCGAAAACCAAACGTCCTGCAGTCAAACGTCCGGCCTATAATGAAAGTGGCGGAGAAAAAATGCAGTGGAAACCAGGAGATAAGGCGTCCCATAAAATTTGGGGAACTGGAACGGTTGTGAGTGTGAAAGGTAAGGCAGATGATATGGAACTGGACATTGCATTCCCTAACCCAGTAGGTATCAAGCGACTATTAGCTAAATTTGCACCGATTGAAAAAGAATAAAGCGTTCCTAAGGAGTGTGGAGAGTAGATGGATGATGTTCTAGAACTAGAGAAGCGGGTAGCGGAGCTCAATAAAACCTTGCATGAATACGGGCGTGCATACTATGAGTTGGATGCCCCTATCGTTCCCGATTCAGAATACGATGAGAAGATGAAGGAATTGTTGGCGATTGAAGAAGAACATCCTGACTTAATCTACCCGGATTCGCCGACACAACGAGTTGGCGGAGCACCACTTGAGGTGTTTAATAAAGTCGTTCATCGTCATCCGATGCTTAGTTTGGCAAATGCATTTAACGAAGAAGACTTAAAGGATTTCGACAGGCGTGTGAAAGAAGCGACTGGGAATGCTGTGTACGTTTGTGAACTGAAGATCGATGGTCTTGCCGTTTCATTACAATATGAAAATGGTCGTCTTGTACAAGGCGCTACTCGTGGAGACGGCTCAGTCGGAGAAGACATCACAGCCAACTTAAAAACTATTCGCTCGATACCACATAAATTGAATGAGTCTTTAACAATTGAAGTGCGTGGCGAAGCGTATATGCCCAAGAATTCATTTGTTAAATTGAATGAAGACCGTGATGAAGCAGGTGAAGTACCTTTTGCCAACCCGCGAAATGCAGCTGCAGGATCACTTCGTCAATTGGATTCAAAAGTAGCGGAGAGTAGAAACTTAGCTACTTTCATTTATGCAGTAGGCGGCGATGCGGAAGTATATGGCTTAGACAGTCACTCGGATGCGCTCAATAAAGTGGATGAACTAGGATTGACGACGAATAAGGAACGTAAGCGCTGTACGACAATTGAAGAAGTGTTAGAATACGTAGCCTACTGGACAGAAAATAGACTCAACCTCGATTATGAAATTGATGGTATTGTAATAAAAGTTGATAACTTCGAATCGCAAGAACAACTGGGTTATACAGCAAAGAGTCCTAAATGGGCTATTGCTTATAAGTTCCCTGCAGAAGAAGTGCACACTCAACTATTGGATATTGAGTTAAGCGTAGGCCGGACAGGTGTAGTGACACCAACAGGCATTCTGGAACCGGTTCTTGTAGCAGGTACAACAGTGGGACGAGCATCTTTGCATAACGAAGACTTGATCCGTGAGAAAGATATTCGTATCGGTGATCACGTCGTGTTGCGAAAGGCAGGCGATATCATTCCCGAAATCGTCATGTCATTGAAAGAACAGCGAACGGGTGAAGAAGAACCGTTCCATATGCCTGATAACTGTCCTGTATGCGATTCAGAACTTGTGAGGATTGAAGGAGAAGTGGCGCTGCGTTGTGTGAATCCTAAATGTCCTGCGCAGATGAAAGAAGCATTAATCCATTTCGTTTCAAGAAGAGCCATGAATATCGATGGTGTCGGTGAAAAGCTAATTGAACAATTGTATACTGCTGATTTGGTACAAGATGTATCCGATTTATATACTTTAACGAAAGAGTCACTATTGAGCTTGGAACGGATCGGAGAGAAATCCGCAACGAATATTTTGACGGCTATTGAACAGTCCAAAGAGAATTCATTAGAGAAATTGTTGTTTGGGTTGGGCGTTCGCCATGTCGGTGAAAAAGTCGCAAGGATCCTAGCGGAAGAGTATCGTACTCTTGATGCGTTAGAACAAGCAACAGAAGAAGAACTTGTAAATATTTTTGAAATCGGTGCGATTGTTGCTGATTCTGTGACTACTTACTTTAGTACGGAAGAAGTTCAGGAAGTAATGAACAAGTTGCGTTCTTATGGTGTGAATACCGTTTATAATGGTGCCACACGTGAAGAGTTGCCAACTACCGGACCTTTCGCTGGAAAAACAATTGTTCTAACAGGTAAGCTCGCGGAATTGACGCGTGGAGAAGCTAAAGAACAAATTGAATCGCTTGGCGGGACTGTCAGTGGCAGTGTCAGTAAGAAAACGGATCTGGTCATTGCAGGCGAAGATGCAGGCTCCAAATTGACGAAAGCGCAAGAATTAGAGATTGAAATTTGGGACGAACAAGCCATGCTTGATGCCCTTGGAGTGGATATGAATGAAAACAACGACTAAATGGCTTATGACGGGCATTCTGTCGGCAGTCTTGCTGACAGGATGTGTACCGGCGCCGAGCGATGATTCGGAAAAAGCAGTGCAAGAAACAGAAGAAAGTGAGCAGGAAATGGTGCTCATTCCTGATACTCAAGTTAAAAAGGAGTACTACCGAACACCAGTTCCATTTAAAAAGAGTGCAAGCCGAGGGTTGGTCGTCAATAATCTCAATACGAAGTATGATATTCAGGAAACAGAGGAAGGCTTATTGCGCTTGTCTTCGCTATATTACGATCCTAAAGATTATTTCTTCCAGGAAGGTCAGTATATAGACCGCGATACTGCGAAGCAATGGATCTCCAGAAAATCAAATTTTGAAGCAGGTCTCAATCCTGCAATTACTGATGATATGTCACCAGCTCAAATTGCGGATGAAGCACCGATTTATCTTGCGCATATCGTAGAGCAAAACTACTTACAAATGACAGATGACAAAAAAGTGAAATTAGCGGGAATATCTATCGGACTTGCAATGAATTCGATTTATTATCCACGTGAAGGCAGCGAACGCCGGATTGATGATAAGACAATTGAAGAAAAAGGCAAGAAGATGGCAGATATTATTTTGAGTAGATTGCGTAGTAAACCGGAGCTTGCGGATATTCCAATAGCGGTCGGGTTGTTTAAGCAAGAAAGTCGAAACGATATTGTACCAGGCACATATTTTGCCACTTCATTTGCTGCAAAAGGAAAAAATGAATTTACTGGTTGGAAAGAAGTGGACGAGCAATATGTATTACTTCCCGCGTCTTCATCAACGGGAAATTATCGTGACTTGAATACGACATTCAAGAACTTCAAACAAGACATTGATGATTACTTCCCCAGCTTTGTGAATGTTATTGGAACAGCTTTCTATAAAGACCAGAAACTACATTCATTACGAGTAGAAATCCCTATACAATTTTTTGGCAAGACAGAGCTGATTGGATTTTCGCAATACTTGACTTCACTGGTTAAAACGCATTTTAAAGATGTTCCCATCGAAGTAAGTGTAACGTCAGTTAATGGACCGGAAGTGCTAATTGTGAATGACAATGAACGAGAAGAACCGTTCGTACACGTCTATGGATATTAACAGTTTTTAGGTAGTAACACGAACTTTCCAAGAAACTGATTAAATGGTATGATTAATTGTACGATTGCAAAATGAGGAGGAACAATGTATGACAACATTTTCGAATGAAGACGTCAAGTATTTTGCGGATTTCGTCCGTATTGGCCTCTCCGAGGAAGACAAAGAAAAATTCTCTGCACAGATAGCAGATTTGATTGAAAGTGTAAGTAATTTAAAAGAAGTGGATGTTACAGACGTAAAACCTATGACGCATCCAGTTGCTATGATCAACGTCTTACGTGAAGATGAGCCAAAAGATATCTTGGACCGTGAAGTAATGCTAGCCAGTGCAGAAGATCAGGAAGATGGACTTATCAAGGTCCCAGATATCCTGTAATCGAATTCGCAGTATAGAATACCATTCATGGCACAATGATAGTAGGAGGAAAAGTGATGACGTTAACTAGTAAAACAGCAACAGAACTTCAAGCTCTTTTACAAAAAGGGGAAGTTACTGCTAAAGAAATAACAGAAGCAACATTACAAACGATTGAACAACGAGAAGAGAAAATTCACGCGTTCATTCACGTCGCAAAAGAAGAGGCAACCAAGCGTGCAGAACAGCTTGATCAAGAAGCTTCTAATACACGTGGCAGTCTTTTTGGAGTTCCAATCGGAATTAAAGATAATATTGTAACAAAAGATATGACGACAACATGTGCAAGTAAAATGTTGGAAGACTTCGTACCTGTTTACAATGCAACGGCTATAGATAAATTAGAAGCTGCCGGCGCCATTAATATGGGGAAGCTCAATATGGATGAATTTGCCATGGGTTCTACAACTGAAACATCTTATTTCGGTAATACATTAAACCCATGGAATACAGATTATGTGCCAGGTGGCTCTTCAGGTGGTTCTGCAGCAGCAGTAGCAGCAGGAGAAGTCCCACTATCCCTTGGTTCGGATACTGGCGGCTCGGTTCGTCAACCAGCTGCATTCTGTGGAATTGTTGGAATGAAACCTACATACGGTCGTATTTCACGTTTCGGTTTAACAGCATTTGCTTCTTCACTTGATCAAATCGGTACATTGTCACGCACTGTGGAAGATAATGCATTATTGCTTAGCGTAATCGCAGGTGAAGATGACAATGATAGTTCATCTTCAGCAAAGGCGGTTCCTGATTTCACGGCAGCTCTTACAGGCGATATTAATGGTCTAAAAGTTGCGGTTCCAACACCTTACCTAGGTGAAGGTGTCGATGCAGAAATTGCTACAGCAGTGAGAGAAGCAATTACTGTATTGGAATCCCTTGGAGCGGTTTGTGAAGAAGTAGAATTGCCACATATTCAATATGCGCCAACTACGTATTATGTAATTTCTTCTTCGGAAGCTCAATCCAATCTTTCACGTTTTGACGGATTGCGTTATGGCTATCACACAGAAAATGCTGAAAACCTAGAGCAAGCATATTTCCGTACACGTCAAGAAGGATTTGGCGATGAAGTGAAAAAACGTATTATTTTCGGAACGTATGCAATGAGTGCGGATCATCATGAGGATTTGTATGTACGCGCACAAAAGACGCGTACATTGATCGCACAAGACTTTGATACTGTATTTGAAAAGTATGATGTAGTCATCGGACCGACTACTGCTACAACAGCATTTAAGCTTGGCGAAACTGGCGGAGATCAACTCGTTCATTATGCAAATGATGTCTTGGCTGTACCTGCGAACCTTACAGGCCGTCCAGCATTATCCGTACCATGTGGTTTCGTCAATGAACTACCGGTTGGATTGCAAATTATGGGTAAGCACTTTGACGAGGAAACATTATACAAAGTTGCTCATGCTTATGAGCAAGCTACAGATTTCCACAAGCGTACTCCATCGATTCAGGAGGGGAAATAATCATGAACTTCGAGACAATTGTCGGATTAGAAATCCACGTAGAGCTTAAAACAGACACTAAAATCATGTCTCCAGCACCTGCTCATTTCGGTGCAGAGCCAAATAAGAATATTCACGTAACAGACATCGCATATCCTGGTGTTTTACCTACGTTAAATAAAAAAGCTGTTGAATTTGGAATGAAGGCGTCTATGGCATTGAACTGTGACGTTGCGCCAATCATGAACTTTGACCGCAAGCACTACTTCTACCCAGATAATCCGAAAGCATACCAAATCTCTCAAGACAAACGTCCTGTAGGAGCAAATGGTTGGATTGAAATTGAAGTAGACGGTAAGAAGAAGAAAATCCGCATTGAACGTGTACATTTAGAAGAAGATGCAGGAAAACTGACGCATACGGAAAATGGTCATTCATTAGTAGACCTGAACCGTCAAGGAACGCCGTTAATTGAAATTGTTACAGAAGCAGACGTACGTTCTCCAGAGGAAGCATATGCATTTTTGGAAAAACTAAAAGCGATTATTCAATATACAGGCGTATCTGATGTACGTATGGAAGAAGGCTCACTTCGTTGTGATGCAAATATTTCACTGCGTCCATTCGGTCAGGAGAAATTTGGTACAAAAACAGAGTTGAAAAACTTGAACTCGTTTAACTTTATTCGCCGCGGCATTGCGAATGAAGTAGCACGTCAAGAGAAAATTCTATTGTCTGGTGGTACTATTCAACAAGAAACTCGTCGTTATGACGAAGCAACTGGTGACACAGTATTAATGCGAATCAAAGGCAGTGCCAATGATTACCGTTTTATCAACGATCCAGACTTGCCTGAAGTTCACATCGAACAAGAATGGATTGATCGTGTTCGTAAAGAAATCCCAGAATTACCGGATGCTCGTAAAGCACGTTATGTATCTGAACTGGATCTACCGGAATATGATGCACACGTACTAACTTTAACAAAGGAAATGTCTGATTTCTTTGATGCAACAGTAAAAGCTGGAGCAGATCCAAAATTGGCTTCCAACTGGTTGATGGGCGATGTATCAGCTTATCTAAATGCAGAATCGAAAGAACTGCATGACACTCCATTGACACCTGAAAGCTTGGCGCAGCTTGTGAAATTGATTACAGATGGTACAATTTCTTCTAAAATCGCGAAAAAAGTATTTATTGACCTTGTGAAAAAAGGCGGAAATCCTGCTGATATCGTCAAAGAAAAAGGACTTGTTCAAATTTCTGATGAAGGTACATTACGTACAATCATTACAGACATCTTGGACAACAATGAACAATCAATTGAAGACTTTAAAAATGGTAAGGATCGCGCAGTTGGGTTCTTAGTAGGACAAGTTATGAAAGCAACAAAAGGACAAGCCAATCCACCGCTTGTTAATAAATTATTGATGGAAGAGATCAAGAAGCGTTAATCTATCAATCAAATGAAAACGTTCCAGGAGAGGCCGAAATAGTCTGATCCTGGACGTTTTTCCACGTTAACTTATACAGAGAAACAGGGGGGATTGTATTGAAAACAGAACAACAATATTTTGAAGAAGCTGTATCACTTCAAACGTATATGGACAAAATGGAAACACATAAGGAAAACAGTTTTTTGATCTATAATGCATTTGAAGTACCACAGGATGATGAATTTATTGAATTGCTGAAAGAAAAACAACCTCATGTATTAGTCATTACAGAAGACTGGTGTGGTGATGCGATGCTGAATAATCCAATCCTTCGGAAGATTACGGAAGCTGCCAATATAAATGTTCGCGCTGTGTTGAGGGATGAGAATCCAGAGCTGATTGACCGATATTTGACAAATGGCGGACGCTCGATTCCCATGTATCTACTATTAAATGTAGCAGGTGAGGTAGTTGAAAAGTGGGGGCCTCGAGCACCGGTTCTTCAGAAATATGTGATGGATGGTCGCGCGAAGTTACCAGCTAAAGATGCACCTGATTTTGAAGAGAAACAAAAAGCGTTTTATTCTCAGTTAATGTCTGAGTATACATCTAAGCCTGAAAATTGGCTTGCTGTTTATAGTGATATTCGTTCGACATGGCTTCCTGTTTTACAATTGTCTAAGTAACTATTTGTAAGAAACCATTTGAAAATGGTAAAGGTCTGACTTGTTTCAGACGCGAAAGGATCGAGGGGAAAGTGTATGAAACGTGCACGCATTATTTATAATCCTACTGCAGGAAGAGAAGTCTTCCGTAAACATTTAGCAGAAGTCCTCGAAAAATTAGAGAATGCGGGTTATGAAACATCCGCTCACGCTACAACTCGTGAAGGTGATGCTACAGTAGCAGCACGAGACGCGGTTCGCAGAGGATTCGATGTTATTATTGCTGCTGGCGGCGATGGGACGCTTAATGAAGTAGTTGCAGGTATCGGCCATTTTGATAAACGCCCAAAAATTGGTTTAATTCCTATGGGTACAACGAATGATTTCGCAAGAGCGTTGCGTATTCCAAGAGAAATTGATGACGCTGTAGATATTATTTGCCAAGGAGATTCCATTCCGGTCGATGTAGGCTTAATGAATGATCGCTACTTTATTAATATAGCAGGTGGCGGACGAATGACGGAATTAACTTATGAAGTGCCAAGCCGTCTCAAAACAGTAATTGGCCAGCTAGCTTATTATTTAAAAGGTATTGAAATGTTACCTTCTATACATTCCAGTCATCTTCGTATTGAGTATGATGGAAATGTGTTTGACGAAGAAGCCATGATGTTTTTGATTGGTTTGACGAACTCAGTTGGTGGGTTTGAAAAATTAGCACCTGACTCGAGTATTAACGATGGATACTTCACATTGCTTATTTTAAAGAAATGCAATATCGCAGAATTTATACGTGTGGTCACATTAGCTTCTCGTGGAGAACATATGGATGATCCTTTAGTTATTTCAGCGAAGGCGGAAAAAATTGTGGTCACTTCCAAAAATGAAGTATTATTAAACTTAGATGGAGAATATGGTGGTGTGTTGCCCGCAACTTTCCAGAATTTGTATCAACATGTTGAGATGTTTGTACCACTAGAGAAGTTACGTCCGCAAGATCAAGTGAAGAAAATCCAATAAAATATAAAAGTAAAAAGACTATTCCAGTCGAAGTTCTAACGTTCGGATGGAATAGTCTTTTATTGTGAAAAATTAATGGGATGAGCCCGATGCAATACGCATCGTATCAGGTCGATATTAGATGTATTCAATCGCTTCTCCTTGTTTAGCAGCTAACTTTGGAACTTCTTGCAACGGCATCCAACGATAACTGAGTAATTGACCTGCGTCTTTACCTTCACCTTCTACGATATATTCCCATTCATGCTTGCTTTCTCCTAGATAGGAAAAATGGAAAATCGTACGTTCATACATTACATTTTTATCTTCTGGGAAATATTTTGAAGCTTTAACTTTACCTTCTAGTATAAGTTCATCACGCACTATACCCGATTCTTCCTCGATTTCTCGATACAATGCATCCAATAGTAGTTCGTTGCGTTCAATTGTACCACCAGGAACTCGTAAACCTGCTTCAGGCTGATCTTTTTGCTCATAAACAAGCAATTTACGGTGTCTGCCTTCCCCTTTTGTAATATACGCTATTACTTTTCTTTTTACTCTTTTCATTCACTTTCACCTCTCATTAGTTAATCCATTATACTGTAAATTAATGAGATTTACAAGAGAAATGAGTTAATCAATTAGTATACAACAATTAGGTGTATTATGAATATGAAAATACGTCTAAATTTCGACAAAAATTTTTAGATATATAGGTTATTGAAATGGGTTTTAGGGGAAACCCTAAAATAGAACTACACAGGGAGTGATGATGTGTATAAAAGACAAGAAAAGCGTCTGATGTGGTTGGCATTTATTGTTGCGGGTATCATGCTACTATCAATTATTGGCAGACTATTTTCGTAAGAAGGAGGTGGATTGAGTGGACTCAGTCTTTTATTCCAGAGTGTTGACTGAATTGACGTTATCATTTCATATTATCTATGCAACCATTGGAGTGGGTGTCCCACTTATGATCATGCTGGCCCAATGGGTTGGGATTAAGAAAAACGATGAGCATTATATCTTGCTAGCCAGACGTTGGGCACGTGGTTTCGTCATCACTGTAGCTGTTGGGGTTGTGACAGGAACAGCAATTGGGTTGCAGCTGTCTTTATTATGGCCAAACTTTATGGAGCTGGCGGGAAATGTAATTGCTTTACCATTATTCATGGAGACATTCGCATTCTTTTTTGAAGCGATATTCCTTGGTATTTACTTATATACATGGGATCGTTTTGAAAATCAAAAGAAACATTTTCTACTTCTTATTCCAGTTGCGCTTGGAGCTTCATTCTCTGCAGTATTCATTACCATTGTAAACGCCTTTATGAATGCACCACAAGGCTTTAATTTAGTAAATGGGGAATTAATCAACGTGAATCCTCTTGTAGCAATGTTCAATCCTGCCATGCCCACAAAAGTGGCACACGTAGTCGGGACAGCTTATATGACATCTGCCTTTTTATTGGCTGCCATTGCAGCGTTTCGTTTGTTGCGTGGTTCGAATCATGTCTACCATAAAAAAGCTTTATATCTGACTTTGAAAGTGGGATTCATCTTCAGCGTGAGTGCCGCATTGGTTGGTGATTTATCAGGAAAGTATTTAGCTGAGTATCAACCTGAAAAGCTGGCAGCGGCTGAATGGCATTTCGAGACAGAAGAAAATGCTCCTTTAATTCTGTATGGTGTGTTGGACGATGGGGAAGTTAAGTACGCCATTAAAATACCGTATGCACTATCTATTTTAGCGCACGGTGTACCTAGTGCTGAAGTCGTTGGGTTGGATCAGTTTCCTGAAGAAGATACACCTCCACTGTATATCCATTACCTCTTTGATATTATGGTAACGATCGGAATGCTACTGTTGATGCTGTCGGCTGTATACTGGATTGGTATGTGGCGAAGATGGTCATTTATCCAGTCTCGCTTATTTCGATGGCTAATCGTTATAGGGGGACCCCTCGTTTTCATTTCACTTGAAGCGGGTTGGTGGTTAGCAGAAGTAGGACGTCAGCCGTGGATATTACGCAATATTATGCGCACTTCCGAAGGTGCGACAACTAGTGGGCAAGTACCGACTATGCTCGTACTCTTTGCACTTCTATACCTCGTTCTCGGTATCGGTAGTGTGGTTGTATTAAGGAGAATGTTCATTAGGAATCCTGTTGAACAAGAAATCATGGATCGGCAGCAGGAGAAAGGCGGTGACATTCGATGAATATCGAAATTCTAGGAATTACGGTATTATGGGTGTTTTTGTTCGGCTATATTATGATTGGTGCAATTGATTTTGGTGCTGGTTTTTTCAACGCATATAGTTTATTTACCGGCCGACAGAGAATATTAACTAATGTCATTCAGCGTTATTTGTCACCAGTCTGGGAAGTAACGAATGTTTTTCTAGTATTCTTCTTTGTGGGAATTATTGGGTTCTTCCCGAAGACCGCCTTTTATTATGGCACCACATTGCTAGTCCCGGTTAGCTTTGCCATTATCCTTCTAGCAGTCCGAGGTTCGTACTATGCATTTGAGACGTATGGAGCCCGTGGTCATAAAGGATATTCATTTGCCTATGGTTCAACGGGTTTATTACTTCCTGCATCGCTGTCGATCGTATTGACGATTTCTGAAGGCGGATTTATTGAGTTAATAAATGGGCAACCGGTCTTAGATTACTGGAAGTTGTTCACCAGTCCGCTTACGTGGTCAATTGTAGTACTTAGCATAGCGGCAACACTGTATATCTCATCAGCATTTTTGACGTGGTATGCGAATAAAGCCGGGGATCGCGAGGCGACGCAACTTTTGAGGAAGTATGCACTCATCTGGGCATTGCCGACGATCATTGCCGCTGGTGGAATTATATTCGAATTACGTAAACATAACCCGTTACATTACGAGAGTATTCAAAGATTCTGGCCTATGTTTCTAATATCGTTCATATTGTTTTTGGGAACGGTTTACTTCATTTGGAAACAGCGTCAATATGGTGCAGCATTCGGATTACTAATAGGACAATTCCTATTCGCCTTCTTTGGTTATGGTGCATCACATTATCCATATTTGCTCTACCCGTATTTGACTATTTATGATAGCTTTACGAACCAAGCCATGGCGATTGCTTTAATCATTGCATTTATATGTGGATTATTTCTGCTAATTCCATCGCTTTATTTACTATTACGTATGTTCTTGTTCAATAAAGAATATGTAAAAGGAAAAGAAAATTACCATGCATAGGGGGCGTTAAGATGAACGAATTTTTGATTTTCTATGCACCTTTTTTGGTCATCATAGCAGGTATCGCACTATCGTTCTTTGTAGTCTTGAAAGACGATGCAGTGACAAAGAATGAATATAAAAACAGTGGAAAAACAGACGTGTGATTCCGTCTGTTTTTTTGTTTGCTTCCCATGGTACACTAGAAGTATCTGAAAGATGGAGGAAAAATGATGAGCTTTGCAGTAAATAAAAACGAAAAAATACGAGTGACTATAGAAGATCTAACACATGATGGAGCGGGCGTAGCGAAAGTAGAAGGTTATCCTTTATTTATTCAAGGGACATTGCCTGGGGAAACAGTCGATATCCATGTATTGAAGACATTGAAGAAATACGGATTCGCCAAGTTACTGAATATCGTGGAACCATCCTCATCCCGCGTGACACCGCCTTGTCATGTATTCCCGACATGTGGAGGCTGCCAATTGCAGCATCTGTCTTATGAAAGCCAGTTGATTCAGAAACGTAAATCTGTCCGCGATGTAATGGACCGAATTGCTAAACTTCCTGACGTGCCTGTGCATGAAGTAAAAGGGATGGACGATCCGTGGCGTTACCGCAATAAATCACAAATACCATTTGACACGGAGAACGACCGCGTGATTACTGGCTTCTATAAAGCTCGTACGCATCACATCGTGGATACAGATGTTTGTCTGATCCAAACGAAAGAAGCAGACGAACTAATGACAATGCTTAAGTATAAGCTTCAACAGCTTGGTATCGAGACGTATGATGAACATACACACAAAGGTATGCTACGTCACTTGATCGTTAGAAAAGCACGACAGACGGGTCAAGTGATGGTTGTACTCGTGACTCGACATAGAAAATTCCCGCAAAAAGACGCGGTAGTCGAATTAATTCAACAACAGTTACCGAATGTGACGTCTATTATGCAAAATGTAAATACAGCGAATACGAACGTCATCATGGGGAACGAAATGATTACTTTATACGGAGCAGATGTCATCATTGATCGAATTGGAGATACTGAATTCGAGATTTCAGCACGTTCTTTCTATCAAATCAACCCTGTTCAAACGGAAGTCTTGTACCAACAGGCACTTGATTATGCGAACCTGACTGGAAATGAAACGGTAGTGGATGCATATTGTGGAATAGGAACGATTTCATTGTTCTTGGCTAAACAAGCGAAGGAAGTATACGGAGTTGAAATAGTGCCGCAAGCGATAGAAGATGCAAAGCGTAACGCGGAACTAAACAATATTACCAACACACGTTTTGAAGCAGGACCTGCAGAAGAGATTATTCCAAAGTGGTACGCGCAAGGTAAGCAGTTTGATGTATTAGTCGTTGATCCACCACGTAAAGGGTGCGATGAAAAATTACTAGAAACCATTCTAACGTATAAGCCGAAGAAGATTGTGTATGTGTCTTGTAATCCAGGAACATTGGCGCGAGATTTACGCATTCTTGAAGATGGGGGCTATCGCACGAAGGAAGTCCAGCCGGTAGATATGTTCCCGCATAGTAGTCATGTGGAGTGCGTAGCTTGGCTGGAATTGACATATGTAGCCCAGCAATAATCTCCAGTACTTTACAATAAACTCACAACATCTTTGTCCAGCCGTTTAAAACAAAGTCCTGTATCCAAAATCGCTTAAACCCTTGTCACTACGCTGTTTCTTGATCCTTATTTCTACTCTACTTCTTTTTAAACCGAGAAAAACGTGAACAAAAAGCGTGAAAAAAGCAGTGAAAAGTGATCAAAACGTGACCAAAAATGTGTGAAAATGAGGGAAGGATGAAAGACTTTATTTTAAACGGCAACGGTGGAATGCGGGTTTGAGTGGGGTGAAGGTACAGGAGTATTTTTTAAATGGACAACATAGTTTGGTAGCGTTAGATTTATCGGTTTTCAGTTGAATAGTAAAGTGTGTTTTATGTTTCCCTCGGACGAACGATTCGGGGGATTTACTGATGGCCTTAGTTCAATAAGAATTAATATAAAGGATATTTAAGAGATTAGCTGGAATGAAATTAGCTTTGTCATTATATCAACGTTCATATAGATGAAGTGCAAAGTCTACAAACACGCTTTTTGTTGTTACCTATAATGCATAATAAGAAGGTATTGAATACAGAATGTAATATTGTGGATGGCCAGCAACGATTAATAAATAATGCCTGTGCAACATTGAATTCAATGTTGCACAGGCATTTTGAATTATCACAATGCACGGTATCAATAAACAGTCATTTTCTTTTCATACCAATACTTCTGAAGTTTGTGTTGCTTTTTTCAACATTCTTTTCAAACTCGACATCTACAAAATACTTAGTTTCTCCTATCTTCTCAACACTTATGATTTTTCCATTTCGCCCTTTTATCCTTACTTTTTCATCCACGGCTGGAATTATCCGTGATGCTACATTGAGTACCTCGATTTTGTTTTCAAGATAATGAATGGCATACATATTCTAATCCCCTTATTTAAGATGAGTATTGGTATATATTCATTTTATGAAGATGAATGTGAATTAGAACGTGGGCAGGTGATTTTGCATACCAATTTGTTTATCACGCAGGTATCCTTTACTTAAACATATACAAACTGGTGCATTTGCCCATAAATTAGTAAAACGTCAGGAGGGCGTAGTAGATGAATCTTTAACATGCGAAGTAGGCATTGCGATTATCGGTAGTGTTATTTTTGGGCGATTATTGGAACGGTTAGGTTTTACTGATGGCTTAATCAGACTATTTGTCGCAGTTATGAAATGGCTGAAAATAAATCCATCTGTTATGATCCCCAGTGTTTATAATAGCCTTGGTGATATTAATGCAGCAGGAAAAATTTCAGGACCGATTCTTGTCAAAGCTAAAGCTACTAAAGAGGAGCAGAATATTGCCATAGCGACAATGATTCAATCACCTCAATCTTTTGCGACATTGGTGTTAGGACTAATCGCTTTATCAATATTTGGTATTCATGCATTTCCACCTGTGGTCTTCTTAATATTCAATTTATTTATAAGTTTAACGTAATGGTTTCTAATTAGTCCACTGCTTTCAATTACCTTCTTAATTTCAAACTTTAGGGGCATCCTATAATCTTTGAAAGTTTTAATGGATTTAATATATCCGCCGTTATTGAGATGAATACACTCATAAAAATTAGGACATTATAGAACCAATGCTGAATTTAAATAATTAAAGAAGCAACTAATGCAGAAATATCGTAAATATCGACTTCATGTTACAATTATTGAATCGGTTAATTTTAATAAGAAGGAGTGAACTCGTATGGCATTAAGCATATTGGAAATCATGTATATAGTTTTAATAGTACTAGCGATAGGAATTCAAGTCGTATTATATAAAAGTAAATCCAATAACAGTGTAATTATAATTAATATGTTATTTGGCCTGCTTTTATCGTACCTAGCGTTTACAACTTTTCCATCAAACTTTGCAATTCAAAGAACACTAGCAGTTGTAATGGGGATAGTAGCTATATTGGCAGTTGTTATTAAGTTCAGAAGTGAAGAGCTTGTGTTGTTAAGTAAAATTGCGCTCTCAATTTCTATCCTAGTTAGCTTAGCGTTATTATTTTTATGAAAAATTTTACACTATAAATAGAAATGACAAAGACAAGACGCCGTGTAAATGGGTGTCTTGTCTTTTTAACTTTTACTATCATAATCCTAGTGATTTCAGATAACTATATATCCGTATTGTGAGTAGTATGTGTGGACTCCATTGTATCCGCTATAGCCTTCGTTTCGTGTACCGTACCGTGCGGATGATTTGGCGGTGCATAAATAGAATACAATTTGATGGGCACAGTACCGGTGTTTATTAAATTATGCCAGGACCCAGCCGGAATAATAATAATATCATCATCCTGAACGTGCCGCTCGAAATCTACTTGTTCTTTTCTACGTCCCATCTGAACCATTCCTTGCCCTTCCTCAAGCCTAATAAATTGATCGACATGGGGATGTTTCTCTAAACCAATATCCTCTCCCGGTGCAATACTCATAAGTGTGAGTTGCAAATGGTCACCTGTCCATAACGCGGTGCGAAATGTTTGGTTTCCTTTTGTTGCCTCTTCTATATTAATCGTGAAAGGCATAGGACCATAATCTGTTTGACTATGGTGTGGTAGTACAGCATGAAATTCAGACTGATTCATTTGCTGTGAAGGATACATATGGAAACAAGGCCATATATACATCGGCTGATACCAACACGCTAATATGAAATTAGAAACAGGTTGATAGATAACACTCATCCCTCTCTTTATATTTTCATCATAGTATATGTATGGAACTCTAATTTGTGTTTAAAAGAAAAATGAGTAAATAGCTAAACTTATTGTGACTAGAATTCACAAAGTAGTCATATGTAAGCGGTTCAACTTTGAATGAATTGTGAAGGTATTCACAATGTGGCCAAACCAATTGAAAAGGATAGTATACTAAGGGTAACAAGAGAAGTTGATTATAGATTCTCGCCTAGTGAATCAACATACAACTAAAAAGGAGATTGAACAATATGTGGGTTATCACTTTGTTCGAAACAGAAAATGTACGGATCTTTGAATATGCAGAGAAAATAGAAGCTATCACTGCCATGGAGAAATTCAATGAGTACGCTGTTTTATCCTATACAAAATAAAAAGCAATGAACATACACATAGCTAATAATAATAAACGATATAAAAGAAAGTCAAAGGGAGATGGACAAACATGTGGGTAATTACTTTATTTGATCAAGCGAACGTACGAATATTTGAGTATGCTGAGAAGGTAGAAGCTTTGAATGCAATGAAGAATTTTAGTAAATATGCCGTTCTTTCTTACACAAAATAAGCAGTTGTTATTACAACCGTAGCGTACTTCGCTACGGTTTTTTACATGTAAATTGAATTGAAATATTTATAATTGGAGATGACAGTTCCTAGCCACTGTCGAAGGATGTAGTTTTATGTTGATGAAAAAATTAAATTATTTTTAAAAAATACGCATATATTGTGTTTCTATAATAAGAAAACGTTTGCAGACACAATTACGACATATGTAAGCGTTTTGACTTTGAATGATTTGTGAAAAGCTTCACATATCGGTTTCTTTTGTTGTAGAACAGAGTATGATAAGAGTAACAAAAGAAATTGGTTAGCAGATTCCATTCAAGGAACTATGCTGCCAAACAAAAGGGAGACTACACAACATGTGGGTTATCACATTGTTTGACGAAGCAAACGTAAGAATCTTTGAATATGCTGAAAAGGCCGAAGCGACAAATGCACTGAAAAACTTTAACAATTACGCAGTTCTAACATACACATACTAAGTGTTGGCTTTACTATTGATAAATGAATACAAATTAAAAGGAGACTGACAAACATGTGGGTTATTACATTATTTGATCAAGCAAACGTAAGGATCTTTGAATATGCTGAGAAGGCAGAAGCAACAAAAGCATTGAAGAACTTTAACAATTACGCAGTTCTAACATACACATACTAAGCGATGCTTTACTGGTGATAAATCAATACAAATTAAAAGGAGATTGACAAACATGTGGGTAATTACTTTGTTCGACCAAGCGAACGTACGTATTTTTGAATATGCTGAGAAAGCAGAAGCGACTGACGCGATGAAGAACTTCAGCAAATATGCAGTTCTTTCATACACAAAATAATGTCGTCATAAAAAAACCGTAGCGATATACTGCTGCGGGTTTTTTATGCATCCATTATATTTGTTAGTTAGATTATTAATTCTCACACAATCTACTATGCTAGAATACGACTATATCATCCATGACGTCAGGCTAGTAAAGAAGGAAATTATATGTTTAGTAATTTAAATATTTTTTTACAACGATGGATTGCCATATTAACACCACTTAGCTTAGTGATCGGTGTATTGTTTCATCAAGTAGGGGAGCAGTTAGTATTTATCGTCTCCTGGTTGTTTGCCTTTATGACGTTTGTAGGCAGTCTTGGCATGAATGTCAAAGAAGTGCGTATGGTAAGGAAGTATCCTGCCGTAGTGCTTGTAAGCATCGCCTTTCTGCATATAGTAATGCCTGCATGGGCTTACTTTTTATCCACGGTCTTTTTTGATGATCATTTACTGACGGTAGGTTTTGTATTGGCAGTAGCTATTCCGACGGGGGTTACGAGTGTGATTTGGGTAACCATATCGAAGGGCAATCTACCTCTGTGCTTATCTATCATATTGATTGATACATTACTGGCACCTATCATTTTACCGGCTATTCTGTATTTCGTCGTAGGAGAAAGTGTAACAATTGATACGATGTCACTAATCTTAAATTTACTGTGGATGATTGTACTTCCTACAATACTAGGTATTACGTTAAATGAACTATCAAAGGGAAGCATCCAAAAGAAATGGGGCCCCCTTTTAGCTCCCTTCTCTAAATTAAGTCTGTTTGCGATTGTTGCGATCAATGGTAGTGCAGTAGCGCCTTATGTTCAGAAGGCTTCTTTGGAACTGGTCGGCATTATTGCTCTTGTACTGTTCATAGCGTTAACGGGCTATGCAATCGCTTTATGGATTGCGCATGTACTATGGAAAGACCCAGTAATTGCTACCACATTCATGTTTGTGGGCGGCATGCGAAATATTGCGACTGGTGTTGTCATCGCGACAACGTTCTTCCCGGCAAAAGTCGTCATGCCTGTCGTTTTCGGTATGCTATTCCAGCAAGTACTTGCCTCGGCATACAATAAAGTAGGAAACTGGTATGGAAGACGTCATTTTGAGGTAAATGAAGAGGGATAAAATAAAACAACTGCCGTCATTCTGAAGATCAGAACACGGCAGTTGTTTTATTTTTTCTTCTTCTTATTCTTGGGTCTAGATCCAAACTCAGCAGAAAATTCTTCTAATGAATGACCTTCCGGACGTTGATTATTACTATTACTGGCTTCTTTGTTTTTATTCTGATACGTATCCAATGGGTTGTGTGTCCGTTCATTCATGGTTTTTTTGTTATTTTTATTCGTCATGTTCGTCCACCTCCTACCGACTATAATGGACAAAATTCGAAATTTTATGCGACAGTTGACGACATCAATAGATATCTGAAAAATGTTATCATGACTAAAAGAAGAGGTGGAACTATGCGAAAAGTATCTAGAATCGTACTGTTACTCGTCGTCGGTGCCCTTTTTATAATAGCAACAGGGTGTTCAAATCAAGAGAACAAACAGGATGAAAAAGCCAAACAATTAGAAATACGAAATAAGCAGAACAAACAAGCGTTGATTACGATTCACGACGCCGCTAAAAAAGGAAGGCTGCCCAACCAACAGTGGCAAGCAGGAGAAACTACTTTTCAACAAGTTCAAGATCAGTTGGGGGAAGCAGATAAAGTAGAACGTGATAATAAAGGAACCTATGCGGTTTATGTAAAAGAACAGTTGAAGCTTGGTTTGACAGAGAATAATTTGGTCTATAAATTGCGTACAGTGGAATCAAAACTCGATGATGTAACTCAGTCGCAAACTAGAGAAATACTAGGAGCCCCAGACAAACTAGGACAAGTAGATGAGCAAACGGCTTTTGTTTATGAATTGAATGATGAATATCAATTAACCTTGCTGTTTTCCTCTTCAGAAAACGATGCATCTATCGCAGAAGTTGCTGTTCTCCATAAGCCACGTGCTGAAATTCAGGCTGTCATAGAGGGAATGCAATTAGATGAAAAGCTCGGTCAGTTGATTCTGATGGGTGTGCGAGGTCCGCAGCTGGATTCAGTGGCGAAGGCATTGATCCAAGACAGACATGTCGGTGGCATCATTTTATTTACTCGTAATTTTGTGTCTGTTTCGCAGTCGCTTAGTTTGATTAATGATTTAAAACAAGCAAATACTAATGCCAAAACACCGTTATTCATTAGTGCAGACGAAGAAGGAGGACGTGTTACACGTTTGCCAAAAGGACTCGTAAAAACTCCTTCCAATCGTGAAGTAGGGATTGCTGAAAACGGAAAATATGCATATGATGTTGGCGAGTTAATTGGCCGCAAAATGAGTGCGTTTGGATTGAATATGAATTTTGCACCTGTACTAGACGTGGATAGCAATCCGGATAATCCAGTGATTGGTGACCGTTCCTATGGTAATGATGCACAGCTAGTCAGTAAAGCAGGAATCCAGCAAGCGAATGGTATGGCGTCGCAACATGTCATACCTGTCGTCAAACACTTTCCGGGACATGGTGATACAAGTGTAGACTCGCATATTAATTTGCCTGTGATCACGCATAATAAGGAGCGCTTAAAGAACGTAGAACTGCTTCCTTTTAAACAAGCGATTGAGGGCGGAGTAAATGCGGTAATGGTCGGCCACTTACTTGTAGAGGCGTATGATCCGAAAACACCTGCATCTTTTTCAAAAATAATCATTCAAGACTTATTGCGTGATGAATTACAGTTTGACGGTGTCGTTATTACAGACGACTTGGTCATGGGAGCTATCGAAGAAAACTATACGATTGGAGAGGTGGCAGTCCAATCTATTGTAGCAGGTGGAGATATTTTGCTCGTTGGGCATAGATATACGCCAGTAAACGAGCTACTCACTGCATTACAAGATGCTCTAAATGAAGGAGTAATTACAGAACAACGAATTAATCAAAGTGTTGAACGGATTTTACTGCTGAAGCAACAGTATGGAGTGGAAGATATTTCAAAAGAGCAAGTCGATGTGGAAGAGCTCAATCAACAAACGAAGGAGCTTATAAAGAAAATCCAGTCAGGCAATTAACGAAAAAGGAGTAAGCGCATGGAAGAACGTGTTCTATTGTTTCATGGTTTCAATAAAAGCTCATGTGATATGCAGACGTTGTCTACCTATTTAGAATATCACGGCTTTCATTGCAGATCGCTCGATTTACCGTTAACATATCATGAATTTGATCAATCACTTTTTATAGTGGAAGAAATTTTATCCGAAATGGTATCACAAAAAAATACACTTATCCATTTGGTAGGCCACAGTACAGGCGGTCTACTTATTCGAAAAGTATTGCAGGAAACACAATGGAATGATTCAATTGGTCACTGTGTGCAAATTGCCACGCCAAATCGAGGAAGTCATCTCGCGCACGTAGCGAGTAAAATTATAGGATATACTGAGTACTATAGAACATTACGTTCATTAAACGCTACGTATATTGAGCAGCTGAATTTGCCCGATATAACACCCTTTTCAATTGGCGCAATCGCGGGAACCCGAAATCATTTATGGCTTGGAAAGTTACTCCAAGGGGAAAATGATGGACGAGTAGAGTTGGATTCAGTTTATTATCCCGGATTAGCTGATTTTATTACGGTACCATATGGTCATAATGAAATCCATCACCAAAGAGAAGTAGCTGAATTAACTGCACGCTTTTTGCAAACTGGCCATTTTTGATACAGCACTTCTTTTCTACTTGAAAAAATTCACAGCTCTAATTTCCTTGTAATATTCATTTCAGCGGGCATGCTACAGCTGAGGGAATAAGGAGGATGATTGGATGCGTATTAGTGAAGAGTTGAAAAAGTTGAAAGCATTTCACTGTGATGATCGATGTGTGCTGTCCGTATACTTAAACACGAATCCTGCTGATCCTGACCAACAGCAAGCTGCGTGGAGAATTCATTTGAAATCAGGATTGAAAAGGATTGATGAATATCTCGTCGCATCGGGTGATGAAAAAGAGTTGACTGCATTTCGTTCTTTGAAAGACCGAGTGATGAAGGAAATTGAAGATAAGCAAAATGATTTGGCGAAAGGTGCTATCATTTTTGCAGCAGCAGATCCTGAAATTTGGTCTGTTCATTATGTTCAAGTGGCAGTCAAGACGAGCTTTCATTGGGAAAATCAAGCGATGACAAATGAATTGGAGTATATGTTACAAGCATATCCAGAAGCGGGAATTATACTCCCGAGTTACAGCAATGTCCGGATTTTGGATACAGCAATGGGGAGAGTCCATGACGAAACAGTGTATGAATTTGATTCGGGTCTCGATGTCTGGAAAGAACAAAAAGACATCAAGTCTTCCATACAGCGGGGAGTAGGAGGACATACAGACGGATTTGATCTGCGCTTAAAAGAGAATTTAGATCGTTTTTATAAAGACATGGGCGCTGTGGTCGGTAATATGAAAAAGAAGCGCGGATGGAAAGAAGTGCATGTGGCAGGGGAAGCGGAATTGGCCAAAAGCTTCTCATCCATCTTGCGAGAAAAGCCCGAAAGCTGTATTCACAAAAACTTTGGAAAATCGAACAATAATCACGTCATCCAAAAGATCTTCGAATCCCGCTAAGTAGTGCCATAAGAGGATGTCCCAGAGGTCCGTGACTTCAAGGGGCATTCTTTTTTGGTTTTTTGATCTTAGAGTAAGATCAAATTTTTTATACGGTGAGAGCGGATTGAAGCTTTAACCGGGGACGCGTCTCTCCAATTTATTAACAACCTATTATCATGAGGTTGCGCTAAAGATTAATAATTAAAGTAATTTCAGAATATTAATAGTATACTAAGTTCTAAAGAGGGGGATTAACATGGGGAGATTCAGGAAAATTACGCTGTGGGCACTTAGTATACTATCAATTGTAGTGGTTCTTGTTGCTATATTTGCAAACGCTTACATATCAAAGTCGAAACCATTGATAGCAGGAGAGCATCAAGTCTCATTCGTCGATCAAGAAGTAGTTATTACACGGGATCACAATGGGGTTCCGCATATTAATGCCGCTTCGGATGGAGACCTGTACCGAGCGCAAGGTTATGTGCAAGCGCAAGACCGTTTATTCCAAATGGATCTAGCACGCAGGCAGGCGAGTGGTCGTCTAGCTGAAGTTATCGGTGACAAGGCAGTTGATACGGATAAGTTATTCCGTACATTCAGTCTGCGAAATGCAGCTGAAGCTTCATATGAAGGATATGGAGAACATGCGAAAGCGGTGCTTGGCTGGTATGCAGAAGGGGTCAATGCATTCATTGAGGAAGCTACATCTGAAAAGAAATTGTCCTACGAATTTTCACTTCTTGGATATGAGCCTGAAGAGTGGACGCCTATCGATTCATTAACCATCGGGAAGTATATGGCTTATGACTTGGGAGGTAGATGGCAACCGCAAGCATTCCGCCACTGGGCGATTAATGCGTTTCCTGAAGAGAAAATGAAAGATTTATTTCTGACGTATCCCGAAAACGCAGAATCGATCATGACGGCTAATAAAGAACATAACGTGGCAGTGGCGGGACGTTTTCTACCGGAACTTTCACCGCCTGAATTCAATGGAAGTAACAACTGGGTTGTATCAGGTGAGAAGACCGCTTCCGGTAAACCATTACTCGCTGATGACCCGCATTTAGGACTGAGTACTCCGTCTATTTGGTATCAGATGCATTTACAATCCCCTGAACAAAATGTTGAAGGTGTAATTTTTGCAGGAATTCCAGGAATCATTTTGGGGAATAATGAAGAAATCGCCTGGGGTGTTACGAACGTTGGTCCAGATGTGCAAGATCTTTATATAGAGGTCCCACATCCAAGTGAAAAAGCTCAATTCCGTTATGATGGAAAGTGGGAGCAGGCAGAAGTACGTAATGAGACGATTAAAGTTAAAGGGGCCGAAGACATTCCATATGAAGTAATCGTCACGAAACACGGGCCGATCATTTCAGACGTTATGTACAAAGAGGAAGATCCCGATGCATTATTCTCCATGCAGTGGACGGCACTCGAGCCCACACTTGAACTTGAAGCGATTATGGAGATGAACAAATCATCAGATTGGGAAGGTTTTGAGAAAGCATTAGAGAAGTTTCACGCACCTGCACAGAATTTCGTCTTTGCTTCCAAGGATGGCACAATCGCGTATAAAGCAAACGGTCGCATTCCCATCCGTAAACAAGGTGACGCACAATTGGCGGTGCCAGGAGATTCTTCTGACTATGGTTGGAAAGGCTATATTCCATATGATGAACTACCACGTGTGGTAAATCCTAAAGAAGGTTTTATCGCCACAGCAAATAATGAAGTGGTCGATGAAGAGTATCCATATCACATCACGAAGTTCTGGGCACAGCCATACCGCTTCCAACGGATAGTGGAAGTGCTGCGCGAAGGCGATAACTTCACAGTGGAAGACATGATGAAACTGCAAATGGACCAAAAAAATCTCTATGCAGCAGAATTCCTTCATTCCATGATTGGATCAGTAGAAAACGTAGACCAATCAGGTGAATATAAAGAAGTATTGAATACGTTAAAAGAATGGAATCAAGTTGATTCAAAAGATAGTAGTGCTCCGCTAATTTTCCATAAGTGGATGAAACAATTGCAAATTGATATGTTCCGTGAAGAAATGCCGGCGGATGTCTATGAACTAATGCCGGGCAAAAATCAGATTACAGACGAACTTCTGCGTAAAGGATATAGCGGAGAAGAAAGCGTCTGGTTAGAAGAAAAACAAGGCATCGATCAATGGGTGTACGATTCATTTAGCAACGCAATAAAAAACATCGCCAATGACTTCGGTGACAAGCAACAAAAATGGGCATGGGGCGACTATCACCAACTAACATTCCCTCACCCACTTGCAAGTGCATCACCCATATTCGCCAAACTATTAAATCCTGAAAAGCAACCAATCGGCGGATCCAATATCACAGTACAAGCCGCCGCCTTCAAAGATGACGGCTCTGTCAACCACGGCGCATCATGGCGTTTCGTTGCAGACCTAGACGATTTAACCAAGACATATCACGTCGTCGGACCCGGCCAAAGCGGACATCTGAAATCCAAATGGTTCCACGACCAAGCAGAGGACTGGGCAAAAGGTCAATACCATGAAACACTGATGAGCCAAAACGTTCCCGACGGTCGTGTACTTACGTTGCAGCCTATAGGAAAATAATCAGAATTGCTTAAGGATCATCTCTGGGAAGTAGTGATTTACTGCTTCTTGCGATGGTCTTTTTTTAGTTGCGCTGCGCTACTGAGTGGTATTTAATTTAGGTTGTGGTTCTAATAGGAAGAAAAGCAGCGCGGTAGTGGGGCCAATGAGCATTACACTCTATAGGCAGTCAAACGAGTAGCTCTGTTCAAAACAGACAAATAAATGATCTGGTTGCATCTTACTCACCCAGTCCAAAACTATGAACTCTCTAGCCCCAGTCACTCCAAAAAAGCGCAGATTAATTTCAAAAAGCAAAAAACACATCTCACATGGTATACTATATGGATTCTAATTTGCAAAGTATTATCGGAGGAATTTTACAATGAAACATCTAGCGGGCGGCATACAATGGACCGTCTTTCTCATCGCATCATCTATTGCAGCCCCCATCGCGATCGCACACGTCTTCGGTATGGACCCCGTAGCCACATCGCTATTCATGCAACGAACCATATTCGTTCTCGGTATTGCCTGTCTGATCCAAGCATTTTTCGGACATCGAATGCCAATTAACGAAGGACCCGCAGGCTTATGGTGGGGAATCTATGTAGTCTATGCAGGCATGGTCGGTATTTTTTATACAACGTCAACAGACGCCCTGCAAGCATTGCAAAGTGGTATGTTGTACAGTGGAGTGCTATTCATTATCCTTGCAGCCACGGGAATTATTACAAAAATGAAAGTGCTCTTCACACCAGCGATCACGTTCACTTATTTAATGTTGCTAATCTTACAATTAAGCGGGACCTTTATCAAAGGCATGATGGGTGTCGAAGAAGCAGGAGACCATTTGGATCCAGTCATTTTACTCGGAAGTTTCATTGTTTTAGTGATCACGTTTATTGCGATGGCTAATAAACGGCCGTCCATATCTAGATATGCCATATTGGTTTCGATTGCACTTGGCTGGGGAATTTTCTTAATGCTAGGGAAAACACCAACCATCGCGAAAGTGTCCGATCAGTTAATCCAACTACCGAAAATGTTCGTCTATGGAAAGCCCGTATGGGACAGTGGTGTTCTCGTTACAGCGATCTTTATCACATTATTGCTAGTAGCGAATATGCTCGCATCGATCCGTGTCATGGAACATTTATTGGAGCAAACTTTTCAAATTACTCAGCCGGATCGATTACGCCAAGGAGCATTTGCTTCAGGATTTATCCATCTGATTGCGGGTGCCTTTTCTGCCATTGGTTCCGTACCGATTTCAGGGTCTGCTGGGTTTGTTGGCACGACACGTATGCCGTCCATTAAACCATTTATAATTGGTAGCACACTCCTAGTGTTAATCACGTTGTTTCCAAGTATCATGGCCATATTTGCTGCTTTGCCTGCGCCCGTTGCATACGCTGTAACTTTTGCCATCTTTACGAAAATGGTGTCGATGGCATTCAATGAACTCGATGCTGACCCAGAAAAAGAACGCGCGCGCCAAGCTGTAGCATTTGGATTGATGGTAGGTGTAGGTACAATGTTCGTCCCAGCAGAAAGCCTGTCACAACTTCCTGCCGTGGTAGCTTCAACACTATCTAACGGATTGATTACAGGAACGATCCTTGCGATCATTATTGAGCAATATATGATACGTAGAAGGCAAAGGAATTCGTATAGTAAGATGTGAAAAATCCCAACAGTTCAACCTGTTGGGATTTTTCACGAATTATTTTCTTTTATCCTCTGTTGCGCGATAGACTTCTTTCAAAGCATCCCGATACTCTTTACCGCTTGCATTTTCACGAGCGCGTGAAACTTCTTCTGCAGTGGCTTCAAACTCCATTCCCATTTCCTCGTTGATCGTTCCTTTATGAAACAAATGACGTATATCTTTATCCATAGAAATCCCTCCTCATCATAATATGGTTGAATTGGAGATAACCATACATAAAGAAGAGAATCTCATTGAAAGAAAGAGGATTCATTAGTAAATTGTCGAATGAAGTACAGTAGTCATACATTTCAGAATAGGGAGAGGATCTGCATATGAGTAAAAAAGTATTAATTCTTGGCGGAGATGCCGTAGAAGCACTGGAAATTTTCTATCCGTACTATCGTTGTTTGGAAGAAGGATTTGATACGACTATTGCTTCGCCATCGGTAAAGAAATTATATACCGTTACCCATGACTTCATCGATGGAATGGAAACATATGTTGAAAAACCAGCGTATGGTTTGGATTCACATATTGCCTTCAAAGATGTCAATCCTGCAGATTATGATGCGCTCATTATTCCAGGTGGACGTGCACCGGAGTATATCCGTCTAGACGAATCATTACCAGCTATTGTTCGGCACTTCTTTGAAGAAAATAAACCAGTGGCGGCAGTTTGCCATGCTGCACAGGTGTTATCTGTCATTCCAGATTTAATGAAAGGCAGAGAATATACGGCATATATCGCGTGTAAGCCAGACGTTACAGCATCTGGTGCCACATATATCGAAAAAGATCTTCATACGGAAGGAAATTTAGTGTCAGGACATGCTTGGCCAGATCTTCCGGGTTTAATGAGAGAATTTATGAAAATGGTCAATAAATAAAAAATGCAAAGCCTATTAAGCTTTGCATTACACTGAAGACAATTCCAGAGGTGGAGTCGTCTTCAGTTTTTTGTTTTTTAGAATGTGTTGGCAAATAGAGAAAATGTCAGTAACAAAACAATTGGAACCAGCAAAACTAAAAAGAATCCGACAACAATCATAATCGTGCCAAATCCGCGCCAAGAAGAAAATTGGTGGACAATCCCAATACCTTTGGACAAGATCACCGTGCTGAAAATACCTAGAGAAAATGTGAGGAAATTAGTGATCATCAGCGTGGTAGACAAAGTTCCAAATACATCAGCATCAGCGTTGTTCATCATATCAACAAATAAATTCTTACCGAAAATAATGACTAGTAGTAAGTTGATCGGCATCATCCAAATCATCGGAATCGAAGCGATAGGCGACATTTGCACCATATCCTTGAAATTCCCTTTACCTCCAAGCCATTTACCGACCCAAGTGTAGAGGGCAGAACTGATGAACAGGCTGATAATAGTTCCGATGAACGACGACACGATACTAAGCAGAATAATTACAGGTAATGAAAGGTCAGGTAAGAAATCAGTTTCAGTAAAGGATGTCATACCGACGCTGACCGAAGTAAGGAATAAGATAAAGAAACTATAACTCCATGTTTTATATTCGAGAACATAACGAATCGTTTGCTTAGGTTGTGTCCATATCGAAATGAGCGGTTTCATGGGAAAACCTCCCTCTATAAATATTGATGTATCAACGGTTTGAGCCGTTGTATGGGTGCCAAAAAATATTTTTGACACGATGATAAACAAAAATAGTTAGATATTTGAACATTCAGACGTCCGTGGGTACGCTACGCGGTCATCACTGGATAATACTGGTTGCGATGATGATTCTGTATACGATGCACTCTGGATCTCCGCATTGCTTATGATGACGTACCCTCCCATGTCTCTTGGCGTCAAAAGCGCCTACATTCCTTCGTTCGGTCTAGTCATAAGGCGGAGGCTGGCTAAGCTCCTTTGGGGACTCATTGGTCGTATGGATAATATAATGCCGGCTTCTCCGTGTCATCCAATTTTCTAGTCATTCACTCAGAATGTCGTGCTTAAGCAGCTCTATTGAGCGTGGGAATTTCCTTCATCATTTGCTCAGCGTCAAACGCCATATGCTTCGTACAGATTGCGTGCAGTACCTTCAGTAGTTTTCCGCAGAGAACCACGATGGACTGTTTCTTGCGTAATGGGTTCACTTGTCTGGTTGTGTAATACTCGTGCAGTTGTTTAAATGCCTTGTTATGACGCACCATTGGCATCATGACACGGAAGAGCAGTGCACGCAGCTGGCTTCTTCCTCTTTTAGAAATTCGTTTCTGTCCCTTGTGCTGTCCGGATGAATTTTCCCTCAATGTCAATCCCGCAAGTTTCAATAATTGGCGTGGATGATTGTAATGGGCAAAACTGCCGATTTCCGATAGTAAATCAATGATGGTTGCGTCTCCAAGCCCTGGGACTGTTTGGAGATACTCGTACTCAGCCGTCTCCTGAATAAACTCTGTCAGTTGTTCTTGGAGTGATTCAAGCTCCTTCTCAAGTTGGCGATAACGCTGGACAAGTGTGGCAATTTCAATACGGGCCATCTGTTGTCCTTCAGTTACACCTATAGAAGTACGCGCATTTTCAATGAGCTTTTTCGTCTTTGGCAGCTGGGGAGATTTCATCCCCTCTACCGACCGGTAGGTTGCCAGTAGTTCTGACGGTTCCTGATTCGCTATCTCATTCGGGAATGGGGTACATTCCAAAACGGCCAGCGCCATTTTCCCAAACGCTGGAAATACTTCTTGAAACTCAGGGAAATACCGGTCAGTCCAGCGGATCATCTTGTTTTTAATTGTGTTCAATTCTTCAGTAAGGTTGCCTTTCAGTGTCGAACCGACACGTAATTCAGCCTCTGTTTTTCTTAATATCCGTGGATAGCTGTAACGACCATCTTTCACTAAACGTGCGATGACAAGGGCATCCTTAGCGTCGTTCTTCGTCTGAAGATTGTCGTCAAGTTCCTTGGATTTCTTTACATGCATGGGATTACATACGACGAGGGAAATGCCCCGATCGTCGAGAAAGTAAGCCAAATTGAGCCAGTAGTGGCCGGTAGGCTCAATACCAATGATGACATCGGTTTTGCCAAATTGTTTCTTGGCGCTAAGAATGCATTCATAGAAGTATTCGAATCCTTGATTGGTTTGATGTACAGGGAACGATTTCTTCAGGATCATTCCACGTTCATCGACCATGCAGGCGTAATGTGTTCGTTTGGCAATGTCCATTCCGATGACTAGCGTTTTATCTGTAACTTGATTAATC
>NZ_KE384396.1:12073-49323 GCF_000425545.1 Sporosarcina ureae DSM 2281 | reverse complement strand
GATCATTCGATGCACGAGATGAGTACGCAGATACGCAAAGAACTGAAGATCATCCCAGCGCAAGTGACAGTTGTCGAACATGTGCAGCATATCTACAGTTGCCGTCATTGTGAAGAACATGCGATCAAAACACCTATCAAGAAAGCTGAGATGCCGAACCCAGTGATTCCGAAGGGATTAGCGTCCCCATCTGCCATTGCATACGTGATGACGCAGAAGTTTGCTGATGGGCTTCCTCTTTATCGACAAGAGAAACAACTCGAACGGATGGGCATTCCTTTGAATCGACAGACACTATCCAACTGGATGCTTTCGAGTACGACGCGATGGCTCAAGCCGTTCTATGATGAACTCTATCAGCGCCTTCGTGAAGAAAAGGTGCTGCATGCGGACGAAACTGTCCTACAGGTTCTCGACGAACCAGGTAAAAAGGCAGAATCAAAATCCTACATGTGGCTATATCGGACAGGCAGAGACTCTAAGACACCGATTGTGCTCTTTGATTATCAAGCAAGTCGTGCCAAAGAGAATCCACAAAGTTTTTTAAATGGTTATCAAGGTTATCTCCATGTGGATGGCTATGCAGCTTACGAGTCTATTCAAGATGTGGAGCTTGCTGGCTGTTGGGCTCATGCGCGCCGCAAGTTTGATGAAGCACTCAAGGCATTAAAAAGTGCGCCAGCCGGTGCTGGCCGAAAGACGGTCGCTAAAAAGGGACTCGATTTCTGCAACCGATTGTTTGCAATTGAACGCAAGATAAAAGATAAAACACCTGAAGAACGACTTGAAATAAGGAAAAACGACAGTCAGCCTGTGCTGGATGATTTTTTGGTATGGCTAAAAGAACAAAAGGATATTGTCGCTCCGAAGACCGCTACCGGGACTGCCATCTCCTATACGCTAAAACAATGGCCTAAATTGAAGACGTTCATGAAAGATGGTCGTATAGAGATCGATAATAACCGAGCAGAGCGGTCAATAAAGCCTTTTGTAATTGGTAGAAAGAACTGGCTATTCGCAGTTTCCACAAGAGGTGCTACTTCAAGTGCAATAGCATACAGTCTCGTAGAGACAGCAAAAGAGAATGGTGTGAATCCCTTCTTCTACCTACAGTTCCTTTTCGAAGAACTCCCTCAACGTAACCTTGAAAAAGCCGAGGCATTTGAAGATCTAATGCCTTGGTCGAAGACCTTACCAAAGGATTGTTATATCCAGTCAAAGAAATAGAAAATGCCACGAAGAATCAAATATAAGATTATTCGTGGCATTTTCTTTTATATGAAACAACGTGTTCACTATTTGACGCTTACGATAATTCCACTTCGTAGTTCTCAAGATTCGGAGTAGTGGCAGAAACCTGTGAAACAGTTGTACATAACAGACTTGTAATTAAACATAGAGTAACCATCCATTTTCTGTAAATAATTTCCTCCTAATCATTTCACCGTAAACTCAATAGCAGCTGGTTCGTTTAACTGCTTACCCGCTCCAGACGTTACACGCTGATCAACAATGAGAGTATACGTTACACCAGAAGTGAAGTTTTTCTCTGGCGTAATTTCTAGCAATGTTCCTTCTTCTTGCAAGGCATATTCCACTTTCACGGACTTACCTGATTCTTTTTCAACAATATAGGTATTACTATTATTTATCGTATTCTCATCTACTGCCTGATTGAACGTTACGCTCCATGTTTTGGTAGGTTTGATGTTTTCTCTCTTCTCGAACGTTTTGAAACCTTCAAACGGATTGGTCACATCATTTTCATGTACGACATCTTTCTCTACTAGAAATTCAAAGTTCTTCATTTCTTTATTCAATGCGTTATATACCTTAATAGTATACGCACCACCATAATCCGTAAAATACTCCGGCATTAGCTTTACGTTGATTTCTTCCTTATACGTTTCTTCATTGAAAAAGGCTTGAATATCATTCAACTCTTTCGTGACCTTGCCACCTTGCTCAACTACTATTCTGTATGGATTGTTATGTAGTAAATTAATACCCAATCCTCTATATCTTAAATCCGAAATTTGTGCATGATACGTAGTGCCGATATACGAATCCTCTGCTAAATAAACCTCTTCATTTTCGGGGTTCTGAATAACATGTCCATTTACTTCAACAACGACATCATACGTTGTGAATTCCTGTAAATACAGTGGATCGATGAACGACAGACCGAAATCCAATCTTCTTGTACTTTCATTTTCATCATAATAATCTGTGACAATTTTATCTATGTTTGTTATTCTGTTATTTTCTTCATCGCGTAAATATATATCTACAGCTTGCGATTCATCGACATTCAGCATTTCTAATGAAAGACCAAACTTTTCACTTTGTACTCCGATTTGATACGGATTCACAAAACTGATAGCTGGCTCATCATACACATAGACACTAAAGTCTCTTACACGCGCAACTTCCTTACTCCCTAAATACAACACAATATCTACTATATTTTCTCCATTTACGTTTTGAAAAGAATTCCCCTTTTCCAAATGCTTTGTTTGATATTCACCAATTACACTATACGAATCCAATTGATTGGCCCTCGCAACCACTTGTCCATGTTGAATCATTTCCAATCGACTTGCTTTAATACCTGTAACAGCATCATATTCGTGATTACGAAGTGACAACCCAAAAAATGAGCATGTGTATTTGCTGAAAAATATTTAGTTGCACCTGTTTTTTGGCTGTCTATTTCATTAACTAGCGCAGTATGGAAGAGCCTAGTAGATTGATCTAAGACATGTGTTACGCTCGACTCCGCATCGTTCATTTTAATTTCATTTTGGGCAAAACTTTTTGAGGTGTGACAGTCATGCTAATTACAGTCATAAACAAAAGCGTGAAAAATAAAACGTTACTAGTTTTCAATAAAATTCCTCCAATACAATAGTAAGTAAACAATACCACTACTATAGTATTGTGCATATAGTCTTATAATACATTAAATAAGACTACTAAATAAGCCTGTTCTAGTAAGTATTCATTTATATCTCAGCTTTACACCATCATGGTTAGAGACATCCAAAAAACGCAGTTGTACTATCGTCTTTCCATACTCAAAAAATTTCATTCGCGTCAATGATCTAAAGACCAAGCAGTGATTGAACCGACATAAACTCAACGCATTCCTATGACCCTCCACGTTGTGTAACGCAGCGAACTTTGAAAACTATGTCAATCAACCGGTCACGTCAACGAAACCGAAAAGACGCCCACTCGTTGCACCTGTGCTCGATTTCAACAGAGGGGATGAGTATGTGATCAATAGTGAACAGGTGGAATTAAAGACTTTTTTAGCGTAGCCTAGTAGATCATTTTTTAATGTTGAAGTGTGAAACAATCTTTACCTATTCGCGAGACAGCAAAATGCACCTCCTAATATCAATACACGGATTGTACCAAGGAGGTACTGCGTTTTATATGCATTATTTGTAGGAAGTCTTACAGTGGTTTGTTGATGGACACTTACGTCACTTAATCGGAAGTATTACGTATGATCTGGTACCTACATTTATGGACCGCAAATAACGATACTTTTCTCTTCATTACCATTTTTAACTATGTGAGTTGTGTGAAAGTTGTGTGGGGACCTGGTACCTGTTTCGAAACTATTTATTGTGATAATAACCATTATAGTTTACAATTATTATAGAGTTATATTTCTAATATTTTTATAAAAAGAGGTGAAATTCATTGAAAAAATTCTTGTTTACAAATCTTCTTGCTCTAATACTAGCTTTTTCTGTTGCAGGTACTCATCAAACTTCCGCAGCAAGTATTGCACCTGACGGTTTCTATAACTTAAATAGCGGTCACCATGATTATGTTAAATCGGCCAATTTTATATTTATGACACCTCAGCAAAAATTAGCTATTTTAACAAAAGATTATCATTTAGTAACAGGATCAAAATCAGTAAGCGTTTCGGATATCCTTAATGCAAAAACAAATGAGGATATTGAAAAGGCACAGATTTCAGTAGGACAATTAGAAGAGAAATATAATGTTTCAATTACCAAAACAGGTGAAATTGAAGCAGGACCAACTGTTGAATCTTTTGAAGTCTTATCAATTGATTAATCATAAAAAGAGCTGAGAAGGATTTTTCTTCTCAGCTCTTTTTATGATTAATTTTTTAAAATACTTACACATATATATTAGCTATTTGTTAATTTAAGCACTAAGCAGTAATATTTTTTCAAAACTTTACATTTTTTTCATGAAACAAGGTCTTAATAACTAAATAAACAATTATGTAATATTTGGTAGAATTACATAGATTTATAGTATATTATAGAACTGTTATTGTATTGTGTATAATAATCAAAATATAGCATGGAGGAGATTATATTATGAAAAAAGGCATAGTAATTTCAGCAGCTACTATTTTAGCACTATCCACCTTAACACCTGTTGCGAGTATTGCAGCAGAAAATCAGGTATCTGATAATGCAGCACCTGGGTTTTATAACGTTAAAACTGGTAAAGTTTTTTTGGCTAACTCTTTCATATTTTTAAATGGCAGAGAGAAGCTAGAAATTCTGACGGGACAAAACTACTACTTTGCTGATGGTGAAGGAAATGCTCTAAGAGCACCTCATCTTATCAATTCAGAAACAAATGAGGAAATTGAGGAAAAAATGACATTACAGACATCTGTCGAAGAACAACATAATGTGAAATTGACTCCTGAGGGTAAAGTTATTTTCCTAACTCAGCAAGGATATAAAGATGCATTGGAAGATGCAATTAAAAATGCCTATGAAAAGTTAGATCAAATAACTCAAGAAAATCAGCAAGCTGTTAAAGACGCCATTAAAGCCGCTGAAGAAACGTTAAGTAACGCCAATGCTACAATTGAAGACTTACAGAATGCACTAGATCAATTGGAAGATGCTCTGAAAAGTGCGAACGAAGTTGATCCAGCAGTAAAAGCAGCTCAAGATGCAGTAAAGACTGCACAGGAAACAAAAAAACAAGCCGATATTGATAAAGCGCAAGATCTTGTCAATCAGCTGGAAGATAGCGTTGTGAAAGAAGAACTACAGAATATTCTAAATGGCTTATCAGGGAAAACTGTAGACTTATCCAGTTTAAAAACAATCATTCAACAGACGGAACATCTCCTTAATACAGCAGAAGGTACATTTACTCCCGCTTCTGTAGAAACAGTCAAGAATGCCTTGCAAAAAGCTATTCAGGTTTATGAGGAATATGAAGGCCAAGCATTTACTGAAGAAGCGCAGCAAGCTGTTACAAAAGAAACTACTGCCCTTCAAAAGGCACTCGGTCAATTAGAAGAAGTTGATGAGCTAGAGTTTATTCACACAGAAGAAACAAGAAAATCCGCTCCATTATTTTTAAATCCTGTAGAAAGTCGTTTGGATAATCAACAGAAAACGGCTGGTGGAGTGCTAGGCTTGGATATCGGGATTGTAGATTTAGGTGTTCTTTCTTCCTCACAAATCAGTCAAATCGCAGAGAATAATAGACACCATGTGAGTATCAATAAAGGTACTACAATCAGCGGTGAAGCAACGGTGGCTATCCACAGTATACTCGGAGGACACGCTTTCAAGATTCACGTAATGAAACAGAACTTAGATGGTGATTACGTTTTAAAAGAATCCTTCAATGGATCCAGCGGTTCTTTCCTTGGTATTGCAAAAACAGCTGTGATTGACTTTGGTACCCTTGACGAGGGCGAATACGAATTAATATTAGATGTGGCCGCTGGGCTTTCTGTAGTCCAAGTTATTCCATACAGACTTGTAAATTTAATTAAAAGTGACTATTCTAAAGTGTCTACAGAAGAATCTGTCATTCAAGGAAATGTCCTAAAAGGTCAAAAAATCGGATCAGACACATTACGTGTGAACGATATTAATACAAGTGGAAGTGCAGCCTCAGCAATTGGTCCAGATGGCTCTACCATCCAAGGTAAATATGGACAACTAAATATTAAGCGGGACGGCAGCTACCAATATCGTCCTGCATCAGAACGCAAAAATGTAGGGAAAGTAGAGTCATTTGAATTTACAGTTCAAGACATGGCTAGCAACAAAACTGCAAAAGGTGCACTTGAAATCCGTTTGGACAATGAATCTGTTAAATGGGATGACCAAAACTGGTCTAATGAAGGAACTATTGTAACAGCTAACAATCAAACAGTGAGTATAGAACAAAGTTCAGCACACACGAAAGCAGGCGTAACTGCCACTACAAAAAACGTTAATAAAATCATCAAGAACGGAGATGTAGTAACGGATAACTTTGTAGTACAAGATACTGCCTCGTCACTTGACTTCTCTGTACGTTTAGGACACAGCAATACAAGCACCAATGTTAAGGTCATTTCATCGGACGGCACAGTTGTACGCGAGGAGAAGGATGTAACCTTGACTACTACATCTGAAAACTTCTCCTTTACAGGATTGGAAGCTGGCGAATATAAAGTTGTGGTAGAACAATCCGACACAGGTGGACTATACCCACTTGGATATATCGAAGACATCAAAGTCACATCCCCCTCTTGGGGCGATTATCAAATTGATACACTTAAACCTGTTACAGGCAATTTCCAAACAATCAAAGGAAACTTCTTTAGTAATCAGCCGGATAAAACGGATTTGTTTGTACAAGGTTACTCTTTTGATGAATCTCAAAACGTCTCAACATCCATTGAAAAAAGTTATTACAATATACATGAAAGAACCGTTATCGCTGGCGATCATGGTGTGCTGACTATTCAACCCGATGGTAGCTATACGTACGTACCCAATAATGAAATCAGTTCATTTGGACAGACAGACGAATTTAACTACAAGCTATCCCATTTGAGCGGTGTAGAAGCTACCGCCACCTTGTCATTTAACATCCCTGCCCTACTCGAGTCCAGCCTTCAAGATGACGTGCTAGTCAGCAGTACAGCCATTGATAAGATCACAGGAAAAGGTGGTTCGGACACATTAGTTTACAACGTTCTTAACGAAGACAGTACTGGTGGTAATAAACATGATACGTGGACGAATTTCCATTACGGTACAGTCCTTACTGATCGCGATTCAGATCGGATTGATTTGCGCTCGCTATTCTCAACAAAGAAAAATAATGTCACTACAGAAAACAAGATCACAAAGGCAAATCTAGCTAGTTTCCTTAAAGTATCGCAAGTCGGAAAAAATGTCACTATACAAATAGATCGTGATGGAGCATCAAATGAGTATACTCACTCAAACCTGTTAACTTTAAAAATAGAGAATCTGTCTGATAGCGAAAAGGTGTCAATAGAACAATTGATCGAAAACGGTCAATTACTATTGAATATAGAAGAGTAAACAAATAAAGTGAGCATACAAAAGGCATGTCCCATGTGGACATGCCTTTTCTTATATTCTCTTTCAATTCAATTTCAGACTAAGCCTATAGTATCATTGTTTCTTCCTTACTACAGAATACACTGAGCCGCCAACTAAATGAATCATTTCTTCTAGTCTTTCTTTACTGACATTATCCATTGTGTCTTTCGGATTGTGGTAATCAGGCTCTAAGTTGTGAGTTCCTGGCTCGCGACGAATGAAGTTTGCAGAAGGAATGCCCTTATCATAGAAACTGACATGATCTGATGAACCACGCTTGAACAGTACGAGCTCTGAAGGTGTCCTAATGACTTTCGCTACTTTATTCGCAGAATTCGTGACAATATTGGCTTCCCCGTCCAGAGTGTTCGTGTAGATTGCCGTTGCTTTATCCCATGAAGTTGCAACCATATCCATATTAAAGTTTGCTACACTTCTTGACAATTCCTCTTCACTCAAACTGTCTACATAATATTTCGAACCAACCAACCCAATTTCTTCTGCACCTACGAAGGCAAAACGTAACTCCTTATCAAGAGGTAAGTCTTTCATAGTACGTGCCATTTCCAGAGCTGCAGCTGTACCTGAAGCATTATCGTTTGCTCCTGGAGCTCCTGGCACACTATCTATATGAGCAGAGACGTAAACGATATCTGCATCCTTCGCTCCGTTTTCCGGAAGTTTTGTTGCAATCACATTCGCAGACTTAGGCTCATCCACTACTTCAACTTGTAAAGACACTTCCCCCTCATACGCTACTAATTCCTGACCTTTGGCTTTTGTAACACCAAATGCCGGAATATCAATGTCCGCTGTATATTTTAAAGGAGTATCCCCGTCAGCATTATTATAAATAATAACGCCTACAGCACCAGCTTCTTTTGCATTTTTAACTTTATCCACGAAGGTTAATTCCCCTCGCTCAATCAACACAATTTTGCCAACTACATCTTCGGTAAAGTCTCCGGGCTTACCGAGACCTGCGTAAAATAGCGCAGCAGTCACTGTACCGTTTGTAGGCACACCACCCGTCACGGTGCTTTCAACTTCTTGACCATCAACTGTTAACTTTCCTTCTTTTACAGAAGGTAAATCAAATTCCTGAACTGTCACTGCGTAGCCATAGCCTTCCATTCGTTTCCGAACTAGCTCAATCGTCTCTTGTTCTGCAAGCGTACCCGTCACACGTGGGCCCATGTCTGTCAACGTCTGAATATCATTAAATGCAGCCTGTGTATCAAACTTTTTGATAAATTCCTTAATCGCATCCGCATCTGAAGAATCATAAGTGATTGTCAAAGTACCAGCTATTCCTTCTTCACTTCCTGTAGAATTGTCTAGTAGAGTCGTGATTTTCAATAATCCTTCCGCTTCAAGACTTTGTAAAAATGAAATGGAAAGTGATGTGCCCTCTTCAAGACCAGGAATGAGATCTGACGGTGTGAACGTATTCTCTCCTTTCTTCAACTCTATAACTTTCTTTTTATCACCATAAGTAAGTGTCATAGTCGAGTTTTTAGTTGCCGTAATAATTGCTTCAGTAGCTGTAGTTTCAGCATCTAATCCGCTCAAATCTATAGAAGCACTAGCCCCTTCTACTCCTGTGAATTTTACAGACTCTCCTCCTACTAAGAAAGAGACTGCTGTAATACTAGGATTCGCTTCAGTTAAACCATTCTCCGCTTTTACAAGCTTGTCATAAGCAGACTGAACTTCAGCCTGTGATGCATTTGCTTTTTTCGCGACAACTTTAGCTTCCGCTAACGCTATCTGGAAAGCTTCCCACGAAGAAGTTGTGAATCCAACATCCTCTTTTGCTTCAGCCGCCAAAATCAATTCACTTAAAATAGTTTTCTCTACTGTTACCGTAATTTTTGCATGATCCTGAATCTTACCATCTACTACGTAATAAACATCAACTTGATAATCTCCCGCAGACACTTCATTAAACTCATAAGTCGCAGGGCCAGCTGCCACTTGTATAGCGCCGTTCACTACCCAGCGAACGTCTCCATCCACGTTCATCGGATTCTCAAATTGGTCTTTTGCAATAACTTTCAAAACGGCTGACTCACCGGATTTCAGTGTACTTGGTGCAGAAATCTTAAAGCTACTAAGAACCGCTTCTCCACCTTCAATAACCATGTATTGAATAGTGGAAGTTCCTGCTTTCAACACCAATTTATCACCTTTCTTCAGTGCTGTGTCAACTTGTATCGCTTTCTCTATCATGTCATATTTAACTTCAGGATTATCACCTGTCGTAGTTAATGGCATACCGTTAAGCGTACCTGAAACTACTACATTAGCAGGAACTTCAATTGATTCACCGTACTGATCTAGGGCTTCAATGTAAACGCTTGCATTATCACCCGCAACAACTGTCGTCGTTACAGATGTATAAGAGGTTGCCACCTGATCTCCAAAACGAGCTTGAAAACTATTTTTTGTAAGTGAAAAACCTGTTCCTTTCACTTTGTACATAGCCGTATCTGTTAGCATCCCATCTTCAATTAGACCAAATACCGCTTTACCACTTTCCAAGCTATTTTCTTTATAGATGGCTGACAGAGTATCACCGTTATCTCTCGTCAATGTTAACTGACGACCTTGTAGATCAGCTTCCTCAGCAATCGTATCATTTGAGAACGTCACTTCAATCTCAGATTTATTAAGCGCTTTCAAAGATTCGATAGTGATTGAAGAAATAACCACTTCTCCTTCTTCCGTAAACACTACGTTATGTCGATCTTCTACATCCCCTACATTTTCCTGTGCAGCGTCTACTTCCTCGTTCGTCTTTGCTGTCAATAAAACTGATGGATTCAGTGCGTTTCCATTACCATCCAAAAAGTAATAACTTTTGTTTACGTTAGTTAAAATTTCTACCTTCTGCTCAGCGCTTAGGAATACAAAGGCATTACCTGACACTACTTTCCCAGTCTCGACATTGTAAAATCCACTGGGTGCTTGTCCTTCTGCAGCAAATGCAGACACAGGAATTAAAGCAGAAGCCAATAAAGCTGTTGCTGTAGAAGCTTTCATCATTTTGTTCAATGTACATCCCCCTCAGTTTTTAGATAAGTATTAAGTAATAGCACATTTGTAATTAACTCAATAAAATTAATGAACACCACTTTACTTATAACGTTATTATTACAAATGTTACAATTACGTGTCTATACTATAATACTATCATTTCGCCTTTCATAGAGTCAACAGACATTGAGTTACTAATCCAATAAACTATTCAGATATACCATTGCTACATGAATTCCATTGCAGTGTTCAGTAAAAATCTCATCACTAGAATATCCACTTTATCTTTCTAACTGCCTATATTGAAACTAACCTGAATAAGAAGATATTCTACGAGATCATTCCATATACAGCCAATAAATAGTGAGCCATAGAGATATGGACTGTACATGGAATATATAAGTAGATATGGGCGTATGAATATGGAAATTTCAGTATAGCAACTTCTTTCTATCCTCATAGACAGCTGTCTCTAATAGTCAATCTTTGAGCTATTATTACTCTGGCAATAGAATAGTCGCTACACTAGAACTTCAACCGACGTTTATATACAATGAATGCTAAACCTATCTAAAAAAATTTGGAGGGATTCTAAATGCTGTCGTTTCTACGATCACTGTAAGATTATAGTAAAGAGTGGCTAGGTTATTTGGTTACATATTTTAAAAATAGATTTATGGCCAAGAACGTAGCCAACTTGGAAATTATCGCATTGAAGAGCCAACTCGCATCTTATGTCCATCGTTTTGAAAAAGAAAAAACACCAAAACCACGACCAACACCGGCATTCCGTCACCTCTGGGTACTCCTGTCTAAGCACTTGGAAAACTGGAAAGATTCATTGGTGATGGTAAAACCCGACACAGTTATTCATTGGCATCGGACAACTTTCAAATTCTATTGGAAGCAAAAGTCAAAAATAGTAGGACGGCCGACAATCTCTGCCGAGACAATCCAGCTAATTAAACGTATACACAAGGAAAATCCAATCCTATCACCAGAGAAAATTCATGAAAAGCTCCGGTTACTTGGAGTTAATAAGCCTCCCGCTCCAAACACGATTGCCAAGTATCTGCCGAGCACACGGAAGCCGCCTTCAGAAAAACAAATCCAATCCTGGAAGACGTTCTTGCAAAACCATCAGCAAGAAACGTGGGCAACTGATTTCTTTACGATTCCTACACTCACCTTTCATGTACTTCATGTCTTGGTGACATCCATCATAAAACCCGTAAAGTTGTCCATTTCAATGTAACGAGCAATCCAACCGCGGAATGGACCATCCAGCAATTTCGGAATACAACGCCCTACGGCAGTGTCCCTACATATTTAATTCATGACAACGATCCGATCTTTTGTTCCAAAGCGTTTCAAGCTTTCTTACAGTCATCGGACATTACTACAAAGAAAACTACTTATCGAACACCGTGGCAAAACGCCTATGCTGAAAGGGTAATTGGCACGATTAAAAGAGAGTTAGTCGATCAGGTAAGTTCGTTGAATGAGCAACATCTACGTGGTCTGCTAACGGAATACATCAAAGGCTATTATAATACGCACTGGATACATCAAGGGATAAACGGAAAAACTCCAATTCCATCGCCGGCTTACCTTCCCACTTCGGCGGAAGATACAATATTGGAAGCCACTCCTATATTGAATGGTCTCTATCATACTTACAAGAAGGCAGCGTAATCAAACCAGCTGAATATTTTAAATTGCCTTGTGAAAAGGCTTTTTTAGCATGCCGACTTTTTCTCGCCCAATATTTCTCCCTCTCTTCCTCTTACATTGCATGGATAAAATCCTACAATCCAGCTGTATAGAAAAAGCCATCCGGAGAAATCGTAATGATTTCTGTCCGGATGGACTTTTTGAAGGCGACAACTAATTGGAAGTAATAGTTAGAATAAACACCTTATGTAATATACAATACAAAATTTAATTCGTATGTAATCACATAAGGTGTCTCATCCACTCATTTTACTAGACTACTAGTTTGTAAAGTAAAGTAACGTTTTGTTTTATTCAGCAGGAGTTTTAGCTGGATTCCCAGTTAACCATTTATATTGATTACCAATTACTTTCTTCTCGAACTTTTCTAAACCATTTATTTCATACTGACCTTTGTATTCTATGAAATCATCAGTATAAACTGCTACAGGTTCGCCAAATGAATTTACACCTGTGAAGTTAGCAATAACTTTACTACCGATTTGTTGTGATACGATTCCAACTCCAGCATCCCAGCCATTTGAAGCAGTTGTGATGTCTTTGAAGTTTACTGTAATCGTATTTGCTCCATCATTATTTACATAGATACCTACTTTTTTACCGCCAATTGTAGTTATATTGTCAAGTGTAGCACTACCATAGATTTCAATTAGATTGTCTCCATGTGTACCTACTACTTTTAGATCTTTAATTACTACATCTTTCGATCCTGCAGTAACTTCAATACCCTCAGCAGTAGTAGCCCCCGCATCAGAACCACCTACATATAAAGTATGATTGTTACCTTCAATTGTTACTCCAGAAGTTAACTTGATTGTTGCATTATCAACTTCAATACTTTTTTCTAGTGTAATTGTTTTAAACTTTGCACCAGTAGTTTTATTAGCTTCCGCTAGTGCAGACACAAGTTCTTCTTTCGTATCAACAAGACCGTTAGCTGCATCTTGTGCATCGTTAACTGTACCAATCAATGTATTAATTTCCGTTGCGTCAAGATCTTCCGCTGAAATCAAAGCTGTTTTGTATGCTTCAGCATATGCAGAGTTAACTTTGTTTGTTTGCTCATGCAACTTCTGACTCTTTTCAAGAAGTGCTACAATGTCTGCTGCTGCAGTTTTTGTAGTTACTGCGTTAAGATCTTCAAGAACTTTAGTTTGTGCTGAACCTACCGCTGCAATATTTTCATCACTAACGATTTTCTGAATGTCTTTACGTTGGTTTTTAGCTCCAACTTCCGCATCTTTGATTGCATCTCTATAAGCAGTAAGGTTAGCATCTTCGACTGTTTTGATATCGAATTCATCAATTTTATCAAAACCTACTACATCTTTATACTTCTCAAGAAGAGAATTCTCAAGTGTATCAAGATTTGTCAAAGCTGACTTTAATGCACTGTTCGTTTTTGCATTGTTAACAGCAATCAATGCATCTTCAAGATTCAAACCATCAAGTACTAATTCTTTTGCCGGAACTGCTGCATCTTCTTCGTCAGCTGGAATCCACTTAGTAACAAACGTTCTAGCTTCAGCTACTTTTTCACTGTCAAGAGACATATTAGCTGCTGTAACTTTAGGTGTTACTTCGTCAAGGTTAACGCCATTAATAGCCGCCTGGATACTTTCAACAGATTCAAGTGTAGGATCTGACTCTGCAGCAAAGTCGATTGCAGCATCATAAGCAACAATCCATTCAGGATTTACAACGTCAAAGCTATCTGTTAAAGCTTTTAACAATTGAGCTTGAGTTTTTGCATCTACAACTGCTTTAACAGCTGCTTCATTTGTTTCTTCTTTAGCTGCATCTTCGTCAACTTTAGTGATTGCTTTTTGAACTGCTTCTAGTGATGCAGTTGCACCCTCTGCTTGAAGAGCACCTAAATAATCAGCAATCCGTAGCTCGTCAGCATATGTAATGCCCGCTGCATCTAGAGCTGTTTGCAATTTAATTTGGTTAGGAGTTGTAACCGCTGCATCTACGATATCAGCCAATTGGTTAATAGCATCGAAGTTATACTTTTCATTGTTTACAGTCCAAACGCCAGTAAACTTGTGGTCAACTGGGAACGGTGTTACGAATTCAAAATCTGCTTGTGTTGTACCTTCAGCAAGCAACATTGGTTTTGTTTCAACAACATTACCTTCGCCGTCTTTAACTACAACGTTCGCATCTTCAATAGCTTCAGTTACTTCTGAGAATGTTACAGTTACAGCATTAGCGTTAATCGCACTTTCCATTCCATACAATTATTTAAAAAAACCTGCAAACCCTTGTTATTATTGGGTTTGCAGGGTTTTTTAAATAAATATAATTCATGTTAACACCCATTTCCATTCCCTAGGCAAAGATTATAAAACGCCCCAATCCCTTGGTACTAAAGGGGTTGGGGCGTTTTTTCGAAATGGAGTAATTCACGTTAATTTGGATAACGCGGAGTCTATCACAAGATACAATGCACACCAAGATCAAATTATTGAAGTGCGTGTTGTTGAAGGAATGAAGTTGAGTTTTCAAACGCCAACAGGATATCAGGAAGTACCAAGAGGATTAACTTGAATCACGCAGAGTCGATCACTTCCCACCATTCGTCACATACACAGATAATCAAGACCCGAATGAAAGCGGGGCATGAGATCCGTTATGTCGGAAAGGGAACTGCAATCCCCATTCCTACTGTCTAATATCAGCTAACTAATTCTTTCAGTCAAAGCATAACCAAACGAACCTCCCGCGGGAGGTTCGTTTAATTTGGGTTGGATTCAAATGTTCTCCGCCTTCATCTCCATTCGTCATACTGTTCTTTTCGGGCCTGGTCATATAATCTGGCGTAGATACGGGTGGTGTCGATGGAACTGTGGCCGAGCAATTGTTGGATGTGCTCAATCGGCATGTTTTTTTGGGCCAAGTGTGCCGCGAATGTATGCCGCAGCAGATGCGGGGTGACCTTGAAATCCAATTGATTGCTATATCCTTCAAACCGCTGTCTGATGGTATCCGTGCTGTATGGCTTGGGATGGTTTACCGGACTGACGAATACATAAGGCGACGTGTGGCAGGTCGTTTCCTGATGCCTTTTTAGGTATTCTGCACACTCCCTCGTAAACATGACCAGCCGCTCCTTTTTCTCTTTGGTGTCCGGGATGATTATGAATCGTTCATTCCAATTGATATCTTCTTGTTTCATGTTGACCATTTCAACAACCCGAATACCAGTTGTATACAGCACTTCAATGATGGCCCGATCCAGAATCTTTCCTTCATTCAGCGTTCTAAGCTGGGCAAGTTGTTCCCTTGTTAGGTAACGGGGTAATTTTTCTTCCATCTTCGGAAACCGAACGTCTTTGGCCGGATTCTGATCCAACAGGTCTTCTTCTACACAATACTTAAAGAAGGTCTTCAGCCCGCTCAAGTTATTGTATACAGTTCCTGGATTGTACCCTTGATCCAGCCAATTCCCCATCCAGTCCCGGATGTCTTTCCTGTGGATGTCACTCAGTTTCTTTTCGGTATACGAAAGGAATAGCGTCACGACAGTTTCATATCGTTGTAACACGGCATCACTCAGCCGGTATTGATAATCTCTTTTAAATTGCTCAATAATTTGTTTTTTATCCATCTTTCCCTCACTCCTTATCCCATATACTTCCGATACAAAGAAATCAACTCTTGTTTCGGTAAATTTGCGTAGATTTGTGTGGTTTGAACATCCGTGTGGCCCAGTTCATCGGCAATAAATAGGAGGTCGGCCCCTTTTGCCAACATCTCGGTCGCATAGGTATGCCGCAAACGATGGGGATGAAGAGAACCTGATATTCCCGCGTCTTCTCCTAGTTTCTTCAAAATGGACCTGATCATATCCTTTGAAAGTCGATTGGCTTTTTGATTGCTTGTCACCAAGAGGGCGGGATTTGAATCCATCCTTCTTTCAATATATAATTCCAACAGGTTGGCACACTTTTCGGAAAAGTGGACTTGCCGATACTTCTTTCCTTTTCCCAAGACCATTGCCATCCTTTTTTCCAAATCGACGTCTGACCGATCCAACCGATGGACCTCATCAACCCGGCATCCAGAGGTATAAAGGAATTCAAAAATGCACCGGTCACGAAGCCATAATTGGTCAGTCTTTTCCCGGATTTTCGCCACTTCTTCTTTATCCAGATATTTTGGAATGGCCATCCGAGGACGAGGAAACATTCTGGATTTGATCGGAGATTTGTTGATAGTTCCTTCTTCCACACAAAAGTTATAAAAGGTAGAAAGGATGATCAAATGATTTTTGATTGTCGCCTCTTGAAAGTCCTTTTCGTTTTGAATGAACCATTGCTGGATTTGACTGGATGTTAGGGAGAAACTGGCCTCCTTCCTGTCTTTAAAAAATTTCTGTAAAAAGTTACGGTACGACAATATGGTGTGCTTGCTGTAATTGGATACTTTCAAACTCAATAGAAATTCATTGATTTCTTTATGATTCTCTTGATTGGGGAGCTGCATCCTGAGTCTCCAGTAAGAACCGCTGTTTCCTTCCTTCCATTTATACGGGATCGGTTGTGTGTCAAGCATCCCTTTTTGTATGCAGTAGTTGAAAAAGGAACGGAAGGTGGATAAATGGGACGTTGTCTGACTGTCTATGTTGTTCTTGGTCATCCATCTCTTAACATCCGCGAAATCAATTTCAGAAAACGGTGTGGTTGTTTCCTTGAAAAATGATTGCAGTATGGTCCGATAACGTTTAATGGTTAGCTTGGTCCATCGTTCTGTATGCAGCATAAACAGGTAGTCGTTGATCATCTGTTGATTTTCTTCATTCGGCAATGTCCTCTTGAGTTTCCAGTCATCATCACCGTTTATTTTTTCATACATGTAGGGGATTGGCTGCTCATCTATTAGTCCTTCCACTAGACAATACCTGAAGAATTTTCGAAAAAGAGATAAATACTGTAAAATCGTACGTTTCGTACAGGCTTTCTTCTTTTCCGTCACCCACTTCTCCACATTCTGCATTGTAATTGCTGAAAGAGGTACATTGTGCACCTGGAAAAATTCCTGGAATACGTTTCGAGTCATGAGGATTATCCGTTTATTCCTCTGTTCGTTTTTGAGCAGCAATAAGTACTCATTGACAACCCTGTGATTCTCCTTGTTTGGCAAGGGTTTTGTCAGTAGCCAAGACTCTTCCATTATCCATTCCCCCCTTACTGATATTGATCATACTTTTTCTTCCGGGCATGGTTCATGAGACGCGTATAGATTCGGGTGCTGTTGATGTTCACGTGCCAAAGTAAATCCTGAATGTAGCTTTGCGGCATATTTTTCTCTGCGAGATGTGCCGCGAAGGTATGACGCATCGTATGAGGGCTAACCCGGAAACCAAGTTCCTTCGTGTACCCCCTGAAGTATTTCTGGATCGTATCCCGTCCATAGGCTTTCCCCTTAGCATGGCAAAAGAGATACTCGCTTTCGACAACCCGATCATCCAAATACGTTTGTAAACGAACCGCACATTCATGAGTAAACAGAACAAACCGTTCTTTATTTCCTTTACCCTTTCTGATCCAAATCTGCCGTGTCTCCCATTTGATATCGGACAATTTGATATTCAAGAGTTCACTGATACGCACCCCCGTTGTATAGAGCACTTCAACGATGGCCCTCTCCATTGGATTCGGCCTTGTCAGTTCCTGCAGTAGGGTAACTTGCATTTTAGTCAGGTAATAGGGCAAGGAATCTTCCGGTTTGGGTGCCTTTACAACAGCAGTCGGATCTTTTTTGATTAAATTCTCTTCCTTGCAATACCGGTAAAAAGTTCGAACAGCGGACAACTTCAGATTTATGGATCTTCTTTTCAGACCATTTTCCTCTAGAGCGGCGAGCCACGCCCGGATGTCCTGTGACTTAATTTCATCATAAGGCTTACTGACAAACGTAAAGAATTGACGAAGACTAATGCGATAACTACGAGTGGTTTCAGAACTGAATCTCGTATGATATTCTTCTAGAAATGTTACTTTTATTTTTTCATTCATTCTTCTCACCCCATCTTGTTTTGATAAGCCAGCATGATGTCTTCGCCTGGAATCCGGGCATAGACACGGGTAGTGTTCAAATTCGCATGTCCCAGTTCATCCGCAATAAATTCGAGGTCCGCACCTCTGGCCAACATCAGGGTGGCGAACGTATGACGACAGCTGTGTGGATTTAGCGGCTGAAGGAGACCGACTTTTTTACCAAGCTTGGTGGTTATTTTATAGATTCTTTGATCGCTTAACCTTTCGCCGAATTTATTCAGAAATACATATTCACAATCGCTTTCCTTTCGACTTTGTAGATAATTGTCCAACGCAAAGGCACACTGCTCTGAAAAATGAATGTATCGAATTTTCCTTCCTTTCCCTACAACTTTTGCTGTACGCTTTTTCCTATCTAAATCTTCCAACTTTAAATAGGATGCTTCCGAACGGCGACAACCAGATGAAAACAAAAAGAGAACCAAGGCCCGATCTCGTAAGCTGAGTTCTTCCATAGCCAGCTTGACTTGTGCATACTGTTGTTCATTCAGGAACCGTGGCAAAGACTCGGGAATGACGGGTCTCCATCGGCTCTTAATGACGACAACTTCCATGTATTCCTCATCCAAACAGAACGTAAAGAATGACGATAGGATAGACAGCATCAATTCAACCGTCCTGGGACTTTTATCTACGGAGTAGTTCAGGAGCCACCGATGAACAATGTCTGCTGTCATTTCCTCCACTGGAACCTTGCACTCGCATAGAAATCGTTCCAGCATCTTGCGATACTTCGTTGAGGTTGCTTCCGCCTTGTTTTCAATTTTCATACTGAGAAGATATTCATTGAGGATTGCCAAAGTACTTTTTTCAATTTCGCTTTGTTCGCTTATCCAATATTTCCTGGCTTCCATAAAAATCACTCCATTTCTTTATCCTAAAACTGTTCCAAACCGTTTCTCTTGCTTCACCGAGTATCTATCTCCCAATCTTTGATTCGTAATCTGCATGATAGCCAAAACCTTTATATCTAGTAACAAATTTTTCGTACTTTGCCAATCCCCTTTCTCAATCAGATATTAACAACTGGTGTTGCACATCATGTTAACCAATGCATTACCGTTTTAAACGTCTTTTTCTCCAACACGAAGAACCCTAACTCCGGAAGGGGAATTAAGGTATTGATTATGTATGATATTTTTTATAAAATTTCTTGACTATTTATTTGATAAGTTCAGCTATCACGCGATATGCAGCCGATTCTGTGTAAAGAATCTATCATTTCTGCAATTGTGTTTCCAGCATTTTCTCCGCTTAATTATTTTTGTTGGTGCTTGAACAATAACCCATCGGGTCATGTCCTTAGTGATCGCTGATCACTTGCAGGAAACATTTTTTGTCTCGTTGAATATAGGCAACACGGCTTTGTAATCACACTCTCTCCAGAAATGCTGTAAATTATACATTCATAAAAAACTTCTAAACCAATTCCTCTTGAACTCCATTATATTAAGATCAGACATTCTTCTTTTGGATTTTTGTAATGTTGCCAGAGAGAGAGCTATAATTTCATCAATTTAAAAGGGTGTTACCAAAGAGATCTCTTACACTGTGATACGCAATATGCGAAAATCCTCTCTCATTTCCAACCACATTACACCATAAGTGTTGTCATCCACTGTCCCGACAGTTACCTGGGAAACCTTTACCTGCCATGTTAAAGACTAAGATGGACAGCCACAATATTTCATTTCAGTGAGGAGGAGGGAAGGGAGGAATCTTGTGGAGAGGTTTACGTTTCCTTTCTGCAAAAAGCGGGAGGCAGAACACCTCCGTTGATGGAAGTAAGACATGAATGTTTGTATTCAGGAATATAATATATGGATAAAAAGGCAGTAGAAACAGATAAAAGAAACGACCAACCATCACGAAAGACAGTTGATCGTTTCCTGTATTTTACCTTACATCATATTACCAGAATAGTGTCTGAGTTGTGTGATGCACAGGCACATTGTTTTAATGCTAGAATTCAAGCTGCCGATGTGGCAGACATTGATTGCCGTCGGCTGGCTCTTTACATCGAGACACATGACAACAAAATACTCTCGGTCCAGTTCTCCAAGGAACTGCTTGAACAAATTGTATGCATCCTCTGGGCTGCGAATCGACCGATCCTTGTACAGCAACTCGACTCCTTCAACAAGCGCAACGACACAATGTCTACACGCTTTGCAGGCACGTGCTTTGGTACCTGCCCTTCCTCTTTCACCACCGACCATGCCAGCTGTTCCGTTTTCAAACCGTACGTTTTCTTCATATACAATCCCTCCAATAGAAATAGCCCTACCTCCGTTAAGGGAAGTAAGGCTTTACGATTGATATCGGGATTATAATATATGGATGAAAGTTGAGTTAAAACGGTTTAGCAGGTGAACCAGAAAGGGACTAACCCAAAGACCAGACCCTTTCTTTTAATCACTTCTTACAAGCTATTAAATAGGATCTTACTGCTGTCAAGGTGCTTGATGTTTAGAATTACGGGAGAATGGTTGCTCATTGCCTTTAACTCTTCCTGTTTTTCTACTGCACTTAATTTTGCATCTAATTGATGAATCAGTCGATCCAGTGAAGCTAACCCTTTCCACTTTTTGTTTTCGAGCAATTGCTCTGCAACCATCTGTTTTCGCTCCGGAGAAAGATGTGAATAGTTGGACAGCGGTAAAGTCTCCAATTTAATCTGCAATGTCTGTACATCTGCTATCTTAGCCAATTCGTCGACTTCATGTTCAAGTGAAGAGACTGCTTCTTTAATAGAAATTAGCGGTACATCTTTGCCGAATTTCTTGATTAATTCCCCAATGACATGCTCTCGACCTGCTCTACCAAGGTTGATAAAGCTTGTTCCAGCTTGCTCGATAGCAATTTCCATTACCTGGTCGTGCACACTCTTTTGGGTTGGTTCACTTTTTGGTGGCAGCGAAACAGTCAGTCGCTCTATTTCATTGAGCAGTTCCGATTTTAATGGACACGTTTGAACAGAGCTTAGCATTGCACGCAATCCATCTGCTTCTGTAGAAGTGGTGGCAGAGGCTAAAGAAGTCTTGACATTATATAAGCATTGCATCCAATCGATACGCAACTGCACTTCTTCCTTCTCTTCCAATGCGGCAACAAAACCATTAGAGGCTTGTTCAATTGCCATCAGCTCATCTTCATGGATATCTTGACTTGTTTCCAACAGAGTAAGCTGCTTATTAAGTTCTTTATATAACTTTCCTTCATTGATTCCTTCTTTAGCCGTGCAGCGTAAACCTTCCAGTCCAGTTGCTATGCCTACTAACGGTCTCGCATGACTGATTGGCAGTTTAGAAAAATCAAACATATTAGTTCCTCCTATGAACTTACTTTATCTCTATTATAAAGGATGTATGTATAAAAAAAAGGACTACCCCAAAGGCTAGTCCTTTCTTGACATTCTCTCAAGCAGATCAATAGGCCACAAGAGAATAAAAGATTCTTGAATTATTGAGCCGTAAAATTATTAGCAATTTGAGCGATAGAAGAATAACCTGTTTCAGGCTTTGCATTCAATACATTTTCAGATGCAACAAGCTTTTCACTTGCAGACATAGTACCAAACGTCTCATTGCCAAGTTCAGCCAACGCATCACGAGTATCAGTAATAGAAGTTGCTTCATTTACTACTGCAAGAAGTGCAAAGTAACCTGTTGCATTTGTATCATCAGAAGCTTTAACGCCTACCTCAATAACTAATGCTTCAGAAATAGATTGAAGTGATTCAAAAGTATCTTCAGCAAGAGTATCTAAGAATAAGTTAGCAACTTCTAAACGTTGTACAGAAGTTAAGTTATTGTATACACCTTGGTTCAAGTTAACAAGTAAAGGCTGTAATTCAGCAGCTGATTCGGCTGCTAAAATATCCGCAACTTTATCTTGTTCAGCAAGGATAGGAAGTTGAGCTTCTAAAGCTTCAAGCTTGTCTACCCCTTCAATTTCAGCCGACTCATTTAGATCTATTGCTTCAATTACTAAAGCACGTGCAGCTTCTACTGCTACTGTATCTTCAAGTGTTAAATCTTCAACAGTTGGAAGATTAGCAATTGCTTCTTCTGCTGCTGTTACAGCTGCTTCTTGTTGTGCTGGAAGTGGATCAATAGAATTCTCTTCTACCAAATAATATTGTGGTTGAGAACCTTTTGTAATCTCTGTTCCTTCGAAACCTACAACTGTCTCAGTTACTCCATCTTCCCAAACTGTTGGTAATCCGTATGCTTCTGTAGTATTAACTAAAGTTGCATTTGTTACATCCAGTGATGGATTCGTTTCTACATCAGAACCTTTTCCTGATTCAATACCACCAAATTCGTTTCCAGATACATCAATTGTTCCAGACAATACTACTTTTGCACCATTAACTAATAGGCCACCATCAGCACCTGTTAGTTTTAAATTGCTAATAGTAGTCGTACCTTCACCAGTGTTATAAACCTGAAGTACAAAGTTACTATTCCAGCCAGTAGCATCACCTTTAAATGTAATTGTGTTGTTTCCACCATCAATTGAAACTGCACGTGTTACATTAATTTTTTCAGTAGTTTCAAAGCTCTCGACTAATTTCAGGTTAACAATATTTACATTTTCTAATGCTGCTTTTAATCCAGCTTGATCCTTAATGTTTAGAGCATCCACAAAAGCTTGTGCTGCTGCAATATCTTCCAGTAATCCAACTTCAACATCTCCTGGAGTTGCTTCACCAGTCTCCGCATTCACTGTATCAGGTAGTGCTTCCACAAGAGCTTTAGCCGCAGAAATTTCATCTTGTCCTACACCCTTAGCAAGAGCTGTTAAACCAGAATCAGCATCAGTTGTTGTTAATCCTTCTACTAGAACTTTAGCATTTACAATATCAACTACATTTTGAATCTCTTCTAGAGTTGTAAATTCAGAACCGCTAATAGCTGTGACATACTCGTCAACATTACCAGTAATTAAGTTTTCAATAGCAGCTGCGTTAAGTTGAGTATTAAGATTAATTTCATTACCTGCTTCAGCAGCAGCATTAATTGGTGTAACGTTATTTACATATTCTGTGTTAAGTTGAACTTGCGTATCAACTTTAGCTTGAAGTGTTGCAACAAGTGGTTGCTCGTCTTCTTCATTAACTTTATAATCTGCTGGAAGTGCATCGATTGCTTCTTGTGCTGCTGCAACTGATTCTTCGAATGCAGTTTGCAGTTCAGAAGTAGTTGTCGCGTAATGTGTAATTGTAGCTACCTTATTGTTAGCTGTTTCTACTTTCTCTGCTAGACTAGCTTTTGCTGCCGATTCGTTAACTGCATCAATAACATTTTGCACTTCAGTAAGTGAAGCCGGTTGTCCACCTTCTAGTTTAGCAAGATCGGCTTTATAACCAGCAATGTTTTCAGATAACGCACCCTCAAATGGAGCAGCTTGTAATGCTTTAAATAATTCTACATTGTTTCCTTCACTCTTTACTGCTGCAAGAATTGCAGTGCGAGTTTCTTGTAGTTCAATTAACTTAGCATTCTCTAATGTTTTTGCATCAGAATTTGGAAGAGCAGTTACCGCTTCTTGTGCTGCTGTAAAATCTGTATCAAGAAGAGTTTCTTGTGCAGTTACAACTAACGCTTTTGCTGTTAGAACTGCTTCTGCTTTTGCAATATTTTCTATAGCAGTTGCTACCGCATTGTTAAGAGCTGTTACGTCAGCTTCTGCATTAAGAGCTGTTACCGCTGCAATTGCATCTTTAGCAGGTTTAACAAGGGCTGTCGCTGCATCTACTTTTTCTTGTGAATCAACATTTGTTGCTGATGCAAGTGTAAGTGCATCAACTGCTTCTTGTGCTGCTGAAACTGCTGCATCTAACTCAGCTTCTGCTTTCAGCACATCAAGTTGATCTTCCAGTACTTCAAGAGTGGCAAGGTTTTCAACATCTGTGTCAGTACCGCCAAGGTCCGTAAACGCAGATACTAGTTCGCGGGCTGCTTCTACAGCTGCTTCATCATCTAGCGTCAACTCTTCCACTGTAGGAAGGTCAGTGATCGCTTCCTCAGCTGCAGTTTTAGCCGCTGCCAATTGAGCAGCAGCTTCTTCGTCAGCTTCTAATTGTTCGATTGCTTCTTCAGCTGCTACTAATGTGTCTAAGTTAGCGATAGCTGCATTTTCGTCAAGTGCCAATGCTGCCTCAACCAATGCACGTGCATCAGCAACGTCTTGCTTGTCCGCTAGAGTGATCGTTTCAGGAAGATCCGCGATTGCAGCTTCTGCATCAGCGATTGCCTGAGCAATTTTTGCAGCTTCATCTAGGTCAGCTTGGAGAGCATCAATCTTATCAGATTCTGCAGTTACTAATGCCTGAAGCGCATCTTTTACAGTTCCTTCAGCAACATGGTTTAGAAGGTTCTGTGTCTTAGTCAACTGGCTCTTAGCATCTGCAAGTGTATCTTCTGTTAGATCAGCAGTTGCTGCCTGCAAGCTGCTGACAGAACCAGCTGCGATAACTACATCATTAGCTGCATCCAAACGATCAAGCAATGCTTGTTTCTGCTCACCTTTAACTTCTTGAATTTTGTTGGCAGCCGGTGTAAATGAAGCTGCTACTTCTTCACGCTTGTCACGGTCAGTAACAAGTTCTTCAGCCAATTCAGCTGTACTTACTTTCGCTTCAAATGCAGATACTGCTGCTTCTGCTGCTTGTAAAGCTTTTTCTTCTTGTGTTGGTTCTAACTCAGTCATAGCTGTAACTTTTAGTGTAACTTCTTTAGTTGTTTCACCTAATGTTACTGCATACGTAACCTCTGTTACTCCTTCTTCTGGAGCTTCTACTTTAGGAACAGTGATTGCAATTTTTCCGTCAACTACAGAAAAGGCGTCAGCAGATAGTTCTAGTGCTTCTCCATCTTTTTTAACAGAAAGGCCTTCTGGAACTTCAGTGACGTCCTTATCAAATGTTACTGTAACTGTACCGTTAATCGCCATTACCGATTCAACAACAGTTTCAACTGGTGCCGGTGTTTCTACTTTACCATCTTCAGTAAACTTAACATCATGACGTTCTTCTACAACTGTTTTATCTTCTTTTGCAGAGTCTACGTCTTCATTAGTTTTTGCTGTTAGCAATACTGAAGGGTCAAGTGCCTTACCAGAACCGTCCAAGAAGTAATATTCTTTATCAGCGTTCATAAGGATTTCAAGTTTCTTCGTTGGTGATAGGAATGTGAAAGCATTAGCTTTTACTACTTCGCCAGTTTTAATATTATAAAAACCTGCAGGTGCTTGATCTGTTTCTGCAGCAGATGCTGCAACTGGTACTAATGCTGATGCTACTAATGCTGTAGCCATTGAAACTTTAGTGAATTTCTTCAAAACGTACCCTCCAATTATTAAACCATGAACCTATTGTTTCCAATAGGTTCATAGTTTTAATATCTAATTTTTAATTTTTCTTACTTACCGTTTTTAGTGATTTTTTTAGCAGCTGTTTCTTTTGCTGTTCCATCAACTGTGTAAGAAGCTTTAACTGTTTTGTAAGTTCCTGTTCCAACAAGCTCAGAAATTGAGAACTTACCAGCAGCATCTACATCAACATCTAGTGTAGTAGAAGAAATATCAACACCAGGGTTTTCTGGGTTATTTAATCCACCTTCAAATGTCAATTTAACTTTTGAAACTTTTCCAAGATCTTCTTTAGCTACTGTACCTTCAACTTCGAATGTACCAGCGCCAAGACCAACTAAGATGTCAAGACCAGTGATATCAGCATTCGTGATTTCGAACTTCTGTCCAACTTCTTCTTTGTTTGCTGCATTTTCGAAAGCTGTAGTTGCTGTAGCCAATGTAGTTTTAGCTGCATTTACTTGCTCAACAGTTGCGTCAGCTTTATTCCAAACCGCTGTTGCTGCATCGATTGCTGCTTTATACGTATCAACTGCTGCTTGTGTATATTCACCTACTGCAGTTCCTACTTTAGCTGCGTCAGCTTTTACTTTAGCTGCATCTACAGCTGTTTTCAATTCTGCTTTAGCTACTGCTACTGGATTTTCTTTAACTACTGCATCGTTGAATGCTTTAGTTGCAGTATCCAATGTAGCTTTTGCTGCTTTTAGCTGTGCATCTGTAGAGTTTACATCGTTCAATACAGTTTTAGCAGTTGCTACTGCTGCTTTGTACGTGTCTACTGCTGCCTGTGAATAGTTACCAGGAGCATCTCCTACAACTGCCGCTTTAATTGCTGCATCTGCTGAATCAACAGCAGTCTTAAGTGCTGCTTTTTCAGAAGTTGTATCTTCAGGTGCTGTACCTGCAGTTTGCTCAATGATATAGAAAGTAACTGTGTTACCTTTTACTTCACGAGTAACTGTAGTTTTACCTTTTTTCAACTCATCGATGAAGTTTTCTGCAGTTGCAATTGGTGTGTTACCAATTCCTTTGTACTCATAAGTTTTGCCAGTTTCTCCAGCATACTTAACTGCATCCTTACCTACAAATACAAGTTCTTTCTTGTCAGTATTGTAAGAATCAACTACACCAGTGTATAGATCCGCAACAACACTAGTTGATGTGAATGTTGCAGTAGCTTCTTTAGCTGTGAATGCATAGTCTTTACCGTCAGTATCGATTGCTGTACCAGTTGCTAGTACACGTACTGATGAACTCATACCATCAACAGTTTTCACATCAAGGTCAGCGTTTGCTGCTCCGTGTGTAACTGTGAAGCTACGGTTTGGTGAGATTGTTTGACCATCAACGATTACGTTGTTTGCACCTGTATTGAAGATTGTGTAAGACACAGTCTTAATAGAAGTATTAGGCATAGTCTTGTTACTTTGGTTCACAAGAGATGCTTTGAATGTTGCTGTTTCGTTACCTTGGAATGAAGAAGTTTCTTAGTTGCCTTTGTAAACTTTCAATGCTGCTCCGTCAAGGTATGCATCTTTGAAGTAAGAAATTGAAGCAATTGTGAATGGCTCGCCTTGATCCAATTTACCTTCAACTGCATTTGGTGTGTTTACATCGATCCATGCAATTGGAGTTGCATAGTCGTTCTCAACGTCACTACCGATAATGAATGATGCTTTACCTTCATTGTCAGTCTTAACAGAGATTTGCTTGCCATTGTACACTTGTGTGCCATCAGCATTCTTTTTGATGAATTGAGCTTGTGTATTAGTAGAGATTACGCGATCCAAGTCTTCGTTGAATGCAACATTAACGGTTTCGTTCTTCGCGATGTTACCTTCTTTGTTTTTCACTACTACGTCATACTTACGGCCATTGCTAGCACCTTTAGCTGCGATGTCTCCACCGTCACGTGTAAGTTCAATTGCATATTCTGCTTGTTGTGCAGAGAATGTAACCGTAGAAGCTTTTGCTTGCAACAAGTTAGACTCGTAAGTAGCTGCAGTTTTTCCATTGCTTGGGTTTAAACCAAATACTACTGGAGTAGCAGTTGCGTTTGTACCGGATACAGTGAATGTAGCTTCACCTTTTGAGTCAGTAGTAACCGTTGCAGTTTTTGGAGCTTTATCATTAACTAGTTGAGAAACTTTAACACCATTTACTGTAGCGTTTGAAAGTTTGTCAGAAGTTACATTGATGTTTTCTGCTAGAGAAACGTTAAACGTTTTGTTCGCTTCTACTTTGCCAGTTTTTGCATCTTTGTAAGTGATTTTGTAAGTTTTGTTAGCGCCGTTAGCGATTGTGTTTCCAACTGTTACGTCTTCAATGTTAAGAATTGTATCAACGCCCCAGAATACGAAACCTTGGTCACGTACTGTAGGTGCTCCTGTTGGATATACAGTTACTTCATCTTTACCTGCAGAATACTGCGTGTAAGAGAATGTTGCGATTCCGTCTTCATTAGTCATAACTTCGAAAACTTGATCTTTGTTAGTTGTGTTTAAAGTATCAGCTTTCACGTTAAATGTTACAGGAATTCCTGCTTTTTTAACGCCGGTATCAGCGGAAAGAATAGCTTGTTGGCCAGTTTTTCCTTGTACTGAAGCATTAGTGATTTTCAAAGAAGTTGGAACTACAGCTTCGATTCCAGTGAATGAACCAATTTCTTTGCCATCCAACTTAACTGTGTACTTTTCTCCACCCTTTTGAGTAGCAGTTGTCAATACAATAGTTTTGTCGTCAGTTTGCTTAACTGCAGCGTTAGATACAGTCAAACCGTCAATAGTGAATTTCAAAGAATCAATGTTAGAAACTTTGTCCTTCATTGTTACTTCAACTGTAGTAGCGTTGATACCTTTAACAGATTCAACTCCAGGAGCTACAACTCCGCCACCATTTACTTTATCAAAGTCTACTAGAGTAGTCTTGTAAAGGAATGAAGCGAACTGTCCACGAGTTGTTGTATTTTTTGGGTTGAACTCAGGTGCAGCTGGGTTTGTGATGTCGAAGAAGTCTAGAACGTCGATAGCAGGACGAGCTTCAGCTTTCGCTTTGCCTAGGTCTGTAACGTCTTTGTTGAATTCTTGTGCTTTCACGTAAGAAACTAGATCAACGTCGTATACGCGGTCGAATGCACGTACAAGAACGATTGCCATGTTTTCACGAGTGATGTCGCCGTTAGCGTCAAGTGAACCGTCTGGTTTACCAACGAATACTCCGTTGTCATACACTAGTGCAGACATTTTTAGAAGCTCATCGTTAGATGTAGTCTTCAAGTCAGAGAAGCGTGGTTTAGTTTTGTAATCAGTAGGAACTTTATATCCTTCTGACACTAACCATTTACCCATCAACTTTACAACGTCAGAACGTGTAAGTGTTTTGTTAGGTTGGAATGTGCCGTCTGGGTATCCTGAGATTACCTTTGCATCAGAAAGAGCGTCGATCGCTGCTTTATGTGAGTTGTTGTCTTTTACATCTGTGAATTCAGCCGCGAATGCTACTGGTGCTACTGCTGATGCTACTAGTGCAGCTGAAGCAGCCCCTACTACAAACTTGCGGTATTTCGTTGGTTGGTTAGCCATTAAATAATTTCCTCCTCGTAATATCTCTTGTTTTTGCCTATTACTACCTATGTATGAGAGTAGTAAGCATTACACATTAAAGTATAGATAAGAATGTGCTAAAAGTCAATTAAATCTTGAACTAGATGATAGTCTAATAGCACGGTATGGCAATTTATTTTCATACCATCTACTATTGTATCGAAAGATTACCAAAATACAAGTATTTTCCATAGCGTTTTTAAAAGACAGTATCTTGTGCACGCAAAGTATTTTTGCCAAACAAAAAGGCTTGAACAGATGGGAACTGTTCAAGCCTTTTTGTTTGCGGTCAACCAACCGTAACGCTTTGCACGTATTGTGCTATATGCTATAGAGAAAATTATCCTTACAACTTCGTATTCTATCACCAAGTTAACTAGATTACAAGATAGTAACTTAATAGTAGTAAATTTCTAAACTTACTAGCATTAATAGATTGACGTGATTAGTAGATTTATTTTGAAATAATAGAGAGCTAGAAGTATGGGTTGGGGTGAAGGGGGGGTACATTGAATCACTCTGGAGGCAATGGATTAATTATTTTTATCTTTCAAACTCGTTAAGTTCAATATCTCTTACAACTATTATCCTACCTTTAATAACCATCGATCAGTATCACCCAATCACATTGTAAGGGATTGGGGCAGATCCGGGAGAATCAGCCCGATCAGAAGAAACAATCGTCCCCTCCGAAGCACCAATCTCCACCTCAACAACCCCTATCAGCCTTACCTTCCAAAATCACTTCTTCCGATACACCTCTACCAAAAACTTCGGTAGATTCATCTGTCTTTTAATCCGGCTCGGTTCAAGCAATAATCGATACAACCATTCCGCTCCTGCTTTTTGAAACACAGCCGGCGCTCTTTTGATATTCCCTGCTAACACGTCGAATGATCCGCCTACTCCTTGGAACACGATCGGATGTAACTGGTCGCGGTGTTGTTCAATCCACTGTTCTTGCTTAGGCGATCCCATCGCAACGAATAAGATATCCGGCTTTGCTTGGTTAATCGTGTCGAGTACGACTTGTACATCTTTTTCATAACCGTGCTGAACACCAGCGATTTGGATATTCGGATACATCACTTGCAATTTCGCCGCAGCTTCTGCCGCCACTCCAGGTTTCGCACCGTAAAGGAAAATGCGCTTTCCGCGTGCGGCGGCTTCTTGTACGACGCGGTCCATCATGTCGATTCCTGTAACACGTGATCGAATCTGACCTTTTTTTAGCTTAGATGCGAGAATAACGCCAATACCATCCGGAATTTGAAATTCTGCTCGGTTAAGCAATGCTTTTAGTTCAGGATCTTCTTTTGCTTTCATGAGCTTTTCCGGATTGATCGCGACGATGAGTGATTTCTTTCCTGCTTCGATATTCTCGAACACTTTCGGAATCAGTTCATCGTAGTTTTCGGTGTTGACGGAGACGCCTAGTATTTCTTCTTTCATTTGTATAGCTGCCCCTCTTTTTTGCCATCTCCTAATTTGAAGAAGCGATATTCTGCTTGTTCCCATGCATCTGCATCGAGTGCATTTTTCGTATCCAATAGGATCGGTCTTGGCTGCTTCGTCTGCAAGTCTGCCGGATTCAGATCTTTGAATTGATCATGGTCTGTAGTTAATAGAAGAAGATCAGCTGTTCCGACTGCTTCTTCAAGCGTTGCAACTTGCGTCGAATGCTGTAATTCTTTGATGTGCGGGTCGAATGATACGACGTCTAGACCGAGTTGTTGCAACGAATCTATTACTTTCGTTGATGGGCTCTCGCGCATGTCGTCGACGTTGCCTTTAAATGCAAGTCCCAAAACCGCCACTTTACCGTTTTCGATATTGTATTCCTGTAGCAAACGCTCTGCGCGCTTTGCTGTATACATCGGCATGCCATCGTTTGTTAGGCGTGCTTTTTTGATGATGTCTGCTTTTTCAGGTGCCAGTTCCACTAAGAACCATGGATCGACTGCGATACAGTGACCACCGACACCCGGGCCTGGTGTATGAATATTGACGCGTGGGTGGAAGTTGGCAAACTTGATCGCTTCCCAAATATCTACGTCGATACCTTCTGCAATTTTTGCAAGTTCATTGGCGAACGCAATGTTGACGTCGCGGTACGTGTTTTCCATTACTTTCACAAGTTCCGCTGTCGTTGCGTCTGTTAAGTGGATCGTTCCTTTGACGAACACTTCGTAAAGATCTTTCGTCATTTCTGCTGATTTCGCATTGATTCCACCAACGATCCGGTCGTTGTTGACTAGTTCTTCGAAAATCTTACCTGGTATTACGCGTTCTGGTGAGTGAGAAACGAATAATTCTTCTCCTATAATAAGTTCCGTTTTACGTAATTCAGGCAGCATGATGTTTTCGACAGTCTTTGGTGGCACTGTGGATTCCAAGATCACGAGTGCACCTTTTTTGACGAACGGCACGATCGATGCGGTTGCCGCACGGATGAATTCCAAGTTCGCTGTGTTGTCCGGGTTGATCGGTGACGGGACCGCGATAATGTAGACATCTGCTTCTACTGGTGTAGTCCATGCTTGGAAGTGTCCTACGTCTACGGCTTTCTCCAAACGTTCCTGCAAGCCGTTTTCTTCTATATGTAGTTGTTTGTTGTTGATGAGTTGTACGACGTGTTCGTTACGGTCGACGCCGTGTACTTGCAAGCCGCTGTTTGCGAACATGACGGCAGTTGGGAGACCGATGTAACCTAGGCCTACTACGCATAATTTCTTTTCCATAGTGTATGATACCTTCGCTTTCTAAATTTAGATTGTGTTTGGTAAAAGTCTGGGTAGAATTTGGGTTGGGTATTGGATCTGCACTCTAGGCGGACGCTTTCCCGAGGGCGTGGCCCGAGCCGCTTCCCTCACTTCGTTCAGTCCAGGGTCTCGAACTCACGCTGATCCTCCGGGAGTCGCCGCCTTTCGTTCCGATCCTACTTACAGTTTGGTTGCAGTTAGCAACCACTTTTTTCTTTTTGTTATAGTCTAAAGTTCAAAACCATAATACTTTTAAATTCAAAGAGAAAGGATGAATCTCTTCATCCTTAGATTTTAATAGTTACTTAAGAAAACGATGGAGTACGTTAGTATTTACACTCTTCCATAGAAACTCCAGAAGAACACACAGTGGATCGTAAGCGGAAGGCGGCGACTCCCGATGGATCAGCTCGATCAGGTGAGACAACCAAAGAGAGCAAAGCGAACTGGTTGGCTCACCGCGAGCCCATGGGAAAGCGTCCGCCTGCAGCGTCGATCCACGTTGCCTTACCCCTCACTCCATCTATACAGTATACCAACTTCCATTCAATACGACCAATTTATTTAGCTCGTGCCGGTACGCGTGCTTGCACGGTATAAGGTGTATACGTCCCCTTCACCACACTCAACCCGTTAGCACCTGCTATGCCCGGGTGAACGATGAGCATATACTCCGCGCCAAGCGCCATCGGTTTGGCTGGCTGAATCGTCATCGTTTTCTCATTACTAGCTTTTTTAGCCGTTTGTATAGAGACGCTTCCGAACTTCACAAGTTCCATCTTGTTGAAACTTTTCGCTGGACCAAAGTTCATTTTTTGCGTGAACTCGACGTTGAACACTTTTGATTGCGGTACGTCAGTTGGTCCTTTGATAAACTGGTAACCTTGTGCAACCAAGTCAGATGTTACGAGGCGTTTGTGCATGCCTGCGTGCTCCGTGCCTGGCTTCATTTTAATATTCGGCTCGACGCCTTTGTGTTGTACCGGCGTTCCTTTAGGTCCTGTGTAGTGACCTGTGGTTAGTTTCAGTGCGCCACCGTTTTCTAATTCAAATAACGACTGGACGCTACCTTTTCCTTTTGTCGTCTCCCCTACTACGTTCGCTGCGCTTTGGTCTTTAAGGCTGACTGCCACAATTTCAGAAGCGGATGCTGAGTAGCGGTTGACGAGTACGTACGTGTCTACCGGGAATTGATTTTTCGCTGGGACGACTTTACCTGACTGTGTGCCCATGCGCGTTTGCAATTTGTACGCTTCTTTTACTCTCGGGAAGAAGCCTAGTAATTGTTCTGCGCTGTCTACGTAGCCGCCACCGTTAAAACGTAAGTCGAGGATCAACCTCTCCGCTCCTGCCGCTTTCAAACGCGACCAGTGAGCGCTCACGTCTTCTTGTAAATGCGCAGAGAATGACTTGATTTTCAAGTACCCGACGTTACCGTACATCATATTCGATGTCACATTGTCTGGATTGTTCGGTGCCATAGTTGCTGCGACTTGTGCAGGTGCTGTGACGCTTGCGTATTGATTGAGATACTCATTATATTCAGCTGGCGTCATGTACACCGAGTATTCATCGAGCTGACGGACGACTTCGGTGACGTTTCGTGCATTGCGAAGATTAGTAGGTTTGTCGCCATAATAGTACAAATCGACAATTTCTTTCACTTCGTCAAGAGTCGCGGCTTCTGTGGCGGGTGTTACGCAGAGCCAAGCGAAAATAGCTACTGCTGCAATAAGGGTTTGTTTCATTGCACTTCCTCCTTTTTTCGGTGGGGTTGGTAAAAGTATGTATCTTTAGACTATACCCTATACACCAGCGGTTAAGCGGCTCACTATACTTATTTTTTAGTATATAGCGTCACCCAATAGATTTTACCATCTGAATCAGGTGCCGTGCCTGCTCCCATATGCGTAAATACCGGGCTTAGGAGATTCTCCTTATGCGCCGGAGATGCTAACCAAGCATTGGTAATTTCCAGCGCGTCAGTAAAGCCCGCACCGATATTTTCACCATATGCCTCCCATTTATAATCAAACTTATCTAGCATCTCTACAATCGTGCCATGTGTCGGCGTGATATGTGATAATTCTCCAAGTTTCGCCAAATCTTCCGCTCGCGCACTAGCCATGCGGTTCAGCGTCGGATCCGCCCGCAGATTGCTAACTTTAGCGTTTGTTCGTTTGATATTTACATGAATAATAGACTGTGCCGCTAATGAAGGCTGCTCCGGTTCAGGTTTTGGCGGAACGGGTGTCGGTTTTGGCGGCTCCGGTTTTGCTGCTGGTGGTTTTGGAGTCGGCTTTGGTGGAACTGGTTTCGGCTTTTCAGGTGCCGGTTTTTGATTATTAGGATTCGGCTTAATCAAGTTTTTATCTTTGTCGACATAGCCCTTCTTTTGATTATCATACGTAATCAATCCTTTTTTGCGATTTTCGTCGAATTGCATCGTACGGTATAAGAACGCCGCCAATTGGCCACGTGTGACCGGATCATTCGGATTGAATTTCCCACCTGGACGCGTCGTAGTGATATTCAGTTCGGCAATCGTAATAATGTATTCATATGCACCACTGCTCTTCTTGACATCATCAAATATAATGAAGTCATTGTCATCCGTGACAATATGATAGCCAAGAACCAACAGTTTCGCCATTTGGCCACGAGTAAGTGGTTTATTCGGATTAAATTTCTCCGCATTCTTGAACAGCCCCCGCTGTGTCAATGCGCGTATATGATCATACGACCCATTGTCTTTCGTTACATCCTTAAAATCCATCTTATACGCATGGCTCGGTTTAGCCCCAATGGAAACCGCAATCATCTTCGCCGCCTGAGCCCGAGTAACCGGTTTATTCAGACGATATGTATTGTCAGCATAGCCTTTAATGATGTCATTGGCTGCCATATACATCACCGCATCATAGGCATAATGCTTCTCAGGTACGTCCTTAAACGCGACAGCTTTCGCAGCTTCTATCGGTACAGAAGTAGCTATTCCCCCTGCGGACACAGCGACGCTCATTGCTATAGTACTTAAGAATATTTTTTTGTTGCAAACTAGACTCATATAAACGTCCTCCTTTTGTTAAAGTATACGGGATTTGGCTGGTGGTTTGGTAGGGTATTGTTGAAAATTGTTGTATTATTTGACTTTTTGTATATTTGGGGTGGGGGTTATGAGCGGTTGGGCGGTAGTTATGAGCGGATGTTGGTTTGTATAGAGCCGAATACTGGATTGATAGAGCGGTTAATTGGGTGGATAGAGCGGATGGCCGTGGGGATTGAGCGGATAGCTCGAAACATTGAGCGCGTGGGAGTTTTGAATGGCAGGGATAACCTTATGAGCGGTCGGCCGGTGGTTATGAGCGGATGGTTGTCTGTATAGAGCGGAGTACAAGCTTGATAGAGCGGTTGATTGGGTGGATAGAGCGGATAGGCTTCGCGATTGAGCGGATAGCTCGAAACATTGAGCGCGTGGGAGTTTTTGAATGGCAGGGATCTCCTTATGAGCGGTCGGGTGGTAGTTATGAGCGGATGGTTGTCTGTATAGAGCGGAGTGCTGGATTGATAGAGCGGTTAATTGGGTGGATAGAGCGGGTGGCAGTGGGGATTGAGCGGATAGCTCGAAACATTGAGCGTGTGGGAGTCTTGAATGGCAGCGATCTCCTTATGAGCGGTCGGCCGGTGGTTATGAGCGGATGGTTGTCTATATAGAGCGGAATATTGGATTGATAGAGCGGTTAATTGGGTGGATAGAGCGGGTGGGCTTCGCGATTGAGCGGATAGCTCGAAACATTGAGCGTGTGCGTTAGTTGATTTCAATAAGAAACCAGCGCACGAAGAGCTTATGCACTGGTTTGATTGCTTTATAATTTCAGATTTTCTGTTTGAAAAAGTCTCGGAGAGAGTTGGTAGATCGCGTTGCCCTTTTTGCCGGACATTTCGGTGAAGGGGTTGGCGAGCATTCGTTTCGCTATGTGGCGGGAGTGGATATTGGTGAAGTGGCGGAATTGTCGGTTCGTGAGTTGCGCGCCGCCAATGCAATACCATTCCGCAAGCGTGGCATGGTGGGCGTGGCGATCGATATGGCCGCACGCTCGGCATTGCCAACTTCTGGTCCGCCACAGCATCGTTAATTGTTCGCAATTCGGGCACGTGACACCGCTTGCTAGATCTTGTATGGAAAGTGCATATTTTTCGATCAGCGGAAATGGATCGTAGTGGCGGTGTGTTTGTAAGAGTTCATTGGCTAATCTAGTAATCTGTTTTGCGTTCAAAATATCTGCCTTCATTTCTAAATTTCTTAAACGGTTGGGGATTTCATACGAGAATACGAGTCGGTGGGACGATGTGTTTTCGATGGTGAGTTCGTTTTGGTAGGCGAAGACGATGTAGTCGACGAGGGGAATGTCGATGTTGCGCGCTTGTAGCCAGCCGGCGAAGTAGTGTTTTTTGCGTTCCATTTCTTCGATTGGGCTTCTCAGGACGGTACGTTCCCCGTTGACTGATTCGCGGATGAATTGTGTCGGATTTTGTTTGATATGCAGTTTTCCTGCGATGTTTTTGATTTCAAATAGGATAATTGTACTTGGAGTAATGAGGATGGAATCGATTTGGAAATAGGCATGCTCGTGTTTCAGGAAAATGTCGTGGAGGATGGCGTGCGGATACGGCGGGATGAAGTCTCGTAATTGGTAGTCTAATTCCTTCTCCCCTCCGAAGCCTGCTTTGCCGTTGTAGAAGTCTGTTCGGATTTTTTCGTACTTGTCGTGATTGACCGGCAAGCGTTTTAGAAGCGCCTGTTGGCCAATGATCAGTTTGGGGATTGTGCGAGTTTTGTAGAGTATGGTGGTTCACCTCCCTATTATGGATTGTTGGTGCGTGTATTTATTGTAGCAAGAGTGTTGGTTATTGGGAAGTATTGGGATAAATTCAATTTCGGATGGATTATTGGGGGTGAAATTGGATTTTGAGGTGGATTTGTTAGGGAGAATTCAATTTTCACGGTGTGAAGAGTGATTTAGGGTGTGAATTTGTTTGAAAATATGTCTTTAGTCATGTGAATTGTGGGGGTTTATGAGCGGTTGATTGGCTTGATAGAGCGGTGGTTGGATGCGATAGAGCGGATTGATGGCGTGATAGAGCAGCTGAATGTTGGGATAGAGCGATTAGTTAGGGTAATAGAGCGCTTAAAAGAAAGTTTGAGCGCTCGGCTTCGCCTTGCTTGATTTAGTTCAATACGCTAGTCGTATGAGCGGATCGCACGCTTGATAGAGCGGGTTAGCGTGG
>NZ_KE384396.1:0-11652 GCF_000425545.1 Sporosarcina ureae DSM 2281 | reverse complement strand
CGCCTTGCTTGATTTAGTTCAATGCGCTAGTCGTATGAGCGGATAGCATGCTTGATAGAGCGGGTTAGCGTGGGCATTGAGCGGACAAGGTGTTTGATAGAGCACTTAAAAGAAAGTTTGAGCGCGGCGGCTTCGCCTTGCTTAATTTAGTTCAATACAATGTCCACACGAGGATCCTCCACCGCAAAAACGAAAAAAACTGCCCCCTAAAGGGCAGTTTTTCATCGTTTAATCAAATACCGTACATAGTGTTGCCAAGGCGTTGTTTTCCATTGTTCCCATTCCGGCAGATAGAGCGGCAGTGGGTGGAAGACGGATTGGTGCTCGAGGCTGCTGTCTAGATCGTCGTTGTGCAATGCGATCACTCCTGGTTCGACGCCCGTTGTGAGGACGGTTCGATCAAGTGATGTGAATGGTGCTTCGACTGTGTTTTGGACTGCTCGTCCATTGTTGTCTAGCGTCCATACTTTCGCATCGTTCTGGTATTTGTCCGTTAGCCAGTTCGTTTTGACACTGACGACTTGGTTTGCTTCATTTGTTTGAATGAACGTGTTGACGTTTGTGCCGAATGGCAAGTCCATTTGCTCGTCGTACGGTGCAACGCGCACTTCGTAATATGCTAGTGGATTGTCTTTTTGTGTATTGCCTAAGGCTTTATACGCTTCTAGCCATTCGTCGTCTTTCGCAGGCACTTTGGATACCGATACGACGACTCCGTTAATTGTGGAAATGTTATTCGGGTATTCCGGCGTGATGCGTTCTTGAGCTTCAGCCAGTTTCTTTTGTTTATTAGTTAAGACAGGCTTACCTTCAGGTGAATCATTCACTTCAGGATTAGAAATTGTTCCGTCCGGATTTGTCGTTGCATCATCTGGATTCGGAGTCTCCGTTGTTGGCGTCTCCGTGTTCGGCGTAGTTTCCGTATCTGAATTGTTATTATTCGAACTGCCCGGTGAAGATACCGGTGTATCCGGTTGATCGACTGAACCGTCCGGGTTACCCGATGTGCCGTCGAAATTCTCTTCAGGAGCATTCGAATTACCAGCTGGTGGTTCTGTATCTGTTCCGTCGATTTCCCTTTTCGGATCGTCGTACGGTACGGTGCTCGGTGGTACGCCGTCAGCAGATAGAGACGCTACGGCTTTGCCTTTTGCACTGCCGATTCCGTCTTCTGTGTCTTCAGGTTCTATTGGTTCTACTTGATCTTCTGGTTGTTCATTCGGATCGACTTTCGGTGTGAATGGTGTTTGGATCGAGTCGTGCTGGATCGTAACCGGCGCGCCCGTTTCCACGCTTGGCCATTCGTTGTCAAGAACGTATGTGACAATCGTCTGGTCGGTGCTGTAAATATCAATAGATGGTGATTCGCTATCACGTTTGATTGCTACGACATAGCCGCTGACCGGACTCGTCAATGCAGACTCATTCGGTATTTCAGCGAGCTTTGCTTCGACAATTTCCGTTTTTCGCTGCACTTCTGCGAGATCACGCTCCGCTTCCGCAATCGCTTGCGCAAACGTTCCATCTTCTCTCACTTCAATTCCGACATTCAAATTGACACGCACTTTTTTCTCGTCGTTCGTATCGTAGTAATCGCTGTCGTTTTTCGAACCGCCCGCAGAGGACTGTTCATACTCCAGATTACTAATCGTTTGTGAAATCGAAGACGACTGGTTTTGTAACGCGGATAGTTCCGACTCTAGTTCATTGCGTTTTGAATCGATATGATCCACTTTCAATGAAGCGAGCTCCGTTCCAAAGTCCACTGTCTCCCCTTCTTGAACGAGCCATGAATCTATTGTCTGGTCGTCTTTCAGGTAGATCGTATGCAAATCTTTCGGTGAAATGAATCCTTCTTTATCGAGCTCTTTCTTGTAATCATCCGCAGACAGCCGTTCGTACTCACTGACGTACTGCGCTTTCGGAATGACACTTTTTTCAGCGAACACCAAATACGTGTTCAATGCTAAGAACGCTGTAACGAGGACTGTCACGATGATGTTTTGTGTTTTCATCTTATAGTCCCCCAATCATTAACAAGTTCAACATTTTTTCGATGGGAGCAAAGCCAACTGCTGCTGTGATCAATGCAAAGACCACTTGCAATGCGATCAACATCCACAATGCCTGCTTGCGGATACCTTTATGCTCTACAACTTCTTCACCGACAAGTGACGTTTCCACTTTCGAGAAGCTGATGAAGCGATATTGAACCGCCACGATCAATGCAGAGAAAATCGTAAGTTGATTGACAAATAGAATGATGTACCAATTATCCAAAAATGTTACCGCGAGTGGTCCGAATGAAAGAATCGAAACCGCTGCTGTTTTTCCAGCAACCGCGAAGATCAGGAAATTGATGAGTTTTTCAATTAATAATAATCCCGTGACCACTAGCTGCAACTTCAGCAATGGTTTAAACGGAATTTTCGTTAGCATGCTTAAAATCCATGCAACGCCCCAGAAATGGAACGACATGTAGATAATGGCCCAGAGTATGGCGCCGACTAAAGCGGTGATGCGACCAATGGTGAATTCATCGAGCGAACCGTTCGCCAAGATATACGTCATCGTCCCAGTATTCATGCCCCACATATCGCGGAGGACGAACAGGATGATGCCCAAAATGAATACGCTAAACACACGGCGTTTGAATCCAGTGACGGTTCCTTGCCCAATTTCAACGGCAAGCCGGTCAGGATAAACTAACGAACGCCAGTAACCGTAAGTAGAATACATATGTACTTCTCCTTTGCCTCCAACTTTTCCACTGATTATATCAGTTTCTATCTCTCTTACTTTATCAAAAAATGACGGATTTGCAACGAATGTCTCGTTTTGTTGCAGAATTTGGCAATAGAGTCGGAGATTTAAGCGCTGAAAAGGAATAATGAAGTTACATAGCGCATGGGATTTCCGCTCCAGATGGGGGACGCTTTCTGGAGGGCGCGGTCCGAGCCTCCTCGTTCGCTGCGCTTCCTGCGGTGTCTCGAACTCGCACTGATTGTCGCCCCCACCTTCCGCTCCAATCCTACTCTCAATGTTGATAGATGTGCATCACTCACTGGCAGTACATTGCAAATTATTGTGGTTATTAAACTAGCTTGAGTTCAACTGCAAATGCAATCACAACCACAACTTCAATGAACCACAAAAAGTATCACCCACTCAGTTTGCAAGGGATTGGCGCGTAGGAGGGGCGACTCCCGATGGATCAGCCCGATCAGGTGAGACAACCAATAGGGAGCCCGCGACCTGGTTGGCTCACCGCGGGCCCATGGGAAAGCGTCCCCTCCGAAGCGCAAATCCCAACCCCTATCGACCGTCAACCCTTCAGATTATTCACAATCCCAACTTCAATGAACCACAAAAAGTAACAACCACTCTGTTTGCAGGGATTGGCGCGTAGGAGGGGCGACTCCCGATGGATCAGCCCGATCAGGTGAGACAACCAAAAGGGAGCCTGCGACCTGGTTGGCTCGCCGCGGGCCCATGGGAAAGCGTCCCCTCCGAAGCACCAATCCCCAACCCAACAGCCCGTCAGCCTCCGCCACTAAAAACCTCCTAGTCCATTAGATTCATTTAATTATCTGAATGTTTTTAATCTAAAGAAATAGTCTATAATAGGAAGTAATAGGGTCAGATGGCTCTAATTACAAAAAGGAGTGATGAGCGATGAACTTGGAAAAGACCATTGAGTTTACGTGGCAAGACTTTGCACTAGGCCTTGGCGGATCAGGACTATTCGTAGTGGCGCTCCATTTCCTGACACTATGAGAAACCGCATAGCACAACGCACATAAAAACACCTCAACGTCGACGCACATAGATGTGCTTCTAACTGAGGTGTTTTTAACGTTTTAGTGTGATGATCAAATCACTCGCAGTCCTTCCATCAACTCCTTAAACAAGAGTTGGTTTTTCGTTTCTAGCGCATAATCTACCATTCGTTCCCAATTATCTTGCTCCAACTTCTCCACCAAACCGTCCGCTTCACGCATGTACTCTTCCTGTAGATGGCCTTCCAATCCCATCGCTCCTTCGAGTATAGTCGACAAATGTAAATGCAAATCGGAAACTAGCAACAATTGATAAAGTGGGATCCGGATAAATCTGCTGCCTCGCTGAAAGACGAACACTTCTCCTAAGTTCTCAATCTGCAGATTTTTCGTATTCACAACGATTTCTTTACCTTCTTCGGGGATGAATTGAAACACCTCATCGTTTCGCTTAATCGAGAAATATTGATAAGCGAATACAAGGCGCAAGTTGAATTCTTCTTTCCTGGTGAAAAATGGCTTGATTCGCTGTATGACTAGCATATCTTCCCCCTCCTCCTCAGTAATTTGAATTTTCCGATTATTATTAATATATCACATTAAAGAGGATTTTGTGCATGATATGAGTCGGAAACCATCTAATATACCAAGAGAATTTTTCAGAAAACGGTCATAGTGGCGAATCACGCCGTCTTTCGGGTTATTCATCACGCCCTACAAGAAAGGTTTTGGACACTGGCTGATACTCAATATTTCCTTCTCGCAATTGTTCCAGTAATTGCTCGCTCGCATCCACGTTCGTTTTCTCGTAAGAAAAAATCATTTGATGGTTTGCGTACGAGATGACGACTTGCTCGAACATCATCTCTTCGCGAGTGACGTTATACAAATATGTAACGTTGCCATTTGGATCATGGACGGATTTTTCGGAGTATTGTTCAAGAGATTCGAAGAAACATAGCTCCCTTGCGCTTACGGGTTCCGGCTTTTGTACACGGTGCCGCAATTGAGGTAAGTGTAAAATCAATTGCACTTTTTCTATCACTTTCGCCTACTTTCTATTTTTTATCACAATCTTCTCATAATATTGTAGAATAATCTCGTAATTGTCAATTCGTCAATTCATATTGTCTAAATGACAATTTAACGAAATACCGGATTCTTTTCTTATACGATGGCGAGAAAAATGGGTGATGAAGATGAGTTTCGGAACACAATTACGAGAATACCGCGATGAGTATTTACATATTTCACAAAAACAGATGGCAGAGGATCTTGGAGTCGACGGGGCGACGATGTCCAGATATGAATCGAGTGAACGATCTTTCCCGATTTATTTGGTGCCGCTTATTAAGAAAATCTATAACATACCGGATGATGTATTGCTTGCGATGATTCTGGACAAACCATTAAAGACGGTACGCTCTTTTTCAAATCAAACGCTCGACAGTACCGCCACATACAAAAATGGGTTTCTTGCGCAGTACGGATCACTAATTGAAAACGAACCACTGTTGAAAGAATTTATTTTACGAGCAAATTCATTGGACCACGAGAACCGCCATTTGTTGCTGTCAGGCATGTTGAACCTCATGCAGCTATTCGATAATCAAACAGGCAAATGAAATCGGATGGTTTTTATGTTTCTCAAGTTGTGGTAAAAGACCGATAAAAACGGTATAATAGGAGGAATGCTTAAGTAAGGAGTGGATTCGGTGGCCATCACTATTGAACGAATCGCAAATATGCACGAATCACAAATTGAAGAATTCATGAATCATATTAAACATACATTTCAGTCGTCTGTCCCTGCACAGGCGGAAATTCTACGCAAGGCCGCTTCACTTGTACGTATGAACGCAATTGGTGCGTATCGCTACACGGAAACCGAGCAATCCTTAATGGCCAATATTTCAGGTACAGAGTCGGAATTCGCACGTCTTTCTTTCATGACGATGGAACCGTACTGCACATGTGCCGACGGAGACTGGTGCGCGCATCAGATCGCGGTCGTCTTTCATTTGTACTCGCAGTTTCATTCATTATCAGATTGGCTCAATACGTGGCGCCAGTCCGGGACTGTGCAGACACAATTGTCGATCAATGAGCGGACGCCAGAAGCTTGGTTGAACGCGTTATCCGTATTAGTGAAGCCGCTTACCGAGTTGAGCCCGAGTGACGGACCGACCGGTTTCTTGCATTATGCTTCCAAAATTGAACATCAGAAGACGCGGCTTTCTCCTTTTGAATGGGAATGGAAGCCGCTCTTTTCGCTGTACTATCAGCTAACGTTATTGCGAGCGGCTTGGCCTTTCCTAAATAGCGAGCTATCGGCGAATGATTCCTATCATTACGGCAAATGGCAACTGACGATTTGGCTCAATGAACAAATGTCCGAAATTAAAGCGAGCATTAAACAACTGAGTTCGAAATCACGTCTATTTGAGACGGATGCATTTCATGTGAAGCTGAAAGATTTGATTCATTCATTCGCAATAGACGAAGAAGGTTTATTCTCGAAGCGTTTTGAAGCGTTCCGTCTTGTCTATACTGAGCTTTATTCTGATGAGGCTGAATTGACAGAGGAGATTGAACGCCTGCAAAGGGAAACGGCAGAAGATGCGGCATTGTTCCGTGCGTTTCTCTATTTGACGTCGGGACGTTTTGACGAGCTTGACGAGGAGTTGAATACGCTAGATGCTACTGCTGTTCCCCAATGGTTGGCATTTGCACTTTATGCGAAGGAAGATGAGGATTTTGATATTGTGCAGTCGATTATGCAGCAATTGCTCCCTCATTTAGCCGAGCATTATCAGCAGCTTGCAGCGCGTAACCGTTCAGCGTTTGCCGAAGATATCGACGAGTTGCTGTCGCTGTCTGATGTTTCAGAAGCGCAGCGCGATCAACTGTTCCAATCGTATGGACCGGAAGCAAATCGTGCGTATGGCAAGTTTTTATTCGAACGTAATCGTTACGCCGAATGGGCTGCGCTTATGCATTTAACGCGCGGGTCAGTCGATATGATTGACAGCTCTGCGATGAAGACGGCGCTTGCGGAAGATTCGCAAGCGGTGTTCCCTCTCATGCATGCTGAAGCGTTGAAATTAGTCAAAGAGAAAAATCGAGATAGCTATCGCCGTGCGGTGCGTTTGTGGAAGCAAATGAAGACTGCTGCAAAGCGCGATGGCCGCAATGAATTTTGGAACCGTTATGTCCATACAGTCCGCCAGCAATTTCCACGTCTGCGTGCACTGATGGAAGAGATGGAGAAAGGAAATCTACTGCTATGACCGATTCGAACATCTTACAACTTTCATTAGAGTTAACGTTACAAGAAGGACAAGACGGCCTCTTCATCGTGTCCGCAAATGTCGCAGGTGAAACGCGCAAGATCGATGCCGATATGTTGGTGTCGTATTTATTTTATTCGGATGAGCCTACGATGTACGGCATGTTGGTGGAGCAGCGGGATAATTGGCTCGATGTCTCAATCGATATGTTGCTGCGCTTGTTCTCGGCTGGTAGTCATCCGTATGTGCAATACACAGGTGCTACGTCTGACGATCAACAAGTGCTGACCGACATTCGTGAAGCCGCGACATTGTGGAAAGACCCTGCGCTATTTTCATACGTTGAAGCGAATGAATCTGGACTGTCGTTCGATCTCGATAAAACGCATTTATCCGAGCAAGCTGGACGATATATCTCGCTTGCAATGCGTGGTCAGTTGGCGACGCTTGGTGTCTCGATGGCAGATTTCCCTGCTTTGTTGCCGCACTTCAAGCAGTATGGCTGGCCGAATACCGAAACGTCTAAGTTACCGTTCCGCGTAGCCCTTCGTTTGACGGAGCCCGATGTTGATGAGACGGATTGGTTGCTTGAGACGATTCTGATCAGTGATCGCGGTGCGCAGTGGTCGCCAGCGGCCGGTAAAATAGCGGGTTCGATTGAAAATGCTTTGCCAGCAAAACGTAAGCCGTATGCGGAAGATATCGAAGAACGTCAAGCTGAGATGGTCGGGATTTTCCGTTCCGTTGAATGGTATGAACCGCGACAATTCATGCATGTGCCGTTAAATGATGCGCAAGTGCGGATTTTCATTCAGGAAGATCTGCCGCTTTGTCAGGCATTTGATTATCCGGTAATACTGCCGGCTTGGTTAAAGAACGTGACGGAGACGAAGTTGAAGATTCGGACGTCTGCAGGTATGCAATCGTATCGTTCGTCAGCAAGTCTCGATCAAGTGCTGTCATTTGATTGGCAGTTTTCACTCGCTGGGGAAAAGATCGACAGAAATCAATTCCAGAAGATGGTCGATGAGAACCGCGAGTATATCCGCGCGGGCGATGAATGGTTCCATTTGGATCCCGCATGGCTCAAACGTATTCGTGAGTTGATGGAGCAAGTCGATGACGGTGAATGGACAGTGAAAGATTTGCTGTTCAATGAAGTGCCGGAAGAGATTGCGCCTGTCTATGATGAAGAGGAAGAAGACGATCCGTTAGTAGCATTTTCGATGCAGCAGTCTTTGCGTAAAGTGATGAATATGCTGCATGACAAGAAAGGGTTGCCGCCTGTTCCCGTACCGAAGACGTTGCACGCTGAGCTACGTCCCTATCAGCAAGAAGGTTTCGAGTGGCTTCATTTCATGCGTGATAATAAATTTGGCGCGGTGCTCGCGGATGATATGGGACTCGGTAAAACCGTACAGCTCATCACGTATTTGCTGTATGTGCATAATTTACCGGAAACCGACTCCCCTTCGTTGATTATATGCCCGACAAGTGTCATGGGTAACTGGCAAAAGGAACTCGAACGTTTCGCACCTTCATTGACGGTACACGTACATTACGGGACGAATCGTGCACGCGAGGAACAGTTTGCAGATATGATGAGCAAGCGTCAGGCGCATATTATTTTGACGACGTATGGAACCGCTACGCAAGACGGCGAGATGCTGTCGATGTATGAGTTTGCGAATGTAACCATTGATGAAGCGCAAAATATTAAGAACTTACAGACGAAGCAATCACGGGCGATCCGGAAGTTGCGCGGTGGGCATCATATCGCGTTGACGGGTACGCCGATCGAGAACCGTTTGTCGGAGTTATGGGCTATTTTTGATTTCATTCACAAAGGATATCTCGGCAGTTTCCGTAAATTTAGCGAGGAGTTCATCGTGCCGATTGAGCGTGATGATCTCGAAGCGGAGAAGCGGAAATTGCGTGCTCGCATTCAGCCGTTCATGATGCGCCGGACGAAGAATGATCCGGAGTTGCGTCTGAACTTGCCTGAGAAGCTCGAGCAAAATGAATATGTACCGCTGACGCCTGAGCAAGCCGCATTGTATGAGAGTTTTGTTTCGGAGACGAAATTTAAACTTGAGACATTGACAGGATTTGAGCGTAAAGGCTTGATCTTGAAGATGCTCAGTCGGTTGAAACAATTATGTAACCATCCGGCATTATTCCTGAAAGAACCGCCAGCCCCTGCTGCCGAGTTGACGACGCGTTCCAATAAAATGGCACGAATCGTTTCGATGGCAGCGGAGATTGCGGCGAACGGTGAGCAATGCTTGATCTTCACGCAGTATATTGGCATGGGGCAGATGATCCGTCAGTGCTTGTCGGAGTTGCACGGGATTGACGTGCCGTTCTTGACGGGTAGTATGCCAAAAGGACAACGTGATGCATTGGTCGAGGCGTTCCAAAACGGGGAATTCCCGATTTTCATCCTGTCGTTGAAAGCTGGGGGCACCGGCTTAAATCTGACACAGGCGAATCACGTATTGCACGCGGGCCGCTGGTGGAATCCGGCTGTGGAGAACCAGGCAACGGATCGAGCGTACCGTATCGGGCAGACCAAATTCGTGCATGTGCATAAATTTGTGACTGTTGGGACGATCGAGGAAAAGATTGACGAGATGCTCGTCGAGAAGGCAGCGTTGTCAGCTGATTTGATTCATTCGAGTCAGTGGTTGACGGAGCTCAACGATCGAGAGCTCGAGGATTTGCTGACGTTTAATTAACCTATTGATGATTAGGACCTGTATCGAAAGTGGATGCAGGTCTTTTTGTATTCATTTTATATCAGGGATGAGGAAAGGGTTTGTTTTGATTGTTTCGAGGTAATTGATACGCTCGTTGAGGTTGGCGATAATGCGGATCAGCTGGCCAATCTGGTCTTCGAGGCGTTGAATATCTTGTTTCTGCGCGACTGTAGGTGGGCTGTGCATGTGGGCTTCATCCTTTCTATGAGCGGGTATGTATTCCGTCAGCCCGCCCCGCGGAAGTGGTCTCCGACAGAAACGGGCGACGGATGAGTTGGCGTAAAATTGATTCAGTTCCTATGCTGAATGTACTCCCGGCATCACAGAGGATCGGGTCCCCACCCGCTCTTGCTTCTGCCGAATAGGTAATGCTAGTTGGCGAATATGCTTGTAGTGTCGTGTAATGTTCTCTTTTTTCATTTCTCTTCAATTGTGTGTCATCCATCTCTTTTCAGGAATTGATCAGCAACGGATGTGCTACGGCGAATTTGCCTTGGTCTCCTCCCCTTTCGTTTTGGACCTGTTTAGAAAATAGGCAATGCGGTTTCGGTTGTTTTCGCTTCTTCAAAACGTTCGGGCTCAGTAGATGAATGCGTTCTCATTTCTGTGTGTTGAGGTTTAGCTGATTTCGACAGGAAGCGTATGTCGCTGCACATGACTTCTGTGACATACACTTTCGATTGATCTTCGCGTTCGTAGTTCCGGGTCTGAATGCTTCCACTGACGCCTACGAGCGATCCTTTGCCACAGTGACGGACTAAGTTTTCGGCGGATCGTCCCCAGACGGAGCACAGCACGAAGTCGGTTGCTACTTCCCCGTTTGCGTTTTTGAAGCTGCGATTGACAGCGAGGATGAACGTGGTGTTGACACGTCCTGATGCGTGTTCTTTTAATACGAGGTCTTTGGTGATGTTCCCTACTAAAGCCACTTGGTTCACGAGTGGGTTCCTCCTTTCTTTGTGCTGCCCTTATCGTAATCTACATGGGATCTTGTTGGCAAAGTGGCAAAATTGAATTTTGATTCGATTTTCGGCGTCGTTTTTCATTTTTCATTCGAAGGGATTTTGGGACATTCGCGGTAGTATGCGATTTCCGCTTGGTGGGGTATACGGCATTTTTGAATTCTCGAGTATTTTATGATTTTTATGCTATACTTGGGAAAATTGTACCGAGGTGATGGAATTGAAGACGTTTAAGATGATTTCGGTGGAAGTAATTCAGGAGAGTGGCGTGCTTGCGTTTCCGCTGTTTGATGGCATTATCATCAACCAGGAGAACAGTCATCGTTTGTGGGTTCTTGAGCTGTTCATTGATGCCAAGCATAAGGACATTATGGAAAAGTGGAAAGTTGAGGAAACGTTGCTGACCGTGCGCGTCGTGATTTCGTATCCTGGTAACGAGCCTGCTTCGTTTGATGTGGCGGTGGAAAACTGGCGGCAGATTGGGGATCGGATTTCTGTGTTGATGAAGGGACGTTTGAAGCGTGTCCGATCGAAGTATCCGGAGCATTTGCTTGAGGAATTGCTGGATGAAGGTTTGGAAGGCGATGCGTTGCTTGAGCAATTCCAAACGGCCATGTGGGATCGCCCGAAGTTGAAGCGCGATATGGAGAATGATGAGATGACGAAGTTGTGATGGATGGGCTGCCCTTTTGGGTGGCTTTTTTTGTGTTTATTGGGGTAGGTGGTAGAGCGGATATGTGGCTGCATAGAGCGGTTGGGCTTGGGCATTGAGCGGTTGGGCGGCTGTATAGAGCGGTTGTGGAAGTGGATTGAGCGGATGGCGCGTGCGATAGAGCGCTTGGGAGGATGTATTGAGCGGCTC
>NZ_AUDQ01000018.1 GCF_000425545.1 Sporosarcina ureae DSM 2281 | reverse complement strand
AGGGGTCAATTCGTGCAGATTTGACACCCCGCATCATACCAAGAGGGCTCTTTGTGTTCAAGTCCCCGAAAAAGCTTCTAACAGGAATGCTCCTTTTATATAGTCTACTATACGTTAGAGCTCTACCATATGTTTCATAAAGTTGGTTTAAAATCCTCAAACATTAAATAAACACATAGATTTGCTATACTTTCCCTAGCAACTATTAGAGGAGGAATTATTCATGGCAAAATTATTTAGTCCTTATACTATACGTGGCGTCGAGTTCAAAAATCGAATTGCAATGGCACCGATGTGTATGTATTCTTCACATAATCAAGATGGTAAAGTAGAAGATTGGCATAAAACTCATTATGCAACTCGTGCAGTAGGACAAGTCGGCCTAATTATTGTTGAGGCAACAGCTGTTCAACCACAAGGGAGAATCTCAAGTGAGGATTTAGGGATCTGGTCAGATGAGCATCTCAAAGGTCTAACCGAAATCGTTCGTTTGATGAAACAGCAAGGTGCCCGTACTGGTATCCAATTAGCACACGCGGGCAGAAAAGCGACAGTGGACGGAACGATTCATGCTCCAAGCCCCATTGCATTCAATGAAAAATATAAAACACCAACGGAAATGACTATTGCTGATATTGAAGAAACAATTGAAGCATTTAAACAAGGTGCCATCCGTTCCAAACAAGCTGGTTTTGACGTGATTGAAATTCATGGCGCACATGGATATTTACTAAATGAGTTTTTAACTCCGTTATGTAATCATCGTGAAGATAAATATGGCGGAACAGCAGAAAATCGTTACCGTATATTAGGCCAAGTGATTGATGCAATCCGGTCTGTTTGGGAAGGTCCATTATTTGTCAGAATCTCAGCAGAAGATTATCAAGAAGGCGGTATGGATCCTTCGCAGTATGCAGAAATGGCGGGGTGGATGAAAGAGCAAGGTGTCGATTTAGTCGACGTGAGCTCTGGTGGTGTAGTACCAGCTGCTATTCATCCTTTCCCAGGCTATCAAGTGCCGTTTGCGGATACAATTCGTCAGCAGGCAAATATTGCAACGGGTGCGGTAGGGTTGATTACGTCAGCGCTGCAAGCGGAAGAGATTCTTCAAAACGATCGTGCCGATATCGTATTACTCGCTCGCGAATTATTACGCGATCCTTATTGGGCGTATACAGCAGCTAAAGAGCTTAACGTTGAAATTGAATCTCCTGTTCAATATAAACGTGGCTGGATGTTCTAATCCTTTTGTAGGTTACGTTTTATCATCAAAGAAAATTAATTCTGCACGAATCTCATCCTCGATATGTAAGATAGCGAATGAATAATGAGGTAGTTTCCGCTTGTCTGTCGGGGATCCAGGGGTCAGCAACAAGGTTTTATTCATGTAACGAAGCACTGGAATGTGGGAGTGTCCGAAGATGATGACATCTAGTGGCTCTCCTTCAAATGCTTCAATTGCACGCTTTTCCGTCGTTTTTTTCTCTCCATGTCCATGTACCAAGCCGATCTTTACGTGTCCTGCTTGAACCACCTGCTGCAATGGAAACTGTTCTTTTATATCTTCTCCATCTACATTTCCAGAGACTCCTTTTACTTCTGCAAATTCAGAAAGCATCTGTACTACCTCAAATGATTGCCAATCACCCGTATGTAAAACTAAATCAGCCGTAATACATTCGTTTGTTAACCGTGAAGGCAAAACGCTTCCTCTACTAGGAATGTGTGTATCTCCTGTTATGACAATTTTCATGACGAACCTCCTAGATTTGTTATTGCATATATCATTTCCTTTATCACTGCATAGCAAACAAAGAATCGGACATACTGTTGCTATAACGGGAGGCGATCTATATGGAAGACTATACATTTACAGATGCGGTACTGGCAGATTATAAAACCGGTATGGGTGCAATGAGCGAACAATTGCCGAAGTTAATGAAATCGTTCCATGCATTTACGGAAATTAGTTTTGAAGAAGGAGAAATTAGTCAAAAATATAAGCAGCTGATCGCACTTGCAGTGAGTGTCTACGCCCATAGTGAGTATTGTATTATTTTCCATACAAAAGCTTGCATAGATGCAGGTTGTACAGTTCCAGAAGTGTTAGAAGCGGTCGGTGTAGCAGCGGCACTTGGCGGTGGAAGTGCTTTGAGTCAAGCCGTCACATTGGTTATGCAGACGATTGACGAATTACAGGAAAATCCAAAACCTTTGCAATAAGTGAGCGCCTTGTCGAGTAGAATCGATGAGGTGTTTTTTTGTGCATTGTATTAAGATGTACATTGTTATAATTTGTATTGAAGAAGTGAGTGAAGGAACGTTATATGCAGCTTAAAACGCTTAGAGAAAAAAGCTTGGGTTGAATCATATTGGCAAGAAGGTGAAAGTGGCCGTAAAAAATACTATCGTCTAACTGATGAAGGTAGCGTGGCATTAGATGCAAAACAGGAAAATTGGGAGTGGATGAATGCGCTTATCCATAAAATTTCGGATGGTTTGATATGAAAACGATGTTTGAGCGTTTCGTTAGTAAGGTGGTAAAACAAACAGACGGCAATGCTGAAGAACGGTAGGATTTGACTGAGGAATTACTTAGTCATTTGTATTGTGCTTATGAGGATTTACGAAAACAAGGGTTCTCATATGGGGAGGCGATGGAGTTGGCGATGGCGAATTTCGGTAATGAGAAAGAAGTAGGTAAGCAACTTCAGCACGCGCTGTATCCATATCGACGAGAAATGATGCTCAGTCTTTCAGGTGCATCTTTACTTATCATTTACAGCACCTACTTGCTTCAGTTGTTCACTAGAGGTAATGCTGAAATCATTTGACTTTGCATGGCAATACTTATCAGTTCAGCAATCTTGACCCTAAAGCTGCATCCTATCACAGCGTTACACCGCCGTCTAACGGTAAATGGGTTACTGATCGGTCATACCTTGTTAGTAATTTACGGTAGTTGACTAGCGACGGATTTAGAATCAGCTTACTTGGTTCCATTAACCATATTTTCTTACGCAATAGTATTGTTTTCGATTGTTCTGGTATACCGTACAACCATTTATGATTTTCCTTCCTCTAGACAATTCCTTGAAAAAGATGCGAAGAGAATTCATTTTATCAATATTACAATCGGTCTCATAGTATTGGCTTTATCTTTATTTTGGCTATGGGCATTTTTAATATTTGCCGTAGAAATAAAAGTAACCTTACTATTTATTACGATTCCGTTAGTCTTGTGGATCATCTATACGATAGAACTTCATTTATTGGAAACTGGGCGTATAGTGTTACAGGTTTTCAGTTTCTATGGATTATAGCGGCGATCATGATTTGGATTTTATGAATATAAGGAGGTTGACCTATGAAAAAGTCGCTAGGATTCATCCTAAGTTCCATCGCACTGCTAACCGCGGTGTGTATTGTGCTAGGTGTATTGTTTAATAAAGATGAGAATAAAAAACAAGAAGGAATGTCTGATATCTATGCGATATCAACCAAAAATGAAATTGCCTATATTTCTTATGACAAAGGACAAGCAACAATCAATCTAGATAGTCAACAGAAAATCGTTCAATTATCTGTCGAGAAAGAAATTGCAGATATAATATTCTCGGAAGATGGTACGTATCTTGCTTATGTAGTACGGGATAAAAATCTTGAAAATCATATACGGTCAGATATCCATATAATTGATTTGGGTTCGCTTGTAGAGGAGGTAATACACACATCTGACAATCTAATCACTGAGATTGCGTTTGATCCAAAATATCCTGAGAAGTTGTTTTATCTTGAGGCAAGCACCTATACAAATTATTCACCGATTGCTTCGAAACGGCCCCATGATTTCGATGTGTATAGCTTTGATTTAATGCAAGGTGTTCATACAAAACATACAGATATTAAGAAATATAGTATGGGCTCACTACAAGTTTCTGCTGAAAAGAATTCTGTTTATGTACAGACGAATGATGACACATACAACGAAACGGCAGAAGAGATCTTCGAAAGTAAAGAGAGGATATTTGAAATACCACTAGAAACACCTGATAAAATGTCAGTCGTCAGCAGCCCTGTTCAAGCCGAGGATGTGTATGACTTCATCTTGTTACCTGAACAACAATGTATTATTTATCAGGCAGTAGCAGGAACTGGACCTAACGGAATTTACGAATATGAGTTGTTCACATTTAATTGGAAAACATATCAAACGGAACAACTTACGACATTAAAAGAGTCTACATCAAGACCTGCACTCGGTCCTGACGATAAAATTTACTTTATGGTAGATCGTAAATTTGGTTCGCGCGAGCCTGATTACCATCTATATCGAATGAATCAAGATGGAAGCGGAATAGAAGAACTAGATCTCAATGGTTAATAAATCATTCATGAAGATCCCATATTACTTCCGTGCTATATAGGTTACTAAGAAAGCGATATACATGAGGGATAATAACCATTGTTTCATATGTTTCATTATGCTGAAGACAGGGTAGCGGATATACAGCATAGTAATTCAGAGGGGGGATATAAAACGTTGATTCAAACATCAAACGCTTTATTGACAAAGGAAGACTTTACAAAACGTGATGATTTACCGGAATGGCTACTTAGAGAATACCAGACGTTTCATAATATTGTGACTGACAAAACATTCCCGTGTTATTTTGGAATGGCTGGTGAAAATAAAGGTGAGTTGCGCTATGCCTATGTTTCTCAAGAGGACTGGTCGAATTTACCTCAAGCATTGGAATCTTTCTTAACACTATTTAAAAATCCAAAGCATAAACGGCACGGGTTATTTGTGTTTGTAGAACCCTTTGAAAAAGAAGGAACAATAGAAGAATATCGTCAGCAGTTTTGGGATATTTTGCAGTACTTGCATATAGAAGATACTGAAGAATGGCCGGCTGAAGCTCCACTGGACCCAGATCACTATCTATGGGATTTCCACTTCCATGGCGAGCCGATTTTTGCTTTTGGTAATGCGCCTGCGTATAAACAGCGGAAGACTCGTGATCTAGGAAATGCCATGGTCATTGGTTTCCAGCCACGAAAAATTTTCAAAGGTTTGACAGGCACTGAAAAGGGTGGCATCAACTCACGCGAAAAAGTTCGTGAACGTGTAGAGGTATGGGATGCCTTACCGAAGCATCCGGATATAAGCCACTTCGGTGATCCAACGCATAACGAATGGAAACAGTTTTTCATCGGTGACGACTGCGTGCCTATAACTGGAAAGTGTCCATTTACTCATAAGGATATGTAAATAGAGGATGTCTCTACAGTCGTGAACTTACGATTGTTAGGGATGTCCTTTTATATGGTTTAATTCAAGATCAACAAGCATGTGGAATGCTAGGGGGAGGTAGTGTGTACGAGGGGATTGAAGCTCTAGCTAGGGATGCTTTCCGGGGGAGCAATCTTGAGCTGCTTCCTTCGCTAACGCTCTGTCCAGGATCTCAAGGTCACTCTTATTCTCCAGGAGTTGACCCAGCTTCCACTTCAATCCTACTTATAAGGTAGAGGTACTTCTTAGATCGCTCATTATCGATAGTGTGTGAATTCGTGTTAGGTTTTAATTTATTGAAGTTCTGGTTCCACTTCAAAATAACAATAACAAAATTAACTTTAGCGCATCTTTGTACTGTAAATTGCCTATAAAAAACTTCTTCAAGCTTATCCATTACATTAAACTACAGATCTTTTACTTACATTGCATACTTACTATTCTGCTTTTATGATATACATAAGAGGAGTGGGTGAAATGAAAAAATACAGTAAAGAAGTTCAGGGCTTGCTGGTGGATGATGAAACGCGCTGTGTTCATTACTCGACAGAAAATGATCGAATTGCAATCAAGTTTTATTGTTGCAAGATATACTACCCATGTCACCTATGTCATGAAGAAACAGGCTGCGGTCATCACGCTGTCTGGCCAGCTAGTCAATATAACGAAAAAGCCATACTGTGCGGAAGTTGCGGACGCGAACTCACTATTACCGAATACTTTCAAAGCGACTATCAATGTCCTTCTTGTCTGGCGAATTTTAATCCGGGTTGCGGTCTACATAAGGAACTATACTTCGAAAATGAAGTAAGTAGCTGAATGGTTTTAACCATGACCAACAGGGAACACTATATAAAACAGGTAAAGTGAGGGGTTTGCATGAAGCAACAGACGATGAATACAGAAGAACTATTGGCGTTTGCTGAAGAGGCGCATGATTCGGGAACATCTTGGATCCAACAAGCGGATTATACAGGAGAAGAAGTAATTATGACGGATGAAGATCTTGCAGGCAGGGAGCCTTTGCAACGTCTACGGATAATAGTGGAGTCGGCTGGAAATGCTAAATACTTCGAATCACTTTTCTATAATGGAGCTGAACTAGAAGAATTAATGAGTGAACTTGAACCAGTTTTCGAAAAGTTTCCCAAAAAAGTATTGAGTTCAATTGAAATGGATGAAAAAGTACAAAGTATAACAGAATAACAAAAAAGGATCTTCTGCCAAAGCTAGAAGATCCTTTTTTTCATTCCAAGTATTGCAGTATTTCTTCAATTGCCAGTTCACCAGCAATTTCCCAACGACTTTTATCACGAATTTCTGCATCTCGATCCAATGGTTCTTGGAATTGATTGAAAGAACCACTTATTAAAGAACTTGAGTCGGGATCTAGTCCTGTGTTAACCACATGTTTAATCACGTAAGGTTTTTTGAATTTTATTGAGGTGTTGAAATCATCAAGTTCACCGTCGTGGACTTCAAACGGAACACGTAAGTAAATGGTTTCTCCAGCTTCTCTATGAAGGACGGAATCGAAACTGCCTTTATGATAATCCCAGCCTCCGCCAAAATGATACCCGTGCTGATCCACTTTATCCCGTAAAGTTCCAAAGCACGCCAGTTTGCCTTCAATTGGTGTATCTAATTCCAGCATGAAATCACTCCTTTTTATTAGCATTCCTAATTAGGAATTATTTATGCATTAAATAAAAAATAATGAAAAGGTTTCTAATTTAACTATCCCGGGTAAAAGTATCAACACGACGTTAGTATAATTAACTATCATACTAGGAGGAGATTTATATGGGTAAGAATAGATATATTGGAATGTACTTTAATGAAACCGAGTTGGTGAATCGTCTGGATGAGCTAAAAAAAGAAGGATGGCCTGAAGATGATATTTATGTAGTGGTAAAAAACGATGATCAACTAACTATGGTTAGAAGTCGTTCAGATGCAGAAATTAAATCCGCCGACGATTCTTGGTGGGATCGCTTCATGGGATTCGTGTCAGGGGAAGATCATGTACACCGCATGGTCGAAAATCTAGATTTTGGAACAGAAGATACAATGAAGTATTATCACGACATTGAAGAGGGTGGCATGTTGCTTTATGTGGATTCCGGTGAAGCGAACCGCCACTACATGGATAATACAGATTTCTACGGCAGAGATGGAAAAAGCACAGATGTCAATCTTGGAGCTAACGGACTAAGCGTAACAGACCAAGAATTGAATGGAGGAGACCCTGCATTCAGAATGAGCCAGACACTACCTGATCAAACAGTAAACCATCAGGATAACGAAGTAGATCGTGCACTCCGTACAAATGAACAAAGTTTCACTGATGCCGCCACGGATGAAGAACGTTTACGTCTGCATGAAGAAAAACTTCAAGTAAATAAGCATGCAACACAACGTGGAGAAATTCATGTAGAGAAAGAAGTAGTGGAAGAACCTAGATCAGTAGATGTCAATGTTTCACATGATGAAGTCATCATTGAACGTAGACCTGTTGTAAATGATGAAGCGAATGTTGACGGCCGCTATGATCATACCGCAGCAGCATTCAAAGAAGATGACGAAACAATTCGTATTCCCATTACTGAAGAACAAGTAGAAGTGACTAAGAAACCAGTTGTCACGGAAGAAGTTATTCTTAAGAAGCGTGAAGTTGTAGAAAATGAAACGATTCACGATACTGTGAAACGCGAGGAAGTACACTTCGGAAAAGAAGGTAACGTAGATGTCAAGGGCGACTCCTTGGATAAGGACCGCTTCTGAAAAGACATGTAGCAAACATCTTGTCATTCCCTTTCTGCATAATGTAAGATAGACGTAACAGCCAGGAAGGGGAGATGACATGTTTAAGCATCCAGGTATTGCCGCCGTGCTAAGTTTTTTCTGGACTGGCGTCGGTCAAATCTATAATGGACAAATCCTTAAAGGGATCTTGCTTATTATTTTGCAGGGAATTAACGGGTTACTCATGTTTGTAGGTATTGGTTTCATTACGTATCCCATTGTATGGATTTGGGGTATGTACGATGCCTATAAGACTGCGGAGCGTATGAATTACAAACAAAATCAATATAAGCAACAATGAGAAATGTCCCAGCCAGTAGTGGCAGGGACATTTTTTGGTTTCACTTATTTAATTTCCACGTAGAATAATTCAAGATCAGTGCGAACAGGACCCATCCGATATACGGGACCATTAATGCGCCTGCGGTACGATCATTTTTATTAAATTCATAAGCAGTCATAGCAATTGCACCTAGCATAATCGTCATCTCGATCAGTGCAGTACCTCGTAAATTCCACTTGAAGAATAGGAAGGACCAAAGAAAATTAAGACCTATTTGAACGTCATATAGGGGGATAGCAGCATGGCTCTTTTTGGTATCCTGCTTCATTTCTACGCGGTAATTCGCTACACCCATCATTGTGTATAAAGCCGTCCAAGCAATAGGGAATGCAGCTCCAGGAGGAGAAAATGAAGGTTTCTCCAACTCGGCATACTGTTCTTGTGTATTGCGATTAGCAAGATATCCGATAATCGATCCACCCACTACGGGAATTAACACGTTACGCGTTAGTTTCTTCCAATCCAGTTCACCTTGTACTTTTAGCAACTTCAAAGTAAAACTACCTTTTTAGAAAGTTTTCCCCATTGGCTAGTTACTAAACGGTGATCATGTATTCGCTCTATACATCACTTCACCAGCGACTATAGTTTTCTCTACTTGTACTTCAGTAATTCTATCTACTTCTATAGTGAAAATATCTTCTTTCAAGATAGTGAAGTCTGCATCAAATCCAACGGAGAGCCTTCCTCGTGAATCAGCTTTATCTATAGTAGCGGCTGCGCCCGAAGTAAATAATTGTACTGCCTCGTAGCGACTCAGTTTTTCATCTGGCAAATACCCCTCATGCTGTTCAATACTCAATCTTCTTGTAATTGCGGCGTGTATTCCTAGCAATGGATTCGGGTCTTCAATAGGCGCATCTGATCCTCCGCCACATATAAATCCTTTAGTTAGAAGCTTCTTCCATGCATATGCCCAGTCAAGCCGGTCCTTACCGAGTCTTTCTCCGACCCAAGGGAAATCGGAGGGTACGAAAGCAGGCTGTATATCTAAAACAATCGGAAGCTTTTGCATTCGCTCGACTAAATCTTCCCGTAATAAGATGACATGTATTAACCGGTCTTTCTTACCTGTAAGAGCAGGATGTTTTTCAATGACATCGAGTGCTTTTTCTACTGCCAGATCCCCGATTACATGTATGGCAACAGCTTCTCCATAGTGCCTTGCTGTTTTAACGTGATTCTCGAGCTCTTCATCAGTCAATACAGTAGTTCCTACATTATCGGGTTCATCAGAATAAGGCTCACTTAACAGCGCAGTACTACCGCCAAAAGCACCATCAATGAAGAACTTCATCTCACCAGGTTCTACCCACGGTGTATTATAGAGAGCATGATCTTCCATCAATTCGGAAAACACGCTAAAATGACGCAGTAAGTGAGCACGGAATTTACGATCACCGCCTAGCACGTTATTGAAGGCTTTCAATGGCGTCTGGTAGTGTCCGTAGTAACCTAAGTCATCCGTCACAACACCTGTCAAACCGACAGATAATAGGTGGTCAACTGAAGTCTCCAATGCTTTCGTTACGTAGGCCACTGTTGGATTTGGTAAAAGTTCTAGCACTCGCTGCATAGCACCTTCCTTCAATAACCCCGTTGGCTCTCCAGTATGATCGCGCTCAATGACACCATCATCGGGATCAGGTGTATCTTTTGTGATACCAGCGAGTTCGAGCGCCTTTGAATTCACAATCGCTGCATGCCAGCAAGTGCGCTTTAATAGCATAGGTGAATCCGTTACAGCATCCAACTCATAGCGTGTGAAGATTTTCTTGTCAGGAAAATTATTCTCATCCCAACCTTCTCCAATAAACCACTCATCCTCTGGCAAATCACTATACGCATTCAGGAGTAAATCCATCATGTTCTCTGAAGAAGTAGTGTTTGATAAATCAAGGCGTAGTAACTTTTCACCTTGTCCAATTATGTGCATATGGTTATCGATAAACCCAGGATAAACAAAAGCACCCTGCAAGTCTATTTGTTCGTCGGCTTGAGCTTTTAGCTCATCATATGACCCAATCGCTACTATTTTTCCGTCTTTTGTCAGTAGAGCATCTATTGTATGTCCTTCATTTTGCATTGTATAAAAGAGTGCGTTAAACCAAATCTTAATCATAGCGAAACCTCCTGATTTTCCTATAATAAATCGAGTGAGACAATTAGACAATAGAATGGATTCTATATAATTTTCTCTATCAAAAAAAACGGCTGTATTTACAGCCGTTTTTTTTATTGTACATCCTATTATTGTGAAGTCCTATTAATACATCTTCATATATCGTTCAAGTTCCCATGGATGCACCGTAATCCGGTAGCTTTCCCATTCTTGATGTTTTGCTTCACTAAAGTTTGCATAAATATGTGAACCCAGTGCGTCTTGTATAATCGAGTCTTCTGATAAGGCGATGAGCGCATGGTCAAGATCTGTCGGTAATAATCCAATGTTATTTTCCGCAAGCTCATCTGCCTTCATCTCATAAATATTGCGATCAACTGGGGCTGGAGGAGTCAGCTTGCGCTTAATACCATCAAGACCAGCTTTTAGTATAACGGCCATTGCTAAATAAGGATTGGCAGAAGAATCGACAGAACGTACCTCAACACGTGTACTCATTCCACGTGATGCAGGTATGCGGATCAATGGACTACGGTTCTGTGAGGACCAAGCGACATAACAAGGTGCTTCGTAGCCAGGCACCAAACGTTTATAAGAATTGACAGTAGGGTTCGTGATAGCGGTGAAACCACGAACATGTTCCAGCACACCAGCCATGAAGTGATAAGCAGTTTCACTTAACTGACGTTCGCCATCTTTGTCAAAAAAGACGTTCTCGCCATCTTTAAATAGAGAAACATTGCAATGCATGCCCGAACCGCTCACTCCGTATAATGGCTTAGGCATGAATGTGGCATGTAAGCCGTGTTTGCGTGCTATCGTCTTAACGACTAGTTTAAAGGTTTGAATATGATCGCAAGCCGTTAATACATCAGCATATTTAAAATCAATTTCATGTTGTCCAGGCGCTGCTTCGTGATGGGAAGCTTCCACTTCAAATCCCAATTCTTCAAGTTCCAAGACAATATCTCGACGACAATTTTCGCCAAGATCTATTGGAGCCAAATCAAAATAGTCACCATGGTCATTCAGCTCCATTGTCGGTTGTTTATTGGCATCTAGTTTAAAAAGAAAGAATTCCGGTTCAGGTCCTAAGTTAAAATCAGTGAATCCAAGCTCTTTCATTTCTTTAACGATTCGTTTTAAATTTCCCCGGGGGTCTCCAGAGAAAGGTTCGCCATTCGCCAAGTAGACGTCGCAGATTAAGCGTGCTACTCTTCCTGTACCTGAAGGCCATGGAAATACCATCCATGTATCCAAGTCAGGTACTAAATACATATCTGATTCTTCAATCCGTACAAAGCCTTCGATAGAAGATCCGTCAAACATCATTTTGTTGTCCAGCGCCTTTTCGAGCTGGCTGATCGGAATCTCTACATTCTTAATCATGCCAAAAATATCGGTAAACTGAAGACGGATAAAATTGACATTATTTTCTTCCACGAATTGATAAATATCTTCTCTTGTAACGTTTTCCATCAGACCACACTCCTTATGATTGTTTGGTACGAATCATCTTCGCAACATTTTTCTATAATATAGCCCAGGAAAGCAGATTACAAGAACTTTTTCTATTTTTTGAAAGAATTATAAGACTTAAGTTCTTGTTTCAGAAAGAATTATAAATTCGTCAAATGAAGCGTCAGAAAAACAGTGCTATTTAACTAGTATAAAAAATGTATGATGGAACCTAAAACTAATAAATGGAATATTTGATCGGTTACAATCATCAGCCAATTACCTTCAGGATTTTTGACGCCCATTATGGTTCGGACCCACCAGAAGACGAAAAGCCGCTTATCTAAAAAAACATGACTAACATAAATGAGAACAATGGCAAGCCATGAAACCTGAAATCCGCTAATGAGAATTGCCACAAAAATTGAGAGGGTATAAACCAAGCAATGTGTCATTAAAGGCATCCACTTGTTCGCTTTATTCATAGCCATCCAGGTATTTTGTAATAAAAAATCTCCGACTAAATGACCGAGCAGTAAGTAAGAAAAAAGATTCATTTGTTTCCCCCTAAATATGAAACGTATAACGAAGTAACTATATTTTATGCTTTTATCATGCTAATATTAACACACAAAGGAAATAGATAGAGAACCTATTTTTTCTAAAGGGGGCATTGAATGTGCCGACTTCATCAAATTTAATTATTAACAATAAAACATCGGGCACAAATTCGGATCGCTTATTAGCGGTTATATTTGAATATATGGCAAAAATATCAGTTGAAACCAATATAAAAAAGATGGTTATGAATCTTGCAGATTTAGGTAAAGAGCTTGTCGCGGCGGATCGCTGTTCGGTTTGGTTGCATGAAGCAAACGAAAAGATACTCTGGACAGTAGGTGGTCATGGAGTTAAAACGATTAAGATACCGGATGATAGTGGGTTTGTCGGTCATTGTGTAAAGACGGGGGAAGCACTACTAATTGAAGATGCGTACTCGGATCAGCGATTTAATCGTACAGTCGATATAGAAACGGGTTATTCTACTACTTCTGTTATCTGTATTCCGTTTCATAATGCAGAAGGAGAAATTATTGGCGCCTTTCAAGCTATCAATAAACAGACGGAATCACAAATCTTTTCAGTTGATGATTTAGAAGTTTTAAAGATTGCCGCTAACTTTACTGGGAAATCACTTGAAGCATTCATTTTACGTAATGAACTAGTTGAAACACAAAAAGAGATTATTGTCCGAATGGGTGAAATTGGGGAAAGTCGTTCTCAGGAAACGGGCTTCCATGTAAAGCGGGTAGCGAAATATTCATATTTATTGGCATGTCTTTCTGGAATACCAGAAGCTGAGGCGCTGAAATTGAAATATGCTTCGCCGATGCATGATATTGGAAAAGTCGCAATTCCAGACAGTATCTTATTGAAGCCTGGGAAACTGACTGAAAAAGAATTTGAATTAATGAAACAACATACGACAATCGGTCATAATGTTTTCAAGAAGTCAAAACGTGAGTTACTACAAATCGCAGCCATCATTGCCAATGAGCATCATGAACGATGGGATGGACAAGGCTATCCAGCAGGTAAACAAGCGGAAGACATTCATATATACGGCCGTATTACAGCAGTCGCAGACGTGTTTGATGCATTGGGAAGCGATCGAGTGTACAAAAAGGCTTGGCCACTAGAAAAAATTACGGCTTATATGAAAGAAGAACGTAATAAACAATTTGATGGACGACTCGTAGATATATTCTTGGAGAATTTAGATCAATTCATCTTAATCCGCGATGAGTTTGTAGATGGAAGTGAAGAAACGATATGAAGAAGGTAATAACCTTTCGTGAAGAACAACTTGTGAACTTACCACTAAATGTCGCATGGGAATTATTAGCCAATACAAATGAATTAAATAAATTCGCAGGCATATTTCCTTTCAATTTTGCGCAGTTTTCAGAAGAAGATAAAACAATCATTCGATGGGCAGATGCCAAGGTATTGAAAATGATATCGTTGAAATGGAAAGAACATGTATGTGAATGGGTGCGATATTCTCATTATTCACTTGAGCGTCAATATGTAGAAGGACCTTTCCAGTCCGTTTTCTGGACTATTCGTATGGTATATATATCTGAGACTGAAACGAAAATATATTTAGAAGGTGACTTTATTTGCAAAAACTTGCTTGGAAGAATTGCATTACAAGCTACCGTCTATCCCCAACTTCGCAAAATGATCACATACGCACTGGAATATGAAAAAACACCAGGTACAACAAAACCTCTTGCAAAGACAAAAATAGAACTGGAAAATACAAGCTTAGCCCATGCTATTTCTCTATTGAAAGAATCATATCCTAACACTGACATGATTGATGCCTTAGAATCTACCATTCGCACAGGTTCTGATGATGAAGTATCTGAAATGCAGCCATACCGCTGGGCAAGAATACATCAGTTCGACAGATTCGCTTCCGTTGAATTATTTTTATTCGCCAATGCAGTAGGTCTGCTTGATTATGACTGGAACATGATGTGTCCAAATTGTCGTGTACCTAAGGGAAAGGCTGCAGCATTAAAGCAACTGATTGACAAAGTACATTGTGAATTATGTGGAATAGATTTTGAATTGGATTTTGACCGTTATGTAGAGATGAAATTTCACGTGAATGCTGCCATTCGAAAAGTTGATCAGACTATCTATTGTATAAATGGTCCTGTCGAAACACCCCATGTACTGGCGCAATTCAGAGTTTCACCTCAAGAAAATAAAGTAATCGATTGGCCTAAATTCAATGAGGTACTTAGGTGTCGAGTCCTGAAGTATAATCATGAAATCGATATGACAAATGAAGTAGTCGAAAAAGCTGAAATTACATATTCTGCTGAAGGCTTTCTACAAAGAGAAATTCCTGACGCAAAACGTTTCACTATTATTAATGAAACTACTAAAGAAATTGTTGTAGTCTTCGAGAAAAAAGACTGGGATGATGATGCACTGACTGCGAGGGAAGTTACATCTCTTCAGTTGTTCCGCGATTTACTCAAAACGGAAGTATTGGCACCGGGGCTTCAAATTGGAGTTGGCCATATGTCTATTTTATTCACTGACTTAAAAGATTCCACGCGGCTATATGAAGAGATTGGGGACGCGAAAGCCTACTCCGATGTTCAGAAGCATTTTGAATATTTGGTGCGCTGTGTAAGAGAACATAGAGGAACTATTATCAAAACGATAGGCGACTCGGTAATGGGCGCCTTTACTAGTGAATTTGATGCGTTTGAAGCAGCACTAGCTATACAGCGAGGGATAGGTCAGTTAAATAAAAAAATATCAAAACCTGTGCTAATTAAAATAGGTTTCCATACTGGCTCTGTTATTGCGGTAAATGCCAATGATCTATTAGATTATTTCGGTAGTACAGTTAATAAAGCAGCTCGTATCCAGCAACAGAGCATGGGTGGCGATTTAATCATTCATTGTGATGTGTATGACCGGCTGATAAGTAAACGACCGGAAATAGCCCGTCTGAAAGGTGAATCCTTTATAGCACAATTAAATGGATTTGAAGAAGAAGTACAGCTTCAACGATTTATCATCGACGAGAAAACATTTCACGCATTCGGTGCGTAAGATGTTTTTTTATTTTGCACATTTTTATTTCTTTATCATAAGCTGATAAAGAAAGGGGTGGGTGTCTTGATTGAACACCAAAGTATATCTATAGATGGAAAGTCATTTCAAGCAGTCACGGTAAAGCTACCGAAAACGACTTTGCTTACAGTTTCGAATGACAAAGGGTATATTATGTGTGGTGCACTCGATGTAGGATTATTAAATAGTGTGCTAGCAGACCGCAAAATTGTCGCGGGTCGTGCTGTTGGTGTAAAAACGATTGAGCAATTGCTCGCAGCGCCTTTAGAATCCGTGACACTTGAAGCTGAACAATACGGTATTTCTGCAGGTATGATCGGTTCGGAAGCATTATTGAGAATGACTTAAAAAACGACGCCCGTGTAAGTAGGGCGTCGTTTTTGTTATATACAAGTAAAATTTTGCAGGTACAAAATACGGTTATTTATTATCGTATTTTTCCTCGCTTGATGAACGATCTTTTGTCTCGCGATGATTTCTCTCTTCTTCCTCTTCCATACGAACATCTTCTAATGGAATAGCATCTACAGTCTGCATATCTTCATGCATATCATAAATACTTTCTTTATCAGTCTTTAAATTTTCAGGGTTGTCCATATAACCACCCTTTGCCTTTTTGCGGTCTTCTTCTGTAAATACGTTCTTCTCTTCCCTCATACAGATCTGCTCCTTTGTAATTGAATGTTTTAACCTAAAAATCTACCTAGTAATCCTTTATTCGGTTCGGGTTTCTGGTTGTGATCTTTACGATCTCCTCGCATAGGTGTGTCATTGAACTCATCGAATTGGCGAGACAATTTGTCCCGTGCATCTTTGTTACGCATTAAATAGGCCGCACCTAAACCAATCGCAGTCAAAGCCATTCTTTTTTTCATAAAGTGCTCCTCCTCATTATCGTCTCTTATATAGTGTTTTCCCAGATCTCATTCTTACTAAACAATTCATTTTGTAGAGAAACGAAACAAAAAACAGTCAGCGATCGAAAACTTCCAATCACTGACTGTTCTTCTCTTACTATGCGGAAAATTTTATGTTGCGATTACTTCATACTGACGATATTGTACCCTCGTCGTATGCGTCTTGCATCTTACTCTGCTTAACTTCTTTGAAGCAGGTATTTCACGTGCACTTACACAAAAAACTTCTTTCGCATTACCTGGTAAACCTGTCTTTCTGTTGGAATCTTAAAAGCAGATTCCCAAACCGAGTGTACCACTTGCCAGTAAAGAAAAATTTTCCGCCAAGGCTGTGCATCTCTTCCAGATCTAGCAGCTTACTTCTCTGACTAGCTCCTTCAGTTTGCCTTGTAGTAATAGTATACCCATGCAAATCATTCCTAAACATCTTTTTTAAAATTAATTTTAAAAGTTTTTCTAAGATTTTTCTTACTCGCGGTATATGCACTTATGATCTATAATAGAGGACTGAGGTGAGAGCTTTGAACAAGGGAATAACAGGGAGAAGCATGATGCATGATCTTGCTGAAGTAAAGCCCTATATTGAAAAGAATGTACGAATATGAATGTGCTGAAAAGTAAAGAAATGATACTTTGCAGTCTTGAAATTACAAAAAATGCACGAAAAGGTTTAGAACAGTGGTTTTTAAGTGAAGAGGCTTTCGTTTCTTCAGAGTCTGCTTTTGATATACATATTGAAAAGAAACCGGAGAATCGTATGGGGAACCAATCCTATGCGTTGTTTTTTGATCCACACACAAATAAAAAATTTGCTAAAGAAGTTCAGCAACGTGTGGCAGTTATGGAATGCGTATTGAAACCGGACGGTCTACTAGCAACGGGCTTTCATGTTAGAGGCGCAAGAGAACCTGTCCAGACAAATCGGCGGCTGCATACAGCAATAAAGTTTAGGTTACATCGTGCGGGAGTAGCACTGCCAATCGAATTCTATACGAAGTTACGTCAATTGCCGATCGCGGAAGAGCGTTCAGAATATGTCAAAAAGAGAATTGAAAGTTGGGAAGGCTATCTACAAATTGCGGAGAAAAATGCGGATGTAGCGGATATCTCCTGTACATTTAGTCAAGCCAGTTTCACCAGTGATTTTACAAAGGTACGTCTACAATGTAAAGATTTACAAACGAAAAACTGGAAGCAACTCCGTGGATTTAGTGTGAAAATGAATGAACTTTCTACTGAAATTGGTCAAATCGTCGATGCTCAGAAAGGTCAAAAGATTATCGTCGTAGAACTAAATCAACGGTTTCAAAAGAAAGCACGATCCGAACAATGGTTACCAACACGTAATAAAAGTCTTGTGTTGACGAACTTTGCTGAATTAAGTCAGATTCGTCGGTTACGTAAAGGTTTCAAAGACTTACAAGATGGTCTAGCTGCCAATGCGAATTTGGAAAAGGTTTTATTTGAAGAACGACCTGTTGTGCAAATTACTAATAAACAGCCGCAACTAGAGTTCCATAATAATTTGAATGAATTCCAGCAAGAAGCAGTCTCAGGAGCGATGAAAGCACATGATTTGTTTGTAGTACAAGGTCCGCCTGGGACAGGGAAAACAACGGTTATTTCTGAAATTTGCTATCAGAACGTCAAAGCTGGCTTGCGGACACTTGTGGCATCCCAATCAAACCTAGCAGTGGATAACGCACTCGGTCGATTACTGACAGATCCAGCGACACGGATTTTACGCTATGGACGATCAGAAAGTATTGAAGAAGAGGGCAAGCGCTTCATGGAAGAAAACGTGGCGTTGCACTGGAAAAATGAAACAATAGAAACCGTGCAAGCGACACGTGCTGTTTATCGAACAAAAGATATCGAATTACAAAAACGTGCAGATCAATTATCCGAGCAAATTCAACAGAACGCACAATTGAAAATTGCATTAACTGGGCAACTGCAAATACAAAATGTAGTGCGAGAAAAATTGAAAAAACTAAAGTCTGAATACTTTTCTCGGAAATCCCTGCTTGACCAATCTGTTCGCCGGCTTTCTCAAAAGCAACAGGGAATTGAGCAAACTGAAATAGACCTTGAACAGCGCGTAAAAGAAATTGCAGAACTACGTAAACAGTTGAATTCAGAGCCGAATAAAGAAGAATTGTCAGTCCGAATAGAAGAACTGTTAAAAGAACAGCAACTTTTAAGAGAGACACAAGTATATATCAATTGGCTTGCAGAGCTGCAGAGCAATACCGAAGCGCAACAAGAGATCATGGAAGAATATAAAACACTTCCTGATCATGAACAAATGCTACAATCCACACATCGTGATGTGATGTCTCAGACAAAAATGAAAGATATCCAAATGACGCTTGCTAAAAATCAGATTGAATTACCCATTCATATCACCTTGCGGAATAACGACTTACAACGAATCATCAAGTCGATTGAAAGTGGAGAGTATTCCTATGAATTTCAAGAGTGGAAAGAGCTTCATGACCGTTTTCAGACGGCTATCAATAAAACACATTCTCTTTTGCAGACGCATCGTTACCCGGTAGAAACTATTACGAAGCGCTCAACCGAAAACTTCACAACCATTCAAGAGATGCATGAAATGATTGATCGTTTGGGAAAGTTTCTTATTAACCCTACAACAAAAAAAGTGCTGCAAAACAAAGAGATTTCATCCGCCAAAACGGAAGTTCTACAAAAGATTGCACAAGGTATATCATTGTTTTATGGTAAAGAAGAGATCGTTCGTGCAAAAGGAATGGATCTTCAGCAACAGAAAGTCCACTCTGTAAAGGAAGTATTTGCAGAAGTGAAACATGAAATCCTGAGATTCCTACAACAGGAACTTCAAGAAACACAAGCCACTTTACAACGAAAAGAAGAGCAGAAGCAACATCTGCAATCTAAGCAAATAGAATTGGAGAACCAAATTAAAGCATGGCTACAAACGAACGAGCCGCCTGAAAAGCAGTGGGAGGAAAATCAGCTCACACAGGAAATTAAGCAGCTAGAAACTAAGATCATGGAGTGCCGACAACAAATAAAAAACGTAACGCAATTAACAGCGTCCATCACTACTTCAGAACTAAAGTGTTCTCAAGCAAGACAGCTGCTTGAACAAGAAAAAGTAGAAGTTCTAGCAGTAGAGCAAAAAACATTGCAATTACAGGAAGAACAACATCAACGACAGCAGGAAATAGAAGAGCTTGCCGTTCAATTGAAACCGGATATAAAGGAGCAATTAGAAAAAGTAGAAATAGTGCTTGCTCAAGCTGAACCCCAACTGGCAGAAGTAGTAAAAGAACAGCAACAGCTTCCAATCCTGCAAGAACTGCAAGCGCAATGGGAAGAATTACTGCGTGATGCCAACGATTATGACCTGGATGAAATCCGTAAGCTTTATATCGATCATGCGAATGTAATTGGCACGACATGTGTCGCATCAGCTTCCAAAAAGTTTATGGAGGAATATCCTGTCTTCGATGTCGTCATAATCGATGAAGTATCAAAAGCAACACCGCCAGAATTACTATTGCCCATGCTAAAAGGTAAAAAGATTATTCTAGTGGGCGACCATCATCAGTTACCGCCACTCGTAGGACAAGAAACGATGGACGAACTGGTAGATCAACAAAAAGATCCTGAAGTGCAACGTGAAATGAAAAAACTGCTCAATGAATCATTATTTGAACGGTTATTTCGTACGTTGCCCAAGCAAAACAAAACGATGCTCAGTATTCAGTACCGTATGCATGAAAAAATCATGGAAACGATCGCACCGTTCTATAAAAATGGGGACTATCAATTACAATGTGGGCTTCCTAATTCAGACGAATTACGGGACCATCTGCTCGAAAGCAGAAAAATCACTAGAAAAGACCATTTACTATGGCTAGATACACCCAATACCCCATCATTTTTCGAAAATCAAGTCAAAGGTGGGACAAGTCGTTTCAATGAAGCGGAACTAACCATCATTCAAGATACTTTGCAAGATATTGAACAAGCGACCGAAAAAGCTAAAAAAGATGGCCTAATGATGCCAGACGAAAAGAAAAGTGTCGGCGTAATCAGTTTTTACGGCGAACAGGTAAAACGGATCGATCGATTAATTCAGCAGGAAATTCGCCCGCAACAATTGCATTGCCGAACAGGTTCGGTAGATAAGTTTCAAGGTATGGAAATGGATATTATCATTTTGAGCTTCGTTAGGAATCATGGTGAGAAAAATGGTGACATTGGATTCGCGAAAGACTATCGACGACTGAATGTAGCGTTATCACGTGCAAGAGAACTGCTTATTATCGTTGGAAGTTCTGAAATGTTCACAATCAAGACAAAGAATGCCTCTACGAGAGATATGTATAAACAATTGCGGGAAGTAGTAGAACATCAAGGTGGATTGCGCAAAATAGAGCAAATCCAAGGAGGTTGAGTAGATGGATTCGCTTCGGAAAAGGTTGCAACGAGAACTCGAACAACAGCCGGATATCCAAATACAACAATCAGACAGCTGGGGATTGCCGGTCGAACTCATTAATATACCCTTCACAACTATTAAGCGCACGACAATGGATATACTAATGAAAATGATTTTACTTACAGTTCAAAAGCTAGATGTATCTGAATCAAAAATAATTGCAGAATTTCTAGCTGTTGAACCACTGTTTATAGAGGATTTGTTTAATAAGATGGAAGCGGCACAAATGATCGAGTTACGTAAAGAAAGTTTTGAATTGACTAGCATTGGAGTAAGGCAATTACAATCGGGTGTTTACGAACATCCACCTGAAAAAGCAGAAAAAAAGTTTTATTACAGTGCTTGCCACGATTCGATTTTATGTGAACAACCTGAAAAAATCTTCACAGCAAAAGTTAAAGAGTTTAGATTAGCAAGGAAATTCACCAGAAGCGCGCAACGATTAGATGATGAACAATTGCGGGCAACACTACTTGCTACTGGAGCAGAAGCTGCAGAAGGTCCACTACAAAAGGTTATGGATAAAATAGAGACCCCCCGAACGCTTGATAATCAACTTATTCCTTGTGTGGAGTTCTATGTTTACAATCGTGCGGAAAACAACTATTTCACTAGAGTGTGGAATACATTAACAGAAGAATGGGACGAGCGTCTAGAGAAACTCATAGATGAACAAGCGCCTACTCGAAAATGATTGAAAAAGACCAAGGGAATTTTCCCTGGTCTTTTTTCACTTATGACTTACGCTTTTTTTGTTTGGGAGCTTTACGCAATTCAGCAAATTCTTTCGCGATCTCTTCATGCATATCGCGTGCGGCAATCGTTTGATTCTTTGGCGTTTGTGGTAATGAGCCAGCTGAATTACTTCCTTTACTATGTTCATCTCTTCCCATTGGTCATTCTCCCTTCTGTAAGTACCTTCATAAGTAAGTTGGTTCAAAAATGAGAAGTTATACATGAATATAGATAAAGCATTTGGCTAATACAGGTAAATGGGAAGTGAATTCTATTTCGTAAGTCTTTCAATCGAGTTAAGGTTATTTAACTCGCCTTGTGTTTAGCATGTAGTGGATTGGGAATATATTCATTAAGCTTGGTAAATCGAACACGAGGAGGAGGAATGTATATGGCTAACCAACATACTACAGAACAAGAGAAGAAAATGTCTCTGGAAGAAGCGGGGCGTAAAGGCGGTCAAGCAACCGCTAAAAAGCACGATAAAGAGTTCTATGAACAGATTGGTCGCAAAGGTGGGGAAGCCACAGCTCAAAAGCATAGTAGTGAATTTTATAAAGAAATTGGACGTAAAGGCGGAAAAGCTACTTCCGAGAAGCACGATAAACAATTTTATGAGAATATCGGACGTAAGGGCGGAGAAGCTAGAGCGCAACAGAATAAGAGTACGAACTAGACAGCAAACTTTAGCATATATTGTCGAGAAGAAAAAGACGTAACCGAATGGAGTATTTTTACTCTGGTACGTCTTTTTTGTCGTGCTTAACTATAAAGTATACAAATATGCTATTGTTTCTAATGGTGCAGTACAGTATAACTGTAATAAGCAGAAGTAAAAGGAAATGGGTGAGAAAATGGAACAACGTAAAGAACAATGGTCTTCGAAGCTTGGGTTTATTATGTCTTCAGCAGGTGCAGCAATAGGCCTTGGAGCAATCTGGAAATTCCCGTATGTTACAGGAATGAGTGGCGGTGGCGCGTTTTTCCTACTATTCGTCGTATTTACAATTTTGATCGGATTGCCAATGTTGGTTTCTGAATTTATTATTGGACGTGGTTCCGGTAGAGAAGCAATCAGTGCTTACAAGAAGTTGGCGCCGGCTAGTGCATGGCCATGGATTGGCAAGCTCGGTGTAGCAGGCTGTTTTCTATTACTATCCTTCTATAGTGTAGTGGGTGGTTGGGTATTCGTATATAGCGGATTGTCTATTGGTGGCAAAATCATTAGTGAAGGTGCTTCCTATTCGGAACAATTTGGTTCAATTGTCGGTTCGCCAATAACGACGTTAATCGGTCTGTTTCTATTTACGATTATTAACATATTAGTCGTATCTTCTGGTGTGCAGAACGGTATTGAAAAAGCGAATAAATATATGATGCCTTTATTATTTGTGTTTTTTATTATTTTAGTCGTTCGATCATTGACGTTGCCTGGTGCAATGGAAGGTGTGTCGTTCTTCTTGAAGCCTGATTTCTCAAGTATTACAAGAGAATCGGTGTTGTATGCACTTGGACAGTCTTTCTTTTCATTGGCTGTCGGATTTTCTTGTATGGTAACGTACAGTTCATACCTAAAGAAAGACGTTAGTTTGACTTCATCTGCAAGTTCCGTAGTGGGGATGAATTTATTTGTTTCATTACTAGCAGGTTTAGCTATTTTCCCAGCGGTCTTCGCGTTCGGGCAAGAACCGGCTGCGGGACCTGAATTACTATTTATGGTGTTACCAGCAGTCTTTTCACAACTCCCGCTCGGGCAAGTATTCCTGGCGTTATTCTTGATATTGTTCTTGTTTGCGACATTGACGTCTTCGTTTAGTTTGTATGAGATCATTGTGGCAGCGATGACAGCGAGCGGCAAGCGGACGCGAAAGTCTGTGACTTGGTTGATTGGTGCAGTTGTATTCATTGCCGCAATTCCTTCTGCATTGTCTTCTAGTACATTGTCAGGATTGCTGATATTCAATAAGAGTGTTTTTGATGCGACAGATTATCTAGTCAGTAATATTTTGCTTCCAGCAGGATGTTTGCTAATTGCGTTGTTCATTGTCCGCAAGATGGACGAAGTGTTGGTGCGTGATGAATTTACACAGTATAATACGCAATCCATAGGCTTTTATTCGCTCTGGCACTTTTTAATGAAATGGGTAGTGCCACTGACTATTATTGTGGTGTTCTTGAATACGCTCGGGATAGTGAAGTAAGGCAGGTATACAGAGGGGAATAGCACTGTTGATCTGCGTTCCAGGCGGACAGGAGAGCCCGCGGTGAGCTGATTCCCGGAGTCGCCGCCTGTAACGAAGATCAATTAGTAACGTTTCTAGATTTAGTGAGTGAAGGACAAAATCCTATGTAGTATTTTTAAAAATCAAAACTTAACCAACTGTAATTGGAGTTACTATTTCGCTTTTTACCTTCAATGCAGTCTAAAACGATAAATACTCTTCATGTGGGAACGGAAACCATAATAACTAAATAAGTAGCTTTCATCTTTTTAAGACTCTTTTATATGGGAGTCTTTTTTTCTATGTAAGAATAAAGGTTACCAATGGATTGATTTGACTTAGATCTTTCTAAATTGTATAATACCTATTAAACATGTTGGAATAATATATTTTGACTGGAGTGGGGAAGAAATGCAAAAAATGATTACAATTCGTTCTGGGGAACATAATTTATCTGGTGCGCTTCATCTGCCTGAATATAGAAAAGAAGCAATACCATTACTAATATTTATTCATGGGTTCGTAGGCAGTAAAGTAGGAGAACACCGTCTGTTTGTTAAAGCTGCACGTTATTTTACTGAGCGTGGATATGGGGTATTCCGCTTTGATTTTAGCGGTTGTGGTGAAAGTGATGGAGATTATGCTGGTGTAACAGTAACGAATCAATTGAAGGAAGTGCAGGATGTCGTAGCTTATTTATTCTCCATTCGAGGAATAGATCAACGACGCATTACGATGGTTGGGCATAGTATGGGTGGAGCTATTGCATCACTTACGGCGGCAAGCGATACCCGTATTAAACAATTAATTCTCTGGTCGCCGGTAGGTACGCCATACGAAGATATTACTGGGATTCTTGGGCCGAAAGCGGTTCATGAAATTGCTAGAAGGGGCAGTCATGACTACCATGGGTTTATGATTAGCCAAACGTTCTTGAAAGATTTGAAAAAGCATCAGCCTATTGAAGCGGTTCGCTCATTTACAGGGCCCGCTCATATTATTCATGCAGAGGCAGACGAACAAATCCCGAAAGAACATGCAGTCCGATACGCAAATTCATTCAATAAACGAATAGATACTAAGCAAGTGCTTGAACAGTACATCGTCAAATCAGATCATACATTTTCTAGTTATTCATTTGAAGATGAGTTGTTCCACAAAAGTTTGGCTTGGCTTGAAGGTAGTCCAGTAGAAAAGTTAGTGTCTCAAACATAAATTCGTGAAAATCTTCCGCACAGTATACACGTGGCGGGGGATTTTTTAGTGAAAATAAAAAGGCGGGCTGCCTGACCCGTTTCCGCGGATCGGCAGCCCTAATTTTGGAATGTAGGGTAAAACTGGAGATAAGGAAAAAAGAAAAATTAAGTTGCTGCTGTTTTAGCAGCTTGAATGAAACGCTCATTCACCATGTCCCAGTCCACAGTGTGCCACCAATTTTGTACAAATTCGGGGCGGCGGTTCTGGTATGACAAATAGTAAGCGTGTTCCCATACATCAATGACTAGTAATGGAATTTTTCCGTCTTTCAATGGTGTATCCTGGTTTGGCGTGCTCATGACTTCTAATTCGCCGTCAGAAAGTACTAACCAACCGTACCCACTACCAAAGCGACTGACTGCCGCTTTTGACAAGACATCTTGGAAATTATCGAATGTATTAAAATACTTTTCGATTTCTCTTTTAATGTCTGCGGATGGTTCCCCTTTACTTTTTGGCGTCATGGATTCCCAGAATAAGCTGTGACAGTAATGTCCACCGCCGTTGTTTTGGACGGCAGTGCGAATCTCCTCAGGTACCTGACTGAGATCAGTCAATATGGTTTCAAGAGATTGAGATTGTAACTCTTCATGGTTATCCAATGCCGCATTCAAGTTATTGACGTACGTCTGATGATGTTTGCCATGGTGGATTTCCAATGTCCGTGCATCGATATACGGTTCAAGACCGTCTACTGCATAAGGCAAATCAGGAAGAACAAATGGCTTCAAATTTTCACCTCCAAAGAAACTATGAGAAACTTTAAAGAAAGTTTCCTTAAGGAAATAATGTTTCCTTAAGGCAACATTAATAAAGAAATGAAAAAAACGCAAGGGTTTTATGAAAAATAAATAATAAATAAAACTAAAGAATTAGTAATATTCTGCCTGAAAGTCATAGTGAGTAAGAAACTTATCACGAATTTATAGTTAGCAAGTTTACCTTGTTTTCATGAAGGGAATAGTTCTATAAAGCGAGGGATGTCAATATGTTCAAGCCTATAAGTATGTTCATAATGATTAGTATTTTATGTAGTATGACCATCACTACTAACCATTCATCTAGTAAAGCTACTGAAACAACAGGCACAATTAGCGTCGTGTCATTTGACGGCTTGGGGTATGAGGATGCACAACGTTACATAGGCAAAGGAATCATGCCAAATTTAGAGAAGTTTCAGCAACAGGCAGCCTACGCCACAGATTTTGTTACAATTACACCATCATTGACTGCACCATCACATGCAGCAATGTCTACGGGTGCTGGACCTTCAAAGACAGGTATTGTCAGTAATCATTTTCATTCATTAGGAGAGAAAGTGAAAGATGATCAGAGTGGCTTTGCACAGACGTTAGGTGCTACGCCTATATGGAAAGAGGCAAGAAATCAAGGGAAGATCACAGCGACCGTCTCCTTTCCGGACTCCAATCCTGAAAACGCATCTGCTGCTACTTACGCTGTCTATTCGGGTGGGACCTTGGCAGATTCGAAACTTCATAACTTGAAGTTTTCAGTAGTAGATGATGAACGCGTTGAACAAATAAATGCAGGATCAGTAAAAGTAGAAGAGGCAGTTATTTCATTGGATATAAAAAAATCACCAGCTAAACAATTATACATTTTGCGAACAGATGGAAAAGAACCGAAATATTATATATCTATGGATAGAAAAGATATGGGAGAAGAAGTATCGCCAAATAATTGGATTGCTGTCGCGCTGAACTTACATAATTTTGATAGTGCAGGGTTTTATGTGAAATTAAAGAGAAGTCCTGAGAACAACGAAGAACTTCAGTTGTTTCAAGGTACTGTTATGGGCGGGCTATATAGAGGACCCGGAAAATTCGCAGAAGAAATTCAATCTGAATTTGGATTTTACCCAGCAGCTGATGAAATAGAGGCGTTTAAAAATGGAGATATTACAAGAGAAGAATATGAGCAAGTGGGCGAACGATTCTCAAACTGGGTGACGGATGTTAGTTTTTATATTAAAGAGAACTATCGGCCTGACCTATTATTTTACTATTATTCTGTAGTAGACAATGAACTACATGAATTTTTATTAAGAGAACCTGCTCAACCTGGATATCAATTAGCAAATGTATTGGAAAAAGAAGAATATGTGAGCTGGGCATTTGGCCAAGCAGATCGTGCAATCGGTCGAATTAAAAACAATCAGAATCCCGATGATCACGTATTAATTGTTTCGGATCATGGATTGGAACCAATTCATACAAGGCTTTCTCCGAATAAAGAATTGGAAAAGGCAGGACTACTTGTAAAAGATCAAGAAGGAAATATAGATGCATCTAAAACGAAAGCTTATGCAGAAGCGAGTGGAACGATTGCCCATGTTTATGTAAATTTGAAGGGCAGAGAGAAAAAAGGAATTGTGAAAGAAGAAGAATATGAACAAGTGAAGAAGGAAATCGTATCAATCTTTAAAGATAAGACCGTTTTTACTGCACTTTCCCAAAATCCCAAAAAAGTAGCACATCCTATTTTACGTTGGCTTACTAGTAAAAATGAGAAATTTAATAAAGTATATATGTATCCAAGCTTGTCTGTCTTATCTAGCGAGAAGCAGTCTGAAGTGTATCCATACGAGACTGTTTGGACAGAGGATCAAGAGGGATATGCTGCTTTAAATAATAATAATAGCGGGGACGTGTTTTTATCCGCTGCTCCAGGGTTTATAATGGGGAAAGATGCAAAAATTGCTGTTGAACCAACGCAGGAATTGGGGAGTCATGGTGGAAATCCTGAGCGTTCAACATTACGGCCGATTTTATACGCATCGGGCCCTATGATTCCACCGGGCGAAATGAGCGAAAGAATAACGATGACAGATATTGCCCCGAGTGTATATGAGTTATTAGGCTTAGGAGTTCCAGACTTTGTAGAAGGAAAAATCATTTGGTCAGGAAGGTAATTATACAGTTTGAATAATAAATATAATATTCAAACAATTATAGTTAATTAAGAAGTGCGTAGGTAAGACATTACCTATTGCACTTCTTTTGTTTTCAACAAAATTCTCTTAATATATTACTTTATTAAAAAAGCGTCTTGCGTTTAGTCAGAATAAAAGTATAATAATGATTAATTAGTTATTTCAGAAAAAGAAAAAGGTGAGCAAATGAACGAAAGAAAGAAATTACTTGAAGTAAAAGATTTGCAAACGACCTTTTTCACGGATTCAGGAGAAATTCCAGCAGTAGATCATGTGGACTTTTATGTGAGAGAAGGCGAAGTCTTGGGGATTGTTGGAGAGTCAGGCTGCGGAAAGAGTGTAACCTCTTTGTCTATCATGCAGTTAGTGCCAAGTCCGCCTGGAAAAATCACTGGCGGTGAAATCCTGTTTGAAGGTCAAGATCTCCTGAAGAAAACGGAGAAGGAAATGAGAGAGATTCGTGGGAATGATGTCGCGATGATTTTTCAGGAGCCTATGACTTCATTGAACCCGCTCTTTACAATAGGCAATCAGATGTCTGAAGCCATTTCTCTTCATCAGAAAAAGTGGTCAAAAAAGCAAATTAAGGAACGAGCAACTGAAATGTTGAAATTAGTCGGACTACCTCGCTCTGAAGAAATTATGAAAGAATATCCTCACCAGTTATCCGGTGGTATGCGACAGCGTGTCATGATTGCAATGGCGCTTGTATGCGATCCGAAAGTACTCATTGCAGATGAACCTACAACGGCACTTGATGTAACTATTCAAGCACAAATCCTCAAGTTGATGCGTGAGTTGAATGAGCGTATGAATACAGCGATTTTACTCATTACACATGATTTAGGAGTAGTGGCTGAAACTTGTGAACGCGTTGTGGTTATGTATTCAGGCCAAGTTATTGAAGAAGCACCAACCAAAGTAATATTTGAAAATCCTTGTCATCCTTACACACGAGGATTGATTCAGTCCGTTCCTGATATGCGGAATAAAAAAGATCGTCTCTATTCGATTCCAGGTAATGTACCAAAACCCGGCTCTATTGAACAGGGCTGTAGATTCGCCGCGAGATGTGAAAGCGCTTTCTCGAGATGCAGGGTAGAAACACCAGAATTGTACCGAAACTCCGAAAACCATCAAACTAGATGCTTCTTATATGACGAACAACAAGGAGTGACGAGTGCAAATGAACAAACCACTACTAGAAGTTGAAGGGTTGAAAAAATACTTTCCGATTCGCAAAGGGCTGATTGGTAAAACAGTCGGTCATATCAAAGCGATCGATGATATTACCTTTCATGTAAATGAAGGAGAGACGCTTGGAATCGTAGGAGAAAGTGGTTGCGGGAAATCGACGACAGGACGGACAATTATGCAATTGCTAGAACCTACAGAGGGCGTCGTGGAATTCCAGGGGAAAGATTTGACGAAGCTCTCTGCTACTGAAATCCGATCAGTTCGTCGAGATATCCAAATGGTCTTCCAAGATCCCTATGCTTCATTGAATCCTCGTCATACAATCGGCAAGATTTTAGAAGAGCCATTGATTGTTCATGGTGGTGGCAGTGCAAAGGATCGTCGCAAAAAAGTCGTAGAGTTTCTAAAGATTGTCGGTTTGAGTGAATATCACGCAAAACGTTATCCTCACCAATTCAGTGGGGGGCAGCGTCAGCGAATTGGTATAGCCCGTGCATTGATGACGAACCCCAAGTTGATTATTGCAGATGAGCCAGTGTCTGCGCTTGACGTATCTATTCAGGCGCAAGTATTGAACTTAATGCAGGATTTACAAAAAGAATTCCACTTGACGTATATCTTCATTGCACATGATCTCGGTGTTGTTCGCCATATCAGTGATCGCGTAGCAGTAATGTACTTGGGGAAAATTGTGGAGATTACAGAAAGTGAAGAGCTTTACGCAAATCCATTGCATCCTTACACACAGGCGTTATTGTCTGCGGTACCTGTACCAGATCCCAATTATAAAAAGGAACAAATCATTATTGAAGGGGATATGCCAAGTCCGGCGAATCCGCCAAGCGGTTGTGCATTCCACACTCGCTGTCCTTTCAAAATGGATGTCTGCACGAAAATAACCCCTGTATTAGCAGAGGAGAAAACTGGTCATTCTGTTGCTTGCCATCTTTATACTGTGGAAGGCAACGATGATATAGAAAGAAAAAAACAATTGGAGGGATCTGTATGAGAAAAGGGAAACTGTGGTCGTTTGCGTTGATCATGCTTCTTGTCTTATCGACTGCTCTGGCAGCTTGTTCAGGCGGCGATGATAAAGAAGGCAATGGTGACAAGGACAAAGACGCTGCGGATAAAGGCGGCAGTGAAAACAAGACATTAGTATTCGGACGAGGTGGAGATTCAACATCTCTTGACCCATCCCGTGTAACAGAAGGGGAAACATTTAAAGTAACGGCGAATTTATTCGAAACATTATTAAATTTTGGGGAGCAGGATACGACGGTTCAACCTGGACTTGCTAAAGAGTATGACACAAGTGAAGACGGATTGACGTATACATTCCAATTGGAAGAAGGTGTGAAATTCCATGATGGCACTGATTTTAATGCAGAAGCTGTTGTAAAGAACTTCGAGCGTTGGGCTAATGGAGATGCAGATACTTTCCCATACTATAACTCTATGTTCGGTGGATTTAAAGACGATGAAGATCACGTAATTGAATCTGTTAAAGCAGATGGAGAATCCACAGTGATTATCACATTGAAGCGTCCACAAGCGCCATTCTTGAAAAATCTTGCGATGAGTATGTTCGCTATTTCTAGTCCTGAAGCTTTTGAAAAGGGCGATGATGAATATGAGCGTAACCCAGTAGGAACAGGTCCATTCAAGTTTGTAGAGTGGAAGCCTAATGAAACAATTACAATTGAAAAGAACGAAGAATACTGGCAAGAGGGGTTACCAAAATTGGATCGCGTCATTTTCCAAGCAATTCCTGATAACTCTGCTCGTTTGAACGCTTTACTTTCTGGAGAAATTGATTTGGCGGATGGAATCAATCCAGCTGATGGAGCAAAGATTGAAGATAACGATGCATTGCAATTGTTCGAACGTCCTTCTATGAACGTCGGATACCTTGGTTTAACGGTCACTCGTGAGCCGTTTGATAAAAAAGAAGTACGTCAAGCAATGAATTATGCTATCGATAAACAGTCAATCATCGATTCATTCTTTGAAGGGCGCGCGGAAGTGGCGAAAAATGCTATGCCTTCATCGATTTCAGGTTATAACGATGAGGTAGAAGCGTATGCATACGATCCTGAAAAAGCGAAAGAACTATTGAAAGAAGCAGGTCTCGAAGACGGATTTGAAATGGAACTTTGGGCAATGCCGGTTCCACGTCCATATATGCCAGACGGTACGAAAGTAGCGGAAGCGATTCAAAGTAACTTGGCTGATGTGGGTATTAAAGCGAAAATCGTTTCTTATGAGTGGGCAACTTACCTCGATAAAGCAAGCAAGGGAGAAGCAGATGCATTCATGCTAGGTTGGACTGGCGATAACGGTGACGCAGACAACTTCCTATACGTATTGTTAGATGAAGACAATATCGGAAGCAATAACTACACGTACTTTAAGAACGACGAAACACATAAGCTATTCCTGGAAGCACAAACGGAAGTAGACGAAGACAAGCGTATTGAGTTGTATAAGCAAGCTCAGGAAATTCTTCACGAAGAAGCACCTTGGGTACCACTTGCACATTCCATTCCATTGTTAGGCGGAGCGAAAGAACTAACTGGTTTCGTTCCACATCCTACTGGTTCTGATTTGTTGTCGAATGTAGAATTCAAATAAGTAATAGGTTAATTACATGATGGAAGAAGAGGGAGAAGCGAGCATTCTCCCTTTCTTTGATTAATTAATGATAAGAGCCGGAGGGGTGAAAGAGTTGTTCAACTATACGATTAAGAGGCTTTTACAGCTAATTCCTGTCCTGCTTGGTATGACATTTTTAGTTTTCATGTTGATTCGTGCAATTCCTGGTAATCCAGCGCAAGTAATTTTAGGACAACAAGCAACAAAAGAAGCGGTGGAAGCCTTGACGATCAAGCTAGGTCTTGATCAACCATGGTATACACAATACTTCAGTTATCTTGGTGGTATTTTAAAAGGGGATTTAGGTGAATCCATGCGTACGCGACTTCCTGTGGCGGACGAAATTTGGCCTTATTTAGCAGCTACATTGGAATTGGCATTATTTGCGATGATTATCGCGGTCGTTGTAGGAATTAATGCGGGTATTATTTCTGCCTGGTTCCAAAACTCATGGTTTGATTATTCAGCAATGGTATTGGCGCTGGTCGGTGTCTCCATGCCTATTTTCTGGTTAGGATTAATGGGGCAGTGGGCATTCGCAATTGAATTGCAATGGTTACCAACAACGGGACGTGAAAATGTCCGTGATCCTGTATCCGCCATCACCAACTTATACATAATTGATACGCTCATCCAGGGGAGGTTTGATCAATTATGGGTAGTAATTAAACATTTGATCTTACCTGGACTAGCGCTTGCCACCATTCCGATGGCCATTATCGCCCGAATGACGCGTTCGAGTATGCTGGAAGTGATGCGTTCGGACTATATTCGTACAGCACGAGCAAAGGGTCAGAAAATGTTCTGGGTAGTATATAAGCACGCGTTGAAAAATGCGATTATTCCTGTGTTGACAATTATTGGTCTGCAGATTGGCTTACTACTTGGTGGAGCGATTCTAACGGAAACAATCTTTGCTTGGCCTGGAATTGGACGCTACATCTATGATGCAATTAACTTTAGAGACTATCCTGTTATTCAATCAGGCATTCTCATCGTGGCATTTATCTTCGTCATGATTAATCTGATCGTCGATTTACTATATGGATTGATCGATCCGAGGATTAAGTATGATTGAGGAAGGAGGAACAGTTCATGTCAGAATTTACGCCTAAAGTAGACGGAGTAGTAGAAGCAGAATTAGAAAAGACAACAGGACCTTGGCGGGAAGCTTGGGTAGGTTTTCGTAAAAGTAAAGTGGCGGTCGTAGGCGCAGTCATTGTGATATTCTTTATCCTGCTTGCGCTATTCGGTCCTCTTGTCACAAAAGAAGGCATCAACGAACAATTAATGACAGATCGACTGCAACCTCCTTCTTCGGAGTATTGGTTTGGAACGGATGACTTCGGCCGTGATATTTTCTCACGCATTATTCATGGTGCGCGTATTTCGTTATCTGTTGGATTCTTCTCGGTAGTTGGTTCAATTGTAGTGGGAAGTTTCCTTGGTATCATTGCGGGTTATTATGGTCGGTGGATCGATACCATTATCTCAAGGATATTCGATATTATGCTTGCTTTTCCATCTATTTTATTGGCAATTGCAATTGTATCTGTATTGGGACCAAGTTTACGTAACGCGTTGATTGCTATTGCAATCATTAACGTACCGAACTTTGGACGATTGATCCGATCTAAAGTGTTGAGTATAAAAGAGGATGAATATATTACAGCGGCAAAGGCAATTGGTATGAAAGACTTCCGGATTCTGTTTTCGCATATTTTACCTAACTCAATGGCCCCTGTCATCGTACAAGGCACATTGGCGATTGCTACAGCTATTCTCGAAGCAGCAGCACTCGGATTTTTAGGATTAGGGGCAGAAGCTCCATACCCTGAGTGGGGAAAGATGTTAGCTGATTCCAAGGATTACTTGCAAAATGCTCCGTGGACAATGATTTTTCCTGGACTTGCCATTATGCTGACTGTATTAGGCTTTAACTTAATGGGTGACGGATTACGTGATGCATTAGATCCGAAAATGAAGAGTTAAGCTATTCATTTTGTATAAATAATCCTAGTATTATTGTTGATAGAGAAGAGTCTTATTTACAGACTCCTCTCTATCTTTTTTTGATTAGTAATAGGTGATAATTTACTTACAGGCAGATTGATTCATTCATTCGTCTACATTCTGATGATCAACCAATTGTTAACTAGTTTATTTGCACTGGAATTAGGGAAGGATTATAACAAATTGATTATGAAAAGAGGTGGAGACACTGAAGAAAGTATTTGCTATCATGGCGTTTACAGGCGTGCCTTTAGTATTTATAGCGTCATTGTTGAACTGGTCAGATTTATGGATGTTTGCGATATGTTGTTACAGTATTATTGCGCTTGCCGGATTCATCGGAAGAGCCACAGAAAGTTTAGCGATTGTCAGTGGACCACGAATTGGTGGTTTACTAAATGCAACATTCGGTAATGCGGTAGAACTTATTATTTCTATATTTACGTTAAAAGCCGGATTAATTGCAATCGTACTGGCTTCGTTAACAGGTTCTGTTTTAGGTAACTTATTATTGGTACTGGGTTTATCGTTTTTCGCAGGTGGCCTGAAGCATAAAAGACAGAATTTCAATATTTTCGACGCGCGATTTAATTCCGCATTATTAATTTTTGCGATTGTCGTGGCATTTGTGATTCCGGAAGTCTTCTCGATGACGATGGATACTAGAACTGGACTGAATCTGAGTGTCGGTATTTCGATCATACTCATCCTAATTTACTTAGCAGGTCTAGTATTTAAATTGTTCACACACCGAGGCGTATTCGGTTCTGAAGTTCATGAGACGGATGAAGTCCCGGAGTGGAGTAAAAAGAAATCCATATTAGTACTAATGATTTCAACAGTAGCGGTCGCTTTTGTATCTGAGAAGTTAGTGCATACGTTTGGTACATTAGGTGAGAAGTTTGGTTGGTCAGAACTGTTTATTGGTGTCATCATCGTCGCAATCGTTGGTAACGCGGCGGAGCATTCATCTGCAATTACGATGGCGATGAAGAACAAAATGGATGTATCGGTGGAGATTGCGATTGGATCCACATTACAAATAGCGATGTTTGTAGCACCGGTGCTTGTACTTATTTCGTTAATGATGCCTACCGCAATGCCACTTGTATTCACTTGGCCAGAGTTGATCGCGATGATTACCGCCACATTACTAGTCGTCAATATATGTAATGACGGGGAGTCAAACTGGTTTGAAGGGCTTGTGCTGTTCTCAGCCTATTTAATTATGGGTATTGGATTCTTCTTATTATAAGTTTTAAAAAACCGATTCGCTCAAATTAGCGAATCGGTTTTTTATCATGATAGTCGTTGCTTAAAATCTTTATAATCAAATTGTTTTACGACGTTGATTTCATTATTCGCAGTATGGAGGACGATAGACGGCAGATTGACTCCGTTAAAAGTATTATTCTTCACCATCGAATAATGCGCCATATCGCAAAAAACTAGGCGGTCGCCAGGTTTTAATGGCTGGTCGAATGAATAATCACCAATAACATCACCCGCAAGACAAGTTGGCCCGCCTAACCGATAAGTATGGGCTTTTTCACCAGGTATACCTGCTCCGACAATCTCAGGACGATAAGGCATCTCCAGAACGTCCGGCATATGGCAGGAAGCTGAGGTATCGAGAATGGCAATTGGCATGCCGTTATGCATTATATCGAGCACTGTGGCAACGAGGAATCCTGTATTGAGTGCGACTGCCTCGCCTGGCTCCAGGTACACATCAAGTTGATATTTATGCTGCATGAATCGAATGGATCGGATCAAGGTTTTGAGATCATAATCAGGACGTGTAATATGATGACCGCCGCCAAAGTTGATCCATTTCATCTTCTGTAAATAGGGCCCGAACTCTTCATCGATGATTTGGATCGTCCTCCACAACGTATCAGAGTTTTGCTCACACATCGTATGGAAATGTAATCCATGAATACCCTCTAGTTCATCAGCTTCGAAATTTTCCAACGTAACACCGAATCGTGAATAGGCGAAACAAGGGTTATACATGTCGACTTCAATCTCCGAGTACTCAGGGTTTATCCGGATTCCGCACTCGATGGATTTTTCCTGCTCCTGAACTCGGCTCTTAAACTGTCTCCACTGCGCAAATGAATTGAATACCAAATGATCAGAGTAGCGAAGGATCTCCTCAAACTCGTCTTCGTGAAAAGCAGGTGCATACGTGTGTACTTCTTTCCCCATCTCTTCAAAGCCAAGGCGCGCTTCAAATAAACCACTTGAAGTAACACCATGCAAATACTGTCCGATCAACGGATAGACTTCAAACAACGAAAATCCTTTTTGGGCAAGTAAGATCTTGCATCCTGTTTGATCTATAACGTATTTCAGTTTTTCTAAGTTAGCAATTAGCAATTTTTCATCAACGACATAACTAGGCGATGGAACTGCTTGTACATCAAAGTTCATACTATTCACCTCAGTCTATCAAAGTTGGGTTGAAGTCTTCGTGCCAAGGTAAACCATACTTATTCAACGCATCCATGAATGGATCTGGATCGAATTCTTCAATATTGAAGACCCCCGGCTTTTTCCACTTGCCTGTTAACATCATCATCGCACCGATCATAGCTGGTACACCTGTTGTATAGGAAATAGCTTGTGATCCTACTTCACGATAGCACTCTTGGTGATCACAAATATTGTATACGTAATACGTTTTTGGCTCGCCGTCCTTCGTACCTTGATAGATACAACCGATATTCGTTTTTCCTTTCGTACGCGGTCCGAGAGAAGCGGGGTCCGGTAGTACAGCTTTTAAAAATTGTAGTGGAACGATTTGTTGACCTTCGAATTCAATCGGTTCGATGGACGTCATACCCACATTTTCAAGTACACGTAAATGCATCAAATACTTTTCGGAGAACGTCATCCAGAAACGAATTTTATTTACACCAGTAATATTTTTTGCTAATGATTCAAGTTCCTCATGGTATAGCAAGTAGACATCTTTTGGTCCGATTTCAGGTAAATCATAGACACGTTTCACTTCAAGAGGTTCTGTTTCGATGAACTCTCCATTTTCGTAGTAGCGTCCGTTTGCAGTGATTTCACGGATGTTGATTTCCGGGTTAAAGTTAGTTGCAAAGGGATAGCCATGGTCGCCTGCGTTGGCATCCACGATATCAATCGTATGGATTTCATCGAAGTAATGCTTCAATGCGTAAGCGGAGAACACACCGGTTACGCCAGGGTCGAAACCGCTGCCGAGCAAGGCAGTAATACCTGCTTGCTCAAACTTCTCTTTATAAGCCCACTGCCATTTATATTCAAATTTTGCTGTATCAAGTGGCTCGTAGTTTGCCGTATCCAGATAGTCCACATTTGTTTCAAGGCATGCATCCATAATCGTCAAATCCTGATAAGGCAATGCGACATTAATGACGATATCCGGTTTGAATTCATTGATTAACGCGACGAGTTCAGGCACGTTGTCTGCATCTACTTGTGCAGTTTGGATTTTCGTTCGTCCACCATCTAGCTTGTCTTTCAATGCATCACATTTTGATTTCGTCCTACTTGCGATACAGATTTCTTCAAATACATCTGGTACCTCACAACACTTATGCACAACCACACTTGCTACACCGCCAGCTCCAATAATTAATGCTTTACCCATTAAAGACACCACCCATTTCGTTATTTTTATTTATTGCAATTGTTAATTCACGCAACACTTTACAAGCAACTGCGGTTGATACACCACTTTGATCATAGACAGGGGACAACTCATTAATATCACAGGCAACGATATTCAAATCGCTGACTGTCAAAATCGCATTTAGCAATTCAACAAAGCTTACGCCACCCGCTTCCGGTGTACCGGTTCCAGGGAATACGGAAGGATCCAGTACATCCAGATCGATTGTCAAATAGACGGGTTTACCTTGTAGTTTTTCAACTGTATTTTCAAGACCATCAAAATTAAATTTATTCATGAAGACATGCTGCTGAGCCGCCCATTCGAATTCAGGACGATCACCTGAACGAATGCCGTATTGAAAGATTTTCTTATCGCCGAGCAAGTCCCAGATTCTGCGTATAACCGTGGCATGGGATAGACGCTGATCCAAATAATCTTCACGCAAATCTGTATGTGCATCGAATTGAATAACATGCAGATCCGGGTACTTTTCCGCAGCAGCACGTACAGCCCCGAGAGTCACTAAATGTTCACCGCCAATCATGCAAGGGATTTTCTCATCCTTCAAAACAAGTGAAGTGAACTCTTCAATTTGCTCGAGAGCACGTTCCGTATTACCAAAACTCAGTTCCAAATCACCGCCGTCGAATAATGCGTAATCCGTTAAATCAGCTTCTTGATAAGGACTGTATGTCTCGAGACCAAATGACTCACTACGCATCACTTTACTGGCGAATCGCGTGCCAGGACGAAAAGAGGTTGTAGAATCAAAAGGAGCACCGAAAATTACGAATGAAGAATCCTTGTAGTCTGCATCGAAACCTAAAAATGTTTCTATATTTTTATTTAGCATGAATCAGTAACTCCTTAACATAATTTGGCAAGGCGAACGAGCCGACATGCAGTTTTGTATTATAATATTTTGTTTGTAAACCAAGTGCATTCCAGGCATCAGAATCCAAATCTTCTATTGGGTCATATTTCTTAGAAGCCAATCCGAACAGCCAGTGCCCTGATGGATAGGTTGGAATATGTGCTTGATAGACTTTAGAAACGGGGAAGAACCCCATAATACTTTTATGTGCTCGCTGCATACCGCGTGCGTCTTCGGCGTAGAAAGGACTTTCATGCTGATTCACAAGAATGCCTTGTTCGTTCAAAGCTTTATAGCAATTGCCATAAAACTCTTTCGTAAAGAGACCTTCACCCGGACCGAATGGGTCGGTGGAATCGACAATAATCAAGTCATAGGCATTTTCTTGCTGGCGGACAAATTTTAGACCGTCTTCAAAATATAGCGTAACGCGCGGATCCGTCAGTTGCGCTGCCGTTTGCGGTAAAAACTCCTGGCATACTTTCACAACCTGCTCATCAATCTCCACCATGTCTATTTTTTTGATTGAGGGATAGCGCGTCAATTCCCGTACGGTGCCACCATCACCTGCACCTATAACCAACACTTTCTGGATGGACGGATTGGTGGCCATTGGTACGTGAACAATCATATCGTGATAAATGAATTCGTCTTTCTCCGTCACCATGACATAGCCATCCAATGTCAAAATTCTACCGAACTCTGTTGTCTGAAAGACATCAATCTTCTGGAATTCACTCGTCGCAGTATATAAATGTTCTTCAACGCGAAAGGAAAAGCGGGCATATGGTGAATGATCTTCAGTAAACCATAAGTTCATCAAACATCCTCCTTTACTACGTTAATATAATTTACATTCGAATCTTCGGTACCTGTTAGGAAACACCCTTTGTCTTTGCAATAGTTGATATATTCAATTATTTCATTTGTGATTCGTTCCCCAGGTGCCACAATGGGGATGCCGGGTGGGTAACACATGACGAATTCGCTTGCGACTCGTCCTGCAGATTCAGCTAGCAATACTATCTCCTTATCAGCGTAAAATGCCTGTTGGGGTGACTGAACAATTTCTGGATTAATATATTCATGGTCGAATAAAGAACTAGGATCCTTTTTATAACGACGATTGATTTCCGCTAGTGCCGCAACCAGTCGTTCAAGATCCAGCGTGCGATCTCCGACTGAAATATAGGCGAGGATATTTGCTACGTCTCCGAATTCGATTTGGATATCGTATTCATCACGTAAAATATCATACACTTCAATCCCTGCGAGTCCCATTTGGCGCGTGTGAATCGACAGTTTGGACTCATCGAAATCATAGACTGTATCACCGTTGATCAATTCTTTGGAATAAGCATAATAGCCACCTATCTGGTTGACTTCATCACGAGTATACTGCGCCATTTTAATCACTTTATCGAAGATTTCCTGACCGTATAGTGCGAGGTTTTTACGTGAAATATCCAATGACGACATCAATAGATAAGACCCACTCGTAGTCTGCGTCAGGTTAATAATCTGTCGCGTATAGCCTTCACTTACATCATTATTAATTAATAAAAATGAGCTTTGCGTTAAAGATCCGCCTGATTTATGCATACTGATAGAGGCCATATCCGCGCCGACGGACATCGCGGAAGCAGGCAATTTATCATTAAAATAAAAATGTGTACCATGTGCTTCATCCACTAACACGAGCATACCATGTGCATGTGCTAGTTCAGTAATGGCTTGAAGATTGGAGCAGATACCATAATAGGTTGGATTATTAATAAGAATCGCTTTAGCATCAGGGTGATCCACGATTGCTCTCCTTACTTCATCCAACGCCATGCCGAGTGGAATGCCAAGATCTACTTGCACTCCAGGATTCACGTAAATAGGAACAGCTCCACTTAAGATTAAAGCGTTGATGGCGCTGCGATGAACATTTCGTGGCATGATGATCTTCTCTCCAGCTTTACAAGCGGTCATGACCATAGCTTGTACGGCAGAGGTCGTCCCATTTACTAGCAAGAAGGCGTGCTTTGCGCCAAACGCTTCTGCTGCCAACTCTTCTGCTTCATGTATGACAGAGACAGGGTGACATAAATTATCGAGAGGTTTCATGGAATTCACGTCATGATGCAAGCAAGTCTCCCCGAGGAAGTCCGCAAGCTCTTTATTGCCACGGCCATGTTTGTGTCCGGGAACATCAAAAGGAACGACACGTGCTTCTTGATATTGCTGCAAAGCTTCCATAATTGGAGCGCGATGTTGTGATAATTTCAATAGTCTCTCCTCACTCATTTTCATAGACATTGGAACCGCTGTAAATTTCAATCATCTCTTTGCGGAGATTATGAGAGATTAGAAGACGTTCTTTCGGCGGTATTTCTGAAACGTCTTTGTTAAATAGGTAATCTTGCAAATCAATCTCTTTAATGAGTAATTTCGTATGGAATATATTCGCTTGATAAACATTTATATCGATTGCGTCATACATTTGCAATGTTTTCTCGTCAATGAAGTCTTGGATTGATGTAATCGCATGATCCATAAAGAGTTTTTTACCGTCGACTGATCGTGTAAATCCACGTACGCGATAATCTGCGGTAATGATATCCGAATCAAAGCTTCCAATGAGATAGTCGAGCGCATTTAATGGAGAAATCTCCCCACACGTCGACACATCTATATCTACACGAAACGTCGCAATGGAGTTATCGGGATGATACTCGGGATACGTATGGACGGTCACGTGGCTTTTGTCCAAATGACTAACGACGGAGTCTTTATCGGGTAAGATGGGAATCGCACCTTGATTGCAGGAAGGATCAATTTGTGATGCAGGGAATTTCTCCTCTGAAATCATCAACGTTACACTAGCACCTTGCGGGTCGTAGTCTTGTTTACTGACATTCAATACATGGGCACCAATCATTTCGGTGACATCATAGAGAATTTTCGTTAAACGTTCCGAATTGTATTGCTCATCTATATAGGCGATATACTCACTTTGCTCTCTTCTACTTTTTGCATAGCTCACATCATAAATGTTGAAGCTAAGAGTTTTGGTGAGGTTGTTAAAGCCGTAGAGCTTCAGCTTATTTTCCAACCGTAACATCCATCCTTTCTATATAAAATGTTTAAAGTCATGTTCACATAAAAAAGTCCCTCTCCAATCCACATGAAATAGTACCAACATGACAGATTGGAGAGGGACCTTTACTCTGTTTCGCTTGTTGATATAAGAATAGAGAGGATCTCTATTCCATTACATAACAGGTGATTGGATTGGCATAATGCTCACAGGTACTCTTCCTAAATTAAAAAACTTATGAAATTGACTTCATTATAAAGGAAATAGATTCAAAAATATATACTTTTTATTAAAATAATTAGAAATAGAAATATTATCGTGTAAGATAAATTGCTTTGAATTGTCGTCAGACTACCTTTACGATATGGTATATAAAACAATCACTACATTTTCGGGAGGTAATGAAATGAACGATACGACAGTGGAATACTTGGCACAAGTTCGACAAGATTTCGAGACAAGTCCTTTTTGGAAATTTGCAGGTCTGCAAACACAAAAATTAGAAGCGGGTAATGTGGAATTATATTTACCTTATCGTCAAGACTATGATAATGTACGCGGAACCATTCACGGTGGTATGTATATGTCCGTTCTCGATACGACGATGGGAATGCTTTGTCGTTCAATGGGTGCAAATGATGTTATGACGATACAAATGGCAACGCAATTTCTAAAGCCGGTCGTTCAAGAATCTGTCTATTCAAAAGCTGCCGTCATCAATAGAACACGCTCTACAGCTTTGGTTGAAGGAACGTTATTCAACGAGAAGGATGAATTGGTTGCTCATTGTACTGCTACGTTCAAGTTGAAATAATTGTTATGAACTGGGAAGCAATACATAAGTGTCTAGCTATAATTAAAAAGCAGCCAAGCATAAAAGCCTGGCTGCTGCTAGGTGGATTATCCTTTTGGAATGAACGTACCACAATCTGTTTCGGCTGAGTCTTTTGCTTTTCTTCCTTTTCGTGAAATCACTTTGATTTCGTCTGCTCCACACTGATTACCTGCTTCCCAAAAATGACAGTTCGTTACTTCACATAATACGTCTTTTGCCAATTGACCCACCTCCTTTTGACTAGCATATCCAGAAACACTGCATACATACAGGAGAAAGGGAAATGGTGCATTATGACAACCTTGGAGGAGATTTCATGGTTACTGTACAAGATATTGCGACTCCACGTTTACAGAATTACTTGGAATTCATGCGTGACCCTATAGCTTTTTTTACGCGAGTACAGCCGATTGGCGATGTGATTTCATTGAAGACGGGCATTTCCCCGACGTTTGTGGTCAACAGTCCGGAAGCTATTCGAGAAATCTTGATTCGTCAAGACCAGTCATTTATTAAAGGCCGGACCACGACTGTGTTGCAGAGAACTGTGGGAAAAGGTTTACTGACGACGGAAGGTGAGCGGCATGCGACGCAGAGGAAATATATCCAACCGGCGTTCTATAAAGATGCACTAGAGCGCTACGCCCATGCCATCATTGATGAAACGGAGAAGCTAGGTGAGCGTCTTGAGCATGAACAGGAAGTGGATATGCATACTGTTATGATGCGTTTGACACTGTCGATCATTACGCGAACGATGTTCTCAACAAACGTCTCGGAAGAGGAGAAAGAGCTTGCGGATGCTGTCACGACAACGATTGAGCAAAGCGTCAAAATTTTATTCAGTCCCGTGATGATTCCTGCTTCAGTTCCGACTAAAGCCAACTTGAAACATAAAGAAGCAATACAGACACTCGAAGCAATGATTGAAGAAGTGTTAATGGCTGCGAAAGACCATCCTGAATGGTTTGAAGATTCGTTGCTTGGCATGATGATGGCGGTGACAGATGAGAACGGAAACAGATTGCGGGACAGAGAAGTACGTGATCAGATGATGACCATGTTGCTTGCGGGTCATGAAACGACAGCAAACTTATTGGGCTGGTTATTTGCTGAAATTGCAAGGCATCCTGAAGTAGAGAGACGTCTAATAGATGAATTGGAAACTGCAGAATTGAGAGGTAATCCATTTAATTGGATGCGGGAATTACCGTATACACAGCAAATTATTGATGAAGGCTTGCGGCTTTATCCTCCTGCCTGGCTGATATATCGGGAACTTGACGAACCTGTTGAGATGTTCGGAAGATCTTTTAAAGAGGGAAGCACGTTTATGATCTGTCCGTATGCGGTTCATCGAAATGAAGAGGTGTTCCCGAATCCAAGTGCATTTGACCCGGATCGGTTTGCAGCAGGTAATAAGTATGCGCCATTTAGTTACATTCCGTTCGGTGGCGGCTCCCGCAGTTGCATCGGTTCAAGATTTGCGATGCTTGAAGCGACACTCATTTTGACGGTGCTATATAAGAAGTTTTTATTTCATAATGTTCGATTGCAAGCGCCCGTTCCAGAACCGTTGATTTCATTACGGATAAAAGATGGTTGGCCGATGAAGGTAGAAAAGCGCGGATGACTGACGCAAACAATCGTCCGTGTCATAAAAAGAAACAGCGACCATCAATAAGATGATCGCTGTTTTGCTAGTTATCAGATAAACACTACCGCATCTTTAGGAGTCGGTAACTCGACAATGCGCTGCACTTCGTCACCTTCAAGCGTTTCTTCTTTATATAGTGCATTGACCAATTCTTCAAATTGATACGCGTGCTCCTTAATGAGCGTTTCCGTCTTTTTCGCGGCTTGATTAAATAGCATTTGCATTTTTTCTTCTCTATCAGCTTTATTGAAGATCAAAGAAAATCCTTCTTGGAACAATCCAGTGTTCACCATACGCTCAAGAATATCTTTGGCCTGTTCCACGTCGCCTCCAACACCAATACTGTGCTCACCTAAATAGAGGCGCTCTGCAATGCCACCCGCTAAGATCATACTGACTTGATCAAGCAATTCGCTGGCTGTAGATAAATGCAATTCCTTTTGAATAGGGGCTACATAACCGAGTGCTTGACCTCTTGGAATGATCGTCGCTTTTCTCACAGAACCTGGCTTTGTTAGAGCAGCGATGATGGCGTGCCCGGATTCGTGAATGGCTACGCGACGCTTCGTTTCTTGATCGCTTAACGTACGCGCTGTATTTCCAAGGATTGTGCGGTCAATTGCAAAATCCAAATCATGCTTCTCGATTAGTTTCCGACCTTCGCGAATGGCGCGGCGGCTAGCTGTTTCGAACAAACTGCTAATTTCTGCACCGGAAAAACCTGAAGTGCTGTCTGCAAGTGTATCAAGAGACGCTACAACATTAGGTGCCAGCGTTCTGCCATTTGTATGGATATCGATAATTTCGCGACGTCCTTTTGTGTCTGGCAATTGAACATGAAAAGTAAAGTCAATACGTCCTGGACGCAAGAATGCATCATCCAGCATATCTTTTCGATTCGTTGCGGCAATGAATAATATACCGTCGTTATCATTTCCACCATCAAGTTGAACGAGCAATTCAGTTAACGTCTTTTCAGATTCTTCTCCGCCGTGTTCTTTTCGTTTTCCAGCCAATGCGTCTACTTCATCTATAAAGATGACGGCAGGACGTTGCTTACGGGCATTTTCGAAAAGTGTACGAACGCGTGAAGCACCAACACCTACAAATAATTCTGTAAAGGCTGCACCACTTGAGGAATAAAAAGTAGCTCCTATTTCTTTTGCGATTGCTTGAGCTAATAATGTTTTACCAGTCCCCGGAGGTCCATACAGTAAAATACCTTGAGGCAATGCAATGCCCATATCTTTCGCTGCTTCAGGATTTTTGAATACTTCTAACGTCTGTAGGATTTCTTCTTTCATTTCTTGAGGGATTCCGCCGATATCAGCCATTGTAATGTCAGGAAGCGGAGTCGCTTTTGATGCCTGGTGTTTCATAGCTGACGCACCAATATTAAGCTTACCTTTTTTGTGAAGAATGAAAAGTGTCAAAAGAGCCGCAAATATAAGCCCACCAAAAATCCAACTACCCGCCGAACTTTCTGCTTTATATTGATAAGACACATTATATTTCTGTACCAAGTCATCCACTAATGTACTTTGTGGACGCACCATCGTGCTGTATGTTGTGTGATCTATAGTGATCGATAACTTTCCTTTGGCCGTTTCATTTAGTAAGACACTAGCACCTGATTGTTCAGCAATCAGTTTTTCCATCTGAGCAAAGGATACTTCTTTTCCTCCAGTGGATTGTAAATAGTTCCAAGTGACACCTGCAACAATCGCCGTGACAAAGAGGGCTACGACTAAAATCTTTGATGCTAATTTTGAAATAGGCTTCAAGGCCAGCTCCAGCTCCTTTAGTGAATTACCTAAATTATACGTAGAAACAGTAGTTTTGAACAGTGTATAAATTGAATAAATAGTTACAAATTCAAGAAGGTGTGTGGAAATACCTAAAGAAGAAGCTATGGACGTTGCATTTCTAGTCCGTTCACTGGTGGTAGAGTGGCACTAAGCGGACTGATAAAATAAGTAATAGCGTACCTTACCCAACCTGCAAACATGGTTGGTGGAAAGACTATGCTGCTGCAGGTCTTGTTCACTTTTGGTTGGGGGGTTGCTCGACTGTTTGTTGGGGACCGAAGTTACTGAGTGTTCGTTTTCTGGACCCGCGCAGGCACGTGGGGGATTGCCTACAGCCAGGAGCCAGCTGGCGGTGGTGCTGCCAGTTGTCTCATGGCCACGGCCTACCCCGCAGTTGTGCCTGCGCTACTGAGTGGTAGTTATTTTGGTTGTGGTTTTAAGTAGGATAGCAAAATGATAAATTGCGTACAGTACCCAACCTAGAAACGCGGTTGACGGAAAGACTAGGCGGCTGCGGGGCTTTGTCACTCTTTGTTGGGGCGTTGCTCGACCGGCTGTTAGGCACTGAAGTTAGTGAGTGTTCGTCTTTTTGACCCGCGCAGGCACGTGGGGGATTGCCTCCAGCCAGGAGCCAGCTGGCGGTGGTGCTGCCAGTTGTCTCATGGCCACGGCCTACCCCGCAGTTGTGCCTGTGCTACTGAGTGGTGTTTATTTTGGTTGTGGTTCTAATATGAAAAAATATCAGCTACATCATGATATCTAGTATGTATTGCTTGCGAAAGAAGTCTACGAACTGCCCTACACTCGACGCAACGAAGGCGCCTGCTGTGGTAGGCGTAGCGAGGAGACAGAGACAGGTGCACTTCCTGTCTGTGGCTCATCGCGAGAGCCATCCACCAGCGCCGTAGTGGGGACAATGAACTTGCCACTTAGATCGCCAGCTAAACCACAACCCCCTAATTGAACAGGAAAAAGAAAAGCATATGCAAGAACCACAACCGTACGCCGCTTATTAGGCATGCTAAATAAAAACGGAATACAAAAGCACTTCGACGATTAAAATAACTAGACGAACTGCCCTACACCTAATGCAACGAAGGCGCCTGCTGTGGCTCATCGCGAAAGCCATCCGCCAGCGCCGAAGTGGGGACAATGAACTTGCCACTTAGATTGCCAGCTAAACCACAACCTCCAGATCAAACAGGAAATGCACGTGCAAGAACCACAACCCAACGCCGCTTATTACGTACGCTTTACAGAAACATAATCCGTAGTCACTTAAGCACATATTCCTTTAAAAACAACTATATGAACTGCCTACCCGCAATCCAACGAGTAGCTCTGTACAAAACAAACAATTAAATGATCTTGCCGAACCACTACCAATGCCGCTTACTCCATACCATGCACCTTACCCAAAGGCGGCTTCTTACTATCTTCAAAACAATACAAACTCAAAAAAAGAAACCATTACTAGAAAACGTGTTTCCCACGACTTCCAGCAACAGCTTCCACAATTTTAATAAAGTGACCTATTTAGGCCGTACATTTTCTAACACAGCAAAACCACCACGAACTTTTATGTCAGCGAGCAACTGACCTTTACGGGATAGATCTTCCAACTGCATACCTGTGTTTTCAGCTACATAGAAACGATCAGGAAGGAAGTTTGCGAAATACATCTGATTTTCATCGATATTATGTTCGCCGTAGTAGTACATATCTCCTTTTAAAAATAACCCATCGCTTGGTTTCTTATGTGTAACGGTCTTCAAACCATATAGATCTCCTTCTTCTAGCTGCAATACAGCATATACCGTCAGCTTTCCAGTATCATGTTTGGAGAATTCTTTAATGAGCGCAGGGTCAAGATCTTCTTTGGAGAATTCTTCAATTGCAAACTGAAGACTGACATAATCACCATAAAGAATATCGCGTGGGTCAACGGGCACTGTTTCCAGTGTGATAGTTTCACCAGTATTCACTGTGTATAAAGGCTTCCAAGTCATCGCTAATAGAAGTATGATTGGGACGATTAAGGCTAAAAGAAATAGATTCCGTTTATTCTTCATGACGTTTCACCGTCTCTCGTCGTGATTTTTCAAACCAGAATCCAAAACCGATTAACAGTAAACCGCCTATGATGAAAAATAATGATTTTGGCATGAAATTATATGAGATATCCGTGTAATAGCGGTAGATTAACGCACATGTGATCAAAATAGCTGGTAAGCTGTTTTTCTTTAGAAGATAAAGCAATAAGATAACGAATACAGCAGTGAAGATGTAAGGTGCAGAATCTCCGAATCGTAAATCCTCCCATATGAACGGGAAAGTCAGCATAATACCCGTGATTCCAAATAGTACGGAACCCGCCCAAGAAGACTCTGTACGATAATGTTTGAGAGGTGCGAGTGCAAGAAGCACACCTAATACAAAGACAATCAATACAGAAATCCATTCATCCACATGGAAGAACTCTAACATATTGACGATAAAAGCCACACTAAGCAAAACATTCATGACGAACAACGAACTCTTTCTTCCGAATCGCATTTCATTCATCCAGAATAGTAGAGGAATCAATAGGAACAACCAAAAGGGATCGAAGCTTCCTACTGCATAAGCTGTGAAAGCACTAAAGCTATAGATTGTGAAAAATGCACTAGCGAATACAGCAAGCAATTGATCTTTTAGATAGTAGGCTAGTGGCAAGATGCCGATCCCCCATAATAGGAAGTCCGTATATACAGTATGTTGTAAATGAAAGCTTTGGCCAATTAGGAATATCCCCGCACCAAAAATAGCAGCCCCGATATAGTACATACTGCGAGATGTTCGTTCGTAATCTCTTTCAAGCTTATATCCTGCAAAGTATGCCAAGATCATGCCGGCAACAATTAATCCAAACTTAAAGAATGGCGTCAGCCCTGCCCAGTTGCCTGCGATAAAACTCAGTATCCCGACCCCGACTAATATAGCTCCGAAAGCTAGCAAGATTCTCACGAAATTAGTGCTACCTTTAGCTTCATATAGCGAGAGCATTTCGTTAGCATCTGCTTCTTTCATTTTGCCTTGCTGTTGTAAAAAAGAAAACTCTTGTTGCAAGAAAGTGAATTGTTGTTTACTGACACTTCTCTTCACACTGATTCCCTCCCTTCATACTAGTTACTAAGTAGACGAATCAAGTTATTATATGTTACAGAATATGAAGAATGAAAAGAGTCCTACAGAAATTATCTAGTAGAATTAAGTATCTCGCATATTTATCAAAAACACAATAAATCCTAGAAAAATACATATATAACCTTTAATTTCCTATTGACATCCTCTTGAGAACGATTATCATTGATAACATAAAACTAAACAGTAGGAAGTAGGAAGAAATATGAAACAAACACTCGTAACTGCCTTCGCTTTAACAACAGGAATTTTACTATCAGGCTGTGGAACAACTGAAGAATCTACTGAAAAAGCACCAGCAGCGACTGAAGAAGTAGACTTAACTGCTGAAACAGATGCATATAAAGAGTTTGCGCTTGAACAAATGGATGAATTCGTGCTGGACACAGAAAAATTCGTCACTGCTGTTAAAGCGGGAGATATAGAAGAAGCAAAGAAAATTTATCCCATCGCTAGAATGTATTTTGAACGCTCTGAACCGATTGCAGAAAGCTTTGGAGATTTAGATCCCCGAATCGATGCACGTCTTGCAGATATTCAAGAAGAGGGTCAAGGAGAAGAAGAATGGTCTGGCTATCATAAAATTGAATACGGTCTATGGGTGGAAAATACAACTGAAGGGTACGCAGAGATTGCAGATCAATTGCTTAAGGATGCAAAAGAACTACGTGCACGTGTAGAAACCGTTGAAGTGTCACCCGATTTGATGATCACAGGGGCAGTCGATTTATTGAATGAAGTCTCTACTTCTAAAATTACTGGTGAAGAAGAAATTTATTCTCACACTGATCTATATGACTTCAAAGCAAATATTGAAGGCGCGGAAAAAATCTATGAAATTTTGAAAGATCAGATGGTAGCAAAAGATCAGCAACTAGTCGATGAACTCGAAACTAAATTCGAAACAATTAATAGTCTGCTTGCGGAATATGAAGATGGCAATGGCGGCTATATATCCTATGAGGAATTAACAAAAGAAGATACAAAATCGCTATCAGAAGCGGTAAATCAACTAGGTGAACCATTAAGTATGATGGGCATCGTAACGGAGTGATCCTATGACTGACCGAACTGAAGAAAAATTCTATGATAAGAAAATTTCGCGTCGTCAAATGCTGAAGTATACAGGAGCAGGTGCAGCTGGTGTGGCAATCGGCGCATCGGGCCTTGGCGGTGTTCTCAAAGTATTCGGAATGGTAGAGGAAGAAGATAATCCACGCTCAAAAAATAAGTTCAATTTCTATGGAAAGCACCAATCTGGAATCGCAACTGAATGTCAAAGTTACGTATATTTTGCTTCGTTGAATGTCTTGGTGAATTCACAACAAGAATTGATGGATTTATTTAAAATGTGGACTCCCATTGCTGTACGCATGATGAATGGCGAACAGATTGATGGTCAGACTTCCAATATGCTCATCCCAGCACAAGATACAGGAGAGTCAGTCGGGTTGGACGCTTCGAACTTAACGCTGACATTTGGTGTAGGTCCGTCACTATTTGAAAGAGAGTCTTTAAGTTTAGCATCAAAAAAACCTGCTGAACTGAAAGATTTGCCACACTTTCCAAAAGATCAGCTAGATCCAGCGTATACAGGTGGAGATATTTGTATTCAAGCATGTGCGGATGATCCACAAGTTGCGTTCCACGCGGTTCGAAACTTAGTGCGTGCAGCTTCAGGAAAAGTATCATTAAAATGGACACAGGCAGGCTTTAATTCCTTTCCAATGAAAGGTAAGAAAAAAGAGACGCCAAGAAATTTATTTGCGTTTAAAGATGGTTCAGTCAATCCTAATGGATCAAAAGAAGCCGAGATGAATGAAGTTGCTTGGATCGATGCAGGTCAATCAAAAGGTTGGATGACCAATGGTACGTACATGGCTGTTCGTCGAGTTCAGATGCATTTGGAAACATGGGATAGAACAGCTCTGCAGGAACAAGAAGCCACATTTGGCCGTCATCGCGATACGGGAGCGCCAATAGGTAAGGAAAAAGAGATGGACGAAGTAGATTTGGAGGAAAAGGATTCAAACGGTGAGTATGTGATCTCCGAAGCTTCCCATGTGCGTTTGGCTAAGAAATCCAAACAGAAAATTTACCGTCGTTCATTTTCCTATAGTTCGGGCGTTATGGATTCAACTGGTACATTTGATGCGGGTTTATTGTTCATCTCGTTCCAAAAAGATCCCAAACAATTTATCGCAATCCAAAACAGTTTTGGTCGTGAAGATAAATTAAATGAATATATTACTCATCGTGGCAGTGCGTTATTCGCCTGCTTCCCTGGAGTTCAAAAGGGAGGCTTTATCGGTGACTCACTCTTCTCGATTATATAAATGGATTGCGGTTATATTAATTGTCATATTAATGCCAATCCGTCCAGCATTCGCTGACACGGAAACCAATTATAGTGATCTCTATATTTCCATCAGTGATTCGATTATGCAAACGAAAAAAGCGAATGATGCAGAAGCGGTAGCATCTTTACAAGAATTCAAAACGATTTGGCAACAACAGAAGCTAGAGAGTTCGGAGTTCACAAAAGAGATCGATAAAACATTAAAACAAGCATTGCAAGCAGACTCAGAAACACGCGGTACGCTATTAAGTTCATTATCTAAAGCCTTACATGAATTAGAAAAGTCGGAAAATCCAGTGGATGAACTAGCTGAACGCGAGAAATTCGGTCAATTGATGGAACCAGCCCTCACAGAATTAGACGAAGCTATCGAGTCGGGTTCGTTAGAAGAAATTGAACAAGCAAATCAGCAATTTATTTCTACCTGGACACGCAATGAACGTCCGGTGCGTGAGCAAAGTATTTCGGCGTATGGTGCAATTGAAACGAGTATGGCATTCATGAGAATCACGTTGGCAGAAGAAGAACCTGATCTTGAAATGTTGAGGACGCAATTTGATGATGTAACTGTCAAGATAGATCAGTTCGTCAGTGGGACGTTGAAAGAGACAGCAACCGAAGACTATTCTTTGACAACATTGACGGCACTGTTAGATAAAAGTTCAGACTCATTACAAAATGAAGAGCTGGATGACGCCAAGAAGTCATTGCGCGAGTTCATTAAAATTTGGCCGAATGTGGAAGGGGAAGTGCGTACGAAAAATGCCTCCCTTTATTCAGAGCTTGAAAATGAATTGCCATTGATGATCGGTCAATTGTCGAATAGCGACTATGATCTTGAAAAGGCCGAACGTCAGTTACAAAATTTCAAACAGCAAATTGCCTTACTGCAAACAAATGACAGCTTCAGCTTTTGGGATTCTGCACTGATTTTATTGCGCGAAGGTCTTGAAGCATTGTTAATCATTATGGCGTTATTATCATTCTTAACGAACGCTAAACAACAAGCTATGCGTAAATGGGTATATGTTGGTGCGGGTGCTGGCCTAGCACTTAGTATCGTAGTTGCGATTATGATGTCCACGGTATTACAATCTGTCACGATAGGCAATGATCGTGAAATGATGGAAGGCTATGTGGGTCTCGTGGCGGCTGCACTGATGATCGGTGTCGGTATTTGGATGCACCAAAAATCCAACGTCGCATCTTGGAATCGTTATATATCTAAACAAATGGGTCAAGCAATTTCAAAAGGAAGCGTACTCGCCATGGCTTCTGTCAGCTTCCTTTCTGTATTTAGAGAAGGTGCGGAAACGATTGTCTTCTATGCAGGGATTGCGCCAAAGATGTCCACTATGAAATTTGTGATGGGTATATTGCTAGCAGTTGTCATATTGGCGATCGTCGCGGTCGTCTTCATGAAACTCAGTCATCGTGTTCCGATCCACCGCTTCTTTGCAGTGGCAACGATATTGATTTATGTGCTAGCATTCAAGATTATTGGCGTCAGTCTGCATACATTGCAGTTAACGAACGTGATCAACACAACGGTACAACCTCGCTTGCCGATTATTGACTTTATTGGTTTTTATCCGACCAATGAAACGATCATGGCACAACTTGGTTTACTAATCATTATCCTAGTAGCTGCCTGGATACGAAGAGCAGGTAACCGTTTCAAAGCACAACATTCGAATTAACGAGACAAGGATGTCCCAGAACCTCGGGGCATCCTTTTTTTGCATTATTAAGTTCGAAATCAAAGTGTGTTAGCAATATTAGATGATTTTTTATTAACAAGCGAATTGCAACGAAAGGTAAGGGTCACGCCCATGGGAAAGCGTCCCCTCCGAAGCGCAAATCCCCACCCCAACAAAAATTCCAACCACTCTATTTCTACAAAGTTTACTTTACTATATTAAATGCCTACTTGACTAATAGGATTAATCATAATACAATGAAATCATCTTAAAAATAGTTGTCAGTCTAGTCAGATTTTCTGCAACATTAAGCGATTATAAAAAATACAATAAGAGGTTGCGAGGGTGATGAATATGGCGTTACAAGTATCGAACAGTCCTTTTAGTGAAGAACAAGTGGAATTGCTCAATCGTTTATTACCGAGCATCACAGAAACACAGCAAAGTTGGCTGAGTGGTTATTTAACAGCTATCAGCTCAGCTTCAGTACCATCGGGTGGCGTCGCTGTATTAGAGCGTCCCGCTATAGAAGTTCCGACGGCAGTAAAAGAAATAACTGTACTTTATGGCTCCCAAACAGGCAACGGGCAGGGAATCGCAGAACAAGCGGCAGCTAAGTTAAAAGAACAATCTTTTGATGTGACCATCCAGTCCATGAATGATTTTAAACCGAATAACCTGAAGAAAATCGAAAACCTATTACTTGTCGTCAGTACGCACGGAGAAGGAGACCCACCTGACACGGCCTTACCATTTTTTGAGTTTTTGCATGGAAAACGTGCCCCAAAACTAGATCATCTCCATTATTCAGTATTGGCACTTGGCGATAGCTCGTATGAATTCTTCTGTAAGACGGGCGCTGACTTCGATCAGAAACTATCTGACCTTGGCGCTGTTCAGTTAGCACCACGTGTAGATTGTGATTTGGATTATGATGAGCCAGCAGCACAGTGGCTAGCTGCGGTGGAAGTTTCATTGGAAATCCAAACGGGCGGTCAAGCAGCTGCAGCTAGTGTAGAAGTCGAAACTACATCTTCTACTCAGTATTCACGCACGAATCCATTTAATGCAGAAGTACTTGAAAATATTAACCTAAACGGCCGTGGTTCTAATAAAGAAACGCGTCACGTAGAGATTTCATTAGAAGGCTCTGGGCTGACATATGAACCAGGCGATAGTGTAGGGATTTTCCCAACGAATAATTCCGACTTAATCGATGAGATTATTAAAGTAGGGGATTGGAATGCAGAAGAAACAGTAGAAATTAACTCACAAGGAGAGCGCCGTGCTTTACGCATTGCTTTACTGAATCACTTAGAAGTTACCGTATTGACTAGACCGTTACTTGAAAAACTATCAAATTACTCTAAGTCAGAAGAGTTGAAGCGACTTCTAAATAAAGAAAATACGGATGAACTTCGTGCGTATGTCGATGGACGAGATTTACTGGATGCATTAACGGACTTCGGACCAGTAGAAGCTTCAGAACAACAACTGGTGGGAATTCTTCGTAAATTGCCAGCGAGATTATATTCAATTGCAAGTAGTCTAGAAGCGAATCCAGAAGAAGTGCATCTGACAATTGGTGTTGTTCGTTACGAAGCGCATGGTCGCGACAGACAAGGCGTTTGCTCTATCCAATGTGCAGAAAACCTTGAGCCAGGAGATACATTACCAATCTATATCCATAAAAATTACAATTTCCGTTTACCTGCTAATTCCGGAACGCCGATCATCATGATAGGGCCTGGAACGGGTATCGCACCATTCCGTTCATTCATAGAAGAACGTAGTGAAACAGGAGCAGAAGGAAAGTCTTGGTTGTTCTTTGGAGATCAGCATTATGTGACAGATTTCTATTATCAGACTGAATGGCAAAATTACGTGAAGGATGGTGCGTTAACACGCCTCGATGTAGCCTTTTCACGTGATACGGATGAAAAAGTATATGTACAGCACCGTATGAAACAAGCAAGTCAAGAACTGTACCAATGGATTGAAGAAGGTGCAGTGATTTATGTATGTGGTGATGAACAGAACATGGCAAAAGACGTCCACGCGACTTTGCTGGAAATCCTTCAACAAGAAGGCGGCAAATCACTTGAAGAAGCCGAAGCGTTCATTACACAGTTAGTTCAAGAAAAACGCTATCAGAGAGATGTCTATTAAGTAATTCAGAAGGGGAGTGGAAGCATGTCTTCAACAACAAAACCGATTCATATACAAGATGGAGCACCGAGTGATGTAGAAGAAATTAAAATTGAAAGTGATTACTTGCGTGGAAATCTCATTGAAACGATGAATGATTCCATCAGTTCAGGAATTCCAGATGATGATAACCGTCTAATGAAATTCCACGGTAGTTATTTGCAGGATGATCGAGATTTACGGGTAGAGCGTCAGCGTCAAAAGTTAGAGCCGGCCTATCAGTTCATGATCCGTGTGCGGACGCCTGCTGGTTTCGCTACGCCAAAACAATGGCTTGTTATGGATGAACTGGCACATAAATATGGTAACGGCACATTAAAGTTAACGACACGCCAAGCATTCCAAATGCATGGGATTTTGAAGTGGAATATGAAAAAGAATATCCAGGAAATGAATGACGCGCTACTGGATTCTATTGCGGCTTGTGGTGACGTTAACCGAAACGTCATGTGCAGCCCCAATCCGAATCAGTCATCCGTTCACGCGGAAATATACGAGTGGTCGAAGAAATTAAGCTTGGATTTACTGCCACAAACAACGGCTTATCATGAAATTTGGTTGGATGAGGAAAAGGTTGTGGATACGGCAGGGGAAGAGGTAGAGCCAATCTACGGCGCGACGTATTTGCCTAGAAAATTCAAGATTGGAATTGCGGTACCTCCAATGAATGATATTGATGTATTTTCTCAAGACATTGGGTTGATTGCGATAGTAGAAGACGAAAAATTAGTCGGCTTCAACGTTGCTGTAGGTGGCGGTATGGGAATGGCGCATGGTGATGAGCAGACGTACCCTCAGTTAGGTCGTCTGATTGGATTCGTACCTACAGATCAAGTAGTAGATGTAGCGAAGCACTTGATGATGATCCAGCGTGACAACGGAAATCGTTCCGTGCGAAAGTATGCACGCTTCAAATATACGATTGATTCTCGGGGACTAGATTGGCTGATTAGTGAACTTCATAGCCGTCTGGGCTGGGAATTGGAAGAAACGCGCCCTTATCACTTTGATCATAACGGGGATCGCTATGGATGGGTACCAGCTGAAAATGATCGTTGGAATTATACGTTCTTCATTGAAAACGGTCGTGTGCGTGATACAGAAAACTATAAATTGATGACCGCACTTCGTGAAATTGCCGAAATTCATACAGGTGATTTCCGTTTGAGTCCAAATCAAAACTTAGTATTGGGTGACGTAGCAGATTCAAATAAGAATAATATAGAAGAAATTATTGCGAAGTATGGTTTGGAGTCTCCAGCTGAACAGTCAGCATTACGTAGAAATTCCATGGCATGTGTAGCACTACCGACATGCGGTTTGGCGATGGCAGAAGCAGAACGTTATTTACCTTCACTGATTACAAAAATCGAAGGCTTACTTGACGAAGCTGGACTTGGCGATGAAGAGATCGTAACGCGTATGACAGGCTGCCCGAATGGATGTGCACGTCCAGCGATAGCGGAACTGGGCTTTATTGGTAAGGGACCAGGCAAGTATAATATGTACTTAGGTGGCGGCTTTACAGGGCAACGCTTAAGCAAGATTTATCGTGAAAATATTGGAGAAGAAGAAATATTAAGTGAGTTAGGACCGATATTGAAACGTTATGCGAAAGAACGCGATGATGGTGAACACTTCGGAGACTTTGTGATCCGCGCTGGAATTGTTGCGGAAACTACGGACGGAACAAATTTCCATAAGGTATAAATGGGTCAGTAGGGCAGCTAGAGTAAAATCTAGCTGTCCTTTTTGAATTGTAGTATTGGATTTTTAGAAAACTCACTAAGATATTTGTAAAGATAATCGGTTTATTGTTGCATTTCTATCTCATTTGTAAAGTAAGGGGCAGGTATGAAAATTATGTGGATGGAGATGATTAGTAATAGAAATAACGGGGAAAGGAAGAAGGAATAGGTTCTATTAGTATGAATTTAATGTAACAATATTGATCAAACTAAAGGAGATGTGTGAATGTCAAAAGTTAAGTTAGCGGTAATTTTTTACAGTATGGGTGGAACGAATTATCAATTAGCAAAGTGGGCAGAGGCAAGTGCGAAAGAAGCAGGTGCTGATGTGAAAATTTTAAAAGTACAAGAACTGGCTCCACAATCAGTAGTTGAAAATAATGATGTATGGAAAGCAACGGCTGATGCAACGAAAGATATTCCAGTAGCAACATCAGATGATATTGAATGGGCAGATGCTATTATTTTCAGTACGCCAACACGTTTTGGTAATATGGCTTCTCAGATGAAACAGTTTATCGATACGCAAGGTGGTATATGGGCAAAAGGTAAGACGATTAATAAGGTTGTAAGTGCCATGTCTTCGGCTCAAAACCCACATGGCGGTCAAGAAGCAACCATCCTATCACTATATACTTCGATGATGCACTGGGGTGCGATTATCGTTCCACCGGGATATTCGGATCCAGTAGTCTTTGGTGCAGGTGGAAATCCATATGGAACTAGCGTTACAGTCGGGTCGTCTGGTGAAATGATTGAAGATGTAGAAGCGGCTGTTAAACATCAAGCTAAACGTACAGTCACAGTAGCAGAGTGGGTTAAAAAAGGAATTCAATAAATAAATGTCATTGAAAAACTCTGTCTAAATAGGCAGGGTTTTTCTGTGTTCTTGATTGATCAATGAATTTAACTTTAAAAATAGTGTCCGAAATCACCTTGTAAGCATTTACTTGTTTATGTGCTAAAGCATTGCGGTATACTACTAATAACAAAGATATTCCAACAGTACCTGGCTTCATCTACACAAATGGAGACGCAGTAAACGTTAAATGTGATTCTTCTATGTCTGAAAAAAAAATTAAATCTTTCATGAACAAGTAATCGATTGAAAACTATATAAAAAGATCCTTAATTTAGACTGACCTAGCGATATGAGACACATATAAAACACCATGATTAGGCTGCTTTGACACCATATTTTATCGGTGTCAGGTAGCCTAATTTTTCTTGGATACGTTCTTCATTATAATAATTTAAATAGGCAATTACTCGTTCAACTACAATATTATTGCGTAATGAATTAAATTTAACGTATTGAAATTCTTCAGATTTCAGACTCGAATGAAATGATTCAATCACCGCATTGTCCCAACAGTTTCCTCGACGTGACATGCTGCCGATCAGGTCGTTATCCTTGATATAGGCTTGATACGCGTATGACGTATACACACTCCCTTGATCCGAATGTATA
>NZ_AUDQ01000017.1 GCF_000425545.1 Sporosarcina ureae DSM 2281 | reverse complement strand
ATTCTCTCATGCGAGAGAATGGATTATTCGGTATTAGCCCCGGTTTCCCGGAGTTATCCCCATCTGAAGGGCAGGTTGCCCACGTGTTACTCACCCGTCCGCCGCTAACTGAAGGAAGCAAGCTTCCAACAGTTCGCTCGACTTGCATGTATTAGGCATGCCGCCAGCGTTCGTCCTGAGCCAGGATCAAACTCTCCATAAGAGAAATTCGATTAGCTCGAGTTTCATTTGCTGGCATCAATTAAGATACTCATTTTGTTTATGTCATCGTTAGATGCATAAACTGTATTTCGTTAACGTTTTGCTGTTCAGTTTTCAAGGTTCATTCGGTTGGTCTCTCGTAAGAGGCAACTTTCTTATAATAACATCTCGCTGTTTTGTTGTCAACACTTTTTACGAAAAACTTTTTCGTTATGTTTTTCGCTAAGTCGCTAACTTCAAAAGCAACTTCATAAATATACCACCCGTTTTTAAATAACGCAAGTGTTTTCTTTAATTCTTTTTGATTTTCTTTTACATTCTATTAAAATACTGCATTTAGGCAATAAAAAAACAGCTCCAATATTGCTATTGGAGCTGTCATATCAGTCTTTAGGACGCATTTGAGGAAACAACAGCACGTCGCGGATCGATTGTGAGTTCGTCAACAACATAACGAGACGGTCGATTCCGATGCCAAGTCCACCTGTTGGCGGTAGTCCATATTCTAATGCTGTAATGAAATCTTCATCCATTTCATGCGCTTCATCGTTTCCTTGCTCTTTCTCTACCAGCTGCGATTCGAACCGTTCGCGCTGATCGATCGGATCATTTAACTCTGTGAAGGCATTCGCGTGTTCACGACGTACGATAAATAGCTCGAAACGATCTGTGTATCGCGGATCTTCCGGATTCTTCTTTGCAAGTGGAGACACTTCTACTGGATGTCCATAGATGAATGTCGGCTGGACAAGTTCTTCTTCTACTTTTTGCTCGAAGAATTCATTCAGAACATGACCTACTTCCATAGAAGGAGTTACTTGTACGTTATGTTCCTTAGCTAGTTCATGCGCTTGTTCTTTCGTGAGTTGTTGCCAGAAGTCTACGCCTGTAAACTCCTTGACTGCGTCTGCCATGTGCAGTCGCTTCCAGCGCGGCGCTAATTCAATTTGATCATCACCATACTGGATAGTAGTAGTTCCAAGTACTTCTTGTGCGATATGCGCTACTAGATTTTCTGTTAGTTCCATGATGTCATTGTAATCCGCGTATGCCTCATATAACTCAATCATTGTGAATTCAGGGTTGTGACGAGTGGACATTCCTTCATTACGGAATACCCGTCCGATTTCATATACTTTCTCAAGGCCTCCAACGATCAGGCGCTTTAGATGTAGTTCGATAGCGATTCGCATATACAATGTCATATCAAGCGTATTGTGATGTGTAACGAATGGGCGGGCTGCTGCTCCCCCTGCTATTGAGTGGAGCATAGGCGTTTCTACTTCAAGGAAGCCTTGTCCATCCAAGTAATGACGCATGGATTGAATGATTCGACTACGCATAATGAAAGTTTCTTTGCTACCTTCTGTTGATATTAAATCTAGATAGCGCTGACGATAGCGTTGTTCTACGTCTTGTAGACCATGGAATTTCTCAGGCAATGGACGCAGTGCTTTCGTTAAGAATGTAAACTTTGTTGCTTTAATAGAAAGTTCTCCTACTTTTGTTTTGAAAATAATGCCTTGAACGCCGACTATGTCTCCGAGGTCTGCAGAGGTAAATAGCTTATATGCTTCTTCACCGATAGCGTCTAGACGCACGTAAATCTGGATTTGACCTCCAAGATCTTGGATGTGAGCAAATCCTGCTTTACCTTTCCCACGCTTTGTCATAATACGACCAGCAATGGTTACTTCATGCTCGTTTTCTTCCAACTCTTCTTTTGTTTGCTCCTCATAATTAGAGCGTATCTCACTTGTCAGGTGTGTTCGTTCAAAACGCTGACCGAACGGATCCAAACCATCTTCACGTATATCATTCATCTTCTGGCGTCTCACCAAAAGCTGATCATTCATTTCATCCATATTGGACATTTCCTTTCACTCCTTCATACTTTGACCGTCCCTCTTCCCAGGATCAGTCGTCTGCAACTATTGTACACAAATTCCAGGCCTAACAAAAGGACAAACAGTTATCTCATTCTATTGTATAGAAAAAACTGCCCTATTATAGAGCAGTTTGGTCATTCGACGTTCAACCTTTTCGTAAAAACTCTTCGACTTGTCCAACCTTTTTCCAAAGATTCACTCCGTCTTCCTTTATCGCTAGCTCTTCACGATAAAGTGTTCCTGTTGTAGGATTCTTTACATCCTCATTAATCTCAACTAGCGGTACAAGCACGAATGCCCGCTCTTGCATACGGAGATGCGGAATAATCAGATTCTCCAATTGAATGTGTTCCTCGTTATATAGCAAAATATCCAAGTCTACCGTACGTGGGCCCCAACGTATTTTTCGCATTCTGCCAAGCTTATTTTCAATAGATTGGCACGCACTCAATAATTCCGTTGCTTCTAATGTAGTCTCAAGCCTTACTACAACATTTAAAAACTTCGCCTGTTCCGTTAATCCGACAGGCTCGGTCTCATATACGGAAGAAACTTGTAACACGTTAATAGAAGAGTGTTCATTTAACAATTGTACTGCGTGCTGTAAATGTTCGAGGCGATCACCTATATTCGACCCCAGTGACAAGTAGGCGTTATTCAAGAAAAACGCCCCCTCGTGATTTCTACGGAAACGGATGAGTAATGTCCACGAATCGGTGGATCTGGCTTTATAAGCAAGACCCGCACACCATTTACTTTTTCCGCAAAGTCCGTCATGATCGTTCCCGCCACTGTTTCAGCCACCGTCTCGATCAAATGAACCGCTTCCCCTTCTACGATATTCTTACACATCTCATACACTTCTGCATAATTCATTGTTTTCGATAAATCGTCCGTCTGTCCGGCTTTCGCAAGATCCGTCGCCAATGATACCGTCAGCCGAAAACGCTGTCCGAGCTTATTCTCTTCAGGCAATGCGCCGTGGTAACCGTAAAACTCCATATCATTCAAATGAATATAATCCATGAAATCCCTCCATTTTATCGCTTACCCAGTGTATGCTGCTTTCTTCGTCAATACATCCATCATCTTGACCATACGTGAGATTTCCTTTACATCATGAACACGCATAATATGTCCGCCGTGCTCAATACCGTAGCAAACCGTCGCACCCGTACCCTCTATACGCTCTTCTACTGGTAGATCGAGTACTTTACCGATCATGCCTTTACGTGATGTACCGAGCAAAACTGGATACCCAAGATTCGCAATCGAAGACAACCCTTGCATCGCTAATATATTCTGCTCGAGATCTTTCGCGAAGCCGATGCCTGGATCCAACCAGATCATCTCTTCACTAACCCCCGCCCGCTTTGCAATATCGATACTCTGCTGCAAGTCTTCTATAACAGCCTCCATGAACGGTAGCTGGTAATCACGATTTTCACGGTTATGCATCAAAATGATAGGTACGCCATAGCGCGCCGCCACTTCCGCGATCGCCGGTTCCCGCTTCGCACCCCATACATCATTAATTATACTTGCACCCGCCATAATCGCCGCTTCCGCCACGGCTGCCTTTGACGTGTCAATTGAAATTACGCAGCCAAGTTCTTTCGCAAGCAACTCGATTATTGGTACAACACGCGCAATTTCTTCTTCGACTGATACAGGCGTGTACCCCGGACGAGTAGACTCTCCGCCAATATCGATGATTTTCGCACCATCAGCAAGCATTTTCCGTGCATGTTCAAGTGCCGGGTTTTGCTGGCCATATTTCCCGCCATCCGAGAACGAATCCGGTGTGACATTCAATATCCCCATAATCACCGTTTCTTCCGCAAAATTAATCGTCGTTTTACCCAGTCTATAAGATGCACGCGCTTTTGATAATTTCATTACTAGTCACTCACTTTCATTCGGTTGACAGCTTGTTGGTAACCGGCATGCAATCGTTGATAGACCGATCCTTCCTTGCCGGAAAACAGTACTTCTCCTACTTGGCGAATCGGAACTAGTTCCTGAATCGCGTTGGTAATGAATACTTCATCCGCCGATTCAAGCTCATCCTGCATATACAAGCCTTCATGGATAGGCAATCCGATTTCCCCGGCCATTTCGATGACAAACGCCCGCGTCGTACCAGGTAAAATTCCCGTCTCCAATGAAGGTGTATACAACTGGCCTTGTTTCACCCAAAACACATTCGATGTAATGCCCTCTGCCACATAGCCGTCCGAAGTAACAAATAGGCCTTCTGTTTCTTTCAACGAAGTTAATTCTAGGCGTCCTTTAACATTATTCGCATACTGATGTGACTTATGACGAACGACACTTTCCGGTTCATTACGCGTTGTTGCAAGCCAAACGCCATCTTTTTCAGTATGTACGGGTGGAAGATGAAGTGATTTTTGGAAGATCAGTACATTCGGTTGTTCATATTGTGTAGGTGCTAGCCCGATATTATGCACACCCGCCGATACATTTAATCGGTAATAACCGTCCTCATAGCCATTCTCTTTATACAAAGAATGAATTGCCGATAGAATTTCTTCATCACTATACCGCATTTCAATACGGTAATCAGCCAATGCCGACCGTAAGCGAATCATATGCGATTTGTAAAGGAATACTCGACCTTCATATGTACGGAACGTTTCGAAAAATCCTAGCCCGTAAAGAAATCCATGGTCAAAAGGGGATACCTGTAATTCTTCCGCGACTACTTGCTTACCGTTAATCCAGCAAATCAATGCAGTTGCCCACTTTCTCTACGAGTCGCCAACTCCGCCATTTCTTTCGCTTGCCACAATGCTTTTGCTTTATTTAGAGACTCTTGATATTCAGCAGCAGGATTCGAATCAGGTACTAAACCCGCACCCGCTTGGATATGCACAATACCACCTTGAATGAACGCTGTACGAATGGTGATATTCAGCTCTAGGTCTCCATTGAAACCAATCCAACCCATTGCCCCTGTGTAGAGCCCTCTACGCGTCGGTTCCAGTTCTTCAATGATTTCCATCGTACGCAATTTAGGATCTCCCGTAATTGAGCCACCAGGGAATACACCTTGCATAATAGGTGCCAGATCTTCAGAAGACGCAGTACCACGAACATTTGATACCAAATGCATGACGTGCGAATACTTTTCGACGACCATGAATTCATCGACTTCTACTGTGCCTTCCTGACAGATCCTTTGAAAGTCTGCACATTCGAGGTCAACAAGCATCTTGTGCTCACCTATTTCTTTGGCATTCGATACCAACTCTTCCTGTAAAGCTAGATCTTCCATTTCCGTCATCCCACGCTTTCGCGTGCCACCGATCGGACGTGTACTCAATTCAGTTCCGCGCTTTTTCAACAACAGCTCTGGAGAACCAGAGACCACTTCAAAATCTGGCGCCGCCATATAGGCCATGTAAGGTGATGGATTGAACGAACGCAATGCTTCATACATCAACAAAGAAGGAGCTCCAAGTGGTTTTGACTGACGTACGGACAAATTCACTTGCACAACGTCCCCATCATCAATGAATTGCTGTACATCGCGCACCATCTGCTCGAACTGCTCTCCTGTTACAGAAACTTGAAGATCTTCTTCAGTAACGTCCACATCTACTGCTTGTCCAGTAGTAAATTGACGATGTTGCAGACCTTTTTGTGATGCTTCCGCCCATTCATTCACCATATTTCCCAGTGCATGCTGCTTCTCAGGCAATGTCATAAAATAGACATCGTTATTCTCTATATCAAACACAGCCCATTGATCAAAGAGATAAAAGAATACGTCAGGTGTCGCCAAATCATCCTTCGCAAGTACCGGTAATGTCTCATAGCGTCTGACATAATCGTAACTGACCATCCCGATCGGCCCACCTTGATAGGCAGGCAAGCCTCTCTGATGCTCCAGGTTATATTGCCCCATAAAATCATTCAGCAAGACTAGCGGATCTTCTCCCGTCAGCCATTCTTCTTTGCCATCACGCCACTCTAAACGTAGGCCTGTTTTGGTTGCGTTGAACGTCACAAGTGGATCAAGTCCCGCCACACACATCTTCCCGCCACGACCACTCTCCAATAAAACATGTCGTTCTATCTCTGTCGCAAGTTGACGATAGGCATAAAAGAATTCGTCTTTTGTCATTGAAGCCGTCTGATAGGCTACTGTATTCATGCTAGTTCCCCCTGCGTCTCTAGTATTCACTCTGCGTTACTTTCCTCTATTAACTGTTTAATCATAGTATCATCCAACGGCAACATCACTTTATCTGTAATCACACCATCTTTATTGATGATATACGAAGTCGGATAGACTTTTATCTGATACATTTTCATGACTTCGCTATCCTTATCCAATAAAATCGGGAATGTTAAATTGTATTCATCGACAAATTCTTTCGCACTCTCTATCTTATTCTTCTCTGTTTTCGTCATATTGACCGCGAGTATCTCCATATCGTCAGACTCTTTATTGTCTGTATAGTAGTTTTCCATATGCGGCATTTCTGAACGGCATGGCGGACACCATGATGCCCAGAAGTTCAACATGACCGTCTTGCCACGATAATCAGATAACTTGACCGTATCACCTGACAATGTAGTCAATTCGAAATCCGGCGCTAAGTCCCCCTTCGCTAGCCCAGGCTTATCAGTGTCCGTAGTCGTTTGCCAATCCTCCGGCAAACGATCTACCACATCTTTCGGCAAACTTTCCATATTCAAATCCTCATAACCCGGAAGGCCGCCCGTTTCCTCTTTAATTTCCTTATTCAATAAGAAAATAATAGTACCCATGACAATCACAATTATAACTGAAACTATTATGCTCCACTTTTTATTCACAGTGAGCCTCCTCTGTTCTATGTATAACTAGGTTGGTTCGTCTTAATTATACAGAATTTTACCCGCTGATAACAACTTGAAGATTACGCCATTTCGTTACTGGATATAAAAAGAAACTGACGCTAGAAGCAACTTACTACTTCTAGCGTCAGTTTCATATGTGCAAAGGATACAATTATGTCTTCAGAACCACTGCAGCGCTAGCAGAAGGCTCCCGCGATACTTAATCTTTTACTCTTCGTCAAACTGATAAAGAGGTGTGCTTAAGTAACGCTCTCCGTTAGATGGGATGATCGCCACAACTGTCTTGCCTTTACCTAGCTTCTTTGCCACTTGCAACGCAGCCGCAATCGCCGCACCTGAAGATACGCCTCCAAGGATCCCCTCTTCACGAGCCGCACGACGCGCAAACGTATACGCATCATCATTAGAGACTTTGATAATTTCATCATAGATAGCCGTGTCTAAAACTTCCGGCACGAATCCCGCACCGATCCCTTGAATTTTATGTGGTCCCGGCTTACCACCAGATAATATAGCTGAATCTTCCGGCTCTACCGCTACGATACGAACTCCAGGGAAATGTTCTTTCAACACTTCACCCGCTCCTGTAATCGTACCACCCGTACCAATTCCCGAGATAAATGCATCTACTTGATCTAGAGCATTGACGATTTCCGGCCCCGTTGTCAAACGATGAACTTCGGGATTTGCTTCATTATTGAACTGTTGCGGCAAGAACCAACCGTTTTCTTCTGCTAGTTGCTCAGCTTTTGAGATTGCGCCTTTCATCCCTTCAGCACCTGGAGTTAGTACTAAATCAGCTCCGTATGCGCGGAGTAAGTTGCGTCGCTCTAAACTCATCGTGTCAGGCATAACAAGTACAGATTTATACCCTTTAGCCGCTGCGATCATCGCAAGTCCAATTCCTGTGTTTCCGCTTGTCGGTTCAATGATTGTGCTACCTTCTTTTAATTTACCGTTTTTTTCCGCTGCCTCGATCATAGCAAGCGCGATACGGTCCTTGACGCTTGAGCCAGGATTGAAAAATTCTAGTTTCAAATACACATCTGCATCATCTGCACCTGTTAAACGATTTAATTTTACTAATGGTGTGTTACCTACTAAATCAATAACTGAATTTCCCACTCTACTCATTTGTCATCCGCTCCTAATACCCAGTATTTTAATATGTTTTATTGACTTAATGTTACTACCTTCTATTTCACTTGTCAATAATATCATTCAGAAGATTACAGTTTATCACTTTCTCACTAAACAGGTTGAACGCCAAGTCCTTTGTCGATGTATATATAAGTCTGTATTCATTTATGCTTACAATACTTGTGCGGATATTGGTAGCGCTTTCTATATTGAATTTATAAGTTTGCATAGATTATTAAATTACCCGCCACCGTAAAACACGAACGGTAACGGGTGAGTAATTTAGATTCTGATTAAAGTAATTCTTGTAGTTCTTGCTCAGAGAATTCATACTTTTCCAGACAGAAGTGGCATTGCGCTTCTGCACCATGATCTTCATCTATCATCGCTTGGATTTCTTCAGCCCCAAGTCCTTTAATCGCTTCGCTAAAGCGTTCTTTGGAACACTCACAATCAAATTTCACATCTACTTTAGAGAGGAATTCTACGTTTTCCTGACCTAGTACTTCTGTTAGGATTCCTTCAGGTGTCAGTCCATTGTCAATCATAGTGGAAATTGCCGTCATGTTTGCGATTCTTCCTTCCAGCAATTCAATTGTCTCTTCCGTAGCTCCTGGCATGACTTGCAGAATAAATCCGCCTGATGCTTTAACCGTGTTATCTGGATCCACGAGTACCCCTAAAGCAACAGCCGATGGCACTTGTTCAGATACTACCATATAGTGGGTGAAGTCTTCAGCAATTTCCCCGGAAATAATCGGTACTTGCCCTGTAAAGTAATCTTTCAACCCTAGATCCTTTACGATAGACAGCATACCTTCCGTACCCACTGCTCCACGAACGTCTAATTTCCCTTGTTCATTCAATGGCAAGTGCGTTTGTGGGTACGTTGCATAACCACGAACTTCTCCTTTTGCATTAGCATCCACAACAATCGGGCCTAGTGGACCATCGCCTTGGATTTTCACTGTAATGCTGTCATCACCTTTTAACATAGCACCCATCATGACCGCTGCTGAAATCGTACGCCCAAGAGCAGCAGTCGCTGTCGGCCACATTTGGTGACGACGTTGCACTTCTCCTACCGTTTCTGTTGAACGTACTGCATATGCACGAATTTGCCCCTCAAAGGCTAATGCTTTTACTAAATAATCTGTTGTCATTTTATTCTCTCCTTACAAATTTCTTTCATAAATCAGATGTAATCCTTTAAGCGTCAGGAAGTCATCCACAATATCAATCACTTTGGTTTCAGATGCAATTAAATCCGCCATCCCACCTGTTGCGATCACAGTAGGTTGTACTTCGCAATCTTCTTTTATACGGTTGACGATTCCTTCTACTTGGCCAACGTATCCAAATATTATACCCGACTGCATGGCAGCAACCGTATTTTTACCTACTACATGTTCCGGCCGAGCGAGTTGAACGCGCGGTAATTTAGAGGCACGATCAAACAATGCTTCCATAGATATCTTAATACCAGGCGCAATAGATCCGCCCATGTATTCGCCATGTTCATTAACATAGCAATACGTAGTCGCCGTTCCAAAATCTACGATAATGAGCGGGCTACCGTATTCCCTAATGGCTGCCACCGCATTAACAATTCGGTCCGCACCAACTTCGCGGGGATTTTCATATTTGATATTTAATCCTGTTTTCACACCCGGTCCAACGACCATCGGCTTTTGATTAAAGTACTTTTTACACATTTGCTCTAAAGGGAACATAACAGGCGGCACTACAGAAGAAATAATAATGCCTGTGATGTCAGTAAATGAAAGCCCCACATGCTGGAACATCGCCTTTACTTGCATAGCGTATTCGTCTTCTGTCTTATGTCGATAGGTTTCCATCCGCCAGTGGTGCTTCAATTGATCCCCTTCATATACACCTAACACAATATTCGTATTGCCTGTATCTAATACTAATAACATAGTCGCTGTCCCCTCTTACTTTGACTTTTTCCCGTACATCATATCATAATTTCACATGCAGATACTGTGAATGTGTACCGAACGCACTTCCCTTCATAAGAAAACAGCCGACTGTATACAGTCGGCTGTTGGGTTCGCTTAGTCTCTGCGTTCTTCGTCAATAGATGGCAGCGTCTTATCTACCGCTCCACCTTCACTTGGCAAGTCACCGATTGACGGGTCAGATGGTGCACCCGTGCTATCCGGAGTTGTAGTTTCCACAGGGGATTCTTCTACAACTTTCTTGTCAACATTACTACCCTCGTTGTTTTCGTATGGACGGTCAGGCAAGGTACCGTGATCTTTCAAGTGATTGATTTGTTCCGCATCCAACGTTTCGACTTCCAATAAAGTCGTAGCGATCAGATTAAGCAAATCTCGGTTTTCAGTTAAAATTTGTCTTGTGCGTTCGTATTGTTCTTTAATTATTGTTTGCATTTCAGAGTCAATCTCGTATGCGATCGCTTCAGAATAGTTTTGCTCAGAGTTGAAGTCACGTCCAAGGAATACTTGACCGCCTTGCGTCTGACCAAACTGCATCGGACCGATTTTATCGCTCATTCCGTATTCTGTAACCATCGAACGGGCAATACCTGTAGCACGTTGGAAGTCATTATGTGCACCGGTTGATACTTCGCCAAGGACGATTTCTTCTGATACACGCCCACCTAGAAGACCTGCAATTTTGTCGAGGAGTTCAGGTTTTGTCATAAAGTAGCGATCTTCTTTCGGAAGCATAACTGCGTATCCGCCAGCCTGCCCACGAGGTACAATAGTTACTTTATGGACGATTTCTGCGTCATCAAGCATTAAGCCCACGACTACGTGACCCGCTTCGTGGAACGCGACAATGTTTCGTTCCTTTTTCGAAATGACACGATTTGTTTTCGCAGGGCCTGCAATAACGCGATCCGTTGCTTCATCAATATCGGACATATCGATTTTCTGTTTATTTCTTCTCGCCGCTACAAGAGCCGCTTCGTTCAATAAGTTCTCAAGGTCTGCACCAGAGAATCCTGGAGTACGTTGAGCAAGAGCTTTCATATCAACTGTTTCATCAAGCGGTTTGTTACGCGCGTGAACTTTCAACACAGCTTCTCTTCCTTTAACATCTGGACGACCAACCGTAATTTGACGGTCAAAGCGTCCCGGACGAAGAAGTGCCGGGTCTAAAATATCCGGACGGTTTGTAGCAGCAACGATAATAATACCTTCGTTTCCTTCAAAGCCATCCATTTCTACTAGCAACTGGTTCAACGTTTGCTCACGCTCGTCGTGACCGCCGCCTAAGCCGGCTCCGCGTTGACGTCCAACCGCGTCAATTTCATCGATAAAGATAATACATGGTGAGTTTTTCTTGGCATTCTCGAACAAGTCACGCACTCGGGAAGCCCCTACACCTACGAACATCTCTACGAAATCAGAACCTGAAATCGAGAAGAATGGTACACCTGATTCACCTGCAACTGCACGCGCAAGCAATGTTTTACCTGTACCTGGAGGTCCTACTAGCAAAATCCCTTTTGGAATTCGTGCACCTAACTCCACAAACTTACTGGCATCTTTCAAGAAGTCCACGACTTCTTCGAGCTCAGCTTTTTCTTCATCTGCACCTGCAACATCATTGAAACGTACTTTCTTTCGATCGTCTGATTGCAGTTTCGCTTTACTTTTCCCGAAGTTCATCACCTTGCCGCCACCGCCGCCTTGTGATTGGTTCAGCAAGAAGAAGAAAAGGATAATAATAATTATGAATGGTACGAGTCCTGTAAAGAACGATACCCACGCGCTTGTTTCTTTTGGCGGTAGGATGTCAATCTCGGTACTTGTCGTTTTGACAATCTCACCAATACTGTCCATATCATTTTCTGGAATATTCGTTACGAAAGTTTCACCTTTTTCGTAGCCGGCCATTTCCCCTTTTACTTCATACACAAGCTGCAATGGCTGAAAAGTTGCATTTTCAACTTTCCCCTGTTCCAGCGCTGTGACGAATTCATCATACCGAATTGGTTTCATCTTCGGATTTGGATTGTTAAGCGAACTGAAAATCCCCATTATTGCTAGGAAGATTAATCCATATAAAAGAAAGTATCGAAGTATTCGATTCATCCCAAGCCTCCTCATCTCATTCAACAAAAACTAAACAGAAAACTATTGTAAATTTTAGCATAGATTGACACTACTTAACAAAAGAAATGCCTTTTAAAAAACAGCCTTCAATTCGGTTCATTACACTCCTGTTAGAAAGAGTAGATTTCCTTTTTCAATACGCCGATATACGGTAAGTTGCGGTATTTCTCCGCATAATCCAACCCATACCCCACTACGAATGCGTCTAGTACATCAAAACCTACATAATCTGCTTTTAAATCTACTTTACGTCCTGTCGGCTTATCCAACAACGTAACAATCTTGATGGAATTTGCTTTTCTGTATTTAAACAGTTCCACTAAGTAATTCAATGTTTTTCCGCTGTCGATAATATCTTCAATAATCAACACATCGCGGCCTTCTATGCTTGTGTTCAAATCTTTGATGATTTTCACTTCACCTGATGAAACTGTCGCATTTCCATAGCTAGAAACATCCATGAAATCTAATTCGATATACGTATCAATGCGTTTGATCAAGTCACTCATGAATGGTAATGCACCTTTAAGTACAACCACTGCTAATGGGAATTTTTCACGGTACTCTTCAGTCAATGTTGCTCCGAGTTCTCGGACTTTCTCTTCTAGTTGCTCTTCTGAAATTAAAACATGCTCGATATCTTGCGCGATCATCGGCCCGTCCCCCTCTATTTTATCTTGTCTCGCCTTCTCGCGTAATCCATATGTATGAATCGCCTTCTAGTTGGCGGTGTGAAAACATCTCACTGTACCGTACACCGGGTACTGCACACACAGTACCGCTTGCCGTCGTAATGACAGGCTGCTGTTGCCTTTGCCTAATTCCTATCTTTTCATCAATCAATATCCGCTTGACACGTTTTGTCTCGGACATTCCTTTGATCAACATTCTGTCTCCGGTCATCCGAAGCCGTACAGTTAACGGAAGTTCTGACTCAGGTAATTGGAAATACCTGACCTCATCTGATGGTAAGAGTTCTTCGATCATATGTGCGTTGGCATGATGCCAGTAAAACTGAATATTCCCCCACGTATGCCAAGTACCTTTCGCAAGTACTTTTGGACGAAGAGACGCTGTATCTATATCCATTTTTGTAATTAGCAGTTTATCATATTCCCTGACAAACCGATAGCCATACGCCAAATCAATTGTGATATTCCCAGCCGAGTTCGTAATGTGTTGTAACAGTTCATCCACTAATGCAAAATGCCACTCAGCGTTCTCTGTTGCTGGGTTAGTTAGACATTTTAATAGTAGTTGAATCACGCGCTTTTGTAAAGCGTAGGGAATAGCAAGAAATGCCTCCCGTTGAAAAGAGGGAAGCTGCTCATCCGTATACGTAACAATCGATCGCCAATGTTGATCGGCTAGCTCATTTAGCAAAAGTTCATCCGCTTGCTGTTGTTCTGTTTGTCTGACTGTATTGACCGCGACGGATGGATTTTCGTCTATCAAGATTGGTAGTATGTGATGCCGCATACGATTACGCAGATAATTATCTTGCTGGTTACTTGGATCTTCTCGGAAGTTTATTTTGTGATATGACGCATACGTGTACAATTCGCTCTTTTTTAATGGAAGGAATGGACGTATAATTTTCCCCGAATGAAACAACCGCTGGATCGGCATACCATTTAATGATTGCCCTTTACTTAATTGAATCAGCACTGTCTCCAGTTGGTCTTCCGCATGATGGGCCGTTGCGAGAACGGTAAACCGCTCACTTTCCATTGTTTGTTCGAAACACGCATAACGCTGTTGCCGACACACTTGTTGCATATTACCGCCCTGGCTTTCTAAGATAGCCGGAATAGGTACTTGTTCAGAATAAAAGGGTAGCCCGAATTCCTTGCACAGTTGCTTCACAACAGACGCATCTTCAGCAGATTCAACCCCACGTAACATATGATCTACATGGATGGCCGCCACTTCAATGACCAAAGATTGCTGGTGCGTCGCAAGAAAGTGAAGCAGTGCCATGGAATCCACACCACCCGAACACGCGACTAATACACGAGAGCCGGGAGGAATCAACGTTTGCTTGTCGATAAACTTCAATACCTTTTGCTGCAAACTTTTCATGATCCATCTCCCTCCTCTCTCTATTCTAACATTGTTTAGCTAGAAATGATTCGAGGTTGCTTATTAGCTTTTGACCACTTTGGCACAATATGGCCAACCTTCATTACAAGAATCGTACGATCATCTTCCACTGACTCAAATACACGCTCCATCTCCATCATTACTTGATCGGCAATCGTTCGGCAATCCATATCTTTAAAACGTTCTATCGTTTGATTCATCACGTCTTCCTGGATATCAAGCGGTATATCTCCATTAAATATTCCATCCGTTGTCATAACGACGATATCACCTGACTTTAGCTTTTCATTCTTTGCCTCTATTGAAAATGATGGCAAGAAGCCAAATGGTACGGTTTTGCTGTCTAACCGGATACACTCGTCACTTCTTTTAATGTAAGTACTCATCGAACCAGCTTTCCACGACCACAGTCGCCCTTCCTGTAAATCAATTAACGCCAAGTCGAGCGTTGCATACATATCATCCAGTCCATTCAATGCCATCATATAATGCAATGTGTGGATAGCAGTTTCAGGATCCATTTTTTGACCCAAGCATTCCCGCATCAGTCGGATTACCTTTCTACTTTCGTGGTATGCATTGATATCCTGTCCCATTCCGTCTGATAACAGTACAGCTGACAATCCGTCATGAATCTTGAATAACTCATACGCATCACCACCGTTGAACGATCCTTTTCCTGCCGTCGTGACGATATCATATTCGAGCGAAAAACGAACGGCAGAACTAAAGGTCAATTGTACGTGCGGAAATGGAAACGGCTGATAAGTCGATTTTGAAATATGCATCGGCTCTTCGTACATTTGCTCCAAGATCGGCAGTAATAAATACTCTCCAACAGTCGTTTCCGCTTCAAAATCCGCCTTTTTTTCCGGTACAGAAATTACAATTCTGCAGGCACCCCGTTCTTCCGATAAAATATCGATTTGGAAAAACTCTATTGCTTGTGATTGTAAACGATTCGCAAGCTCTTCTTCAGCCAACTTATACGTAGTTAGGTCTTCCTTTACCTCTCTCATAACTTTTTCAATATGAGTACTCATATCGCGCAATTGCAAGGCTAACATTTTTCGTCCATGTTGTAACTGCCCCATCAATAACTTATTGGCCCCTCTCTCTTCCAATTCATTCATTAGTCCCTTAAAACGTAGACATTTGTACTTCATCTGCTGTTCAACTCGTACACGAGCCGCCTTTTTCGTTGCTGAATAGGTTGTTTCCCATTCATCAATCAATGGTTCTATACCGTCCTCTTCGTTCTCCCAACACTTTCGGTAACGAAAACAGGATTGACAAATAGACGGCACTTGACTTGTCGCCGCAACTTCCTCTTCAGGAGACAGACGATCATTCACGAGCGTTGACATGAAATGAGCAAATTGCTGGAACTCCGCCAACTGACCATCTAGTTTATCCGCCAGCCATTGCTGTCGTTTTTCGGATATTCCTTCTTGTTTCGGCAATAAAACTTGTCGTATTTGGCTTAATTTGCGTGAAGGAATCAATATGAACAGTAAGGCCGCAGCACCAACCGTGGAAAAGTGAACGGTATCCAGAGGCAGTGTCGCATCATATAGAAGGAAGAAGAGCGAAACAAAGACACTGCCGGTGATGACTCCAAGCTTTCCAAAGCGTTTTAATGAACCCGCTAGTAATCCCGTCATACCATATAACGCCATCATGCCCGTAAAGGACAACTCTGATACACCTATTATCAATGCGATAATCATACCGACAGTTGTAGCGAACGGTACTCCCCCTACTACGGCGGCTACAAATATCGCTAAAAATAAGAAGACCCCCGCAACAGATACCGCACCAATTTGGAATCCTCCCATCCCGGTAGCTGCCAGCGCTCCCACAATACACATCGCACTGATCTGCTCAGGATTCCATGGTCCATACAGCATTCTTTCTATAGAAGGAAAAGCTAGTAACATGAAAATTGTCATGAACAATGCAAGCAATGCTTCTAACCCTATCGACAACTGAATCGCCAAAGGCAACATCCCGTCACCGTACTTTACAAGCTGCCAGACTAATTGCGGTATAATCATTGCTCCTGCCACAGCGATCGGAATGGATCTCTTCACGACTGGAATTTTAATGATTGAATGAAACAGTAACAATTGTGCTAAATGAATGACAGCTTGTCCCACCCCAAGAAACGCGCTGCCCGCCATGCCCCCTATAAATACATAGATCATGTGTTGACGGTAACGCATACTAGCCAACGCCCAAATCGGCAAGAAGAATGGTACTGCCATATCGAATACTACTGCTTGCGATAGAAAGAATGATCCTACTAAGAATAGAAGAGCAGTTAACAAGTATACTTTTCTATTCATCAGTTCTTGCCAGTAAGCCCTGAACATCTGCACAATTGGTCTCTCCATATTGTCAATCATTTTCATTTCCCATACCCCCTATGTTCTCTTACATAAAACTATACATGGGATTCGCGAGAAATTTTGTCTGTTCGTGGCGGCATATTCACAAAACATTTCGACGTATTCCGTATGTTTATTTTTAAGCAAAAGAGGTGTTGACAGTTGTTCAAATGCCTAGTATGATAAGAGACGTTGCGTTGGAAATTGTATAATATCAACGTGCGTATGTCTTGGCGGTGTAGCTCAGTTGGCTAGAGCATTCGGTTCATACCCGAAAGGTCGTGGGTTCGAATCCCTCCGCCGCTATAATAGAAATGCAAAAATCCTCTTGCCTAGGCAGAGGGTTTTTTGTTTGGAAGAATAGTCTGAGGAATGGATATGCACTAATTTTAACGTTGATGAAGTGCTTGTTGGATTACAATTCTGTTAAGCGTGTGTAAGATGCAGCTCCGGGTTGTGGTTCTTGCACGTGCTTTTTGTGTTTGATCTAGGTTTTGCTTGTAGCATAAGTGGTAATTTCACTGTCACCATTTATGCTCTAGCGGTTGGCCTTCGCGAGAGCCACAACTGCTGGGAGCCGTGGTCATGAGACAAATGGTAGCACTACCCACAGCTGGCTCATGGCTGGAGGCAATCCCCTGCGGAAGGGCGGGTCGAGAACATGAATACTCACTAATGTTAGTATTAAACGACCTGTCGAACGCTGAGCTATAACATTAATCAAAGATGCCTAACTTTCGCCTCTTAATTTTCGGCATACAAAAACGCATGCTCCATAGTGCGGAACATACGTATAGGATGTCATCTAATTTTAGTTTACAGTTGAATCAGTCAGCAAGTTATCCTCTTCTGGCTCCACGACCGCCACGCTTGGACTCTGTCGCTCTCTTTAAGGTAGTTAGACGTTCTTCGCTGTCCTTCATGAATTTTGCCATCTTCTGCTCAAAATTCTCTGGTCGTTCAAAGCTCGGTTTGCTTCCTTGACGAGGTCTAGTTGGACGTTGTGGACGCTGTGGACGTTGTTCTGACTCAGGTTTAGCCTTACGGATGGAAAGCCCGATTTTACCGTCAGATCCCACATTCATTACTTTGACTTCAACCATATCGCCGACTTTTAAATGATCATTAATATCTTTGACATAATTGTCAGCTACTTCACTAATATGGACTAATCCTGTGGATCCGCTTGGCAATTCAACAAATGCCCCAAAATTTGTGATCCCGGTTACTTTACCTTCTAACTTGCTGCCTACTTCAATTGACATAAAAAAAATGCTCCTCCTTAAGTTTTAAGCGGCTCGTAAGCCTATCAACCATATTGGCAGTGCCTGTATTTTACAGGCTCCTACCTATATTATAGCCAACAAAAAAAGAGTGTCAACATGACTACTCTTTTCTTATGTCTTTTTCTGACTCTTTTTTCTTATCAGGAATGGAAAAAATGATCTCATTGGACTCAGACAGAAAGTATTCTTTGCGTGCGAGTTTAGCAATGTACTCGTCATCATCCAAACGAATCAATTGCCTATTCAGTTGTTCTTGCTGTTCTTTCAAATCCTCTAGTGTAGCTGTTGCTTGGGCTTTTTCCTTATGTTTGGCGGCCAGGATTTCTTTCTGTCCTGCATTCATATTGAATAAACTTCCAGCAACCACACAGACGATAACAAAAAATACAGCCAACCGATTACGCAGACGTTTTTGTTGCGCTTTCTTAAAATTTTCTTTTTTTTGCATGGAGCGCACATAGTCTGTATCGATTGATGTCACATTCTTTGTTGAGGGCTTCTGTGTTTTTTTCATGGCGCACACACCTTTCTGACGTAATTCTACTAGTGCAATCTATTATATAGTACTCTGCCTTTATTTTGAAGGAATTTCCCTATGTTCTTTACTAATCTTATAAACGGCGACGTGATTAGTGACAGAATAGAGAAAATTAAATAGAAAATACGTTGAATCATTAGGTAGACAAGACGAATGATGAGCCAAATCGGCCTAAGCACCACAAGTAACAGTAGCCTACCTATGATTCTCACAGGGTGATGGAAGATTGCTGCATACAATAACAATCCACTAACCTGTGCAACAGGGTCATACATTCTCCATGCCCCGTCGCGCACCATGATTAATACCCAAAACGACACCATTCCCAACGCAATCCAGATAAGGCATTCCAACCAGAATGCCCATCTTCTAATGAACGAACGGTTATCGCACGCGGCGACAATGGTTCCGAATAAATCCATTACAATTCCAGCAGTAATCCCTGTCCCGATCATCGCCAATAGACTGAAGAACTGGACGGATAGACTCATCCGAATAATTTATGGAGGAAATTGCGCGAGCCTGCTTCTTCGTCATCGTATTGAAGTGTTTGGACAGTACCTTCAAGCGTAAGTAGGCCCTTGTCCACATCTAGATGTACAATACGCAGTTCCTCCCCACGGATTTGCAATACGCCCAGCGATGTTCTAACGAGAAATTCCTCCTGGTCAAAGCGGTCGATCGTTTTCACGGATGTGAGGTCCATTCTTTTGCGATTGCGCATCGTCACTACGTGGTCTCCTGATGGAATAGTATACATCGAGCTGTCTGTTTGAATCTGCATATGCGTCCCCCTTCTCTAGTACGTTCCCCATATCCTATGCAGAGGCTTGGCCAAACATGACAAGCTGTTTTTAAGTTGAAGTGCAAATCCTATATTCTAGCCCCCTTTGGCCTGTCTATTAAAAAAGACAACCTGATGTCAGGCTGCCTCTTCGTTACATAGCTTTACTCTTCGTCATCTACAAATTCAAGTTCCACTTTCTCTAAGCGTTCTTCGCTAGTGATCGTATACATACCTGCTGCATCTTCTTTTTTAGTCGATGCTTTCAGCTCATTTACCGTAGCATTGACAATCTTCTGGCCGAAGCGGATTGACAGCTCATCACCCGGCTTGACGACCGAGGACGCTTTGGCCACTTTCCCATTAATCGTAATTCTGCCTTGGTCAGCCACTTGCTTCGCCAGCGTCCGGCGTTTGATAAAGCGAGATACTTTTAGAAATTTATCGAGTCTCATTTGGATTCTTCCTTTCGTTTGGCCTGTTGCCAGAATTCTTCTAGTTCATCTAATGTATAGTCTTCAAATTTTCCGCTTCCTTGTTTCACAGATTGCTCTACGGACTGGAAACGAGATTTGAATTTTTCATTGGCGTGCCACATGGCCTCTTCTGGTGAGATCTTTAGGAATCTTGCAATGTTGACGATAGTGAACAGTACGTCACCAAGCTCATCTAGCTGTTGCTCCGGCCCGCCACTCTTCACTTCTTCTTGAAATTCTATCCACTCTTCTTGAAACTTGTCGAAAGCTCCTTCTATGGAAGGCCAGTCAAATCCCACTTTGGCTGCGGTATTTTGGTAATTATAAGATGTCAGCAAGGAAGATGCCAAACGTTCTTGTCCTTCTAACAGCGTAGACGGTTTCGGTTTTTCCAACTCCTTGATGGCTTGCCAGTTCGTCAACACTTCTTCGGTTGTGTCAGCTTGCGTTTGCGAAAATACGTGTGGATGACGTCGTATCATTTTGGACCCGACAGTTTCGAGTACGTCTTCCATTGAGAAGTACCCATTGTCTTCCCCGATTTGTGCATGGAGGAAGACTTGTAGTAAAACATCTCCTAGTTCTTCAATAATTGCGTCGTCATCTTCTTCATCGATGGCCTGAATTAACTCAAAGGACTCTTCGATTAAATAGCGCTTCAATGATTCATGCGTTTGCTCGCGGTCCCAAGGGCAACCGTCTGGTCCACGTAACGTGGCGATGATGTCCCTTAATGAACTCCACTCTTTCAGTCGTTGTTCGTGATCTAGTAGCGGTGGTACATAGACAGTCGTTAGATTATTCAACGTCACTGCACGGTCAAGCTCAAATAGCGGTATTTCTGTCAATTTTTCATCTCGGGAACCCGCCGACGTAACGATTGTGACGACGTGATGATCGGGATATTTCTCCATCAAAGACAATTTTACATCAGAAGCGACAAATGCATCATACACTTGTCCAATTAATACGTGCTGATCCATGCGCACGTCGTCCCGTTTTAAGTCCGTACCGTCTAGCAATTGGAAACCTTCAATCGGATCGATACGCAGCGCCGTAAAAATTGGATCCAAAAAGCTACTGCCGCCTGCGATATGAAGCTCAATCTCACCTGTTCGTTCTTTTTCAATCAATAATTGGACCGTACGTTCCGCTACAAGCGGGTGACCTGGCACAGCGTATGTAATTGGCTGTTGCGCACTCAGTTCAAGAAGTTTATCGACGATTTGCTGATAGACGTCTTCAAATGAATCATTTGCTTCATAAATCGAATCAAAGCTTTCCATTTTTAATCCTTCTAAACGTAATTCTGCAACGACGGGATGTTCTTCCGTACGAATATAGAGATGGTCCGCTTGTTTCAATAATCGGTACGTACCTAGTGACAGTTGTTCTAAATCACTCGCACCAAGGCCGATAACTGTTATTTTATTCACATAATTCACCTTCTATTTTTAGTTAGCCATAGTTGAGCGGTCGCCAATCGCTTTCCAAAAGGCAGTAAGTACCACTCTTTTTCCTTCATTATACGTGATTTCAAGATGACGAAAAGGAATATGATTGCTCCAATGGCGACAGCTGACAGTGCAGTTAACGTTGAACTTGCGCGTGAGGATAGACCGTCAAACAGCCAATAGTTCGCTAAAAGCATCCAAGGAATTAATACCCCCGCCATTGCAACGCCTGCGCTAATCAGCACGGTATAAAAACGTCGCGAAGCCAATGGAAACTTCCAAAATCTCTTAAAGTAAATAATCAATAATACAGCAACGAGCGCGAACGAAATAGCGCCTGATACAGCAGCGCCTTCAATACCATATTGTCGAACCATCAGTGGCGTAGTCGACAGTTTTATTACGACGCCAAGCAACATGAGTAGCAGCGGCTCACGCACTTTTCCGCTCCCTTGAAGGATAGCTGTCAGTGGTAAAATAATCGACAACCAGAAAATCTGGATACAGAAGATGATTAGCGCGACAGATCCTGTGCGTGTTTGAAACAACATTTCATTGACAAAAGGGAGTACGAGAACCAATCCTATCGTCGCAGCCCAGCCGAATAAAATAGATGTCCGGAACGTCAAACTAATGAACGGTAACGCGCCTCGTCCATCACCTTTGGATGCATGGTGCGCGATTAACGGCACGAGCGCCAACGCCAACGTAGATGCAAGCAAAATACCCATTTGCGCAAGCGGCTGTCCCCTATCATAGACGCCTTTCATTTCCATTGCAGCCTCACTCATTGCACCCGCTTCAACTAATGCGTTATAGACCGTGAAAGAATCCACCAATTGAAATACTAACAAAATTAATGAACTTGCACTAACGCCGATGCTAATTTTGGTCAGATCTTTGATCACACGCCACGGCTTTACAGTAGCTACCGGCATACTTTCCCGTTGTAGGAAAAACCACGTCAAGAGTAAGACACCTACCACTTCACCTGCGATCGCCGCCCACATTGTAATTTCCCCTATTTTATAAAGCGATATTCCCGCACGTATTGCAATCCACGTACCCGCCAGAACAATGATTACTCTGAACAACTGCTCTGAGACGTTTGAAATGGCTACAGGTATCATTTGCCCTTCCGATTGAAAGACACCCTTTAGTACAGCCAGGAACGGTAGTACGAGAACGATATACGCACCGGTTTGCAAAACAGGTGCCAGGGCGGTGTCTCCCATTAATTCAGCAAAAAAAGTTGAACCAGAACGCAATAGCAGAAAAATCCCTATAGATAAAACGAGAAGATAGGCGAGTGACACGCGTAAAATCCCACGTGACTCCCCAGGACCTTTGCTTTCCGCAAGCAGCTTAGACACCGCGACAGCAAAACCCGAAGACGTCCAAACGATAAATATCCCGATGAATGGATATACTTGCTGATAAATATAGAATCCTTTATCTCCAACTAAGTTTTGAAATGGCACACGATAAACCGCACTCAGCACTTTGACGATGATAGCGGCAATAGTTAAAATCGATGCACCTTTCATAAACGACTTCATATTCCATTTAGTCAACGCCATATACGCGCCTCTTTCACTCAATAATGATTTCTAGTATACCATCTCATCATGTCAGAGTAGGCGTGTGACCGCAATCAATAAAATTATGACACCACTCATGAATGTTCCGAACTGCCCTACTGACATCTTACCAATTTGTACACCTGCCAGTTTCGCACCCAATCCCACACCAATAGACAATGTTATATAACTGCCAACAGCCGCAGATAATGCGATTGCAATCGGCGACAATGCCAAAAGACCTGCTCCAACACCGTTCGTTAATGCATTCGCAGAAAGCGCAATACCGAGTAGCAATGCTTCCCCAAGACTAATATGTGAAGATCCGTCAAAATCCATCTTTTCCGGTTCACTGAACACATTCGCTTGATGTTTTCTTTGTTGACGAAAGGCGATTATCATGATGCGTATTCCAATGACGCTAAGTACAGCAAATGCTATGAGATCAGGTAGTATGCCGGGTAACATTTCGGCCAGCCACGCACCGGAGATGATGCCGATCAAACTAAAGATAAAACAAATTGCCGCAATGAGTGCATTTGACGTGAATGGAATGCGGACCCTCTGTACCCCGTATGAAAGTCCGACTCCAAAGTTGTCAATGCTAGATGAAATTGCAAACCCTGCGATCAGTAGCCAAGTCATTCCGCTCCCTCCAGCCTATTTGGTTTTATCATACTATACGTGCACTATGAGGGAGGCGTGTGTGCGCTAGGCGCATAAAAGAATCAGTTTTTTCCATAGGCTTGGGGAGGCTGGGTTGGGATTTGTGCCGCAGACTACAAGTAGCTTGAAACTTTATTGTAGGGATTGACTGAAGTTATGATGATTTTTACTTATTTAAGGTCAAGACCAGACGAGATCGTAAACGCTTTGAGCGGTTGCGCGGCAAGTATGAGCGGTTGCAGATTGTGATAGAGCGGTTGTGCATGTAGATAGAGCGGAAGCCGCGCATCATAGAGCGGATAAACATGAACTATGAGCGTTTGTGAGAATTTATGAGCGCCGTCACCCCCGCACACATCAATAATCCTCGAACCAATGACCAAGAGTCCATCTAAAACATCGAACCATGCTAATTTCTCCTCAACCACTTACTTTATAAAATAAAAAACGTCTTCCCTATGCTTGATAGGAAAGACGTTTCATCATTCATCTTCAACTGGGATTAGGTAAAATCAGTTCCTTTGCAACGGATACACCTGTGCGCATTGCAGCTTTTCCTACTGCATGTGCAACAATTGTTGGGATACGGTCATCAAATGGATCCGGAATGATGTAATCATCGCGTAGATCTTCATCGTTGATTAAATCTGCAATCGCATATGTCGCAGCAAGCTTCATCTCTTCATTGATCTCTGTCGCTCTAACATCCAGTGCTCCACGGAAGATTCCAGGGAATGCCAAGACATTGTTGACTTGGTTAGGATAATCAGAGCGACCCGTCGCAATAATACGCACTCCATATTCGTCTGCCAATTCAGGCTTCAACTCTGGCATTGGATTCGCCAGTCCAAATACGATTGGATCTGTATTCATCAGTGCAATCAATTCCTTCGTTAGCAAGTTCGCAACAGATACACCGACGAATACATCTGCACCCTTCATTGCTTCTGCTAAGGAACCTTCGACTTTCTCGAGGTTCGTGATGCGTGACATTTCATGCTTGATGTCATTCATCGCATTCTCACGGCCTTCATAAATAATGCCTTTTGAATCACACATAATAATGTTTTCGAAGCCCATACTCAATAATAGTTTAGTAATTGCAATTCCAGCAGCACCCGCACCGTTCAAAACGATTTTCACTTCTTCCTTTTCTTTTCCAACTACCTTTAATGCGTTTAGTAATCCTGCACCTACTACAATTGCTGTACCATGCTGATCATCGTGGAAGATCGGAATACTACATTCTTCACGTAGTCTCCGTTCAATTTCGAAACAGCGAGGAGCAGAGATATCCTCGAGGTTTACAGCCCCAAATGTCGGGCTTATCGCCTTTACTATATTTACAATTTCATCTACATCTTTTGTATCTAGGCAAATCGGGAATGCGTCGATCCCTGCGAATTGCTTCAGCAATAAAGCCTTCCCCTCCATTACCGGCAAAGATGCTTCAGGACCGATATCTCCGAGTCCAAGTACAGCCGTTCCATCTGTCACAACCGCAACCAAATTCCCTTTAATTGTATATTCAAATGCAAGAGATGGGTCTCGAGCGATTTCTACACAAGGTTCGGCAACTCCTGGTGAGTACGCCAAACTTAAATCCTCTTTATTCTCTAACGGCACTTTCGAAACGACTTCCATTTTTCCATTGTGAATTTGATGCATGTGTAAAGAAGATTTGTAATTCCTGTTCATAATATCGCTCTCCCTGTCTGGTTTTTTGTTGTTCATTCGTGTTGGTAGTGATTATAAGCGCAAACGCAAAGTAAACACAAGCATCAATTTTCTACCAACTCCCAAAATTGAAAATTCGTAAGCGGTTACATTACTTCTATCTCGGGTTTTTCATAGCTTTTAAATATTTTTAAAAAAGTTTTGACATTTATGATTTTTCGTAGTATGTGAAACCTTTCACTTTTCAATTTATGCCTTGTGAAGCCCTTCACTAAGGGCTTTTGTGAAATGCTTCACGTAAAGAAAAGCGATCCCAAAAAGCGATTTATGTATGTAGTATGTGAAATATTTCACTTTTTAATTGATGAAAAATATTGAAATCTTTTCTACCATACAACCGCTCGAATAGGTATTATATGTAAGATTATCGTGTGTGATTCTTACAATTTATAGGTCAAATAAATTTTCTCTACTTGTCATTCATCTGAAAACAGCATATCGAATTATATTTTTATTGAATTACACATCAAAAAACTCACAATAGATTCATCTACTGTGAGTTTTGGTTAAAAATTTAATACTTTTATTAAATCCGTTTAACTTTCCATCTGTTTTGCCAAGAAATTGGCTGCCATCTCTGCCGCTTTTTGCTCGACCTCTCCAACAAAATGAACTTTTGATAGCAAATAGACTGCACCGATTGCGTCGCCATTTGTAATAATTGGTACAACACAATAAGATTTAACCTGCTCCACTTGACCTGGCACCCATTCTACCGTCTTCTCATGCTTCTCTATGACAGTAGACCGGCCGTTAAGGATTTCTTCGCACATCGGGGCCAACTGTCGATTCATATAGTCTTTCTTGGCAAGACCTGCTACCGCTAGCATCTCGTCGCGGTCACTAATTAGCGCAGGAGTACCAATCGTTTCATAAAGTGATTCTGCATATTCCACCGCAAATTCGCCAAGCTCTGAAATAGGTGAATACTTCTTTAAAATGACTTCCCCTTCTCGATCAGTGAATATCTCCAAAGGGTCCCCCTCACGAATGCGAAGTGTCCTCCTAATTTCTTTTGGTATAACTACTCTTCCCAAGTCATCAATTCTGCGGACAATACCCGTTGCTTTCATGTATAATGCCTCACTTTCTCGAAATTAAATGTATTTCTGAGAACAGTATGCATCAACATTGGTCATTTTATGCAATCGAGGTGTTACAAGGCATCTGTAGATTCTACTTCCTTTGCTGTTTCTTGCATCGTGTGTACCATATCTTCTACCATATCGAATTCCGTAAACTGATTAGACTTCTTTTCATTCACGGTTACAATAATTTGACCGTTGTCAATTGTCAGTCCAACCGCATGGCCAAACTTCAACGAACGTTCCATCAGCTTTGCACCGTCAGCACGAGCAGTTCCTTCTGCTGACAAGCGGATTTCCACTATACCTTGTATATTTTTAATGGATAGTACGCCTGCGTCACGTCCCCACGCTTTCATACGTCCAACACGGAGTAATAAGTCCGCTTCGAATGGCATATCACCAAAACGGTCTATCATCTCGTCGACAAGTTCCAAATAATCCTCATCGCCCGTAATGGCTTTTACGCGTTTATACATTTGAATCTTTTGATAACCGTCTTGAATGTATGATTCTGGAAGGTAAGCATTAATAGGCAAGGAAATTTCGACATCCACCTTGTCTTCTTTCACGACACCCGTCTGCCTTTCTTCTATTGCTTCTTGTAATAACTGCGAATACAGATCAAACCCAACAGAATCAATGAATCCGTGTTGCTGCGAACCAAGTAAGTTTCCTGCACCCCGAATGGATAGATCACGCATAGCAATTTTAAAGCCTGAACCAAGCTCAGTAAATTCTTTAATTGCTTGCAAGCGATTTTCGGCAACTTCTGTCAACACTTTATCACGCTGATAAAGCATATAGCTGTACGCTACGCGATTAGAACGACCGACCCGGCCTCGTAATTGATAAAGTTGTGATAGTCCCATGCGGTCTGCATCATGGACAATCAACGTATTGACGTTCGGAATATCGATTCCGGTTTCAATAATGGTCGTTGTAACGAGCACATCAAATTCTCCTTCGAGGAAACTCAAAATTACCGCTTCGAGAGCCGCCTCACCCATCCGACCATGCGCAGAGGCGATACGCGCTTCTGGTACCAAGTCACGAATTTCTTGCACTTTACGATCCATATCTTCTACGCGATTATATAAATAGAAGACCTGTCCGCCGCGTCCCATTTCCCGCTCAATCGCTTCACGAACGAGCCCACCATTATGTTCCATGACATATGTTTGGACAGGGAAACGATTGGCTGGTGGTGTTTCAATTACAGATAAATCGCGCACTCCAACCATCGACATATGCAAAGTCCTTGGTATGGGTGTTGCAGTCAATGTCAGTACGTCCACGTTATTTTTTAATTGCTTTAACTTTTCTTTATGCGTTACACCAAAACGTTGCTCTTCATCAACTACGAGAAGCCCAAGGTCCTGATAAACTACGTCTTTTGACAATAAGCGATGTGTACCGATGACAATGTCGATAGTACCCGCTTTCACCCCTTTAATCGTTTCATCTTGCTCTTTCTTAGAACGGAAACGATTAAGAACTGAAACTGTCAGAGGATAATCTGCAAAACGTTCTTTCATCGTCTCGTAATGTTGCTGCGCCAGAATGGTAGTTGGCACTAAGAACGCCACTTGTTTACCGTTCGTCACAGCTTTAAATGCTGCACGGATCGCAACTTCCGTTTTTCCGTATCCTACATCTCCGCATAATAATCGGTCCATAGGTCGTACACTTTCCATATCTTTCTTAATTTCATTGATGGATTGTAACTGGTCCTGTGTTTCTTCGTAAGGGAAAGCGTTTTCGAATGAACGCTGCAAATCATCATCTTCACTGAATGCAAAGCCTCTTTCCGCTTCCCGTCTGGCATATAACTTGATCAAGTCATCCGCAATATCCTGAATGGCCGCTGTGACTTTTCGTTTTGTTTTGACCCAATCCGTACCGCCAAGTTTATGTAGCTTCGGCTCTTTCTCTCCGGAGGCAACATACTTTTGGATTAAATCAATCTGATCAGCTGGCACGAAGAGTTTATCCTCGCCGCGATAACGAATATCCAGGTAGTCTTTCTGGATGCCTTTAACGTCCAGTGTAACTACGCCATAGTATTTCCCAATACCATGATGAACATGGACAATATGGTCGCCCGGCTTGATCTCCGAATAACTTTTAATGCGTTCAGCATTCGTTAGTTTAGGCGGACGCGCTTTTCGTTTCGGCTTACCAGTAAATAATTCAGAGTCTGTAATAACTGCAAGTTTCTGAAACGGCAATTCAAACCCCGCAGACAAATCCCCTTCTATAATGGACAGCACACCTTCTTTACTAGGCTTGCCATCTATCGTTGCTTCTATATCATACTCTCGTAAAATCTCTTGAATTTTCTTCATTCTCTCAGTTGAAGAAGCCAATAGAAAGACATTATAGTTCCCTTGTTTCCAACGTTCTATTTCACTTTTCAACAGTGGCATCTGACTGTGGAACTGTTGCATTGGCTTACAGGAAATCGAAATAGACTTCTTGATAGTAAAGCCAGGTACTGTACGTGTAAACAGAGATAAGTAGAGTCGCTGTTGACTAATATCCGTAAGTACTTGCTCATATTTCCAAGCGAGTTTCGTGTCATGCAACATTTTTCCATCTTCAAGCATGGCAAGCTGGTATTCCTGTTCTTCGGATTCCAAAGTAGCCACAGATTCTTGTATTCGCCCTAGCTCGTCAAATAGTATGACACCATTTGCAGGGAAATAATCAGTCAGCATGGCGCTCGCTTCAGTAGAAAATGAAGCGTATTTCTTCATCGTGTCTGGCACAATTCCGTCTTTCATCATGCCGATGTCCTGCATGATTGTCATCAATAGTTGCTGCTGCAATTCTTCACTTTTGATTTTATTCAAACTATCACCAAGCGCTTGCTCCACTCTTTCTGAAACTTGCTGTAATTCATTAGGCGTCCAGATGAATTCGGTCGCTGGCAATAACGTAATGGAGTCCAATTTGCCTGTTGAACGCTGGTCTTCCGCTGAAAATGTCCGAATGGAATCAATCGTCGTATCGAATAACTCAATACGGACAGGTTCTGCCATCGTTAGCGGATAAATATCTAGTATTCCACCGCGTAACGCAAATTCACCCGGTGCGCTCACCATTTCTTTTCGTATATAGCCCATGGATACTAGGTTTTCTAGCCAGTTGCTTATATCAATCTCTTCATCTGTTGAAGCTGTTACGTAATGCGCCAACCACCGTTCCTTTGACGGCAACAATTTCCGCAATCCTGCAACCGGTGTAATATAAATACCACTGCCTGTACGCGCCATGTGATCCAGTGTATCAATCCTACCGGCACGCAGTTCATAACTTGCAAATGAAAAGTCTGCAGCAACAAGTTCTTCTGCGGTGTATAAGTGAATGTCTTTGTCGCCGACCAACTTGCTCAAGTCTTCATACGTTCGCTGTGCTTGAAGCATATTTGGCGAAACAATCAAGACAGGACGTGTCAGTGATTGTTGAATCAATTTAAAGAAAACTGCTTTGGATCCGCCCGAAAGACCTGTGATCAACTGCTGGTCCTGCCCGTCTTCCAAGTCGTTCAGCAAGCCTTGAATCTCTTTCTCTTCTAGAAAAAGCTGTTCTATTACTCCCACTCGACTATTCCTCCTTATCTCTTAAATTAGTCTATCTCTTTATATTGAACAGAATGTTTTATGCACAAAAAGCTTTGGCTATCAGCGCCAAAGCATCTGTTACTTATTGTAACCATTTTTTTAAGGTGTAATAATCCGGATACGTCTGCAAGGATTGCTCGCAGTGTTCACAAATACATCGTATATGCAGACCACCATCCGTATCTACGGTCAAAAATGAACTTTTATCTTCACCGTCTATTTGACTGAGGGTATCCTTGACCGATTCAAATGGAATGGAACCGATTTCCGTATGACAGTGATTACAAGAATAACGGATCATATTCACTTCACCTTCCTTTTTCAAAGTATAGGCAAAGTGCTGATATATTATGCTTACCCGTTAAATTTATTCATCACTTCAAGGAATGGTAGTTTTTTTGTCGTCCATTCTTCACAGGCATCTGCGCTTTTTTGAATTGAGTCCTCAATCAATGGTTGCTCGTCCTTGCTAAAAGGAGACAAGACGTAGTCAGCGACCTTCATCCCACCAATTGGACGATCAACGCCAATTCGAATGCGGTTGAATTCAGTAGTACCTAGATGTGCAATGAGTGACTTCATACCATTATGACCGCCCGCACTGCCTTTTTGACGAAGTCGGATTTTGCCGGCAGGTAAATCCAAATCATCGTATAACACGACCATTTCTTCATCGTCCACTTCAAAATAATCCGCCAAAGGACGGACACATTCTCCGGACAAGTTCATATAGGTCATCGGTTTCAATAGTATCACTTTGCCTTCAACTGTATGGACAGTCGTAAATTGACCATTAAATTTTTGCTGGAATGCTGGAGCTTGCCATCGTTTAGCCAATTCATCGATAACTTGAAAGCCAATATTATGACGCGTGTTTTCATAGTTCTTCCCGGGATTTCCGAGACCAATTAGTAATTTCATGTTCTTCTCTTCCTTTTCTAAATGATATATAAACATAGAAAAGGAGCGCACGGTTCAAACTCGTGCGCCCATTTTGTAACTTATTTCTCTTCTTTATCTTCACCGATTACTTCCGGCTCAGCTCCAGTGTTTTCTGTCGCTTCATCTAATGCTTCCAATTCTTCTTCAGTACGTGGTGCAGAAATAGTTACTAATCCTACTTCGTCTTCAGTTACGATTTCAAACTTCACTTTGTCGCGGATATCTCCAACAAGAATTGTTTCACCAATTTCAAGTTCTGAAACATCTATGTCGATATGATCAGGAATGTCAGAAGGCTTTACGCGAATTGTAACTTCCCATACCGGTTGTTGAATTGTTCCGCCTGCTTTTTCACCTGGCGCATCTCCAACAAGGTTGATCGCTACGTCTACTTCAAGCTCTTCTGTCATGTTGATCGCCAAGAAGTCAGCGTGTGTAAGGAAACCAGTCAATACGTCAGCCTGATAATCGTTTAATACGACGTTTACATCGTTGCCGTCTACAGTTAATTTGATTACACCGTTTCTTCCTGTTTCACGAAGTGTGTCTAGAAGATCGCGCTCTTTTACTGCGATTGGAGTGCTTTCCGTTTTATAGCCGTATACTACGGAAGGAATCCATCCGCTTTTTCTTAATTCGCTTACTGTCTTCTTGTCAGTTTCTCTTAAATTTGACTTAATTGTGCTCATTTGTATACTCACCTATCCTATCAAAAAGTTTTTTAAAAATCTTTTGGTTTTCAATATCAGAAGATATCAGTTAAATTATTATTACTCAAATAATGTACTTACAGACTTGTTCTCAAACACACGAATAATTGCAGATGCCAACAAAGGCGCAATCGATAGCTGTTTAATTTTTGGAGATTGTTTACTTTCCGGCAATTTAATAGAATTCGTAATCACTAACTGCTTGATTTTAGAATTATTAATGCGCTCAATCGCTGGTCCGGATAAAACAGGGTGTGAACAACAAGCATACACTTCTTTTGCTCCACTTTCAATTAGGGCGCTCGCAGCAATCGTGATAGTACCGGCTGTATCGATGATATCATCAATTAGAATAGCTGTTTTCCCTTCTACATTGCCAACGATATTCATCACTTCCGCTACGTTCGGACGCGGACGACGCTTATCGATAATGGCAATAGGTGCCTTCATACGATCCGCCATTTTACGTGCACGTGTTACACCACCATGGTCAGGTGAAACGATAACAAGATCTTCTAATCCTTGACCCTGGAAATACTCCGTTAGGATTGGCTCTGCAATCAAATGATCAATTGGAATATCGAAGAAACCTTGGATTTGTGGTGCATGCAAGTCTACTGCGATTACACGATCAGCACCTGCTTTTTCTAGTAAATTTGCAACTAATTTAGCCGTTATAGGTTCACGTGAACTCGCTTTACGGTCTTGACGTGCATACCCGTAGTATGGCATGACCACGTTAATCGTACGCGCAGATGCACGCATTAAGGCATCTAGCATAATGAGAAGTTCCATTAAGTTATCGTTGACCGGATTAGAAGTAGATTGAATAACGAATACTTCACAGCCACGGATGCTTTCATCGATATTGATTTGGATTTCTCCGTCACTAAAACGTTTGACTGAGAGCTTGCCGAGCGGAAGCCCGACTTGATCTGCTACTTCTTTTGCAAGTGGTTCGTTCGCGGTTAAAGAAAATATTTTCAGTTTGTCGTTTGGATATTGATTTGCCATGATGGCCCTCCTGTTGGTTGGGTAAGATTAGTTTTTTACGTATCCTTCTTTATTCTCTTGCCGAACGCGTCCAATTGCAAGTGAATTTTCCGGAACATTTTTTGTGACTGTGGATCCCGCTGCCACAATCGCATTTTTTCCTATCGTGACCGGTGCGACCAAATTGGCATTGCAGCCAATAAATGCATTGTCTTCTATCTCTGTTTTGTACTTGTTTTTTCCATCGTAATTCACAGTAATCGTACCACAGCCAACGTTAACATTCTTTCCAATTTCTGTATCCCCTATGTAGCTGAGGTGAGAAACTTTACTATCGTCACCAAGCTGAGATTTTTTCACCTCAACAAAGTTACCTACTTTGACATGATCACCGAGCTGTGTTTCAGGACGTAAGTGTGCAAAAGGACCAACTGCTGTCTGATTTCCAACTGTACTATCACGAACAACAGAAGAATGAATCGTTGTGTGGTCGCCCACCGTACTGTTTTGAATATGGCTGTTAGGACCAATGACACATTGTGAGCCGATTTTTGTAGCTCCTTCAATGAGGACACCAGGTTGGATGACAGTATCACGGCCAATCTCAGCTTCTGCACTGATCACTGTCTGCTCAGGGCTAATAATTGTGACACCGTTACGCATATGCTTTTCCGCAATCAGTTGGCGCATACTTTTTTCAGCTTGTGCTAGTGCCACGCGGTCGTTCACGCCTAGTGTTTCATGAAAATCCGGTGTCGTATAAGCTGATATTCGCTGTCCTTCAGATTTTAAAATTCCTAATACGTCTGGGAGATAATACTCGCCTTGTGCGTTATCATTGTTCACTTTTTTTAGTGTGTCGAATAACACCCGGTTGTCAAAGCAGTAAGTACCTGTATTAATCTCCTTAACAAGACGCTCTCCGTCGTTTGTGTCTTTATGTTCGACGTTTCGCACTACGTCACCGTTTTCGGCACGGATGATGCGACCGTAACCCGTTGGATCATCTGCAATTGCAGTAAGTATTGTCGCCTTGGCTTCTGTTTTATGATGATGCGCAAGGAGCGCTGCCATCGTTTCTGTGCTGATCAATGGTGTGTCGCCGCAGACAACCAGTGTTGTGCCATCAAGATCCGCAAGTACCTTCTCGGCTTGCTGCACGGCATGTGCAGTGCCTAGTTGCTCTGCCTGCAGAGCGTATTCACTTTTGCCGCCCAACGTTTGCTCTACCATCTCGGCACCGTGTCCGACAATCGTGACGATCCGATCTGAGTGGAGATCGCGAATGTGATCGATCACATGCTCAACCATCGGCTTGCCACAGACTGGATGAAGTACTTTATAAAGATCCGACTTCATTCGCGTGCCCTGTCCTGCAGCTAGGACAATCGCATATGTATTTGTCATCTGTCAGCCTCCATCCTTTTTTGATAAATTCATAATTGACTATATCGGAAACGATTGATTTTTTCAAGCATATCCCCTTGACAATTACATAACTTTATTTTATCATTATTGATCTTTTTGCGATTATATTGGTATAGGAATAAAAAGGCAGGTACATTTTGACGAAGTGTTCAAACTAACTGGTTATTGCAACGGTGAGTTAATTAGTAAGTAAGCGGGGATGGAAGCTCCAGTTGGCGGACGCTTTAATCCTAGTGAAAAAGTGAGGTTGCTTTTTTACTCACTGTAGGTAGTATTTGAATTATTGTTGTATTTTAACTTACGCAAGTTCAAGATCAACACCAATCCTTATCCCGATATCCATGCAGGCTTCTAAATTTCCATTTCAAAATGATAAAAAGGCCATCTAATCAAACAGATGGCCTTTTTAAGGATACGACGTATGGAAACGCTTACTCTAAGTTAATAAAATTATAGAACAACCTCTTGCAATTCCCCTCGCTGTTCATCTACTTGATGATAAGCCGCCAGGATGGACTCCTGTACTTTCGTCCGTGCATCCGAATTAATCGGATGCGCCACATCGCGGAACTCCCCATCCGGTGTGCGTTTGCTCGGCATTGCCACAAATAATCCGTCATTCCCCTCGATGACTCGAATATCATGGATGACAAACTGATCGTTAAGCGTAATGGAGGCTATTGCTCTCATTCTACCTTCCGTGTCTACCTTGCGTAATCTCACATCTGTGATCTCCATTTTCCCCACTCCCTTGTTGTCGTTTTCACACTGAACGTATTCTAGGTTAGTTGGCATGATTACTTTTTTAACCATAATACTGGTGCTGATTCTATAATACTAGTTTTCATACCAAATGAAAATAGAATCTTTTGTGAATTTTTTAATATTTGTATATTACTTCATATTTTCAGCTAGTTTCATCCTAATCACTTTCTATTAACAAGAAAAACCCGACACGATCTTGACTAGATCATGTCGGGCTTCGCATTCAATTACTCACAAATCGCAATTGCTTCGATTTCTACTCGTACGTCTTTTGGAAGACGGGCCACTTCTACTGTCGAGCGAGCTGGTTTATGCTCTCCGAAGTATTCTTCATAAATGGCATTTAACGCTCCAAATTCATTCATATCTTGAATAAACACTGTCGTTTTAATGACTTTTTGTAAACTTGAACCTGCTTCTTCCAGTACTTTGCTTAAATTTCGAAGAACTTGGTTCGTCTGTTCTTCTATCCCGCCACCTATCACTTCGCCTGCAAGTGTCAAAGGAATCTGTCCTGACGTGTACACTACACCGTTCACTTTTACTGCTTGTGAATACGGTCCAATTGCCTGTGGTGCTTGTTCTGTTTTTACATATTCCATAACTCATTACCGCCTCTCGTGAAATAATTTCCTTCTTCCAACTCGATCTTACGGTGTTTCTCATCGACTGCACGTAATTTTACTAATGAAAGATAATCATCTACCAGAACTTCTTCGAGGTGTTCGGCTTCTACCAAGACCGCCACGCCACCCAGTTCACAGTTGAATTCTTCAAGCAAGCTTTTCATGCCCTGCATCGTGCCGCCAACCTTCATAAAATCATCTGTCAACAATACTTTTTGACCACTCTGCATACTTCTCTTTGACAGCACCATTGTTTGGATCCTGCGTGCAGAGCCAGACACGTAATTAATGCTGACAGTAGGACCTTCCGTCACTTTGCTGTCTCGTCGCACCACGATGACAGGCACGTTCAAATGACGGGCAATCGCATGCGCAATCGGAATGCCTTTCGTTGCAACCGTCATAATTACGTCAATTTCTTTATCAAAGAAAGCTGTCGCAATTACCTTGCCAATTCGATCGAGAAAACGGGGATTTCCCAACAAGTCCGTCATATACAGATAACCGCCAGGAAGTAGTCGATCCGATTTTCTTAGTTCATTCATTAATGAATGAATGACTTCTTTTATTTCCTCACGACCGACTAACGGGATATATTTAATACCACCAGCAGCACCTGAAATCGTCACTAGACGACCCGTGCTGCTCTCTTCAAATGTCTCTTTCAAAATACCAAGATCTTCACTAATTGAGGACTTGGCGGCTGAATACCGGTTCGAAAAAAACGTCAAAGAAATGAGTGTGTGTGGATTTTCCAGCAAATGACGTGTCATATCAACAAGCCTTTCACTTCTTTTCCATTTCATATAATACCGACTCCTAAATCCGAATGATTTATAAGTAGATTATCATAATCGTCCGGCATTAATCAACTACAATAGGTTCCCCAAGCATACGCACGGCATGTACATCTTGGCAAAACCCTTTTAAGGCATTTACTATTTTCGGCACACGCGATTCATGTTTCACCAGCCCGAATACAGTTGGACCGCTACCGCTCATTAAAACAGCGTCTGCTCCAAAACGCTCCATTTGCTCCTTGAGTATGACAACTTCCTTATGAAGACCCATCGTCACAGGCTCTAGCACATTCCCTAGCGATGCGCACATCTTGTCATAATTACTTTCTTGCAATGCTTCCATCATACGCTCTGTTTGCGGATGCGTAATAGAAGACAAGTTTAACTGTCCATAAATATTGCCGGTCGATACACCGATTGTCGGTTTCGCCAGCACGACCCAGCAGTTAGGTGGAGCAGGTAGATGTGTGATGTCTTCCCCTCGCCCTCTTGCAATCGCAGTGCCACCATATACGCAAAATGATACATCTGATCCGATTTCTGCACCTAGGACAGCCAGCTCGTCCAAAGACAATCCGAGTTCCCATAGACGGTTTAATCCACGAAGAGTCGCGGCTGCATCTGAACTCCCACCAGCCAGTCCTGCAGCAATTGGGATATTCTTATCTAGAGTAATTTCAACTCCATAATCCAAGCGATAGCGTTTGCGCAATAAATCCGCTGCTTGGTACGCCAAGTTTTTGCGATCATTCGGCACAAATCGATGAGATGACTGAATCGTAATGGCATGGTCCATCGTTGGACGAAGCCAAATACGATCAGCTAAATCAACCGTTGTCATAATCATCTCGACATCATGATAGCCATCCGGCCGTTTGCTCAACACATCTAATGTTAAGTTGATCTTCGCAGGCGCCTTTTCGTAAATCATGATAAAAGCTCCCTCCCCACTGCATTGTTCTTGCTCATATATTACCACAGAATGAATAGAACATAAGGGGATTAAATAAAAAAAAGAACTGCAAAGGCTTCGTAATTCATTTTGTTACGTCAATTTTCGTTCCATAGTTCTGTAGCAGATGTTTTCCTACAGCTATTTTTGAACGAATAGAATTTCATTTGTTATTTGCGCAAGATCTTTTCCATTGCTTTCCCCTTTGCCAACTCATCAATCAGCTTATCCAAATAACGTATTTCCTGCATCGTTGATTCTTCTATTTCTTCCACTCTAACTCCACATATAACACCTTTGATTAGCGCCCGTGAAGAATTCAACTTCGGAGCTTCCGCAAAGAAAGTTTCAAAGTCTGTCTGTTTTTCCAACTGTACTTCCAGCTCTTCTTGGCTGTATCCCGTCAACCAACGAATGATTTCATCGACTTCTGATTTTGTGCGTCCTTTTTTCTCTACTTTTTTAATATAGAGCGGATAGACCTTGGCAAAACTCATCGTATAAATCTTATGTGTAGTCATCGTTCACCCTCCAATCATCTATTACTAATTATATTTTCTACTTGAAGAACGATGTCCGACAGCAAAGCCGCGGCATGTTGTCTAGTACTTAAGCGAGGAGACTGTCCGCTCCAAAGATGAATCCATTCGGGACGATTTTGCTTGGCAGCTTCACTACGAATCCCTGTTGTCAATGTGTTCATGATAGGATAATCCGGTAGATCTTCTTCATAAGGTTTTATTTCACGGATAAAATCATTTTGAATGCCTCTAGCTGGTTTACCACTAAATACGGATGTAATGACAGTTTGATCTTCCGTGCTTTCGAGAATGGCATCGATATGTTGTGTTTTCGCTCCGCTTTCAACAGCCGTCACGAATGCAGTCCCCATTTGAACCGCTTGTGCTCCGAGTGTAAGAGCTGCTAAGACACCTCTTCCGTCCATAATACCTCCTGCAGCAATTACTGGAATGTGTACATGATCTGCAGCTTGAGGAACAAGCGACATCGTTCCGATCATGGAATCACTGAAGCTTCCTGAAAATGTACCACGATGTCCCCCCGCTTCGCTTCCTTGCATGACAACCATATCAACCCCACACTCTTCATTGATAATTGCTTCTCTTACAGTTGTAGCAGTCCCCATCACGATGATGTTTTCTTTCTGTAATCGTTGGACAATATTTTTTGATGGTACGCCGAATGTGAAACTACAGACCGCTATCGCTTCTTGAATTATGACTTCCACTTGCTTATCAAAATTTGCCGTAGAGACTTCCTTTACTTCAGGCTCAACCACGTGTAACTCTTCACGATAAGGTCGTAATAATTCATTGGCCTTTTTAATCTTATCCTTGGATATCTCTGACACCTCAGGAATAAACAAATTGACCCCGAAAGGCTGATCCGTTAATTTCTTAATCTTTTTTATCACTTCTCTCATATCTTCTGCCCTCATATAACCTGCCCCGAGCGTACCCAGGCCCCCCGCATTGGATACTGCAGCTATTAATTCAGGTGTGGTCGTACCGCCAGCCATTCCCGCTTGAATAATTGGGTATGTAATTCCAAGTGATTTTGTTACCTTATTGTTATTCCACATCTTGTTGAACCCCCTCTTCAATGTGTACTTTACATAGTAGCGTTGTTGTTCTTCTCTCCCTTACGTCTCATCAATATTTTATTTCCCAGCCAATAACCGATTATTGCGGCCAGAAGCATGAGTAAAATCGATAACAGTGAATGCATGTCAGGATTAAGTAATTCCTTGAACAAGCTAACCATACCGACAAAGACACCCACGAATAATGCCCTGCCTACATTTCCTTTCATCACATTCCTACCTCCGTTTTCCGGATTTACCTAAAGCCCCTAGAGAATAGTCTTACGTATATGAATATTCTTTCCATCATAACGTAAATCATAGAAGATTGGTGCTGCCTTGTTCGTTCTAAGTAATAGAAAAGGAGCTGCAAATGTATTTCATTCTGCAACCCTGGTATTGTACATATTATTTTATCATTGAATTTGGTAGGTACACTAAATTCGCCGCTGTACTTACATTGTCATCATTCACTGTTAGTACCACCACATAACCAGTCTTTTCCCACCCTGAATTGAACGTAGTTTCATAGTCCGTGTCAGAGTAATAGTCCGCTCCAAACTCACGTTGTGCATGCTCGTTTAATTCATTATACATCGCAAACATTTCATCTGAAGTATGATAGGTATCTTCTCCACCCATAAAGTCATAGGTTATGAACTGTAACTTATTGTTTTCGAAGTAGTAAATTAAATCTGTATAGTAATTATACTTTGTTGTCCGATAGATCAATAATCGTTTATTTCCTTCACGTAAATTCGAAAGCAATATTGCAGGCGACTTCGATTCAACACGTATCACTTGAGCTGGATCCATTCCAAAGTGAATTCCTCTTGTCACCATAACTGGAGGCGCAGGTCGGAACGCAGGATCCATAGCTCTTGCTACGAATGCAGCAATATGCGAACGAGTTAATGTTTCATTCGGTTTAAATGTACCGTCAGGATAGCCTGAGGTGATATTTTCAAAAGCCAGTTTACGCACGGCACTATACGCCGTAGAACCCTTCGATACATCTTTAAATCGAATGTCTTTTTCTTTGGTCAGTTTAAACGCGTTCGCGATGAAGGCAGCCATATGACCACGTGTCACCTTTTGCGTAGGCTTGAACGTACCATCAGGATAGCCATTGATGATTTTTGCTTTCACAGCAGAGTTGATGTAACCAGAGGAATACCTGCTCGCAGGAACATCTTTAAATTTCGTCTTTGCTTTCTTTCCATCCAACCCTGTCGCTTTAGCCACCATGATGGCGACTTCTTCGCGTGTCACTTTATCATTCAACCCAAAGCGCGCACTTGGCTCAATCACTCTATTCTCCAATAAATACATAATAGCAGTATAGTTCGGATGATTTTTCGGTACGTCTGTAAATATTTTAGAAGAAGCTTGTGTTTTAGGAGCTACTGAAAACGTCAATACGAGTATTAAAATTATTGCAAAAACCTTTTTCATGCGTATTTATCCCCTTTTTCCATAAGATGTAATGACTATATCACGTTAATTAGCTAAAATGATAAATACGCGAAAACATATTGTATTACTACACAAATGGATTAAATTCGCTAAATAAATAATTGAAATTCATGCATATATACTAATACAAGTCACTTTTCTAGTGATCACAATGCTACATCTTTCTATTTGACTTGTTTCTAGACTAATCAAGTAGAAAGGTGATCAAGTACATTTTTTATTCAATTGTTTAAAAATCCCAAAAATTATAATTGAACATAAGAAATAACTGCAAAGCCATATTGCCTTTGCAGTTTCTTCTGTCAGCCTGTTTTGGATTCTACGGACATTAGTTGGATTATTTCTTCTCCTCCACTTGTCTACTCGCCATTTCAATTGCATGTTTTACCATGTTTCCTGCATCACGTGAGCGAATACCGCCCCAGCCTTCTTTCTGCACTACATCATAGAAGCCAAGCTCTTTCGCGATTTCTTCTTTCAATTGATCTGACATGACGCCTTTTCTCGCCATTATAGTTTCCTCCTTTTCGGCTGACATATGTAGTGTATGCCGTTAAGGGTAAATTACACTTCATTTATGTAACATAATAAAAAAACCCGCCAGAACATTCCGGCGGATTCACTAGAGAATAAATTAAAATAGCATAATAAATTATTTGATGATAAAGGCCGTTTGGTCCGAACCATCAAGGACTGTTATTTCAACCGCTTCGGTTAAAATATCAGCATAGCTGTAAGAAACTCTTTCAAACGCATTGTCATCCTGATCCAACTCTACTACGAAAACGGCACGATACGTATCGCGCAAAACTCCAGCATGTTCGATCGTCTTCTTACGACCACCATTTGCTTTCAAGTGGAGACGTTTCCCTAAATGAGCGTCCAGTGACTTTTTAATGTCTGCTAATGTTTTTGGCATGTTACTTACACCTCACTAAATACAAGCATAACATTTTTACATGCGTTTGTCAACAAAATTTTTATTTTAACAGTTTGTCTATGTCTTTGTCAATAACTTTATGATGAATTTCACTATTTTTTCATATGAAATTGTCATTAATTTTATTCCGGTTTTAGCTTGCCAAAGTGAGGGTATAGTGCATTAGCCAGTTTGATGAACTCGGGTATCGATAATGTTTCCCCTCTTCTGACCGGATCAATACCTGATTGAACAAACGCTTGCTGAATCAATTCCTTTTTTTCCTGTCCTTCAGGGAGTGAGGACTGGAGGTTGTTCCACAGTGTCTTGCGGCGATGCAAGAACGATCCTTGGGTTACTGTGAATAAGAAGTCTTCATCCGCTACAGGAGCGTGTGGCTCTTCTCTACGCGTCAAACTAAGAACAGCTGACTCTACATTCGGTTGCGGAATGAACACTGTCTTCGGTACAATCATAGATACTTCTGCATCCATATAGTACTGGACAGCGATTGATAACGAGCCATATGCCTTCGTGCTTGGTACTGCTGTAATTCGATCTGCTACTTCTTTTTGCATCATAATGACAAGCTGGCTTACGCGTGCTTTTTCCATTAGGAACTTCATGATGATCGGCGTTGTAATATAATACGGTAAGTTGGCCACGACTACGATGTCTTCATAGTCTGCGAACTGTTCTTCAATTACTTGATGAATATCCGCTTTGAGTACGTCTTGATGAATCACGGTGACATTTGGATATGGTGACATCGTATCTTCGAGTACAGGTAACAGGCGGTCGTCTATTTCAAATGCTACAACCTTCCCTGCCTGCCGTGCGAGATGCTCTGTTAACGCACCGATTCCTGGTCCTACTTCAATGACTCCTGTGTCTTTCGTAATCGCTGCGCAAGAGACGATATTATGCAGTACGTTCGAATCCACCAAGAAATTCTGACCTAAACTCTTCTTGAATGAAAATCCGTGTTTCTGTAAAATCTCTTTCGTTCTCACTGGCGTTGCTATGTCTTTATACATCTGTTTTCATTTCCTCCTCGTCGAGAACTTGTATCGCTTCATTTAACTTGGTGACAGAAATCCGAAACATCTCCAGTCGTTTCTTCAATCCTTTACCGTTTACCTGCCCAATATGCAATAACTCCGACAGACGTTCTCTTCGCTTTCTGGAGTCAGTGTGACCGATTAATCTGGCTTCTAGTAATGTCGCCATCGGAATCTCTTCTATTGTATGCTCACTCACCGTGTAAACAGAAGCCAATGCTTGACGAATCGCTTCGTCATTCGCATGTTCAATTCCTACTCCACGTCCATTTTTTGCTATAGTTTCTTTCTTCGGTAAAAATGCATGTTTTACATCGGGGATCTGTTCTTCGATAATTGCTCGAATACGGCGGCCTGGGAAGTCTGGATCGGTAAAGACAATAACTCCACGCGTCCGTTGTGCATGACGAATCCGCTCGATCGTCTTGTCTGAAATTGCCGATCCATTTGTTTCAATCGTATCCGCTCCTGTCGCGCGTTTGACAGCTACAGTATCAGACTTCCCTTCCACCACAACTACTTCTTCTATATTCACAATATTCCTCTTTTCTTACGATATCATTCTTTCTATTTTACTGTGTTTTTTCAATTCTGTACACCATACCGGTAGGAAACGGAAAAAAACCGATAAGAGGAAGAGTTTTCTTCCCCTTATCGGTACACTATTATTAGTTAATGACTTTAATTTTTACTTGACGACGACCAAATGAGTAAGCCGCTTCTTTTGTAGGCATGTGTAAATCGATACGGTTTCCTTTGATAGCGCCACCTGTATCTCCTGCGATTGCATAACCATAGCCTTCCACCCAAACTTTAGAGCCTAGTGGAATTACTCGTGGATCAACTGCGATTAATTTCATATTCGGATTCGCACGCAAGTTAATACCTGTCGCTGTGATTCCTGAACATCCATTACAATAAGCTGTATACGCACTTGCGTTCGCATAGAATTCTTTTCCACCGCTTGGCTCGCTACTAGTACCACGTGATACTGCTACTTGCGCTTTTGCTGGTGTACCGGAAGATTTTGCCGTTGCATTTGCTGGAGCTGCAGTCGCTACCTCTACTTTTGGTGCTTTAGCTCCTACATGGACAACTTTATGTGTAGGTTCTTCTACCATCGTCTTACCAACTAATTCACGAGAAACTACTTTTCCATTCTTTTTCGTAATTTGGAATTTCTTTTGTAGTTTACCCTTTTTACCGTTAGTGACAACTTTTTCTTTACCTTTAAGCATAGTCATATCTGTTTTTCTTTTAGTTTTGAAGTCTGCTGTTTCTTCAACTACATCCGTGATTTTTTCTACACGTGCAATTTTAACCACTGCATTAGATGCCGTCAACTTTGCACTTGTATCGCCTTCTACTTTATCCAAGTTTGCAAGTCGAATGTTTTGGTCTGTCAAAAACTTTCTTACTGTAGTTTGAGTTGACCATACTGTACGCTCTTTACCGCCGTCTTTGACAGTGACAGGGAATGCTTTAGCAATTGCAATGGGTTGGTTTTCTGTGATTTTTGTTTCTAGAGCCGGTTCGATTTCGTCATGTGTACCAACTTCAATCTCCGCTGTTTTAAGTACATCATTTACGGTAGCTTCTGTTGTCCAAAGTTCTTTAGTCTCGCCATCTACATCAATTATTACTTTGTTTGCTTTTTGCCATTTGATCTCTGTATCGTTTTCAAGCGGCGTGTTGACTGTCGGTTCTACTAGATCATGTTTTTGTACTTTTACGTCATTAGCTGCTAGTACTTCTCCCACTGTAGCTGCTGCTGTACGTAATTCTATTTGCTTGCCATTAAGGTCCATTGAGATGTTTTTCTTTTTTCCGTCAATCAATACGAGTGACGTTGTTGCTACGAATAATGCCATTGCCATAAATAAAATTCCAATGCGCATAAACTTAGTGTTCTTCTGAAACATGTTAAGAATTTCCCCTTTCGTTACTCGGCTGAGTATATAGCGTTTAATTTACACTGTCAAACTTCCAAACTACTAACCGTTCATAGCTAGAGACATTTCAGTTTTAATAGACAAATAATTGACATATGTCGTTCACTGAATCTTAAACAGTTGTAATGCATTTGCAGACGTTTGCTTTGCTACTTCCTCAACCGACACTTCTTTCAGCCGCGCAATTTCCTCCGCCACTAATGTGACATAAGACGGTTCATTGCGCTTCCCTCGATAAGGATGCGGTGCTAAGTACGGTGCATCCGTTTCGATCAGTAGCTTATCGAGTGAAATCTTTGTTGCTACTTCTTTCGGCATTCTAGCATTCTTAAACGTCACAGGTCCGCCTAGCGAGATCAGAAAATTCATTTCTATACATTGTTTAGCTGTTTCAACACTACCGCTGTAACAATGCATAATCCCACCGACTTTCGCTGCATTTTCTTCCTCTAGAATACGAACTACGTCGCCTGTTGCGTCGCGATTATGAATAATGATTGGCAACTCTACTTCCTTTGCCAGTCGTATCTGTTTACGGAATAACTCTTGCTGTATTTCTTTTGGTGATTTATCCCAGTGGTAATCGAGACCGGTTTCTCCAATGCCGACGACTTTCGGATGAGCCGACAACTCCTTGATCCAGTGCAGATCACTTTCTGTGCAATCTACTGCATCAACAGGATGCCAACCAATCACTCCATAGATGAACGGGTATTGTTCTACTAACTCCATGGCTTTGTTAATAGTTTTCGTATCAAACCCAACTACGACCATTTTTTCTACGTTTGCATCAATTGCACGTTGAATGACTTCTTCCACGTCTTCTTCGTATTGATCTGCATTTAAATGAACATGTGTATCAATAAACATAGTATCTCTCCTAACACTGTTTTCTATTCTAGTAGCTTTGATTATGTCTTTCATCTCATTTGTATTACAGTTGTGTAACAAAGAGTTTGTCTATTCTGTCTACAGTGTTCAAAATGCTTTACTACCAAACATGCGCAACTAGTAGGTGGTGCGTGGAAAACTTTTAGCTTTTATAGGTTTGATGTAACAATTGTGACATCAAATAAAAGTAAAGCTAAGTGGGTACGAAAACCTTCCGCGAGCACCAAAGTGAGGATAATTATTATACAGCCCTACTTTCCTTCTTACTCATCAACTGACCAAACCATTACACAACAAGCACTAATCACTCATGCGCAACAACAACATAACTCCGCATCCTACTCTTCAATCACTTACATGATGCCTAAAATAAAAAAACTGCCACGAGAAGTCGTTGATTCCAACTTCTAATGACAGCTTTATTACGTGATGTATTATTTTACTTGTGCACCATTCTCTAATGCAGGATCAACTGTCGCAAGTTTTAGCACGCCATCTTTTTCGCCTGCTAAAATCATACCTTCTGATAATTCTCCGCGCAGTTTAACCGGCTTCAAATTTGCTACGACGATTACTTTCATGCCTACTACGTCTTCAGCGCTGTAATGCTGCGCAATTCCAGACACTACTTGACGCTGCTCGTAGCCTAAGTCCACTTGTAGCTTTAACAACTTGTCGGCTTTTGGCATTTTTTCACACGCCGTGACAGTTGCTACACGCATGTCTACATTCATGAATGCGTCAAACGTAATTTCATTTGTTTCTTCTTTCACTTCTTCCACTTTCTCTTCTACTTCAGCAGGTGCTGTGATTGCCATTTGTTTACGGATGTACTCGACTTCTACTTCTGCCTCTAAACGCGGGAAGATCGGAACACCTTTGTTGATGACAGTCGTGCCTGCAGGAATCGCGTAGCCTTCATCTAATGTAACCCACCCCAATGACTCTTCAGATAGACCCAATTGTTCTACCATTTGTTTTGGTGCGTTTGTCATGAATGGCTGCAAAAGTACCGCTGTATGATGAAGAGATAGCGCCAAGTGGTACATAACCGACGCCAACTTCATGCGATCTTCTTCTGATTTTGCCAATACCCATGGAGATGTTTCGTCGATATATTTATTTGTACGAGAAATTAATGCCCACACATCGGAAAGTACGACACTGAATTGCATCTTTTCCATAGATGTCTCGTATTTTTTCACTGTGTGCTGAATCATGTCGCGTAACGGTGCATCAAATTCAGTTGGTACAAGACCTTCTGTAAGGACTTCACCATCGAAATATTTATTAATCATAGAGATTGTTCGATTCAATAAGTTTCCTAAGTCATTCGCCAAGTCATAGTTAATACGCTCAATAAATGCTTCCGGTGAAAATACACCGTCTTGACCAAATGGTAATTCACGAAGCAAGAAGTATCGTGTAGCATCAAGGCCATAGCGTTCAACGAGCATTTCTGGATAGACGACATTGCCTTTAGACTTCGACATTTTGCCATCTTTCATCATGATGAAACCATGTGCAAATACTTTCTTCGGCAACGGTAAATCGAGTGCCATTAAGAAGATTGGCCAATAAATCGTATGGAAACGAACGATATCTTTCCCAACCACATGAACATCCGCAGGCCAATATTTATTGAATAAAGACTCGTCATCGGACATGTAACCGAGTGCTGTAATGTAATTCGTCAATGCATCGACCCAAACGTAAATCACATGTTTTGGATCTCCAGGCACTTTAATTCCCCAGTCGAATGACATACGGGAAACAGATAAATCTTCAAGTCCTGGTTTGATGAAGTTATTGATCATTTCATTTTTACGTGATTCAGGTTCAATAAATGTAGGGTTTTCTTCATAATATGCTAGAAGACGGTCTGCATACTTTTTCATATTGAAGAAGTATGACTCTTCTTCTACGCGGTGAACCGGACGACCACAGTCTGGACAGTTTCCATCTACCAATTGAGACTCGGTAAAATACGATTCACACGGAACACATTTCCATCCTTCATACTGTCCTTTATAAATATCTCCATTATCAAGGAACTTGTTAAATATCTTTTCAACGATTGTCTTATGACGATCTTCCGTCGTACGGATCAAGTCATCATAAGAGATATCCATCAGTTTCCACAAATCTTTCGCGATGTCTGCAATGCCATCGACATATTTAATTGGAGGTAGGCCTTCTTCTTCCGCTTTTTCTTGAATTTTCTGGCCATGCTCGTCCATTCCAGTTAGAAATCTGACATCATAGCCACGTAAACGCTTATATCTCGCCATTGCGTCCGATGCGATTGTCGTGTATGCCGTTCCTATGTGAAATTTCCCACTTGGGTAATAAATAGGTGTAGTGATGTAAAATGTTTTAGATTGATTCTCCACGCGTAATTCCTCCAAATAATTAATGTATATATTCATTTTATAGGATGTTGCACAAAAGTGCCATGTTCTCCTCCGAACCCGTATGTTTTTATAACTTCTTTCAGCTTGCTCAATGACTGCAATCCTCATACCTTCAACATCTTTCATTTTTTGCCTGTCAAAAAGTTATTAAAAATTAATAGTGTTTATTTGAGTTATGATGATTGACGATTATTGGAAGAGTTGGTATGATATTTAACAGACAAGAGAAATATGTCGAATTTTGACGAATGCTAAATCAGGAGTGTAGGAGGAATTTTTTTCATGAAGTCTACTGGAATTGTAAGAAAAGTTGATGAGCTAGGCCGCGTTGTGATCCCGATTGAACTTCGTCGTACGCTCGGTATTGAGCAAAAAGACGCGCTAGAAATATACGTGGACGACGACAAAATTATCTTGAAAAAGTACATGCCGAATATGACATGCTCTATTACAGGAGAAGTGTCAGATGATAACCTTCGTCTGATCGACGGTAAGTTAATTTTGAGTCCTGAAGGCGCAAAACAATTGATGGATGAAATTCAAAATAAAATCAATTGATTTGTAAAAATCCTGATCGCTTACGCGTTCAGGATTTTTTGTCTTATTCTACGTGATATGCCTGATAAACATCCCGTTTACTCAAATCACGAATATCCGCTACTTCCTTGATCGCATCTTTCGAACGAATTTCTTTTTCTTCTATTACATGTTCGACATGCTCCTTAATCGATAAGTCTGTCCACCAAGCAGTCGCGATTTCGTGTTGCACATTCTGATTACCTTCCACAACCAAACAGAACTCGCCTCTAATTTCATTAGATTCTGCCCACTCAACTGCTTCTGCAATTGTCCCTCTCAACAACTCTTCAAATCGTTTCGTCAATTCGCGAGCCATCACAATCTTTCGTTCGTCCCCAAATTGTTCTGCTAGACTGCGCAATGTTTGTTTTAAACGATGTGGCGCCTCATAAAATAATAATGTTTCTTCATAGCGCTGTAATTTCTCCAGCTGTGTTTTTAGCTCTTTCTTTTGGCGCGATAGAAACCCAAAAAACAGAAATGGTTGTGGTGCAATGCCTGAAGCTACTAATGCTGTAACAGCTGCGTTCGGTCCCGGAACGGAAACGACAGCGATTCCCTGCTCAATCGCTAATTCCACAAGGTCTGCACCGGGGTCTGAAATACATGGCATTCCTGCATCACTGACAATAGCAATATCTTTCCCATCTTGAAGGAATTCTATAATTCTTTCTCCCGCCACACGTGTATTATGTTCGTGATAGCTGATCAATTGTGTAGTAATCTCAAAATGATTACATAATTTGATCGTATTACGCGTATCCTCGGCCGCAATATAATCTGCTTCCTGTAAGATGCGGACTGCACGGAATGTCATGTCTTCGAGGTTGCCGATTGGTGTGCCTACAATGAACAACTTCCCGAACTTTGTTGCTTCGGCACTCTTTTGTGACGTAATCATGTGGACCGCTCCTTTTTAATATATTGTTCTTTTTCTTTTCGGGTTAATTGTTTAAACTGATATTCTGCTTGCATCGCTTGTCGCTGCGTTTCAAATGATTCTTGATAAATATATTTTACAGGTAGGCGCCCTCTCGTATACTTTGCACCTTTTCCTTCATTATGTACACGCAAGCGTCGTTCTAAATCATTTGTATATCCAGCATAATATGATCCATCATTACATGTCAGAACATAGAAGAAGTGTTCATTCTGCTCCATACAATAACTGCCTCACTTCTTCTGTATACTCCTCATTTTCGCGGTAGACATATAAAGGAGGTAGGATTTTCAGATCAGGTTTTCCATCCTTAATGGCTTCGATTAATAGTGTATTCGCTTCTTTTCCTTCTTTCGGATAGACGAAACGAATGCGCTTTGGCTCTAGACGATACTGCCTCATCGATGTAATGATGTCCAGAAGTCTACCGGGACGGTGGACAAACGCTGCTTTTCCACCTTGTTTCAACAACTCACTTGCAGACTTCACCGCTTGATCCAATGTCAGCTCCACTTCATGCCTAGCAATCGTATAATACTCACTTTTATTTCTAGCACTTGCTTCATTTGCCGGGAAATAAGGCGGATTGCATGTAACGGCATCATACAACTCATAACCAATTTTTTTCGCAATACCTATGACGTTCCCATTTTCAATCGTAATCTGTTTTTCTAGGCCGTTAAGCGCTATACTTCTCTGCGCCATATCCGCTAAGCGTTCTTGTAATTCAATACCAATAATTTCGCCTTTTGTACGAGCACTCAAGAACAAAGGAATTACACCATTACCCGTACATAAATCTACAATCTTTCCACCACGGAACGGCATATAGGCAAAACGCGCCAACAGCACTGCATCTAATGAAAAGGAAAAAACAGAAGGACTTTGAATGATGCGCAAGTCCTCTGCTAATAAATAATCCAGCCGTTCATCACTTTGTAGGTTCACAATCTACACTCCTTCATTCAAAAGAAAAAGCCAATACCTAAAAATAGGAATTGACCTCTCAACCGTTCTGTTTATTTAAGAATGACAGGCAGAATAGACAATCTTCACCTTTACGGCTACTGCCGTAGTGTACATTGCACACATGAAAACCTTCATTGTACAAGCGAGCCAGATTGTCTACGCCTTCGCCCACATCAAGCTTCTTTGGACGTTCATCACGCGCGGCCTCTTCTATTTCTTGTGTAATCTTATCGATTTCATCGAGTCGCGTTCGCAGATGATGGTTTTCCAGACGAAGCGAGTGGTTTTCTTCAGTCATCTTTGCAACAAATCCAATGAGTTCCCTGAATTGTTTTTGCATAGAATCCAACTGTTGTTCAAACTCCATTACCCTGTCAAGAAAGTTCACTTCTTTCAACTGTTCCACCTCATCATTTAGTCAATTGAGCTGTTTCTTTCTGTAAGTCCTCAATCTCGCTCCACGCATATTCTACTACTCGTTCAAATGCTGGTATATTCACTTGAAGCACACGCTCCAATAAGTTCAGTCCGACTACTTTTCCTACTCCATCTTGTGTAATTACTTGTTTACCAAGATCAGGCATTAACGCTTTTGCTTCTTCATATGCGTCATTTTCATACTTCAGACAACACATCAAGCGACCGCATAGTCCGGAAATCTTCGATGGGTTCAGCGAAAGGTTTTGATCTTTTGCCATCTTAATGGATACCGGCTCAAAATCACCTAAAAATGTTGAACAGCAAAGCATTCTACCACACGGTCCAATACCGCCTAGCATTTTTGCCTCATCTCGTACACCAATTTGGCGCAATTCAATTCTTGTCCGGAAAATGGCGGCAAGATCCTTCACTAGATTACGAAAGTCCACGCGACCTTCAGCAGTGAAGTAAAACACAATTTTATTTCGGTCAAATGTATATTCTACATCTACTAAACGCATATCCAATTGATGTTCTGTAATTTTTTCTACGCAGACATCAAATGCTTCATTTGCTTCTTGCTCATTTTCTTTCACACGTTCACGATCACCCTCATCTGCAAGACGAATGATCTTTTTCAGTGGCAAGACGACATCTTCATCATCTATTTCATTACTTCGACTGGCTACTTTACCGTACTCTACGCCTCTTGCGGTTTCCACAATAACATAGTCGCCAATTTCAATCGGCATATCCAATGGGTCAAAATAATATAACTTTCCCGCTTTTTTAAAGCGGACGCCTACGACTTTAAACAAACAATAACCCCTCCTGCATAGTAAGCACCAATTGTTCTAGTAAAAGCGTACGATTCATATTTTGATGCAATCGTTTTTTCGCCTGCAAGACGGCATCTATTTTAACAGTTAAACTGCTATAAGTATTTTTGACAGAATGTCCTGTGAAGACTTCCAATTGATCGGGATAGGATATAGTCGACTGCAACCCTGCTTTGACCGCCACAATATCACGGTATGCAAAGAGAAGTAAATCGAGTCCTTGTTCACAATCACTTTTCTCCTTCATAAAAGGCATCCAATCTGTCTGAATGAACAACAATGCCTCACCTGGAGTTCGCTGTTCAATTGCCTCTACTAATTTTAACACTAATCTCCGTCTCTGTACAAAGGAATCTTCTTGAGCCATTTCATAAGCCGCTTCGACATTTGCTGTCATCATCGTTACAGTGGATGCCATAGAGGCTGTAACTCCTTTTTCTACGAGACTTTCAATACTACTTTGACGATTCATCGACTGTAGTGAAATCCGCTGACAACGTGATTGAATTGTCGGCAATATCGATGGATAGGAGTTTGTAAGCAAAATAGCTGTGACGTTTCCTTCAGGTTCTTCTAGAAACTTCAGCAATGTATTGGCTGCTGAAGAATTCATTCTTTCCGCATTCACAATCACATATACTTTCCGTCCTTCTTCATATCCTTTTTTCGTCATTTTCATAATCAACTCAGACATTTGATCCTTTTTGATGTCCTGTCCATCGGGTCTGATTAGTACTACGTTTGGATGATTACCCGATTCTATACGTTTACACGAGTTACATGTTTCACATGGAACATTTTCTTTTGGATCCATACATAATAATAATTTCGTAAAATATTGCGCAACCGCTTCTTTTCCTGCACCATTTGAACCATCAAATATATAGGCATGTCCAATACGCTGTCTTTTGTGAATCATAGTTAGTCTATCAATAACTTGCTTCTGAGACTGCAATGCATGGTCGTGCAACTTCTGTGACATGCAAGCCCCTCCTTAGTTGGTAAAGATGTTGCAAAAAACCCCGTGCTACATATGATTGCGGCACGGGATCACGTATATAAATTGACAAGAAGACCTTTGATTTCACCTATTTTGGCAAGTAAATCAATGGATGATTCTTCTTCATCCAACAGCGCTTCCGTCAACGCGATTAGTTTTTCATCTATTGTTTGGACAAGATTCAACCGGCGACCTTCACCGAATTGGTTCCATGTATGAGATTGTGTTAACTCAATACCTGAATCTACTGCTTCTTTCAAGAAACGTTTGATTAGCATCTTGTACTTCGCCATATCACGTAAATTCCGAGATCTTGCAAGTCGATCCCCGGCACTTGAGATGTCCCCAAACAACCGTGTAATCTGTTCTCCTTGCAGACGCAATCCTTGTTTTTCTACCATTTGTCCAAATTTGGCATTACCTTGTGTATGCCGAAGGGGATCAGGAGGTAACTTATCCAATCCTGTACGGTATTCACCATTGACTTTCATCAGCATTCACCTCTAGATTAAAAGTGGTGGAACTGTTCAATTGGCAAGACAAATACAGTAGCTCCCCCTACTTCAACTTCGATTGGGTACGGAATATATGAATCAGCATTACCACCCATTGGTGAAACTGGTGCGACCATTTGATCGCGAGAACGACAATTATCACGAATTAAATCCAATGCCTTGGAGACTAAGTCATCCTCCACACCCATTAGAAACGTTGTGTTACCTGCGCGAAGAAATCCACCTGTACTGGCTAATTTTGTATTCCGAAAATCACTTTTAGTCAATGCAGAAGATAATCGGTTACTATCCTGGTCCTGTACCACTGCTACAATCAGTTTCAAAGTACTCTCCCCTTTTCCGATTTCTTAAAAAAATATATTTCTTCTTTATTATATCATGGATTCTTATGTAAGTTGACTTCTGAACTTACAATTTGCCAAACATTTTCAATTACTTGTGCTGGTAATAGTTGTGCATCCACCACCTGGATTCGCCCTTCATTCCCTAGTATCACTTCCTGATAGCCTTTGTACACTTTCTCATGAAACTCCAGCGTTTCCAAGTCCAGACGGTTCTGTTCACGATCTTTGTCTTTCCATATCCGAGTTAATCCTACTTCAGGTGGCACATCGAAGAATATTGTGCAATCGGGCATATATTCCTCAATCGCGAACAAGTTGATTGCTAGTACTTCATCTATGCCTAGTCCACGTGCAAACCCTTGATATGCTAATGAACTGTCAATAAAACGATCACATAATACAATTTTATTTTGTTTCAGAGCAGGTATAATTTTCTCTACTAAATGTTGTCTACGCGCAGCCGCATACAGCAACGCTTCCGTCTTGCCGTCCATCGCACTGTGAGTTGAATCCAAGATGACTTCTCGAATTTTTTCTGCAATAGGAATTCCACCCGGTTCTCGTGTCATGACCACATCTTCTCCATGTGCCTTTAAGCGCTCTGCTACTTTTTGCAATACGGTAGTTTTACCAGCCCCTTCCGGCCCTTCAAAACTAATGAATAATCCTGTCATCTTCTTTTCCCCTATCTATTCAAAAACTACTTTTATTTGTTTCTTCTCTCGATTGATGGCTCCTTGAAATCTACAACCGGCCATTAATAGATCGTATATTTGTACCATGTGTTCTTGGTTAATACGCTCTCCAGCACATAAAAGTGGAATGCCTGGCGGGTACGGAATAATTGCGGCCGCTGCCACTTTTCCAATTGCACTCTGCATACTTACCCATTCTATATCCATCGTATGAAGCTGGTTTGCTGTATATACTACCGACGATGGAGAACTGTTTGACGTAAAGTTGTTGAACCGCATTGAAGTAGTTTCTTTCTCTGCTAAGCAGTCCATCGCTACCTTAAATTGATCCACCAGGTCAACGCAGCTTTCTTCATCCCCTGCTTTCAACAAAGGTAGTACAAGCAACACTTGGTATAGATCCGCCAACTCAGGATAAATGCCCTGCTGCTCCAATGCCTCTTGCAAGACGTATCCCGTATGACCTGCCGCGCGTATGAGCAACTTCAGTTGATCGTCTGTCCTCACTACTTCAACGCGCGCTATGTTGCATAGACCTTGAATTAAATTATTTCTGTATATTTGAAAACTCTCATAGTCTTTTTCATCGTACGTCTCTGCATAATACCTTGCATCATCCAAAGATGCCATCATTAAATAAGATGGACTGCTTGACTGTAACATTTGGAGGTAATGTGCTACTCTTTCTACCTTTACGAATTTTGAACGTATATGTAAAAACGATGCCATCGTCATCGCCGGTAATGTTTTATGCGCAGACTGAACGACCAGATCTGCTCCGAGTTCAAGTGCACTCTTTGGAAATGCGTCATGCACTATAAAGTGTGCTCCATGCGCTTCATCAACGAGAATCGGTATACTATAGCTATGACATACTTCTATAATCTGTCTAAGATCTCTATTTATTATTCCGTAATAAGTAGGCGTGGTAAAAACGGCTGCTTTTACGTCGGGATACTGTGCAAGTGCTTCTTTTACAGTCTTCAAGGAAACCGTTCCAGCGGTTTGCGTCTGTTCATCCCAATCCGGCGATAGAAACACTGGATTCGCACCTGTCAGTTCCAGTGCATTGAATATAGATTTATGTGCATTACGTTGTACCATTACCAAGTCTCCAGGCTGAACTGTTGCATACAGCATAGCCAGGTTTCCTACTGTCGAACCATTCACCAGAAAGAAACTCTGTTCACTTCCATAAAGACATGCCAACTTGTCTTCCGCTTCTTTAATCGCTCCTGTCGCTTCATGCAAGTCATCTAGTCCTGTCAGTTCCGTCAAATCATATGCAAGGGCTTGACGCACAGCAACTGGCAAATCGGATAATGCACCACCTTTATGTCCAGGCACATGGAATGACACCGGACTCCGGTCATGGAAATTCTGCAAAGCTTGCACAAGTGGACGATCTTGATACTTCATCTATTACGCACTCCTTTACTTTCATTCAGTATAGCAAAAAGCGACACTCCTGAGTAAAGGAGAATCGCTATTTGTATGAACCCATACTTACAGCTGTAATTGCTGTAAGTGTATTTCGGTTATTTTTTATGTAGTACTACTGCAGACTTCTCTGAATGTGTTTTCTGTAATATTGCTTGTAACACGACAGCGACAAGGAAGGATGGTGATAATGTATATCACCTTCTATATCACTCTCTATAAAAAATCCCCTTCAGATTCTTCAATCGAACGAGACTTTCCTAATTCACTAGAAATGTGTCGTATATTCTTTGATTCGTTGTATCTAGGATCGATGCCGCCATAATAAAAGATATATGGTGCTTGAAAAGTTGCTCCACATATCTTTTGTTAAAGCATTCATAGCGATCTGCGTGTCCTCACGAAATATTTGTATTAAAAAATATTTCTCCGATTGGTTTATTGAGTACATCCGAGATTTTCTTCATTGTTTTAGCGCTTGGATAGTAAGCTCCATTCTCTATTTTGGATAATGCTGTACGCCCGATGCCTACCCGCTCAGCCAGTTCAGCCTGCGTCAGGTTCATTTCTTTCCTGAGTTCTTTTATATGATTGGCAAACATCCCGTTTTCTCCTCTCACTCTCGCTTTGTAATTGACTGCTTTATTCAGGAACTCCAATGTGGATGTTTCCATTCCACCCATTCGCCATAAAGAAACCCTCATTTGCCCCTCTTCGGCTGCAATTTTCATCCATTGGTACAAAGTCTGCTGATCTCCGTACCAAACAGTGAACGTTTCACCATGTTTATCCTGGTAATCAAAGTACATACCGCCACTGGATGGATCTCTCATAGGTATAACTTTACTTTTCTCAGCAAGATCTTCTGCCTCTGATTCAGTTAGGGTTTTCATCTCATCTTTTCCGTGCAGCCAACTAAAACCGCCAGTTGATAGGGCGATAACCGGTTGCCCAGGTAGAGTTTTCATTTTATTCACTACTATTCGGATGAATTCGTCATCTGCTTTCGGACCCGGCTCCGAATGGCCCCCATATAAATTATATGCCATCATGACGTAGACTGGTCCTACCGGAAAATTATATTGTTCCACGTGTAAATTTGGTTCCAATAGAATGCGTAACGGTTTTCCTTGTGCTTGAAGAACGTCATATAGCTCTTTATAAAATTGAAGCAAGTTGGGTAGGTCTTCTTTACTTATATTTTCATAGTCTATTTCTAGACCTTCAAATTGATAGGCATCGACATATTCCAAAATATTATCAATATGTCTTTTGCGACTTTCTGGTGTTTCTACCAAGCGTCCAATTAACTCAGAATCTTTGTGCACGACTGTTCCATCAGGTAGAAACTGGTCATTTACAATCGTTAAATCGAGAGGTATATTACGTTCCTTTGATAGTTTCTTCATAGCGTCAATAGCATCGTCCATTTCGTCTCGCAAGTACACGTGATCCTCTTCATCAAAATAGGCTGCAAAAACCTGTGCCCTATCTACACCTTGAACTTGTCGGAGGTCTTCCACACCACTTTGCCATTGCCATTCCGTCACCCAAGCTGAAAATTCCAATTCATCTAGAACTGATACATCCATAGTTTGCTGCTTTTTTTCCTGGCATCCACTAACAAAGAAACAGGAAATTACAATGAGTAATATTTTTTTATTAGTAAGCAATGAAATCTCCGCCTTTTTTAGTTCATGCTAGTTGTTAGAAATTATCAACTACCCAGTTCATTGCCGACTTAATTGATCCAACAAACGTATACATTAGTTGCTGTGGCTTTTGTATTTCATTTGTAAATAATATCGTCTTCGCAACATCACTGTTAGCCAAGGAAGCAATCGTCACATCACTGAACTGTGCATCATGAATTGGATCATTAAATTCTCCTGGTATCCATGTAGAACCTAGTGCTAGTTTTCCAGCTTGAATCTCTCGATTGACGACTAGCTTATTGACGACCTTTCTATCATTCAGCCAGACGTTTAATTTATTATCTTGAAGTTCAATTTTAAATTTCTTTTCATTAAATATCTTTTGTCGTTGTGCTTTTTCTGAGGCAGTTTTATCTTGATCCGTTATTTGCTCCATTGTGGCTTTCGGAATCGGCTTTGTTTCAAGTAACTCTTTCAACTGCCCTGCCACCTTTTCTTCAATCACTAGTTCATCGTTTTCAAATGCAATTTTTACATATGAATTGCCATTATCACTACGTCGTAAGTATATGGATTGTTGGCCTTCAGCAGTACCTCCCACTTTTCCTGTGAACTGTATATCCTTGTTAGTACTTTCTGTCAGTATCAATTTTCCATGCTTTTTTGCTTTTGAAGTAAGAGTGATTGTATTATCATGAAACTCCGCTGCGCTTTCAATTGTCTTCCACTGTTTGGCTTGTTTCTCATTACCTTTCACGAAATCTACCTTTTGATTTGTATCACTTAGAATCTTCATGAGTAAATGATTCGTTGACCAAGATGTCTTTGGCTGCACGCGGCTTAGATTATATAGTTCTTTAGCTCTTGTGTTGTATGCATCCCCTTCTTGATTGAAGTGCATATCAAATGTCTTTCTAATCTCTTTGTCATTGACTTCTGTAACCAATTTATTTGCTGTATTATACAGACCATTTGCATGCATAATCATGTAGACGCCAGGCATAGTACCCAATTGTTTTTGATACACATTGCGCATCTCTTCATAGTCATTTGTAATGCGCTTCTCCATTTCCACTCGGTTCTCACTCGGAATCAAGTTCTGATCGCGAATGAAGTCCATTGAAAAGTGATTGTACGAATTGATTTCGTCTTTACTCAGTATTTCTTCGTCATCTCGAATATTCAAGAATGTCCCCTCTTTATTGAAGATATTAATGTATGTTAAACGGTTACCATTACTACCTAATTCCCAAAAGCCACTTTTTTGCATCTGTTTTAGATGTGAAGGTTGAAGAAAACGCTTATCGTTCTCGTCTAATTTGTTGGCAAAAGAGAGCAATGTCGCTTTGTAGTTATACTTCTTCAACAGTGGGTTGACGAATACACTCGTATCCGTACGTCCATCTTCGAAGGCAAGGAACAATGCTTTTTCAGGCAACGGTTTCTTGTTATTGTAGAAATTCAAAATATCTTGTTGAGAGATTGTCTCGTATCCTTGTTCCATCAATGCTTCCAGTTGTTGTTGCAATTGTTTTTTTGCAAATAGAGAGTCTGACCCATCCCTTGATACTCCTGGATACGAAAGAGCAATAAAACCTCGCTTGTTCTTCCACTCTTTAGTGTCTGATGCATCATAACGATTCATTTCGACAAACGTTTGGAACACAAGGAAAACAATAACCAATAAAATACACAATTGAAAAATTGATCGTCTGACTTTCCGTCTATTCTTCTTTTCATAATCTAATATTTCATTACTGTTTCGTTTCATATGTCATTCTCCTTGTCTACAAATTCATATAGTTATGATTTGATAGTTAGAGGATCCTTTTTCTGCTTCTTCCCCAACTTCTTCTCACGCGCTTCAATATCCTGTGGTGTATCGCGCGTTCCCCAAGTTGACTTCCAGAATGTCACCCATGCAACAGGCATCTGCCACAATAGAACAGCCTCATACATCAAAACAAATACAAATCCGAAGACCCACAGACTGCTTTTCTTAAAGAACAAGTAGGTGGCGCTCAGCATAAAGGCCATAAGAAATAGTCCCATCAGGAAAGTTGTGGGGACTATTCCATGAAACAGCGGCACATAGACTAAGTTGTATAGTACGACAACCGGTGCTGCAATTGGTACAATCAGACCCACATAAAAGAACAGAGCCATCAATACTTCCTTCTTCCAAATAAATGTTCCTGCTCGTAGTGATTCACGCAACCAAGAGCGTTTCCAGCGCATTTGCTGCTTTAAAAACACACCAAATTTATCAGGTACAACTGTTGAACAAATTGCCTTATCTTGGTATGCCGTGCGGTGTGTTTGTAGAATATAGTTGGTCATACTGCGGTCATCACCAAATGTTGCTGGCTGTCCTAAGAAAGTTTGATTTAGCCAATTCTCTTGGTTCTCGATAACTAAAGACTTTCTATAGCAAGACAGTGGACCCGATAAACAAGTGACACAGTCAAAGTATGATTCGGCTGCTTTCATGACGCGGAAAGCAATGTAATAACGTACGACTTGTAATTTAGTAATACTGTTTGTATATTTATTTTCAACATCTGTCCTCCCTGCGACTCCCCCCATTTTAGGATCTTGAAACGGCTGGACTAAATTCAAAATAGCATTAGGTTTCAAGATACTATCCGAATCGACAAAAACGACGAGATCATGTTTGGCCATTGCGACACCATCTACTAATGCCTTCCGTTTCCCACCATTTTTCGGCATCACGTATACATGTAAGCGTTCTTTAATTCTGTATATTGCGTCTTCACTTTCTAACTTTTCTACTGCCTTCCAAATATTTTCTACCGTGAGATCCGTAGACTGATCATCGACGACGATTACTTCTAGTTTATCGATTGGATAGTTTTGATTCAGACAACCGTATATCGTTTTTTTGATCCACTCTTCTTCATTAAAAACCGGAATAATAATAGAAACACCTGGACGATAAGTAGAGTTAATTGGTACATTCCTATAGAAAGCACCAAATATATACCGGGTTAGCAAAAATGTAGCTGCAATCAGACTATAGAAATAAATGAACTTATTAAACTTGAAATAGACTAGACTTTCAAAGCGCATTAATACAATAAAGAATGAGACAAGTAAAAGACTGGCAAGTGTGAAGGTAGTAATAAATCTCCACTTTACTCGCTGGAAGTAAGAATCCAGTGACTGAACGAATTTGAAGACCAGATTCCAAGTGATTTCGTCATTCGGCATCTTCACTTCCCGCCAACTAACTGTTCCTCGAATTCTCACCGTCGACTCGTATTCTTCCTCCATCGTTCCTTTAGGCATTTTAAAACGTAAGTTTACGACATCGCCGGCCTTCAGTGAATTCATGGACGAGTCGAAGTCCACAATCAGCTCTTTTTTGGATATTTCAATAGCTTTCATTTTCATTTTGCTACCGACTTTTTTATTTTTCATTATTACGTTGAAATCACATGAGTAGGAATCCTTCAACAGTCGATTTGTTTGGATTATTTTTCCTTCTTCACCTCTCTGCAGTATTGGAATGTTTGGAAGAAGGGTCGATTCACTAGTGTATCTACCTGTTGTTTTGGCATTAGATTTTTCTTTCACCATAATTCCACACCTTTCTTATAGACTCCAATACCGAATATTCTGGTCTTCAAATTGTTTTTTATTAAAGACACCTTTTATATCTACCAGTAATTGAGTAGATTCTGTTTTGAACATTTGTTGAAAATCTACCAACATTAGCCCCCTGTATATTTCATGTGGTACTGCCACGATCACTGCGTGCAAGTCTTTGAATTCATCAATGGAGACAAGTGTGATGTCACATTGTTCTTTGACCGCCTTGGGATCCGCCAATGGATCTGCGACAATTGGTTCGATTCCGTACTCCTTTAATTCCTTGATAATATCGAGTACTTTTGTGTTACGGAAGTCAGGACAATCTTCTTTAAAAGTAAGACCTAGTACACCTACCCTGATAGTATTCATATTCACTTTCTGCTGTACAAGCGTCTTGAGAATTTGCTGGGAAATATACGCAGCCATAGAATCATTGATATGGCGCCCTGCTAGTAGTATTTTAGATCGATATCCACAGTCCTCTGCTTTATACGTTAAATAATAAGGATCGATTCCTATGCAGTGACCGCCTACTAATCCGGGAGAAAACGGTAGGAAGTTCCACTTCGTTTTTGCTGCACGCAATACCGCCTGCGTATCGATTTTCATTTGATTGAACAACATGGAGAGTTCATTCATAAAAGCGATGTTAATATCCCGCTGTGCATTTTCGATAACTTTTGCAGCTTCCGCTACTTTGATGCATTCCGCACGATATACGCCAGCATCTATAATCATTTCATATACACTTGCTACAGTATTTAGTGTTTCCTCATCACTGCCAGAGACAATTTTAATAATGTTTTCAAGTCGATGGACTTGATCACCTGGATTTATGCGCTCTGGTGAATATCCTACTGTGAAATCCGTACCAAATTTCAGGTTGGATGCAGCTTCAAGTTCAAGTATGCACACTTCCTCTGTAACTCCGGGATATACAGTTGACTCATAGACCACGACTGATCCCTTCCTCATATTTCTTCCTACCACCTGGCTGGCCAACTGAAGAGCTTTCAAGTCGGGAAGATTTCCAGCCTGAATAGGTGTTGGAACTGCCACGACGAAAAACTTGGCGTCTTGCAAGTCCTTTTCATTTGATGTAAATAACATGCTCGTATCACGGACTCGTTCATCTCCAACATCACCTGTTACGTCAATTCCAGCAAGTAACTGATCAATCTTCTTTTCACTGACATCGAATCCTATTACATCTGCCACTTCCGAAAATGAGATAGCTACTGGCAGTCCGACGTAACCTAAACCAACGACAGCAATCTTTTCTTGTTTATACATGATTTGCTCGTATAATGAATTGGCCATTCATACCATCTCCATCTTTTAGTTATTCTTCATTCGCATTAATTCTGTCATGTGTTTAAATGTGTAGCCTTGTTCGCGTAATGTATGGATAACTTTAGGAAGGGCTTCAATCGTCTGCGTGCCATCCAAGATGTGAAGTACAATGACACTTCCATCTCCCCGTTTGTTGACAATACGTTTGACAATTTCATCGGCATCGTTTGCTGTATCCCAGTCAAATGGTGTGACATCGTATAATGCAATGCTTTTATAACCTGTCGCCATTGCAATTTTCGCTGTATTTTCATCTATTTCACCAGTAGCAGGACGGAACAGCATAGTCGGTTTCGCTTGAATCGCTTCCGTAATCACTTTATGCGCTTTAACCAAATCCTCTTGTAGTTCTTCAGGTGTCATCCCTGTTACTACCTCATGGCCGTAAGAGTGACTTGCAACTTCATGGCCTTGCTCATAAATAGCGCGTGCTAAGTTTGGGTTCTTCTCTACACCTTTACCAATCAAGAAGAACGTGGAAGGCACTTTCTCCTCTTTCAAAATATCGAGAATCTTTGTTACTGTGTAATCGCTTGCCCAGTCGTCAAATGTCAGCGCGATCACTTTTTCTTCCGTAGGGGCATCGTAGAAGATATTTGGTTTAACAGCTCTATAATTTGGATTAATTTTAATTTCATCATAGCCTGTGACTTGTTCAAGTGGCTTACGCTTAGTACCTCTATCAACTAGTTCTTTTAGTGGAATTAATTTATAGCCTGTTTTTTCAACGGCTTTCGCGATATACGGAATAGCACCAACAACCTCAGGATTAATATCCGTATGCATGGAAATGATCGACCCGCGTGTTATATACCTTTCAATATATTCGCCGATTGATTTAGCACTCTGCATATCCCCTTCCCGTGGGTTGATCGTGTAATTGATAACCGCATCCATGCCAAGCTGTGCTGTTATGGCTTGAAGGTCCTCATTGTATTCACCTGATCTCGTTCTGACATAACGAGGTGTTATACCGGTTTCCTTCTGAATTACTTCATTACTGAGCTTGACTTCTCTATACAGTTGCTCATAACTTATATTGCGAAGATCCTTTTGATTTAATGTGTTGTTTTCAATTTCATGGCCACGATCCAAAATCATTTTGGCGATTTCAGGCTCTTCTGCTACCCGAATGCCCGGCAAAAAGAATGTGGCTGGAATATTGTTTTGCTCTAGTGCATCCAAAAGTGAAACCATCGTCTTTTTGTCAGCCATTCCGTTAAATGTAAGAGATAATTCCTTCCTAGTAGTCCATACATAAGAAAGAACTTCACTTTTTTCACCCACATACGGATCTATCTTTTCACTGGCTAGCGATACCGCTGCTGAATCACCGCTCTTTTCACCCCCAAACAATGGTGAACATCCTCCTACCACTAATAAGGAACTGAGAAGTAACAGTAGCGAAGTAGATTTTAATTTGCTAAGCCTATGAGATTTCCAATTTTCATAACGCATTCTCAACACCTACACTTTCCGTATCATCATCATTTTGATACTTTTATACGTAAGACTTGAATATATAGTTCAGAGTTTGTAGGAAGTATACTAATCGACTCATATTAATAGGAAATTCAGAGCTGCTAATATAATATTTTATTAGTACATTTGATTTATGTTACAGATCTTATAACTATCTTTTCATTGCAATACCTATCGTTCATGCCTTAGACCACTAGCTCTTCATTGGAACTGAACTGTGAACTTAGTACATTCAGATGGATGTAAGAATAGACATTCACATAGTACAAGGTTGTTTTCAATTTTAATAAGGTTATTTATTACCCCCTCTCCAGTAATTCATTATGTGTTGTTTTTCTAAACAAATTGAGCAAAAAAACTTTTGTTCAGCCTCACAACACATAATATGTTGTTTTGTACTTTTTGTCAACACATTTATTAGTTAATTGCACCAATTATTTTAGTATGAAATGAACAGAGAAGTTTGTTATTCTTTTATTTCGGTTAATATGTTGGATATTACTCTATAAATTATTAAACTGAGGGACATGGAGTATAGAAGTACATATAGAAATTGTGTAAAATGGTTATATAGCATAAAATACGGTTTGTTAGTAGTGAATTATTCAACTTCTTTTCTACTTAGTTTTTTTGGTAGTATAGTCTTTCAAATTTATTTTTTACAACGTTTTGTACATTCTCAAGTGAAGTCTTTTTACCTAAAAATATTCATACCAGTATTTTCTGTTATTTATCAATAAATAGGTTATGATAGTAGTACATACTCTTCAATATTAAATTACAAATGGCTAAGGAGAGGATCTATTTGAACGAATTTGGAAAACGCCTACGAAAATTACGTGAACAGAGACAAATGACTTTACGTTATTTGGCAGACCTAGCTGATCTGAGCTACTCTTTCATCGCTTCATTGGAAAAAGGTAGATACAACCCTTCTCGTGAAACGATTTGTGCACTAGCAGCAGCGTTAGAAGCAGATAAAAATGAGTTATTAATATTGGCAGGTTACCTGCCTAATGGAACAGTAGATCAAGCTATCTCTTCATCTAAAAATAATAAGCCGTCTAAAGAACTTGAACTAGAGAATTTATTGCAAGAACAAATATCCTTCAACGGTATAAGGTTATCTGACACAGATAAAAATGCATTGTTAGCATTCATGCAAACTATGTACAATTTAAAAAAATAATCTATTTTACCATTTTAAATTTTCCGACAATACTCAATAGTATTTTATATAAACCTACTATATAATAACTGTAGAATGATTTTTCTATTCACATGTATAGTTGTTGATTCATATAGTATACTTCGGGCTTTATACTTTGAAGTCAACGCTCTAGTACTTGCTGAATAGATAATTATTTACTTTTCCTTTCCCGTCGCTCGTGTCTTCATTCTATTTATTTAGGAGATGAGCAGTATGCCGGCATATATGGTCAATGAGTATTATATTTTTACATCGTACGAAGAAATGTCTTCTCTCATCCATGATATTATCCACTATTCTCTTCTACCCTCCCAACAAGATCGACATTCGTTTTCTATACTTACTGGTGACCTAGACACTACCGCACTTAAATTCCAATCAGACAATGGGCATTCCATTGCTGTACGCTACGAAAGTGAAGACGATATATACTATTCCGTATGATTAGTGAGCCAGCTTCAATCTAATTGAATAGAGATTATTACCATCTAATCCATGGGCTTTATGACATGGATTCTATTATTATTGTTTCAATTCTCTAGCCAGTTGTAAACGTTAAACTAGATTCAACAGCTTTCAACAAATAAGAATCAACAGTTTTCCACAAAAAAATCTACTTTCTATATACTGAAGCTAGTCTATAGAAAGAGAGGTATAGGAAGTGGAAAAGTGGATGGTTTACAATGAAATACATAGATTGCGTAAAGAAGGATTCTCTAACAGTGCAATCTCCAGAAAGCTCAAAATTTCTAGAAATAGGGTGATTGATTATGGGAAAATGAAACCAGATGAATTCTTCAAATTCACATTGTCTTTACAGACTAGAAGTAAGAAGTTAGATCCCTATCGAGATCAAATACTTGAATGGTTAAAGGAGCATCCGGA
>NZ_AUDQ01000016.1 GCF_000425545.1 Sporosarcina ureae DSM 2281 | reverse complement strand
GCCGCGTTTTCGCTCTATATGTGTGTGTAAGCGCTCAATGCTATAGCACAACCGCTCATTGCTCGCGGTCGAGCGCTCTATGTGTGTGCACACCCGCTCATACACAAGTTCTATCCGCTCAATACCAACGCACAACCGCTCTAAACCCACGATCCAACCACCCCATCCATTCATTTCATTGGCAAGCCAAACGGTTGTGGTATAATTTAGTTAAATTAGGCAGGAGGGGATTCTGATGATTCATTTTGTACAATTTGAAGAGCAGTATATACCGAAGATGGCCTCGTTATTGGCGGCGAGACATGCAGATGAACGACAGCGTTTTCCGTTTTTGCAGGAACGTTTTGAGGACATTGAACAAGCAGAGGATCGCTTGCGTGAAGAATTGGAGAAACCGTATACAGGGGGACTCGTGACGTTGCGTGACGAAGATGTCATCGGCTATTTATTATACGAATATCGTCAAGATGTTACTCGTGGGCGTACGGTGTATGTCGGGTATCCTTCATTTGTCATACATGAGGACGAGCATCCAAGATTGGCCCGATTGATGTACACGGAAGCTGGTGCGGAATGGGTTCGCAATGGCTATTTTGAACATGTCATGGATATTCCGGTTGGTAATGATGAATTAATTCTTGAAATGCTGGAGCAGTCGTTTCATTTCGAACAGCGCTTTGCGGCGTTGTCACTTGAACACTATCGCGCACAGCCGGGTGAGAATAGTCTCGTGAAGATGAAGGAACTAGTAGGGGACGAGCAAAGAATTTTGCACAAGATGGCACCGTGGAATAGTTTGCACCAGGCGAAAGCTCCGGCGTGGAAACCGATTACACAAGAGGCGTTGGATGCAGAGCGTGATGTATTTGCGGCGTATGAAGGCAAAGAAGGTACACGCAGCTGGGTTGCTGAGCAGGATGAAGTGCCTGTAGCCTTTCATCTATTTACACCGGCGGATGCGCGTCATGCGATGACGACACCAGATGAGTCGGCAGTGCTTGTGCAGGCAACGACGAATATTGAGATGCGTGGACAAGGGATCGGTAAGTCGATTGCGAACCACAGTTTCACACAAATGAAAAATGCAGGTTATAAATATGTCATGACGGATTGGTTGACGGCGAATCATTTAGCGTCGTATTTCTGGCCTAAGCTCGGATTCCGTTCGTACATGATTCGCATGGCGCGTACAGTGGATGCACGCATCTCATGGGCGGACGGACAATGACGGGCGTGAAGTTCGTTACGTCATGGAGTGGCGGCAAAGACTCTGCACTCGCAACGTATCGCGCAATCCAAGAGGGAAATACGCCGGCTATGCTGTGGACGATGTTCGAGAAAGATCAGCCACATTCCAAATCACACGCATTGCCACTGGAGATCGTTCAAGCGCAGGCGAAGCAGATGGACGTTCCGCTGATGATCCGAAAAGCAGACTGGGCTGGCTATGAAATGCAATTCATAGATGCTATGCGCGTTTCGAAAGCACATGGTATTCACAAAGCAGTTTTTGGTGACATCGATTTAGAAGATCATTTACTGTGGGTGCAGTCGATGTGCGCCAAAGTGGGTATGGAAACCTATCATCCACTTTGGGAAGAACCACGACGTAAGCTGCTCGAAGAATTCATTGCAGAAGATTTTGAAGCGTATGTGATCGTGGTCAATACAAAGATGATGCCAGCGAAATTTCTCGGCAGACGTTTCACGATTGAATTGATGAATGAACTCGAAGCACTCGGCATTGATAGCTGCGGGGAGTCAGGGGAATTCCATACAGTCGTTGTCGATGGACCGATTTTCAAGGAACGCATTCCTGTGAAAATGAGTGAAACGATTGAAAAAGACGGCTATGTATTTTTGAAGTGCGAGCTAGAAAGAGAAACTTCCACAGACTGAGAGATCGTCTGTGGAAGTTTCTTGTTTACGGAATAATAGTAGAAAGAGGAGTGAATGTATGATGAACACTAAGAGAATAATTACAGAAGTAGATCTTCAAAAGTCTTTTGACATACGAAAAGAGGTATTCGTCTACGAACAACATGTTCCGGAAGAGGACGAGTTTGATGAATTTGATGTACTGAATGAATTATGTGAACATATTTTAGTGGAACATGAAGGACAAGCGATCGCATCAGGTAGATTGAGAGTAGTAGATGGGGTCGGGAAGTTAGAACGTATTTGTGTGCTAGCTTCTTATCGAGGTTTAGGTGTTGGAAAGGTAATTGTTGAAGGTTTAGAAGATGTCGCGAAGGAGAAGGAAATCGCTTCGTTGAAATTGCATGGACAGACACATGCGGAAGAGTTTTATCGTAAGCTTGGCTACAAAACTACGTCCGATGTATTCATGGAAGATGGCATACCGCATATTGTGATGGAGAAGAAGTTGGCTCTATAGTTTGACATAGAATTTGTTTTATTAAGAAAATCCCCTAAAGGTAGGAAATGAAATCTAACTTTAGGGGTACGGTATAAACTACATGTCATCCACTTTTTTAGAAAGTCTGAATCCTACATAGCTTACTTACGTAATTGTATTTCGATAGTAACTTTCACTTCATTGCCTACTATACTGTGTGTTGTGTCAACGTTCTAGATTGCTATTGTCATTTAAATCTCATCTAGTAATGGTTGTTATTTTACATGTAGTAACTTCACTTTTACTAAAACAAAACGTGCGTATTGTTTTTTATTACATAGATCGTGCTTAATTCAACCAGTTTTTTGCTTGCATTGCGACTTCCTGTGTCAGGCTGTGTCCGTTCACCCAAGCTGTTGTAACATTCGCGCCTCTTTCTTTAAAGAGACTAATGACTCGCTTGCTTTCCGATTCCGGCACAATCGGATCACCTTCTCCTAGTGATAGGAATACATCTACATCGCTGAAATCTTGTTTTTCTGCTACATCTGCAGGATACAGTGGTGCGAATAATGCTGCTTTTTTAAACGTTTCTGGTTGCTTGAGCATCATTTGAATCGCAATGTTCGAGCCGTTTGAGAATCCGACCAGCACCGTATCTTCCATTTTGAAATCATACTCTTTTGCTTTTTCTTCAATGAACTCATACAGTTCATTGCCGCGAAACTCAAGATCTTCCCAGTCGTACTGACCTTCTCCGTGACGTTTGAAGAATCTATTCATTCCATTTTCCTGCACATTTCCTCTGATGCCTAACACGTTATATTCGGGATTAAGTAGTTCGGCAAGGGAGACTAAGTCTGTTTCTGTACCGCCTGTGCCGTGGAGTAATACGAATACCGGTGCACCTTTTTTCTTTTCGTTGTAAATATATTTCATTACATGACAACTCCTCTGATTATTTAACGGGCCGTTCAACCGTAAAGAGCTTTCCTATTTCGGCATAATCATTACCAGCAAGTCTGCTTACAGCTTGTAATTTCAACGGGTCAATATAGCCGTTATGATAGATCGTTTCATCAATATGATAGTGTTGTACTTTCAGCAATAAAACGTCTGTAGTTGCGATATTTTCTTCATTGTAAATGACCAATGAATCGTATAATTCTGTTTCAAATCTCACTTTGGTTTCATTTACTCCAGGAACTTGGATAGCTTTTGAGTCTACTGTTGTAAAACTCGATATATCCAGCTCGCTTTCGTCCGGTCCTAACGGTGCGGAAGTTGCATTTGCCGCTTCTACGTTATCCGTGTCAACGACTTGCACTACGGCTTCTTTATTCTCATAAATATTTCTAGCCGTATCTTTCGGTTTTCCATCTACGCGCTGCACTGCGATCGACAGCATAGGAGGGTCATACGTGACGATGTTGAAGTAGCTGAATGGCGCAATATTAATAACACCTGAATTAGACTTCGTGGAGACCAATGCGATCGGTCTTGGGATAACCGAGCCAATCAGGAATTTTTTCTTTTCTTTTGCCGTCAGTTCCTGCGGAGAAAAATGGAGTATTTTATTCATATACTATACCTCCAATTTTGGCAGCAGAGTTTCGTATTCCTGCCTTTTGTGTTCATATTGCTCTGGTAATTTCAGCATGGAACCAAGTGATTTCATTTCTTCATCTATATCGAATCCTGGACCTTCTGTCGCGAACTCGAATACGACATGTCCTTTTTCTCTAGTATAGATCGAGTTGAAGTAATTTCTGTCTTTTACTACAGTGACACCAAATTCAGCATCTGTAAGTGCAGCCTGCCACTCTTTCAATGCCTCCTTATGCGGTACGGACCACGCGATGTGGTGGACTGTTCCAATACCGAATCTACCAGCAGGCTGCGGGGGAGTGGCCGTAATGATATGTTGCTTTTCCTTGCCTACTGTTTCAAAGTGTTGATTTTGATCATCTATATCTAGTTCATCTAATCCCATAAGGCCAGTAAGTAAATCTTTTGTGCCTTCAGGGTTTCCAGACAATAAAACAGCTCCGTGGAAGTCGACTATGTCGTATTGATCTGCAGCTATTTCGCCTTCGACTATTGCGAGCTCGAGTCCATGAACATCGTTGAACTCGAGTGTATCTTTACCGAAAAGCTGAGTCATTTCAGTGTGGATGTTTTGAGCAGTTACATGCTCTTTCCAATACTCCATGCTTCCTTTTGGTACTCTGAAAGCAATTCGTCCGACCTGACCACTGCCTTTTCTGCCGTAATTATTATTGGTCCAAGGGAAGAATGTAATGACCGTACCAGGAGTTTCATTATGATCTCCGAAGTACAAGTGATAAACACCTGGATCATCAAAGTTTACCGTTTGTTTAATTAGACGAAGTCCCAAAACATCTCTATAGAATTTCAGGTTTTCATTGGGATCTCCCACAATAGCGGATATATGGTGGATTTTTTTAATTGCTTCCATTTATAAAACTCCTTTAAAACTGTTATGAACGTTTTGTATTAAACGGACGAATTTGTGATTCAATATATTCACGTTTCGGCTCAAGGAATGGGGGAAGTGATAGGTCTTCACCTAAAGTTTCGTATGGCTCATCCGTCATGAAACCGGGGCCGTCTGTAGATAGCTCGATAAGAATATGACCGACACGTGTATAAAGTGCTTCAAAGTAAAAGCGGTCTACGTGACCGGAATGTTGCATTCCCATATCATTGTATTTAGCTTCCCAGTCTTTAATCGCTTCATGGTCTTTCACTCTGAACGACACATGGTGCACCTGGCCGTAGCCTTGACGGCTTTGAGTTGTATCATCATTTCGTAAAATGACTTGTCCGCCGTTGCCACCTTCACCTACATCAAACAGTGTCACGTTCTCTTCTTCAATAATCGGTTTCATACCATACACATCAGTTAGCATTTTCTTGAAATCTTCGAAATAGCTCACTGTAATTTCAATCGGTCCTAAACCGTAAATCGCGTGCTCTTCAGGTACGGGTCCGTTTTCCCAAGGTGTACCGGGTGCTACACCTTCATTATTCTCATCAGAGAACAGTTGATACTTCTGTCCGTCCGCTTCTTGGAAAGGGAGTACCTTTTTGCCGAAAAGCTCTTGAATGCCGTCGTTTTCTACATCAAACTCCTTGAAGCGATCTAGATAATATTCAAGTGCTGCATCGGTAGGTACGCGCAGTCCTGTTCTGGAAATCGAGTTCGTTCCCGGCGTTCCTTTTGGGTTGTTCGGGAAGTCGAAGAATGTCATGTCAGTCCCTGGTGACCCGATATCATCCGCGAAAAACGTGTGATACGTATGGATATCATCCTGGTTTACCGTTTTCTTCACCAATCGCATGCCAAGTACGTTTGTGAAAAAATCATAGTTTCTCATAGCGTTATCTGTCATTGCGGTAACGTGGTGAATTCCTAGTAATTCGTTTGTCATGTAATAAAACCCCCTTTGTAATTTATAATTAATTGATATGTTACTAATTCGAGATATTAGATAAAAAACTAGAGTAAACATTACATATTTTGTGCATGTAAACCTAATTTTTTTAACTGTGCAATTAGTTGTTCTTTTTCTTGTATATCTAGTCCACTAAAAATTTCTTTTATTGCTTTCTTGTGTGGGGGGAAAATCTCATTCATCAGTTCCGTCCCATCTGTTGTAATAGACGCATATGTTACACGTCGATCTTTTGGACAAGGTTTTCGTTTGATTAAGTTTTTCTTTTCTAGTTTATCTACAACGTATGTGATGCTACTACTCGCAATCAATATTTGCTCGCCGATTTTTTGTATCGGTTGATCACCTTTACTATAAATTAACTCTAAAACAGCAAACTCTGTTGGGTTTAATCCTGAACGTTTGATATCTTCTTCCGCGCGTAATTTAATGGATTGCAATGCTCGAGTCAAAACAATGAATGCTTTTAGAGACAAATCTTCTTCATAAATTTCTTTAGTTTGACTGTCCATGACGTTCTCCTTTTATCTCGAATTCAAGGTAATCGTATAATATTCACAATCTGATGTCAACCCATACGTTTGTAAAAGACCAGCAATATTTAAAAAGTTTGCATCGTATCCAGTGGAAAAGGCGAGATGAAAGGGGAGGCTAACAGTACGTAAAAAATAGCCTCCATACACTAGCATCTAGTAATAGACTTTCATACATTGTGATTTTAAAGTGCAGCATCATTCTGGAAGTTCATGACAAAGTGAGAGGCGTCATTGTACACTCCGAAAATATATCCCTGGTCTTTGAAAAAGTTCAAAATGTCGGGTAGCGCTTCTAAAGTTTGTGATTTTTCATGCATCAATACGACTTCTTTATCTGAAGTAGTGTCTTGTTTAATATTTTGTATTATTTGAGAAGGGTTACCGGGAAGTTCCCAATCATGCGAATCAATCGTCCAATCCCAAATTTTAATATTGGCGTCAGCCAGTTGTTTCCGTATTTGCTCGCCGTTCAATCCAGGTGCTGATCCATAAGGAGGGCGAACTAAACGAGGAGTGGTTCCTGTTATTTCATGAATAAGATCCAGTGATTCAAGCATCTCGGGTACAAATTGTTGATTAGAGTAAAGTGCTTGATAATTGTGCGTCATACTATGGCCGCCAATATAATGACCATCTTTCGCTGCACGTTTTACACTTTCTTGGAGATGTTCTTTCTTTAAATTACTCCCTTGCATGAAAAACGTAGCTTTCACGTCATGTGCATCTAAGACATCTAAAAACTGCTCAGTCCATTTACTCGGACCATCATCGAATGTTATATACACTACTTTTTCTGGTTCTTTCTCTTCTACAGGCTGTTCTGAGTTTTCTTCCATAGGCATTTCCGTTTGCCCTTCAGAAGATATTTCTGTTTGTTCATCAGTAGGTGTTTCTGTTCCATCGGATTCAATTGTAGGAAATACTTCAGGTTCAGGACTAGATTCTTCAGGTGGTGTAAACGTTTCTGGCTGATCGTTTGATGCCGGCGTTTCGGTTATTTCTGGTTTGGTTACAAGTTGATCCGATGGACTAGGTACTTCCCGGAAAGAATAAGACGTTCCAACGAAAAGAACAGTACCCGATAGAACAAGAAGAATAAGGAGAAGTAGAAAATATCTTTTCTTCAGCTTTCTTCTTTTCTTCCCGACTTGTTGATGTAGCGTATTCATAAAAATTACATCTCCTATCATTTTGTGTTGAATAGACCGCTTATCATCTTATGTATGTATAAAATCGCCTGCATTCATAGGAAGAACAGCAGATGAAAACCATCATCTGCTGCTGTAAAATAACTTACTGAATATACGTATCCCCAACTAGGGCGTCTTGTAAAATGTCTGAAGGAATCTCAAATGTGACGACTCCCATATAACCTGGTGCTACTTCATACTGATCAAAAGAAATGACGAGTGTATGATCCGCCGTAATATAGAAATCTTGATTGGCTTGAATTGAACTGAACTCGACGTCCGCTCCTTCGACAGCTAAATATGCAGTGTTTTCATCCTCTTCCATTTGTCGTTTCATCTCTTGTTTAATATAGGTAGTAATGATCCCGATATAGGAATCATCTTTAAAGAGACTCGGTAAGGTAAGAAGAATATTATGTTGTTTATCAATCGTATCGTATTGCATCTCAGTGGAAGAAGATCCAGCTGTAGTGGTTTCGTAACGCGCAATAGATAAAATTTGTTCGGTGTCGGTTTTTACTTCATAACCTGAATCCATACCTAAATGACCGCTACCGGCCTCTTCCAGTCTGGCGATCTCTTCCTCAAATTTCGTAAAGAGCGCTTTGTTTTCTTCGATATATTTTTCATTTAGAGCAGTTTGTAATCCTTCGTTTTCCAAGCCATCGATTGCCGGTGTTTTCATATTTGCCTGATATGTTTCCTTTTCCATTATTAAGGTTTCTATCGTGAAAACTTGCACGATGGAACCGATAACGGGGATGTTCACTAGTGAATTAGCGAAAGTCGGACTAGCATTAATGCTACCTACAAATAAGGCAGCCGCTGCAGCGACTCCAATTGACCAGTTTCTCATAGGCGAGTGTTTCTTTTTCGTATTTTTTGCACGTTGGATTGAGTCCTTCACTAAATTGTCCAATTCGGGAGGAATTTCAATATCGTCATATTCTTTCTTGAGCTTGTTCATCCGTTTCATTCCAAATCCCCCTTTTCAATTTCTATACGCAGTTTCTTTAAAGTCCGGTAAAGCCTGGTTTTCACTGTATTACTGTTTTCATCTAAGATGGCTGCTACTTCGTCAATCTTCAAGTCTTCAAAGAAGCGTAAAATAATTAACGACTTTTCATCCGGAGAAAGAGTATCTAGCGCATCTAGTAAATCTATATCAGTTGGTTCATCTTCAGTTTGTGGTAAATAGCCATCTAGAACTTCATCATCCATCACCATCATCCGCTGATGTTTGCGAATAAAATCGATGGAAGTATTCACGAGTATCCGATAAAACCATGTCTTTAAATACTTAATTTCCTCGAGGCGGTGAATGGATTTTAACGCTTTGAAAATCGAGTCTTGCACAATATCCAGCGCGTTTTCTTTGTTTTTCACATAGCTATAGGCGAGCCGATAATGAGCATTTTGGTTTTCAATTAAAAATTGCTCCACCTGCTCCATTTTTATATTTTTTGTCATGACAAAAGGTTCACCTTCTTCAATTTTAAACATGTCGCGATCACGTCTTACTCTTTTGACGGACAGCTTCTGCGAAAAGTTTGGATTTTTTAAAGAAAAGGAAAACATGATAACAAGGATCAAGTTTAGGGTGAAGCGTATCTATTTGCTTGGGATGCTATACGACTTAGAATAAGGTAGCTGCTTACGTTATATGGAGAGCAAGAATTATTTTTCTTGCATCGCAACTGCTATACTCATGACTATAACAATGGATAAAGGAGTAATGTATTTTATGAAGAAATTTATGAATGCGAATATATATGGGGATCCGGATTCCCATGAGTTTTTAGTGGAGAATGGCCAATTTACAACAATCGGTAATGATCTCGGCGACGCAGATGACATAATTGATCTGCAAGGACGTTTAGTATTGCCACCTTACGTAGATCCTCATTTACACTTGGATTATATCTTTTCGGGACTAGGCGAAGGGAATGCGAATGTATCCGGGACGTTATTTGAAGGTATTCAACGTTGGAGTGATAATAAGAAATCATTGACTGAAGAAATGGTGCGAGAACGTGCGATTAAAGGAATTCAAAAAGAAGTGAGTAAAGGGGTTCAATTCATTCGTACACATGTAGACATTACAGATCCGAATTTAACGGGGATGAAAGCATTGGTTACACTGCGCGAAGAATTGAAAGATCTCGTTACATTACAACTCGTGGCTTTTCCGCAAGAAGGATTCTTTAGATATGAAGGCGCAGAGCGTTTAATGGAAGAAGCACTTGAAATGGGTGCGGACGTAGTAGGGGGGATTCCTCACTTTGAAATTTCCTATGAACATGGCGTGGAGTCATTGCGACGTATTGTCGACATGGCCATCAAGCATAATGTGATGATTGATATTCATTGTGATGAAAACGATGATCCAAATAGTCGATTCTTAGAAGTGTTAAACGCACTCGTTATGGAAAAAGACTATGGTAAATATACAACAGCTAGTCATACATGTAGCTTCGGTTCAGTCGATAATAGCTATGCCAATAAAATGTTAGGTTTATTTAAAGAATCACAAATCAACTTTATTTCTTGTCCAACTGAAAACGCCCATTTACAAGGACGTGGCGACAGCTATCCTAAACGTCGTGGCTTAACACGAGTAAAAGAGTTGTTGAATAACGGAAACAATGTGGCGTTTGCTCAAGATTCCATAGCGGATTACTGGTATCCTTTAGGCAATGGAAATATGATGAACATTTTAGACAATGGGATTCACTTAGCGCATTACACACATATTGACGAGATCAATAAGGCGTTGGATTTGATCACGTACTATGGTGCAAACATTATGAGAGTAAATGATGCGTATGGTATTGAAGCGGGGAAACCCGCGAACTTTATCGTGTTGGATGCACAAGATCCTTATGAAGCTATTCGTGAGCGAGCAGAAGTACTGATGTCCGTAAGAAACGGTGGCTATCTCTTTAAGCGTGAACCGCGGAAAAATGAAGTGGAAGTGGATTTTTTAAAGCAGTTGTAAAAGTTCTTGATCATACTTAAAAGTCCTCCTCAACATGCGTTGGGGAGGACTTTTTATAGTTTATATAAGTGATTTGAAGTTCTGATACTGAGCGTTTGCGTGAACAGAATCAACCGATGATGGGGGAGTGGTTTGAACCCGTTGATCCGCGCTACAGCCGGATGCGTGTCTTATGGGTGGGCGGTGAACCACACCCCTCGCTATGCTCGACGGCTGTAGGGAAGATCAACTAAATGAGTGCTTCAAACATTATTCCATAAACGCCCTCGTTAGATTAAATATTTTCATTCTCTTTTTTGACGTTTTGACCATCTTGAGTAAAAAAGTAACTCCCCGATGATTAATCCAAATAAAATGGCGCCAAAACCTGATTTATAATCAGTTCTATCAAATAAAAATGTAGCCACTATAAATCCAATTAACAAACCAAAAGTGATACTTATATAGGATTTATATCTTTCTTTAAAATATATTCTCATAGTCAATCACCCTTCGGTTAACTACTCCATAGGCTCAATCTTTCCAATTAACAAATTTTTTGAAACCGTAGATGTCCTTCAAGCCTGAAAAACTTCTTAGAATACAGATTCACCATGTGACTTTATTAACTGACTAACCTTCCTAAAGAATGCGTAAGACGATTTTCGTATAGTCTTTAAAGTCGTTAATATGCTTTTCTAAAATGGCTTCCAAAATCTCTAAGTCTATTGATTGATAATCATGTACCGCAATATTTCGAAAACCTACCATATTCATTAGTGTGCTGGCTAATGATTCATCAATAATAGTAGCTTCTTGCAACATCTTAAATGCATCACGACTTGCTTTTGGTATACCTAACTTCTTTTCACTAATGATATGCATAGCCAAATCGATACTAGCTTCACATGCACGCTGAATATTTAAAATAATGCTATCTTGCTTAGTGAAATCTTTTAGATTATCTACATTCTGATCATATACTTCATGAACACGATTCACACAACGTTCAATGGTTGTCACTTTATTTAAAATCACATCATTCATCGCCGAACACACTCCCTCTTTCCTGAATGCTTTGTAGTACTTCTGCTCGTTGCTGGTTAAGGTTGATGTACATACTAAAAGCTTTCATTCGTTGTTTTAAAAATTCATTTTCATCACGACAAGAAAGTAACTGACCGGTTGAAAAAATTTGCATAGCAAATACTGTATCTACTTCACGAATATTGACTAAATCGATTTCCCTTTTAGCAACTTGTGCTAGTTCACCCGCTAGTATAAAACGTTCATATGATGAAAGTAATTCCACTGCATAATAACCCAAATCAATATCGCTGTCTTCTCTAGCAGTGCCTTTTGCATAAGATCCAAATAATAAAATAAATGACGAATTTACTCGTTCATTAATGATGTCTACGAGTCCTTTTTTTATTTCTTCAGATAGCATGACGCCCACCACTTTCATCTGTTTTATCTATTATAAAAGGAGTAACCAAAAATGGCTACTCCTCCTTCATCCCCACTCGTTTCTTATATAACGCTTTGCCATTAACGCGCCCATCAGTTAGATAGCAGTTTTAACCTGTTGATCCGCCTTATATTTCGTCCAAGCCTCGCAAATCAACATCCTATTCACACTTCCATATTAGTAATCTAGTAGTGGCCAGTATGTCCGCTTAAAAGAATCTTATTCATTGCGAAAAAGATAGAGTGTAGATGTCTACATAGTTTAGCGACCCGATCGCAAATACTCTTCATCTACCAGCGGTTTTCCATTCGCGTCGACGAGGACCGTCATTCCAAGGCCGTATCCCTGTGCTCGCGACATATAAAGAACGCCTGTTTCATTGTCACGGATCACTTGGAACTGTTGCAGTTTTCCCTGTTTCTCGATAATTTCAAAACGTTTCGTATTCATACTAGAACCCTCCTTTATCTGAGTGTTACTATACAACGTGTTATTTGATTATTCAAAAATAATTGGTTTTCTCATAAGTAGTGAATTTCTCCAGAAGGAAATTAATTCAAAAAGTTTTGAAACTATTTCTGTAATTCTACGTCTGTACGGCATACTACTATATTACGGAGAGGATGAAGTCGAATGAAGAATAAAGTGATAGCGATACTTGGGGTGATTTTGCTAGTTTGCGGTTTTCCTTTATCAAGCACAGCGGCAGACAAAGCGAGATTTCCGGACGTTCCAGATTCGAAGCATTTTGCGGAAGCGGTGAATGAGTTGGCGTCACGTAACATTATTGGAGGCTATCCAGACGGTACATTCAAGCCAAACGACTCCATCACGAGAGGGCAGGCGGCTGCCATTATCGTGAAGATGACGAAACTCCCTACTACGAATATAAAAGATCCAAAATTCAAAGACGTTTCGACTGCGAACGGCTACTATAAAGCGATTGCGGCATTAGCGCAAAAAGGTGTCATCAACGGCTATGGTGACGGACGATTCGGACCGAACGATTCGATTACGCGTGCGCAAATGGCTTCGATCATTATCAAAGCGTTCGAATTGCCGCTATATCGTGATCCGGATTATGGTTTTAAAGACGTTGTGCATAAAAACGGCCACAGAGATGGAATTTATAGTCTGTATCAACTCGGATTGACAACAGGTACGTCTCCAACGACATTCAGTCCGAATGCTTCGATTACGAGAGGTCAAGCAGCAAAATTACTGAAAGCTGCGGAAGATGTGAAGCCGGGGATTCTTACGATGCATGCGAAAGATTTTAAATGGAAGAGATTCAACGATGTCAGCAAAACGAACTCGGATGTATTCGATATCGTGTCGGACAGTGAAATACCGAGTCAAATGAATTTGAAGACGAAGATTCATATTGTGCCAAAGAAAGAAGGGACAGCTACACTGACTTTTTCAGGCGCACCTTCATCCGATACAGATGATCAAAACTACAGAAAATATTATGTGCATGTCAAAAAGGTCAAGGGTGCATGGGATATTTCATTGGAAGAGACAACCGATATCTATTCGACACCAGCAGAACTGTGGATGTATTATGAAAGAAGAGAAAACAACGAAGCGTTCATAGATGCAGAGTCAATTTCTCTTTCTACAGAGGAAGGAGAACTGGTGAATGAACGTGTAAAATTTGAGCGATGCGAAAATGATACGCTTCAATATTGCCATGTGATCTATTTTGATCAACCAGGGAAATTCATTGCGACGGTTAAGTATATGGACGGCAAGGAAATGCGTTATTACGTTACGTCTACTGAGCACAAAGATCAATTTTATTATTACACGCATATAACACCGATCAAGCCAAATGAAGTGTTACAAATTTGGGATGGCGCTCTACTCGGCAAGCATGTGCTACCTAAGGGAAGTGAAGAAATTGCCACCGTCACGCGAGATCCAGGGACGAATGTGTTCCGCATTACGCCGAAGAAAACAGGAGAATTCTTTGTGAACTTCCCAGATAGTAAGGTAGCACCGGGTAGCCACAGAATTTACTATGGTATTACGGTCCGAGTGAGTAAGTTGGGGGATTATCTACACGTCTATGCGGCTGTTAGTGAAGAAGACGATATGGTGTTTGATTAATTGGATAGGTAGGAGGAAAGCAGGCATGCATCGCGTGTCTGCTTTTTTGGTGCGAATGAAATGTCTCGGGCATGATGGTCATATGGTACACTACAATCAATAACAAGCTCTAACTTACACTAAGGGAGGGTATGCAGATGAACGTAATTGAGATGAATCAAGTGACGAAAACTTTTGGTAAGCATCAGGCGTTAGATGGACTGGATTTGACAGTGAGGAACGGCGAAGTGTTCGGCTTCATCGGGCCAAATGGGGCAGGAAAATCGACTGCGATTCGAGTTCTGCTCGGCATGCTTCGTGCTACGAACGGAACGGCGACGATTTTTGGCAAGGATGTATGGCGAGACGCGGTGGACATTCATCGACGTGTTGCGTATGTGCCGGGAGACGTGAATTTGTGGCCGCAGCTGACGTGCGGCGAAGTGATTGATTTATTCGCGAGTCTGCAAGGGAATGTCCATGAACAAAGGCGCGAAGAGTTACTTGCGCGATTTCAGCTAGATCCGACGAAGAAGTGCCGAACGTATTCGAAAGGAAATCGACAGAAAGTCGCTTTAGTGGCGGCGTTTGCTTCCGATGCGGAATTATTTCTGTTAGATGAACCGACGTCTGGACTCGATCCTTTAATGGAAAAAGTGTTTCAGCAATGTGTGGCAGAAGTGAAAGCGGAGGGGAAGACGGTGTTGCTGTCGAGCCATATTTTATCCGAAGTCGAGAAGCTATGCGATCGCGTGGGCATCATCCGGCAAGGGCGTCTGATCGAGTGCGGTACGTTGAATGAACTACGGCATTTGACACGAATGCAGCTGACAGTGGAGACAAGAACTCCGATTGAGTCGCTCGCTTCGTGGCAAGGTGTGCATGATGTAGTACCGACAGAAACCGGCTGGACGTTTCATGCGGATGCAGAGGAAATGGAAGCGATTATGCACAAGCTAAGCGTGCACGGTATACGGAAGATCGAAAGTGCTCCGCCTACGCTTGAGGATCTATTCATGCGGCATTATGAAGAAACCGCGGAAGGTAGGGATGTGTGATGAAGGGGGCCCCATTTGCAGGTGTTCTTCGTCTATCCCGATTCATGATTCGGCAAGATCGCATGCGTTATATGTGGTGGCTCGTCGGAATCACGGTCATGACGCTTGTTGTACCGCCTGCTTTTAATGAATTATATCCGACTGAGCAGGATCGTAATCTAATGGCGGAAACGATGAAAAATCCCGCGATGGAGGCAATGGTAGGTCCTGGGGATCTGGCGAATTACACGCTAGGCGCCATGGTTTCCCATCAGATGCTGTTGATGACCGCTATCGCAGTCGCCATTATGAATATATTATTGATGGTGCGCCATACGCGGGCAGAGGAAGAGGAGGGGCAGGCGGAATTACTGCGTTCGTTGCCGATTGCCCGGCATTCACAACTGACGGCTTCGATACTTACGCTGTTCGGTGTCAACTTGTTACTGGCGTTGCTAATCGGCGTGGGTCTGTATAGTCTTTCATTCGATAGCATGGGGTTGTCTGGATCAGTTATTTACGGTGCGTCGCTTGGTGTGGTCGGCTTATTTTTTGCAGGGGTGACAGCGGTTTGCTCGCAACTCTCGGAAAGTTCGCGGGGGGCAGTCGGTCTGTCGTTTACGGTGATGATCGGCTGTTATGTATTACGGTCAGTTACCGAGTGGATTCCACCGTTTGGATGGCTTACGCAAGTTCAGCCGTATAGCGACAATAACTGGTTGCCGGTAGTGGGATTAGTCATCACAAGTCTTGTATGGTTTGCGTTAGCTATCATTCTGCAGGGCAAACGCGATATTGGTTCAGGCTTTCTTCCGTCCAGAAGCGGTCGTGCACATGCTTCCATTCTGTTGCGTCATCCGATTGGACTCGCGTGGCGACTACAAAGAACCGCGTTCATTTCATGGTCGGTCGGCATGCTAGTACTCGGGTTGTCTTACGGTTCCGTTCTCGGAGATTTGGATTCGTTTTTTCAAGACAATGACATGCTCGCTGCGATGATTGTGGCGGATGAAAACAGTTCATTGACTACTCAGTTCCTGCCGATGCTAATGGCGGTACTTGCATTTATCAGTACGATTCCCGCATTGCTTTCCATTCATAAAGTAGTAGGCGAAGAGCGGAAATCACGCGTAGATCATTTGCTAGGTCGCGCGGTTTCAAGAAACAAGTTACTAGTTTCCTATTTAGTGTTGGCGTTGTGCACTGGATTTCTGATGCTGAGCTTCTCGGCACTCGGTTTATGGTTAGCCGGCACCACATCGATGGAAGATCCCTTCACGTTCTTCACCGTATGGCAAGCTAGTATCGTTCATTTTCCAGCGGTGGTCGTGATGATTGCGATTAGCACGTGTTTGATTGGGATCGCACAAAAGGCGACGGGCTTTATTTGGCTCTATTTATTTTACGGATTCCTTACGCTGTATTTAGGCGGCTTGTTCCAGTTTCCTGGATGGATGGAAAAGCTTTCGCCATTCGGCTTTGTTTCCAAGTTGCCAATTGAGGACATGAACTGGCTGCATGCGGGAGGATTGGTGGCAGTGGCTGTTGTTTTGCTTCTCTTCGGTATCCATCGATTTACTAATCGAGATATAGAAGGATAGGGATTTATCTACTAATCATGAAATTTACTTCCAATTTTGACTAATTCAGCACAAATCGATAAAAGTACTAGTATTATTAAAAGGAATATCGGGATATGATTTCCTAAAATAACTATTAGTGCTATTATGAGTGAAGTTTGGTTGGATTTTCAGGAGGTTGTCATGAGTATAAATCAAGAAACAAAAATAGTTAACGCAGACCCTTCTGCAATAGGACTATTCGGTTTAGCGATGGTAACACTCGTCGCGTCGTCACAAAAACTGGGCATCACTACAGAAGTTTCATTTGTTATCCCTTGGGCAATACTTCTCGGTGGTTTCGCTCAATTATTTGCTTGTGTGATAGATACGAAACGCAATAACACATTCGGTGCTACCGCATTCGGCGCATACGGACTTTTCTGGCTTGCGGTTGCTGCTTCTTGGATGATGCAGCGGGGGATCTTCGGGGAAACACTGGCGGCAGGGGTGGATCCGCATCAATTAGGTTTCGCATTCGTCGGCTATCTAATTCTCACTCTATTTTTGACAATCGGTGCGATGGAAACACATAAGGTCCTATTCTCTATATTTTTCTTCATCAACTTTCTGTTTATCGGCTTGGCGCTTGATAGCTTCGGCTTATTCGGTGCATTCCCTCAGCAATTGGCGGCCTACTCAGAAATGATTATTTCATTGCTATCGTTCTACGGAGCAGGGGCAGCGGTTCTAAACGAACATTTCGGCAGGGAATTCATACCGGTCGGAAAGCCATTTGGCATCTTTAAGAAGTCGGATGAAGCGAAGGCACCACCTGTACGTCCTGTGAAAACAGGTAAAAACTTTAAAGTGAAAAACACGTTTAGTTAATTTAAAACCAACCAGACACGAGAAAATCAGTATATGATCTATACAAAAAGCATCTACGTTTACGCAGATGCTTTTTGTGTGTATTTTATATATTAAACTGTTTCTTTACTATTATTTTGTTTAACTAGTAAACCGCCTTCGCCTTTTAGATAGTTAATCATACCTTCTGCAGCGCGGTAAGCAAATGCACCAATTGTTTCAGTTGGATTGGAGTAACTGATTTGATGCTTTTCCTTAATTAAATGAAAATGTCTATGTTTTCAGGAAATTTATTGGTAATATGATAGTAGAAAGATTTTTAAATCTACTAACTAACAAAGGAGTGGAAGAGTATGAGGAATACGTTACGAGTTCTACTATGGACAGCATTCGCGTTGGCTCTATCGCTTGTTTTTGCAGATTTCAATGAAGCTTCAGCAAAAGAGTTCAAGGATGTATCGAAAAAGCATCCGAACTACACCGCGATTCAAGAAATGCAGAAAGCGGGTTATATCAATGGTTATCCTGACGGAACATTCCGTCCAGGTGAACCGGTCAGTCGTCAGCACGTAGCGTCTTTACTCGATCAAGTGTTGAAGTTTCCGCAGCCGCCTACCGATAAATTGGTCTTTGCTGACGTGCCGAAGAACCATATGTATTATAAACCGATCATGAAGTTATACAACAAGGGGATCATCAGTGGAGGACTGGATAAGAAATTTAATCCGAATGCATCCATTACAAGAATCCAGATGGCGAAGATGCTGGATTTGGCGTTTGAGTTCCATATGAAGGAGCCAGCACAGTTTGAAGATCTGAGCTTCTTGCATTGGGGATACGTACACGCTAGTGCGTTGTATTCTAATGGTGTAACGAAAGGAGATCACGGAAAGTTTCTTCCGAATCAGTCCGTTACACGTGCACATTATGCAGAGTTTTTGTATCGTGCGATGAAAGTGGGTAAAACTCCTTCTGGCAGTGTGGTTAGCAAAGAAAAAGCGGTCGATTTGACTATGCGTTTACCTATTGTGATTGAAGGAATTCGTATTCAAGGAAAAATAGATAATCAATCATACAGTCAACTTCGCTCAAAGCAGTTGCCCTACGCTACACAAGCGTTTGTGGATGGGTTGCTGAAAGAAGATTATCCGAGCGTTTGCACACATTGTGATTCGTTTTTATTCCCTGGTTTAACAATCGAACCTTCCATGCGGTTCGACTATACACAACCAGATGCCAACACACTTCACGTCCATACCGTTTCATTTAGTAATCTTTTAATAGGTGGCGGCTTTGTTGATTATGTGTTTAAGAAAGAATCGGGTAGTTGGAAGATGGATAATTTTTCTGGTGCAGCAGTCGGGAAAAAGAATTTTGAGCTGACAAGACAAGAGGCAGAGCGTGTAGTGAAATTGAATTATCCTAACTCTACAAAAGTTCGAATCACCTACGTATCACAAACTAAAGAAACAGGAGAAGATCCTGTTACGAAAGAGAAGTATTCATTTACGCAATACAAATTTAGTGTAGACTCTGAAAATGGCCGTGAGACGGTTCGTGTAAATTCAGACGATGGTTATGCTTACTAGTAAGTTATCTTAATATGAACCACACTAGCGTTCTGCCGATTTGGCAGAGCGCTTTTATGAGCGGTTGAAGGAGTGGATAGAGCGGTTGTGGGGCGTGATAGAGCGGTAACACGTCTAGATAGAGCGGATACGCAGCACTATAGAGCGCTTCCCAGTGTTTAATGAGCGGATAATGAAATAGAATCTCTTACATACACGAAAAAAGCGTCCCACTTTAAAAGTGGAACGCTTTTTCTTATGCAACCATTCTTACAAGTACACTTGAACCGCATCCACTAAACTATAGCCACCTAGGAAAATCGCGATCAAGATGACGATAGCTCCAATGACATTGAGTAAAGTTGAGTTGCGCTGATCTCCGAGTAATTGTTTATTATTCATAATCATAAATAGATATATCGCTACAATTGGAAGCAGAATTCCATTCAGCGCCTGTGCTGCTAGCAATACATCAAGTGGACTGAAACCAATTGCCGATGTGATAATACCAATGATAATAACACCGGAGAATACCATTTTGAACTTTTTATTCTTCATTCCGCCTTCCCATTTTAACACACTGCTAATTGCGACTGCTGCGCCAAGGGGACTTGCGATAGCGGATGAGAAACCTGCGGCAAAGATACCGATTGCGATAAACACTTTCGCCCATGAACCGAATAATGGCTCTAATTGGATAGAAAGGTCGGCTACACTCGTTACTTCCATGCCCATCATAGTAGATGCAGCGGTGATTAAAACTGCAGCAGTTATTAACCCACCGATACAAATCGAGATGATTGTATCCCACCTTGCTTCCTTCAAGTCACTCACCTGCGTCCAGCGTTCCTGAACCATGGAGGAGTGGATGAAGAAATTATACGGAACGACCGTTGTTCCGACCAATGCGATAATCATAATGATCGAACCGGTCGGTATGCTTGGGATAAACGCTCCCGCAAATACCGCGCCAATATCAGGTTTTACGACAATCATTGTCGTAATGAACGTCACACTCATAACGATGACGAGGAAAATCATTAATTTTTCGATTAACTTATAACTGCCCGACAATCCCAAGAATAGAATCGCTACACCGATGAAAGGGCTTACAATATGTGCTGGAATATTCGTCAATGTAGAGATACCAAGGGACGTTCCCATCAAATCACCCGAAATATAGGCAGCACAGCCGACGCCAATAGATATAATGACGAGCCATATGGAAGCGAATTTTAGTAAGGGTTGTTTGAATTGGTCGTGTATCGCTTCGCCCAAGCCCTTTTTCGAAACCACACCGAGTCGTGCAGACATTTCCTGAAGAACGATTGTTGCGATAATAGAGAAGCCTACTGCCCATATAATGGCGTAACCAAATCCAGCACCTGCACGAGTGGCGGTAGTGACAGTACCCGGACCTATGAAAGAAGCAGTAATAATGGCTCCTGGTCCCATCGATTTTAACTTTGAAAGTAACCCATTTTTCTTAACTTGCTGTGTAGCGGGTACGTTAGCAACCATTTTCTTTTCCTCCCCTAGTTTTCCTCACCTACTAAGTGAGGAAAAGAAAGGTCACTTTTCCTCGAGTGAGTTATAAATTGTTTGTTTGGATACACCTAATAAATCCGCAATACGATCAGCCGATCCTTGAATTAGAAAGATCCCTTTACTTTCCAGCTGTCGCACAAAGGTAATACGGTCTTTACGTTTCAAGTTTTCGACATCGATCCCAAGCTCCACTATCGTGCTTTTCGTGATGTTGTCGAACACTTCATCAATATGGGTCGCATACGTTTCATTGAAATGCTGCCCATCATAGTTTGTATCAGGTCTGATCATTTCTTCGAGTACTTGGTGCAGACGATTGACTTCCGTGATATCCAAATTGATACCAAGGAAACCAATCACTTTGCCATCCATGTCTCTAATGAATACAATGGAAGTCTTAATAATCTTTCCACGCATCGTATTCGTGATGATGCCATTCAGATCTTTAATATTTTCATGCTTCTTCTTCAATTCCTTCAAAATAACTTCCGTAGTAGGGGCCCCAACAGATCGGCCCGTAACATCACCTTTTAAATAAATTAAAGAGGACTCTACTTTCGTCACATCATGAATGACCACTTCGCAATTCACATTGAACACACTGTAGATAGCGTCAGCCATTCGTATATAAGAATCGAAAATCAATTTATTGTGTTTCATAACCTTTAACACTCCTCAGATTAAATACTCTTCCTTATTTTCCTATACCAAGAAGGAAAAATCGACTGTTTTCGATCGAAGTGTCTAGTAATCTGGGAAGTAGTAGCTTATTTTTCTTCTCTTTGCTGATTGTAAAGGATATTTCCTGCTAGTGCATATAGGATCAAAGTAGAAGCAAAATGAGCGGAAAACTGATTAGGATCTTGTTGTGGATAAATTTCCACGAAGTCCATACCGATTACGCCAAGTTTACAAATCTCATGTACTAATGTTAGTAATTCATAAGAAGTTAAGCCGTTTCCATCTACTGGACCGCCTGGATTGAATGCGAAATCCAAAACATCACTACAAATCGTCAAGTAGACGCAATCTACGTCTTTTGAAGCTTGTGCATAGATTTCCTTAGCCATCTCTTTCAAATCTTTATGCCCACGGATTTCATTGATCGTAATGGTTACTGCGCCAGCGGCTTTCGCATTGCGACCGCTCTCGGGTTTATTACGAGGTCCGTGGATACCTGTATGAATGATGCTTTCGTTGCGCACACCTTCTTGTTCATACAAACGAGCAAATGGGCTGCAGCGGGCGAATTGGTCACCATTGTGAGATGGGAGGTTGTCATAGTGAGCATCCATATGAATGATTCCAACCTTTTTATCTTGCTCTGCAATCGCTTTCACGACAGGATATGTAATACCATGATCGCCGCCAAGACCAATGATGAACTTGCCTGATTTCCATAATTCTGAAGTGAAATCAGTGATTCGCTTCATCGTTTCGTCAACGTCAGCAGGCACGATGTCGATATCTCCCATGTCCCCCAGTGTGACGTGTTCGAAAATATCCATATCATTGATTTCAGGAAGGTAACCCGAGTAGCGTGAAGAACATAAGCGCATTACTTTTGGACCAAGTTCGCAGCCTGTATAATCGCCCCACGTAACTGCACCTTCCCAAGGAATTCCGTATACTATCACGTCTACATCTGAAAAATCTTTTGTTGCTGATATATTTTTAGCCCCTAACATACAAGGAGTATTGCCGTAGATCATCTCTGTCATATTAATTACCACCTTTAATTTTTTTAAAGAACTTTTACTAATAGTAAATCAACATTTACTAATTGTCAAACAGTTTTAAATAAATTAAATAAGATGTGTTTGGTATGTGTGATTTTGAAAAAAAGTTTGAAGTGGTATGAGCGGGTAACAAGGTATATAGAGCGGATACCGTGTTGAATAGAGCGATTAGCGGTCGGGATAGAGTGGATAGCGAGGTAGATAGAGCGGTTAGCCGTCGTCATAGAGCGGATACTGAGGTGGATAGAGCGATCAATATTCAACATAGAGCGAATGCTTGAATTTTTAGGCAACCGCGCCATTAAGTATATTTCATCACAAAAAAACGTCCCACTATAGAAGTGGAACGCTTTTTCTCATGCATTACGATGCATCTGCATCCGGTACTAGTCGTTTTTCTGTTTTCATGACAATGAAAATACTCGCTTCATATAAAGCAATCATTGGAATGAGGATGATCAACTGACTTAAGAAATCAGGAGGCGTGATCAGTGCGGACACTACGCCGAGCGTCACGTACGACCACTTTCTCACTTTTTTCATCGTTTCGGATGTCAGAATACCGATAGCAGACAGGAATAGTGCGACGATTGGAAGCTCAAACAGCAAACCTATCGGCATCGTTGTCATTAATAAGAAACGTGCATATTCTTTTGCTGTAATCATAACATCGAAATTCATCTTACCGAGCTTTACTAAGAAGTTATAGCTCAGTGGATTGACTACGTAATAACCGAACGCGAGACCTCCGACGAACAAGAGCAGAATCGCAGGGGAGTAAAGACTTAAGAAACGTCCTTCTTTCTGCGTCAGACCTGGTTTGACGAACTGCCAGAGGAAATGACAGACGAACGGAACAGATAAACCGAACGCCATTGCGGCTGATATCGTCGTATAGAATGAAATAACTTCAAGCGGACTCAGGACGATCAGTGTATAGCCCCGTGTAACGTACGGGAACCACAGATTGATCGTACTGAAGACAGCAATGAAGAAAATGAAGAACACGACGACGCTTTTAATAAGCTGTTTCCGAAGGTCCGTGAGATGTTCGATTAATGCAGGATCTGCATCAGCCTTTTCATCTTTTGGTTCTTCTGGCGGTGGCATTCTGGGTTCTTCCGGTTGTGGTTCGGGTTTCAATTTTTCAGGTACAGCTTGTTGTTCAGTGGAAGAAGTCTCCGCAGAGTGATCGGGTAGCGCAGCTTCTTCATCTTTTGCTTTTTTGTCTAAGGGGTTTGAGTTTTTCCGGTTTTGATCACTATACGGATCCATCTTGTCACCTACTTACTTAATATCTTTTTTGTCAGTTTCAATTGTCTTGGAAGGCGTAACAGTTGTCTTTTCTTTCTCTTCATCATCGCCCATGATATCTTTTGTCGCTTTTTTGAACTCTGCCAAAGTTTTACCGACTGCTGAGCCGACTTCAGGCAATTTACGAGGTCCGAAAAGAATCAAGATAATTACAAGGATAATAATGAGTCCAGGTACACCGATTGCTGCTATATTCATCATACATCCATCCTTTCCTACTTAGTTTAGACGAGTAATCTACCTCGTTTACAGTATTTCTGAATGCCTTCCGTAATACGGTAGGCACGTGCACCGACTGTTGCAGTAGGGTTGTATCCACTATTATGAGTGAATTTGTCCGCACTCACAACAAATAAGTTTTGCGCTTTAAATGAAGTTTAGACCACTATCGTCGAAATTATCCCCAGTGAAATCATTAATTGTTATACCGAGAGACTGGGCGGCCATGATGTATTCATTGTAGTATACTAAATCCTTCAACCTATCAATAAACATAATCGAAACTTGTCGAAAGGGTAACAATCTTTTCATGCTACCAAACTTCCTACGATAGGTCAAATGTCATTTCCATAAAAAGTATATTTGTGAAAAAATGGTGAATATAAAGCCTTTCATCACGACAAAAAACCTTATATAAGACATTACTAAAAATAACACTTGAGTATTTTCAATATTGCGAAAATAAATATATACGAATCATTTGAAACTTGGTAGAATATGAATAACAAGTAACCAACAGCCGACAAAATAATTCACTGAGGAGGAAAGATTATGAACAAGACTAGTCGGATTTTCGTTTGGACTGTATTGATCGTTCTGTTTTCATTTGTATCATTTGATTCCACGCAAGCAGCAACAAAAGAATTCAAGGATGTGTCGAAGAATCATCCGAACTATGAAGCAATCCACTATTTACAGGATAAAGGCTTCATAGCTGGCTATACAGACGGCACATTTCGACCACAGGAAATGATTTCACGTAAACACGTGGCCAAGTTACTAGATCAGGCGCTGAAGTTACCCCAAGCAAGCAGTACCGTCACGTACCACGATGTACCGAAGAGTCACCCTTACTATGCTTCCATCATGAAATTGACCGCAGCCGGTATTTTCAGTGGCGGGTCAGATGGCTATTTTAATCCAGAGGCACCGATCACACGCATTCAAATGGCGAAAGTTCTCGATATCGCATTCGATCTGCATATGACTAAGCACGACGCATTCTATGATGTCTACAATGATCATTGGGGCTACACACATGCGAATGCATTGTTCGCAAGTGGAATTGCGAAAGGGTATCAAGGTGAATTCTTCCCGAATGATGCCGTAACTCGCGCACACTATGCACAATTCCTGTACGGTGCGATTCTCGTGAAAAATGCTCGTCCTGCTACTGGTCAAGTGACGAAAGGCAAAGCGTGGGATCTCGTCAACCGCTTGCCTTTCCAACTGGAGAAGGTCATGAGGGAAGGCCAGATATACGGCCAATCTTATGCAGACATTGAGCCTTCTTTGCGCATGTATGCAACGAAATCATTTACGGGAAATGGCTTGTCGGCTTATTATGACAAGGCGTGCACAGAGTGTTATGCATCTGTCTTCCCGTTCATCCGTTTTGAGCCATACGTGCGGTTTGATTTCAATCAGCCGGATGCGAACACGCTCAACGTCAATACGATTGAATTCCAAAACGGCTTCTCTGTCGGAGGCTTTGTAGCTTATCAATTCAAAATGCAAGACGGCAAATGGAAAATGAATGCTCTCAACTTCACACCAGTCGGCACGAAAAACTTCCAGCTGACGGTCAAAGAAGCGGCGAAAGTCATTAAAGAAGAATATCTATCATATGGCAATAAAAACCCGGTTGTTAAACACGTCACAACAACCCAACAAGTCGAGCTGGATCCCGTGACGGATGCGAAGTACACATTCGATCAGTACACATTCAATGTAGAAACACAATACGGCCGTATGAAAGTGAGATTCAATTCGTCTGATGGGTATACCATTCAATAAAATAAATACAAGCGAAAAACACCTTTCTGTCAAAAGGTGTTTTTTTGCTTGTATAGAAAAGGCTAGTTAAGGTCCTTTATTCAAGACGTGGGATGGATCATTTGAATAAAGTAGATCTACATCATACATATAAATACTTCAGCAAGTATTGAGAATAAAAAACCGCCAAATTAATCTAAAAATATTTAATTGTCAAATAACTATTCCCCGAAACAGTGAAGTGTGATATATTACTAGTGAAGTGTGGTATATCACACTTCACTGCAGATTGAATTCTATTGGGGAGGAGTAATATAGATGAGAGCGCTTACAAATTCAGATTCATTAGAGTTACTACGTGATTTAATAAGAATACCTTCGGTTAACCCCGTTCTTGCACCACATGAAGGCCACAATGAGGTTAAAATAGCGGAATTCGCAGTAGAGTGGCTTCGAAAACATCATATACACGCAGAAATAGAGTTTGTGGAACCGGGGCGGCCTAATGTATATGCAGAACTGGGTGATGGAGACGGACCTACTCTATGTTTCTGTGCGCATCTAGATACAGTAGGAACAGAGGGAATGACCATTGAACCTTTTGAGCCGACAGTAGAAGGAAATCGTGTGTACGGCCGTGGAAGCTGTGATATGAAAGCAGGAGTTGCTTCTATAATGAGTGCAGCTGCCATACTTGCCGCAGAAGGAACAATCAAAGGTAAAGTGATTTTGGCACTAATATGTGATGAGGAGTATGCAAGTATTGGTGCTGATCATTACGTATTGCATCACAAAGCGGATGCTTGTATCTTAACTGAACCAAGTGACTTGAAAATGGTTGTAGCCCACAGAGGATTTTTATGGGCAAAAATTACAACTACTGGCCGCAGTGCACATGGAGCAAGATGGGATTTAGGAGAAAGTGCAATTACTAAAATGGGTTCCATCTTGGTGGGCTTAGATCAATTCGATAAAAAAGTTCTGAGGGAAAGAAAGGATCCGCTAGTTGGACCGGCTTCTATGCATGTGAGCTTGGTAAATGGGGGAGTCGGAGTCTCGACATACGCACCGGAATGCCAAATTCATGTAGAGAGAAGAACGCTCCCAAATGAAGATGCTGATGCGGTAAAAGCTGAAATTGAACAAGTTGTAAAAGAAGCTGTTGAAGGAGCGGAAGTGGAATGGTACTTCAAAAGAGACCCTTTACTTTGTGATGAAAATGCAGAAATAATTCAACACGCTACTAAAGCCTATGAGACGGTAATGGGCCATGAAGTTGAAAAAATTGGTTGGGAAGTATGGACAGATGCGGCCGTTTTCCATCAAGCCGGAATACCTACCATAAATATCGGTGCCTCTGGTTTTGGACTTCATGAGCCTGTCGAATGGGTTGATTTTGAATCCGTTATGAAAAACACAGATATACTCGTAGAATCCGCCAAGTCATTTTTAAAAGCTGGTAGTAGTATCTCTAATTAATAGATAGAGTATGTGAATTCATAGGTGATAAATAATGCAAGAACAATAGGATTCGGGGAGGGTACATATTTGAAAAAATCCACGGCAGGTTATTCAACACAATTAGGTTTAGTTGTTACACTCATTGCTGGATCAGTGGGTCTTGGTAACATCTGGAGGTTTCCAAGAATTGCAGCAGAGAATGGCGGTGGTACATTTATCGTAGCATGGGCTATTATGATGATCCTCGTATGTCTACCTATTATGTTAGGTGAACACTCTATGGGACGAGCAACAAGACATGGGCTTCCTGGCGCATTTAAAGACTTTATCGGAAAAAAGTATACGTGGATGGGCGTAGTCGTTGTTATCACCATGTTTGCTTTAAATGCTTATTACGGTGTATTAACAGGTTGGGTGTTCTACTATTTAGGTTTGTCCATCACCAATGGTTATGCGGGTGCGGATAAGGCTGAGCTTTTCGATAAGATTTCCAATGGCAATTTCACTATGGTAGTTATTTATGTGTCGTTAATAACTATAGCTTGTTATATAGCATATAAAGGAATCAAAGGTGTCGAGAAAGTGTCAAAAGTTTTCCTGCCTATACTCATTATTAGTCTGGCAATCGTCTCTATTTACTCCATCACATTGCCAGGGGCTGGAGCAGGATTAAATTACTTATTTAGTTTTGATCCTTCACTCTTATTAGGTTCGAAAATTTGGTTGGAAGCTTTAACGCAAGCAGTATGGTCGGCAGGCGCAGGTTGGGGATTGGTGATTACGCTTGCTGTGTTTACCCGACCAAAGTCTGATTTGTCCTTAACAACCAGTATTCAGGTAGCAGGTGACGGGTTAGTGGCACTCATTGCTGGTATGGCTGTGGTACCTGCCGTTTTCGCAATAACGCCATCTATAGAAGCAGCGCAAAATATACTTACACAAGATAATTTCGGATTGACATTTATTTCATTAACGAATCTATTTGAACAAATGCCTGGTGGTTATATTATAGGCGTTCTATTTTTCTTAAGTCTTGGTTTGGCTGCTTTTTCTTCCGTCATCGCAAGTGTAATGATCGTAGTGTTGCCAATGGCTGATTCGGGGATACCGAAGAAAAAAGCGATTATCTGGACATATTTGATCCTCATCGTATGGGGACTTCCGTCAGTATGGAACCCTAGTTTCTTGGCTAACCAAGATTGGGTAGTCGGTCAAATGATGGTATTCGGCGCATTTTTATCTTGTTTCGCATTATACAAATTTGGTGTCTCCAAAGTGAGGAAAGAGTTTATTAACAATCCATACACTGGCATGCCTATAGGTACCTGGTGGGAGTATTCCATTAAATTCATAGCGCCAATCATCATCTTGATCATGTTTGTTTGGTGGTCAATCCAGTCTATCGGTTGGAATGAACAATGGTGGAATCCATTTGCTCCGCTTAGTTTGGGTACGCTAATCATGCAAGGTGGTTTAATGTTGTTGATCAGTATTATCTTTAATAATCGAGTAAGTGATTCTATTAAAGAAAAGTATTATACAGGAGAAGGTTTCCCTGCAATTCCTAAAAACGATTACTCTGACTAATACTGAAGGCAATACTTAAAAAGAAAGGGAGGCGCTTACATGACGCTTAATGCAATTATCATGATGATTATTCTATTAGGTATCTTTATTGGTGGTTTCGTCGTAATGCTTGCACGATTGTTGAAGCAGTCAAAAGCTCAAGAAGTGGAACAAGAAATGGAATAATAGATTTTTGGGGAGGCCATCACATGTCATACATTACATTTACAGAAGAAGATATAAATACAAGAGTGGTGGATTGTCAAAGGAAAATGGGAGAACAAGGCTTTGATGCACTTCTTGTCTCTGCCGAAAGCAACCTAACCTACTACTGTAACTTCCATACACATGCACCGTGGACTACATTTACTAGATCGTCGTTTTTGTTTATTCCACGTACAGGTAAGCCGTTATTATACGTCCATGTCTTTCAAGTGCCTGATGCGCAGCAAATTACTAAAGGTTGTGATGTCAGAGGTTATGAAAGTTTAACAGGACCTACAGCCTTACAGCTAAAAGAGTTAATGGAAGAGTTAGGTATAGCAAATGGTTCGATCGGAATGGAAAAAGGAAACGAACAAGTAATCGGATTCCAGTTGAATTTATATGAGGAACTGAAGAGCGAGCTTCCGAACGTTCATTTCACGGATGCATCTTCCTTGATTTGGAGCCAAAGGTTGATTAAATCATCCAAGGAGATTGCGTGCATTCGAAAAGCGTGTGAAGCGACAAGTTATGCTCATGATAAAGTGTTTGCGAATATTAAAGAAGGAATGACGGAGCGAGAAATCTCAAGACTCGTACAAGCGTACATGCTAGAAGGTGGAGCTGACTCACCTGGATTTGTCATCTTGACGTCAGGCGTAGAAAATTACGATAGAATCAGTAAGACAGCTACTGATCGAATATTGGTCGACGGTGACTATATATTTTTAGACGTGGGTGCAAGATACAATGGCTATTGGTCCGATTTTTGCCGTACAGGTGTAATTGGAGCTGCTAGTGAGGAAAGACAGGCCTACCAACAAAAAATACATGAAGTGACATTACGTGCGTCTGAAGTGATGCGACCAGGAGTTCCGGTAGCGGAAGTAGCAAGAGCATGTGCTAGAGAGATGGAACGTGTGGGAATTGACGCGAACTTCGAGTGCGGTAGATTTGGACATGGCATGGGATTGATGAGTACGGAACCTCCGTCCATTACAATCTATGATGATGCGGTATTGGAAGAGGGAATGATTATCAATCTGGAGCCGGGACTAGTTAACGAATTCGGAATTTTCAATCTGGAAGAAAACTTCGTTATTACAAAAGACGGTTCCGATATTCTTTCTGGAGGAAACAGAGAGCTTCATTCCACTATATAAAATAAACATCACATCAATAGGCTACTATATTACGCAATTTCACTAACTATCTATAAGGGAGATATGGACAATGACTATTATTGAACTCAAAGAGTGTAAGATGATTAATGGAACAGGTGACGGCAGCAACCAAAATGATTTCCTAACAGTGCAAACTGCGGAAGAGGTCAGCAGGTTTTTCCGTACAGTGGAAGAATATCTACCTTCCTCTTTAGTATCACTGGATAATTTGGCAGAACATCTTGGAATCAAAAAAGTATATGTTAAAGACGAGTCGAATCGAATGGGACTGAACGCGTTTAAAGTGATTGGCGGATTATATGGCATTTCAAAGATCCTATGCGATGAATTAAAAGTCGATATCAATGAAATAGACTTCGACTATCTACTATCAAGTGATGTACATGACAAAATTAAAGACTTTGTTTTTATCTCGGCTACGGATGGCAATCATGGGAAAGGTATTGCGTGGATGGCGAAGAAATTAGGGTGCGAATGCGTAATCTATATGCCGAAAAACACAGTAACTTCACGTGTAGAAGCTATTGAATCACTCGGTGGAACCGTTCATGTCACAGACGTGAATTACGATGATACCCTACGGAAAGTGGAGAAAATATCCAATGAAAATAATTGGTATCACGTACAGGACCAAGCATGGGATGACTACATTGAAATTCCAAATTGGATTTCAGAAGGATATATGCTAATTGCACATGAAGCAAGAGAGCAGATGCTTGAAGACGGTACTTCTGCACCAACGCACATCATGACACAAGCAGGAGCGGGGTCTTTTGCCTTTGGTATTGCAGGCTACTTCGCAGATGCCTATAAAGAAAACAAACCACATATGACGATCTTAGAGCCGGAAAATGCTGCGTGTTATTTTGAATCTGTACGTAAAGGCAGTTATACTACAGTAAGCGGGGATCTCGAAACCATTATGGCAGGATTATCAGTAGGAGAACCAAATACAGAGGCGTGGAAAACGTTACAATCTGTTACAGATGCTTACATCACGTTACCGGATTATGTATCGGCTAGAGGGATGCGTGTGCTGTCAAGTCCACTTGGCGATGATCAAAGAATCATATCTGGTGAGTCAGGTGCAGCCAATGCTGTCGGATTATTATCCCTATTGGATTGCACCGACGGTAAAAAGATGAGAGATGAGCTGCAGTTGAACGAGGATTCTGTTGTCCTAGTTTTCAATACGGAAGGGAACACAGATCCAGAAGGCTATGAAAATATCGTTTGGGGTGGTCACTACCCTACGCCAAGTTGACCATAAGGGTATAATGGATCGTTGCAGGGAGGAATGACACGATATGGATAGTAATGTAAGGATAAAACGAATATTCATGAGGGATGAGGCGTATGAGATTCTTCAGAATTGGATTATCATAGGCAAACTTGCTCCTGGGGCAATATTGAGGGATCAAGAATTGTCCGACTTACTGGGGATTAGTCGGACGCCTATACGCGAGGCACTTCTAAGACTGGAACGAGACGGGCTAGTCGTGACGAAGGCCAACAGATCCACTTCGGTTTCACAAGTCGATTACCAAGAGGCTGCGAATGTTTATCCAATCGTTGCTACACTGGAATGCCTTGCGGCTGAACAGGCATTTCATCATATTTCCAATGAAGTCATTCAGGAAATGGAAGAACTGAATCACCACTTTATAGACAAGTTGCAGTCAGGTAATAAAGTGGCGGCATTCCAAATCGATAATGAATTTCATCAAAAACTTGTAAGTATGTCCAATAATCCAGAGTTAATCAACTTACTGATCAACTTGAAAATTAAAGTGCAACGTTTAGAAGTTCATTATTTTGGCCAAGTATCTAATGGCGAGAAATCTATTGATGAACACAAGGCAATCATCGAAGCACTGAAAAACAAGGATCAAAAGAAAATCCTAGACGCAATTGAGGCTAACTGGAAAAATAGCCTAGCGAGAATCATTGAAATCAACACAGTTTGACGATTTGAATCCGTTAATCTTATGCATAACTAAAACTTGTTCACATGTAGTTCAATTGGAGAAGCCGCTCAACTAGTCAATAGAAGACTAGTTGAGCGGCTTTTTCATTGGCGGTAATTACTTCTGGGAAAATTGCTTTATGGTGTATTCATATCAACCTTTTAGGGAAATAAAAGGCGATTTAGATGAATATAAACAACACGATTATAGCGCTTCATATCCTGTAGATGAAAAAAGGTTTATGAAGATCGTTCCCAAATCGGGAAGGGTTGGAGGAGACACAGAGACGGTATAAGCGTGTGATATAGGTCATAGAGCGCATACCTGAAAAATGACATGCACATAGAGTTCACAATCTACAAAATCGATTTCCGCTTACTAGACGACAGGATGTGAAGTTCTTCCCGGTACTTACTAACCGTCCTGCGCGAAATAGTGATCCCTTGTTCTTTCAAGAGTAAATCCACAATCTTCTGATCAGATAAGGGCTTACGTTTATCCTCTTTCGCAATCAGTGACTGGATCGATGCTTTTACAGCGGATTGCGACACACTGTCGCCATCCTGTGCGGCCAGTTTGGATGTGAATAACGAGCGCATGTCGAACGTGCCGGCAGGTGTTTGGATTACTTTATTGGAAACGGTACGGCTAATGGTCGACTCATGCATCTCAATACTGTCCGCCACTTCTTTCATCGTCATCGGCTGCAAAGCGTTTCTTCCCTCGCGAAAAAACGCGTCCTGTTTTTCGAGAAGGTCCGTCACAATACGAATAATCGTCTGGCGTCGCTGTTCAATACTCGTTAGCAACCATTGCGCTTGTTTATGATAGTCGCGCAAATAGGAAGACAGTTCGGATGTACCTTTGAGAGAAGATACATACTCCTTACGCAGTCCGATTTTCGGAAGATCTCGGTCATTTAAATGAAACGACAACTTCCCGTGCTTTTCCTCTACGATCACGTCAGGCATCATGAATTCCGTTTCGCTGTGACCGAGCTCTGGACAAGGTCTCGGATGCAGCGTCAGCAGGAATTCATGCAGTTCGTTTACGTGCGCCATCGTAATATTCATACCTTTCGCGATCTGTTGCCATTTACGTTCGGCCACATAAGGCAAATACTCTGATATGAACGTTTCCATTAATTCGGGACACGCTTCGCAACTTCTAACTTGCAGCAACAAACACTCCTTTAGTGTCCGAGAACCTATGCCAGGCGGACCGATGTGTTGCAGCAATTCGATACCGATCTCTACATTTTCTACAGATTGCATATCTGTACATAAATAGCCGTTATCATCTAAACTATGAATCAACGTCATTAGTAATTGTTTCGTCTTAGGATCTTTGAAATCGACCTCGACTTGTCGAAGCATTTGATCACGCATACTGACGTCTTGCTGTTTCACCCATTCTGTTGAATTCGGTTCCTGACTTGAGTAGTTTGGGGACTGCCGTTCTTGGAATGAATCCGTTCTTTCAGCTTCCTGTATTTCAATCACTGGGTTTTCTAACTCTTTTTCTCGTATATATAGCTCCAAATCATAAGTCGATAATTGTAATAGCTCGATCGCTTGCCGGAGTTCAGTCGTCATCCGCAAACTGAGTTCTTGTTTTTGCTGGAGAGACATATTCAACGAAATCTCCTCCTTATAATAAAGTACATGATGAAAGTATATGAATGCGCTTTCATTTCTATGTGCTTATCATATCATGCTCTATCGACTTGGACTATTGTTTGAAATAGTTTATTTTTCCTGAAGAACTTGCCGTAACCCTCTTGACTCCACTATCTCCTCGACACCTTCTTGGCAAAACCCGTACGAACGCCAAGAGCACGTCTCGCACACTACGACGATATCATCCGGCACGACATGTAGTCGAATCCTTCTCTCAACCTCGCGCCAAGGCAACACATCACTGACCTTCAATCCGAGCTTACGTAAAATTACCGTATCACGCTCATAAATCCCATCATCCTGACAATGATACGGTTGGCCTTCAGGAAACTTTGCGCATAAATAATCGGGGCCTTTCATGATCTGTATCATCGTATCCGGCCGCTCCCGTAACACATCATGGATCTTCGTCATATTTTCCGTGTACTCTTCTGAATAGCCCATCCCTCGGTATCCAAGCAAACAAAAGATATGGTGCCCGCGTAATTTAATCATAGAAACCCACCTTTTCTAAATCGTAGATTAGTTAACTAATTTTATTATTCAGTATACACATAATGGGGTGCGGGAGGGAAGTGCGAATTGTGGGACATTGACTTTAGGGGCATACCTTCTATAATTAGCCAATAAGAAAATATTTTGAAAAGAGGGCTAGTGGACTATGAAAGATCTAAAAGTAATTATCACATTGGTACTTGTCATGTTCACATGGGGAATTAACGTTTCTGCTCTCAAGTATCTCGTGACTTATTTCGATCCGATTACTATTACTTCATTGCGGATCATGGTCGCCGCATCATCAGTATTCATCATCTTGTTCGTGCTGAAGAAAATCCGTTTGCCGAGAAATAAGGAATGGCTCTATATCCTTGGGGGCGCGACAACCAATGTTGTATTACACCATTTTTTTCTAGCTGAAGGATTGTCGAAGACCAGCGCGGCCAACGGAGGATTGATATTAGGCCTCGGACCGTTGCTTACAGCTACGTTATCCGTCCTGATTCTGAGGGAACGTGTTACATTCGTGCGTTCACTCGGTTTCCTGTTTGGCGGTATCGGAGTAGGAGTCATCGTCCTGGCGGGTAGTGGGACAATTGGCAAAATATCGTTTGGCGATATTGAAATATTTCTGTCGATTGCGTCGCAGGCACTCAGCTTCATCCTGATAAAAAAAGCGTCCCAAACGATGGACGCGAAGTTACTCACGGGCTATATGTTTCTGTTCGGTTCAATGATTCTTTTCATCGTGTCGCTCGTAAAGGAACCAGGCGGCTTGGATCGCCTGAATAGCGGAACACCATCCATCTGGGCAATTTTCTTCTTCTCAGCGCTACTAGCTACAGCTGTCGGTCACATGATGTACAACTCCGCTATCGAAAAAATTGGTGCTGCACGCTCATCGATTTTCTTAAACTTGAATACGTTCTTCTCGTTAATCGCAGCCAGTCTATTTCTTGGAGAAACAATCTACCTGGCCCACTATATAGGTCTAGCATTGATTGTGGCGGGTGTGCTATTCGGCTCTGGTTCTTTGGAGGCGATTATTAGGAATCGGAATAAACACTTCCCGCCTGTTGGGTAGCTATAGAATATTAGTCAAGTACACGAACACTAATAGTCTGATATCTTGCATAACAAGCTCCATAAACAGCGTTTTGGTTATGGAGCTTGTCTCTACATATTTATCATTGATGGGAGCGAATTTGTTCTTAAGGGAAGCAATTATCCAGCACATTTTATTGGATTGATACTTATTGTAGTTGTAGTACATGGTTCTGGATTCTTTGTAGTGTTATTAAGAAAATGCAATAAAATAACAGGTAGAAAAATCTTGTAATTCATCATGTGATGAAAAGTATGAATGTCTTAAAAGGTCAACTTTGAAGCAGTTCGTTTAGAAAAATTGAAAGACACTGGAGTTAATATTTAAGAGTCAAAGTTTTAAAAAGCATATCTTTATATTAGCCAAAAGAAAATATGGAAAAATAAACCTTGATTTATCAGATAAGATTGAATATACTTTTAATAAATGTGAGGAGATGGAAATATTAAAGCTCTCAATGCTAAATAAAAACTTGAGTTATTTAACTACTAGAAAAGACAATATACTTACTTCAAGTTTTATTAATAGTATAATTTTAGCTATTTATCAAAACGACGTTCATTAATGCTGAACGATAGATTAGTTTAAGAACGTTGTTCAGTAATAATGAAGATAACATAATGGGGAGTGAGAGCCTTGAAGATCGCTTTAATAGGTTTAGGAAAGATGGGAAGAAATCTGGCAGTTAATATTTTACGAAAAGGCTATTCTGTAATCGGTTATGATATTCTTCCGCAAGTAAAGGATGAATTGTTGCGTGAAGAAATATTTCAGACTGAAAGATTCAAGTTTATTAGTGAATGGGATTCATTAATACAGGAAATCAATCCTGAAGACATAATCTTTATACTCATTCCGCATGGTGAAGAAACAGAATTAATGTTAGAACAACTTTTGAAAGCCCTTCCAAAAGGTTCTACAGTACTGGAATGCGGGAATTCTCATTATAAAGAAATTGAGAAATGGAATGAGGCATATCTAAAAGCTGGTCTGAATCTACTTGACGTTGGTACAAGTGGCGGGGTAGATGGTGCTAGAGAAGGACTTTGCGCAATGATAGGCGGAAACCATGACAGCTATAAACGAATAGAACCATTTTTAATCAAGATTTGCTGTGAAGGTGGACTTTTGTATACCGGTAAGACAGGTAGTGGACATTATTTAAAAATGATCCATAACGGAATTGAATACGGAATGATGCAAGCAATTGCCGAAGGGTTTGAAGTACTGAATGAAAGTCCATATCCATTTGATTATAAGGAAGTAGCGCGACTTTGGAATAATGGCTCAGTCATTAGAAGTTGGCTTATGGAGCTTGTAGAGGAATCATTCAGGAAGGAACCCAGATTAGAATCCATTGTCGGAAAGATGAATGCGTCGGGAGAAGCACAGTGGATGGTAGAAGAAGCAATGGATTTGAAGGTGCCGGTTCCAGTTACAGCCTTATCGTTAATGGTACGGAACCGATCAATGCAGGAAGATACTTTCAGTGGAAAGGTCGTTGCTGCATTACGAAAAGAATTCGGTGGTCATGAGGTAGAGGGGAAGTGAAGTTATAGTGACGGATGTATTTACAATTGGTGAAACGATGGTGATATTTCAATCTCAAGCAATAGGTAACTTGGAAGATCTTCCACAGATATATCAGAAGATCGGAGGTGCAGAGTCCAACTTTGCTACTGGTCTAGCACGTCTAGGTCATCAAGTATCGTATATGAGCAAATTGGGCAATGATCCTTTTGGTCGTCGTATCTTAAAAAGTATTAAATCAGAAGGAATTGATACTACTCATCTCAAGATGACGGAAAGTGCTCAAACAGGTCTTTTATTTAAAGAACAAAAATTCAGCGATGTCATGAACGTATACTATTACCGAAAAGATTCTGCGGCAAGCCACATGCAAAAGGAAGAACTTCCTGAAGACATCTTTGAAGGACTGAAATATCTACATGTTACAGGAGTAACTCCAGCTCTTAGCAGCTCTTGTAAAGAGCTTGTATTTAAAGCGATAGAATTAGCACGCAAACATGAAGTTAAAATAGTTTTTGATCCCAATATTCGATTTAAGCTTTGGGAAAAGGAAGAGGCATTTGAAGTCTTAAATGCGATAGCCGTAAGAGCAGATTATATTTTGGCAGGTATCGAAGAAGCGGCTTTTCTGACAAATCAAACCGAAGTCCGCGAGATTTGCCAAACGTTACAAAAAAATGCACAGCAAATCATAGTCATTAAGCGTGGAAAAGAGAGTACAGTGCTGTATGAACATGGACATTATAAAGAGATTCCTGTCGTGAATGTTGCTAATATAGTCGATCCGGTAGGTGCAGGTGATGCATTTGCGGCAGGATTCGTGCACGGCCTTTTATTAAACTGTCGTCATGAAGAAAGTGTACGATACGGAAATAGCCTTGGCGCAAGAGTGATCCAGCAGTATGGTGATATAGACGGTTTACCTACACTGGAAGAATTCAATGAAGGACTTAAAGGCGACTTCACATCAGACGTAAGGAGGTAGTTCGTTATATTGAGAAAATGGGATAAACTAAAAATTATCGAAGAAAACGGTGTGGCGGTGGTGTTGAGGAAAATTCATCCTGAACGGATTAACAAAGTGATCGAAACGTTGGTTAACAGTGGAATCAAGGTATTGGAAATCACAGCAGATAGTGAAAACAGTTACGATACTATACGTGACATGAAAAAGAAATATGGAGATCAAGTGCTAATCGGTGCTGGTACTGTGTTAGACAAAGAAACAGCGAAATTGGCGGCCGATGCACAAGCAGATTTCATTTTTTCTCCAAATTTAGACGTAGAAGTGATTCAGACAGCGAATCGATATGGCTGTATTTCCATCCCGGGTGTATATACCCCTACGGAAATCGTATCGGCATATACCGCAGGGGCAGATTTAGTTAAAGTTTTCCCTGCTACGACACTAGGGCCGAGCTACTTTAAAGATTTACAAGGTCCACTAGCTCATATTCCTATGATGCCAACAGGTGGAATAGGGCTGGAGAATATGGGTGAATTCCTAGCGAATGGAGCTATAGCTATTGGGGTAGGAAGCTCACTTTTGAACAAAAAGCTTATTGACACGGGGAACTACGAGGAGCTTGGTGAGAAAGCAAGAAGCTTTGTAAACCGATTTAATGAGGTGAAAGCATGCGAATCAAAGAAATAGAAACGTTTCGAGTCCCCCCAAGATGGCTTTTCTTGAAGATTACAACTGATGAAGGCTTAGTTGGTTGGGGTGAACCAATAGTAGAAGGACGCGCTTCAACCGTAGAGGCATGCGTTCATGAACTAAGTGAATATTTGATAGGAAATGACCCAATGCGAATTGAAGACATTTGGAACACGCTATATCGTTCGGGATTTTATCGTGGTGGTCCTATCCTGATGAGTGCGATAGCGGGAATCGATCAGGCGCTTTGGGATATTAAAGGGAAGTTCTATAATGCTCCTATATACGAACTTATGGGAGGTGCTTGTAGAGACAAGGTGAAAGTATATTCTTGGATCGGTGGAGATCGTCCTGCAGATGTACTGGAACAAGCAAATAAAGCGAAAGAAAATGGTTTCCAGGCAATCAAGATGAATGCGACAGAAGAGCTACAAATTATAGATAGTTATTCGAAAATTGACAATGTGCTGGAAAGAGTAGCCATGATTAGGGAAGGGTTAGGTGCAGACTTTGGAATCGGAATTGATTTCCATGGCCGTGTGCATAAACCAATGGCAAAGATTTTGGCGAAGGAACTTGAACAATTTCGTCCAATGTTCATAGAAGAACCTGTCTTGGCTGAAAATAATGAAGCGCTCAAGGAAGTTGCTAGACATAGTAACATCCCTATTGCAACAGGTGAGAGAATGTACTCTAGATGGGATTTTAAGAAAATATTGCAGGAAGGTTATGTAGATATTATCCAGCCAGATTTGTCACATGCGGGTGGAATTACCGAATGTAAAAAGATATTTTCGATGGCGGAAGCCTATGACGTAGCAGTAGCTCCTCATTGTCCTTTAGGTCCAATCGCTCTTGCAGCATGTTTACAGGTTGATACCACTAGCTATAATGTTTTTATTCAGGAACAAAGCCTGGGCATTCACTATAATAAGGGGAATGACGTGTTGGATTATCTGAATGATCAATCTGTCTTCAAATTCGAGAATGGATATGCCAAGAATCTTACAGCACCAGGACTAGGAATTAGTGTTAATGAGTCCTACGTAAGGGAGAAGCAAAAGGAAGGGCATAACTGGAAAAATCCGATTTGGCGGCATGAAGATGGGACGGTCGCGGAATGGTAAGCCCTTACGAAAAGAATATAAATAATGAAGAAAAAAATGCGCTGGCAAATTTGGCGGTTTCATTAGTTAAGAATAAAACTATTATAGGTTTAGGATCTGGCTCAACAATCGGTTTTTTTCTAGAGCATTTAGCAGTGCGAATGAAAGAAGAAAAGTTGCAACTGAAATTCATTGCTTCTTCTAATAAGATTGCAGAGCAAGCGGATAAACTGAACCTTCAACTTATTGGGATTGAGGATGTACCTTTTATTGATCAGGCATTTGATGGTGCAGATAGAGTAGATCTGAATAACAATCTAATTAAAGGAGGTGGAGGATCACTTTTTCGCGAACGACAAGTATTGCTGAAAGCTGAGCAACGGTATATTTTAGCAGATTCCTCAAAATTCACAAAAAGTCTTTTGGGTCAAATCATCCCTCTAGAGATTGTACCGTTTAATGCATCATTTACAATTAAAAGAATTGAAAGTTTGGGGTACAATATTGCATTAAGAAAAGATGGGGATAACAATTTTATTACCGACAATGGAAACTGGATTGCAGATGTATCGACTCAAAAAAGTGTATCACCAGCAGATATTTATGAGCAGTTAAAACTAATGTCGGGTGTAGTGGAAATAGGTTTATTCCTAAATGTAGACTATTATATACTGCAAACCTAACCAATCAAGTGAGTAATAACGCAATAACCGAACCTAATAACAGACATTACGAATCGAATGAAAGCGTTTACTTTAAGCGGTAGATCGGAATGCCATTCATGATTACTAAATGAGGAGGAGTTATATTGAAGAAGAATCTAATGATAATATTTACTTTATTGTTAATAAGCGTATTAGTAGCAGCTTGTGGAAATGGTGAGAGCGACAGTGTTGAAGGGGTTACAGAAGCATCAGCAGACACTGGAGAAACAAAGAAATTAAGAATAAGCCTTGGTCTAAATGATAAAACACCTCTATATAAAAGTTCTGAAAAGTTTAAGGAACTGGTAGAGGAAAAAACAGATTCACTGAACGTAGAAATTTATCATTCTGGTCAGCTTGCAGACGACCGTTCTGCGATTGAGATGTTGCAATTTGGTACGTTGGATATCACAATTCCTTCTACGGCTCCATTTACTTCGTTCGTTCCTGAATATGGTGTGTTCGACTTGCCGTTTACACTGAAGAACACAGATGTAGTAGATAAAGTATTACAAGGTAAAATTGGTGATGAACTTGCAGAAAAAGCTAGTGAACAAGGCGTTAAGCAACTGGCTTGGTGGGAAAATGGATTCCGTCAATTAACGAACAGTAAAAAATCGATTAAGAAATTGGATGATTTGAATGGGTTAAAGGTTCGTACTATGGAAAATGATATCCATCTAGGTGCTTGGAAAGCAATGGGTGCAAACCCGACTCCAATGGCATTTACAGAGTTGTTTACGGCAATGCAACAGAAAACAGTAGATGGTCAGGAAAACCCATATCCGACAATTTTATTAGAGAAATATCCTGAAGTCCAAAAGTATGTAACGGAAACTAATCATATTTATTCGCCATTTATTTTCTTGATCAGCCAAAAGACTTGGGATGGCTTGACGGAAGAACAGCAAGAAATTGTAGAAAGCGCAGCGTTGGAAGCCGGAGAGCACAACCGAAAACTTTCTCGTGAAACAGCAGCATCCGCACTAGAAGAACTAAAAGGGCAAATGGAATATAGCAAAGTCAGTGATGCTGAATTGGAAAAGTTCCGTGGCGCTGTAAAGCCTGTCATAGAAAAGTATAAAGAAAGTATTGGCCAAGATTTCGTAGAGAAGTATTTGAATGAAGTCAATAACGCCGAATAAATGACAAGTCCACAAAAGAAAAAAGCAAGTTAATCACTATTAGCTTGCTTTTTTTCAAAAGCAGGTGGGAGGAGCTATGATATGCCAGTCTTAAGATGGATCGATCATAACGTTGAACGAGTGATATTGTTCTTGTTGCTGTCAGTCATGACAATTGTAATTATACTGCAAGTCTTTATGAGATACGTTGTTGAAAGCTCTTTGACATGGTCTGAAGAGTTAGCACGATTTTGCTTCGTCTGGCTCATTTACATAGGAATTAGTTATGGGGTAAAACGAGCAAGACACATTCGTGTGGAAGCGCTATTGTCTGTATTTAAAAGGCGAGGTAAATATGTCATTAACATGATAGCGCATCTTATGTTCCTATTCTTTGCATTAATTGCAGTCTACTATGGCTTTACTATTTACCAAGCCATTAAAGATACAGGGCAGGTAGCACCATCAATCAGAATCTCCATGTCGATCATGTATTTAGGGATGCCTATAGGAATGCTTTTAACTTCAGTTCGTTTGATTCAAAGAATATATATAGAAACCAAGCTATATCGATCCAATGAAGAAATAATTGATAACGATATACCGAGATTATAAGGAGGGTGATAGAATGGGTGTCTTAATATTTGTATCTTTTGCAATCCTACTGATACTTACCGTACCTATTGGAATTGCCCTGGGTCTGTCTGCAGTAATTGCCCTTCTCATTGACGGATCTATTCCGGTAGAATTCATCATAAAAGAATTGACAACATCTACAAACTCTTTTCCTCTATTAGCCATCCCTTTCTTTATTTTAGCGGGTGAAATTATGGGGAAGGGCGGTATTTCTATCCGTCTGATTGCTGTAGCGGAATCCTTAGTAGGATCTGTTACAGGTGGTTTAGCTATGACGGCTATTGTCACGTCCATGTTCTTCGCGGCAATTTCAGGTTCGGGACCTGCGACTGTAGCTGCTGTTGGTGGACTGATGATACCGGCTATGGTTAAAAAGGGGTACGATATTAAATTCTCGACGGCCGTTATTGCATCAGCGGGTTCGATAGGTGTCATAATACCGCCTTCGATCCCAATGGTCATGTATGGCGTTTCCGGAAGCGTATCTATAGGCGACATGTTCATGGCGGGTATCGTACCGGGCATCATGGTTGGTCTAGGATTAATGGTTTACGCATACTACTATTCGAAAAAAGCAGGTTATAAAGGTAGTACGGATAAAATCTCCTTCAGCCGTATCTTGAAACAAGTCTGGCTGGCCAAATGGTCATTGTTGATTCCTGTTATTATTTTGGGCGGAATCTATGGGGGGATCTTTACGCCCACAGAAGCTGCTGCGATAGCGGTGTTTATTGGATTCATAATTGGCGCGTTCGTCTATAGAGAATTGAAGTTCAAGGACATCTCAGATATCTTCATCGATTCTGCGCTAATGACTGCTACCATCTTAGTTATTGTGGGTAGTGCAACAGGATTTGGGAAACTGTTAGCAATGGAGCAAATTCCAATAAAAATAGCGGATTATATGCTATCACTTTCTTCAGAACCATTTATCATTATATTACTTATTATTGTACTTTTGCTTATCGTAGGATGTTTTATGGACACGATTGCAGCAATTATAATTCTGACGCCGATCTTGTTACCTATAGCAACGCTCGTCGGCTTCGAACCGGTTCACTTTGGTATCATCATGATTGTTTCATTGGCAATCGGCTTCATTACGCCTCCTGTGGGAGTAAACTTATTCGTCGGTTCCAGTATTTCAGGAGTTAGTATGGAATCATTATCAAAAGCAATCGTTCCTTTTATCATCTCAATGATATTCATTTTATTGGTCATATCATTTATCCCAGGCTTATCGTTACTATTTCTAGACTAATATTAAATAGGAGTGAATAATATGTTATTTCCTCAAATGCGTAGCAGAATAAATCCCTACAAAGAAAACGTACAAGGAAAAGCGAATGAACCCATAACAGTCGCAGGTCTTTTGGACAACGCCAAGAAAATCCTAGGTCCTCTTTATGAAGGAGGTACACCGGATTGGTCGTTAGAGAATGTCGTACTAAGATTGGAACAAGATGCTCCTCGAATCGCAATTATAGGGGGTTCTGCTGATCATCCAGCTCATATTATGGACTATATGACCTCCTCACGCGCGGCTATCAGGATCTGGCAAAACGGTGGTGTTCCATTTTACTTTTCAACCCCGGTCATGTGCGATGGTACTGCTCAATCCAATCAAGGTATGAGTTACTCATTGCAAAGTAGAAATGCTGTTGCTCAGATGATTGTTAATCAGCTCGAAGCGCATAGTTATCATGCAGCATTCGTCATCCAAGGATGCGATAAACAGCCTCTTGGCGTTGTTAGTGGCCTAGCCCATCTAGATCGACTTAGACAATTTAGAGGTGATGCGCCATTTTTTGCAACATTTGCACCTGCACACGTTCTACAAGGTGGTACTATTCCTGAAGATGTTCTTAAAAAGCTGAATGCTGTATATGACAAGGCAATTGAAATGAATCATGAGGAGATTGCCGAAGACTTACGGGACACCATGAACTATATTCTCCAATGCTCTTCCAACACTTCTTTCCAAGGAGTATTCGAGAGGGCGGTTGAAAGAGGAATCATTACAGAAAATGAGCATAAATATCTCGAAATTCGTTTAGCCGCTGCCACTTGCGATACAAAAGGTGGAGTTTGTGCATTCAATGGTACAGGAAACAGTTCGCGCCACCTGGTTGCTGGTATGGGGCTTGTACATCCGGCATTGGAGCTATTGACACAACCGCCGAATCAGCAACAGGTCAATGAAGCAATCGATGCGATGGCTATCATGATCAATAAACCTGAATTTGGTGTGTCACGACTGGTGAAATCCAATATTAGAAATGCTGTACGCATTCATAGTGCATCCGGTGGTTCTACAAACTTAATGATGCATATGGTAGCTGCCATGATTTATGCAGGTTATGAGTTTACACTTTTTGATATCGAAAAGATCCTCAAGGAACAACCTATACCTGACCTCTTTAATTATTCATTAACAGAGGGAAGAGATATTTTCTCATTAGCGATGCAGTGCTGTGACGATACGAGCCGTGGCATGGAAACATTATTTTATGAGTTATTGAATAACGGTGTGGATATGGATCAGGATACGTTGACTGTAACGGGTACATCGTGGAGAGACCGACTAGAATACAGTGAAAGTTTGCCAGCTGATAATATTAAAGAAAATGCTGTCATTGTTAGTAATCCTAAAAGACTATTCAGTGGGGTAGATGTACTCCGTGGGAATTTCTTCGAGAGCGCAGTTGTAAAAATTAGTGGAATGCCAACTCCTCAACTCAATCAGTTTGACGATAAGATGGCTTTCGTATTGTTCTTCGATAATGAAGATCATGCAAATCAAAGTCTCTTAGATTCCAAATTGATTGATAATATGAGAGATAATAAACTGTTCAGCTATGAAAAGTTATTGTCTGTAATTAAATACAATGCTTCAGACGAATATGAAGAGCTGAAAGAGCTTGATTATAATGCGCTATTCGAAGAGATGACAAAAAGAAGCATATTAAAGATTGCACTCGTCATTGCGGGACAAGGACCTCTCGCATTTGGTATGCCTGAAATGTTTACACCGATGCAATATATTAATGCAAGTCGCACGTTAAAGAGAATCTGTACTGTTATCAGTGATGGACGTTATTCAGGGGTCACGTACGGTGCTGCCATTGGACATATGACACCTGAAGCGATGGACGGCGGTGGAATTGGTTATCTACAAACTGGTGATATCTTGCATCTTCAATTGCGAAAACACTATATTGACTTAGTGAAAGAACTCGATTCTCAAGTTGTATATGAAGAGAATATCAAAGATAATGAGACTCGAAAGCAACTATTCGAAGAACGATTAACCAATATGAAACGACGTCAGAAGTTAGTGGCAGCGGTAAATCGAATGGTAGGACATACAGATGCTTCTAAAGGTGTAGTTCCAATCCAGGTCTATGAAGAAGCAGATGAAACCTACGTGTAATAGTTGCTAATAAGCAATGAAAAGGTGAGATAGATGAGTCTTGTTCAATCTGTAGTAAGGGCAATTAAAATTTTGGAAGTCTTTGATGAAGTGAATAAAGAACTTAGTATAAAGGAAATTAGCGCGAAACTGGAACTGAATAAAAGTACAGTACATGCTTTATTGAAGACCTTAAAGGAACATGGGTATATCACACAAAATGAACAAACTGCAGATTATTCGTTAGGGTGGAAACTATATGAGCGTGGAAACCTATTACTTAGTCAACTAAGTCTAAAGGAAGTTTCATCCCGTCATTTAGATGCGTTAAATAGAGCTACAAATGAAACAGTCCACTTGGTGAAGCGATTAGATCAAGAAGCTATCTATATCGATAAAATTAACGGTAACAATACGTTGGTCATTTATTCAAGAATCGGAAAGAAAGTTCCGCTACACTGTAGTGCGGTAGGCAAGGTATTGGTTGCGTATTTGCCGAAAGACAGCCTTACAGAGCTATTAGAAGGTTATGAATTCATTCAAGCAACTGAAAATTCCATACAAAGCCACACAGATTATATGACAGAGCTAGCCAAGGTTAAGAAGCAAGGATATGCGGTGGATGATGAAGAAAATGAGTATGGAATCATTTGTTTCGCTATGCCGATTTATGATCATAAGTATGATGTAGTAGCAGCAGTAAGCGTATCTTCACCAAAAAGTAACTTTACAAAAGAAAAAGAAAATGAATATTTAAAGTTATTAAAAGTATGTGCGGATAGCATTTCAGAAGAATTAGGTGCAAATTTATCTACTAAGGAGAGCTAATATGAGATACATTAAATTTCGTCAAAATGGAGAGATTCATACAGCATTAGTTACATCACAAGAAGAGGTATATATAATCCAAGAAGAAAACTATACGGACTTCTATTATAATTTGCAAGAGTCGAATCGAACGGCGAATCAATATCTAAAGGATGAGAATATTCAAAAAACTGACTTGTCATTCGACGATTTAGAACTGACATTGCCTACTATACCCGACGAAGTATGGGCGGCAGGTGTAACTTATCAAAAGAGCAGAGAAGCAAGAAACTTTGAAACAAAGAAAGAAGATGAGAAGGATCTGACGTTCTATGATCTAGTGTACGACGCCAAACGTCCCGAAATCTTTTTTAAGTCCACAGCGCGCAGAATCATTGGACCGAATAGTGATGTCTATATCAGAAGTGATTCGAATTGGCAGATCCCTGAGCCTGAACTGACTCTGATTGTAGGCAAGAAAGAGGATATTATCGGTTATACATTGGGTAATGATATGAGTTGCAGAGATATTGAAGGGGAAAATCCTCTCTATTTACCCCAAGCTAAAGTGTGGAAGAATTCGGGTTCAATAGGTCCCGCGATTTTAATGCCTGAAGGAATCGAAGATCCTTATTCGATAGATATCACGTGTAAAATTTACAGGAATAATGAATTGAAATTCGAGGGTACTGCCTATGTCAATCAATTAAAGCGGAAGCTTGATGAACTGGTTCACTATTTAGTCTATGACAACGATATCTTGGAAGGAACAGCGTTGATGACAGGTACTTGTATTGTACCGCCAAACGATTTTACTTTACAGGATGGAGACACGATTGAAATCTCAAGTGAAAAGATTGGTATCTTACGGAACAGTGTCAAAGCTCAAGAGCAAATGGTTTTGATTCATTACTAGGAGAGGTGGTAAGCCTATGAGGGGAATCATTCCTCCCGTTGTGACGTTACTGGACGAATTAGGTCAAATTGATATTGAGAAGAATAAAACAGCGATAGATAAATTAATTAGCCACGGAGTGCATGGTGTAGTGTTATTAGGAAGCTCTGGGGAATTTCCTCACTTTTCACTGGAGGAAAAGCAGCGTTATCTGAAGGAGATTATTCCATATATCGACAATCGTATTACTGTTTTAGTGGGGACAGGCGGAACAGTAATGGAAGAAACAATTGAATTGTCAAAACTCGTTCAAGAGTTAGGTGCTGACGGAGTGCTTGTTGTGAATCCATACTATTGGAATATGTCGGATGAGCAAATGTACACGTACTTTTATGAAGTTGCAGGCTCATTGTCCATAGACCTGTACTTATACAACATTCCACAACTGACAGGCCAAGAGATTCCGGTGGAAGTCGTAAAACAACTTGCGGAAAGTGTACAGAATATTCGAGGTATAAAGGAAACCGTAGCAAGCATGACTCGTATTCGGACTGTAATTGACGAAGTAGCCAAAAAAGTGAACAATTTCCATGTGTACAGTGCTTTTGATGAGCATCTATTAGATGCCCAACTGTATGGAGCCTCAGGAAGTATTAATGGATCTTCAGTCTTTCTGCCCGAAGTTTCATTGAATTTATATGAAGCTATACAAAAAGAAGACTTCTCTGAAGTAAAGAAACATCAAATACTAATCTGCAAGTTGATGGAAATTTATAGCTTGCACCCTTCCTTCTACCTAACGATGAAATTGGCTGTACATGAACGTTGGTTTGTGAATCAGCCAATTGGTTATCGAAAACCATTTATAAATAGTGAAGCTTATTTATCTGATACTATCAAGTCTATTATTTCAGAGTATGTTCGAAATGAGAATTAATATCGACTGGAACGATTTTCAATCTGATAGATATTCACTATATGTTATGAAAGATATCCAATAAGGAGTGAAGATTATTATGGCTTTTAAAGTAGTAATAACTGATTATGAATTTGACAAATTGAATTATGAAGAAAAAGTATTTAAGGAAAGCGGTCTTGATATCAATTTTGTCAAAGCTCAGTGCCGCACAGAACAAGAGGTGATTGAAGCAGCTAAAGATGCAGATGCTATCATAAACCAATACGCTCCACTAAACGCTAAGGTTCTGAATGAGTTAACGAATTGTAAAGTCATATCGAGATACGGAGTGGGTGTGGATACGATTGATCTTGAGGTAGCTAAACAGAAGGGTATCGCAGTTTGCAATGTTCCGGACTATGGAATCGAAGAGGTTTCAAATCATGCGTTGGCACTTTTGATGTCTTGGTCAAGAAAGATCGTGGAATTAAATAATGCGGTAAAGAACGGGAATTGGGATTTCAGTATTAGTCCGCCTGTTTATCGATTCAAAAATCGCATATTTGCAGTGATCGGTTTCGGCAAGATTCCTAGGCGTGTAATTGAGAAAGTCCAACCTTTAGGCTTCACATTGGTAGGATATGATCCGTTTGTTTCAGCAGAGGAAATGGCGAAATATAATGTAAAGAAAGTAGAGCTTGATGAAGCGTTAACACAATCTGATGTTATTTCACTTCATGTTCCGCTTGTAAAAGACACACATCACTTGATTAATCTCGGTAATGTTAATGATTTAAAAGATGGTGTCTTCATACTAAATACAGCCAGAGGTCCGATTATTGAGACAGAGGCATTAATCCAAGGTTTGCGTAGCGGTAAAATTGCGGGAGCAGCACTTGACGTTGTAGAGATTGAACCTGTACCAGAGGGGCATGAATTATTGGGATTTTCCAATGTCTATATTACGCCGCATAGTGCTTTTTACTCAGTTGAGGCAGTGGAGGAGTTGCGTACTAAGACTGCTAGGAACATTGTCGAAGCCTTGGAAGGATCAGTACCCACATATCAAGTGGTGTGAAAAATATAAAAAGAGATATTTATTTTATCATAGATATCTCTTTTAATTTTGAAGAGGGGAGCTTTTTATGGCAACTTTAAAAATTAAGTCGGAACAATTGGAACAACTTATAGCTGAATGTTTAGTTGAGAGTGGCATATCACTTGAGCATGCAAGTATTGTTGCAGATGTGTTGGCTTTTGCTGATACACGTGGTGTGAAATCCCATGGAATAATGAGGTTACAGCATTATATTGACAGAATACAAAAAGGCGGCATTAATAAGGATGCCCGAATTACTATAGAAGCAGTGAATGATGTAATCGTTAAAGTGGACGGTGATAATGGGTTAGGACATGCCGTCGCAAAAATAGCTATGAATGAAGCGATATCTATTTCTAAAGAAAAGGGCATTGGTGTATCTATAGCTTCTAATTCAAGTCATTCCGGAGCGCTCGGCTACTATGCAGATCAGGCAGCTAGGGAAGGAGTGATTGGTATCACTTTCGCACAGGCGGATGCTCTCGTAGCACCATATGGAGCTAGATCTGCATTTCTTGGGGCTAACCCGCTGGCGGTAGGTATCCCACATGAAGGCCATCCGATTGTACTAGATATGTCTACGAGTCACGTGGCATTCGGAAAAGTCATGATTGAAAAGGAACGAGGAAATAAGATTCCTATGGATTGGGGACTTGATGAACACGGTGTTCCAACAGATGATCCAGCCAAAGTTAAAGCTTTGCAGCCCATGGGCGGAGCAAAAGGCTACGGTCTTGCTATCCTTGTAGACGTTCTCTCTGGTATTTTATCAGGAGGGCAATTCGGTAAGCATATTAAGCCAATGTACGGGGATTTAAAGGAAAATAGAGGGTTAGGTCAGTTTTTCCTAGCAATCAATCCGGAATTCTTTGTTGGCCAAGAATACTTCCTCGGTATGATGAAGCAGTTTGTAGAAGAACTGCATGCATGTGAGCCAGCCCCTGGGCACACTAAAGTATACGTTCCTGGAGAAAGATCGATTGAGAATCAGATGAAGGCAAAAGTAGAAGGCATTGAAATTGAAGAAGATATGTATGAGTTTTTGACTGGAAAGAAAAGAGTGAATAACAATACTGCGTGTAAATAAATTCGATTCGCGTGGATTTATGAGGTATCTCGCTTCCCAAGATCATCCGTTATAACAACAATATAGTTGAATGAGTTAAATGTTCTGAATTTATAAAAAGTAATCATTGTAACTTTAGTTCGTTTATGATAAGGTTGTTTTAGGGTTTTATATAAAGAACTAGGTTCTCTATGAAAAACCAGAAAGGCGGTTATCAAATTGAGCAAGAAATACTGGGTACCTGCTATCGAAAGAGCAGATTTGATACTAAGAGAAATCAGTAAGCATCCAAACGAATTACGATTGATAGATTTATCGAAAAGGCTAGAGATAAATAAAAGTTCTCTTTATTCCTTACTGAACACGTTAGAAACGTTAGGCTGGATCATCAAGACTACTAAAGACAGTTATAATCTAGGTCCAACCCTTGGTACTTTTAATTCAATGTATTTGAGTCAGTTCAATTTGATACAGAGCTTCTATAAAGAAGCACAAGAGGCTGTGTCCAATATTCAAGAACATATTCAATTGGGTACGCTTGAAGGTAATGATGTTGTGTACTTAGGAAAGGTAGAGGCGAAGACAAGGGTTCAGCTTGTTACGGAGCCAGGTATGCGTTTCCCAGCTTATGCATCTGCCGTAGGAAAAGTTCAATTAATTAATCATACGGTAGAAGAAATAGAAGATCTTTTCCCTGTTAAAACGTGGGATAAAAAGACTGAATTTACAACGTCTAATATTGAAGAACTTTGTAGCAAGGTATCGTTAGCAAAAACGAAAGGCTATGCGGTTGAGAATCAAGAGTCTGCTTTAGGCTTTCACTGTGTTGCTGCGCCTATCTATAATTTTGAAAAACAAATTATTGCAGGTATTAGCTTTACGATGCCCACAAATAGCTGGGAAGATAAATTTGAGGCAGCAAAAGAAGAGATTATCAAACTTGCGGCCAATTTATCGAAACTAGCCGGATATCAAGAAGTATCAAAGGAAGCTGCAATACTATAACTATACAACTACTGGAGGAATAGAAATGGTTACTAAAAATAATAGTGCAACGTTCAAGAACTTTATCAACAATGAATGGGTTTCATCACAGTCGAATGAAGTACTAGAGAGTATTAGCCCTATGAATAAGAACGAGGTAGTAGGCTATGTACAGAAATCTACTCAAGAAGATTTGGACAAGGCATTCAAAGCTGCCGAGGATGCTAAGAGTGCATGGAGAAAAATTGGTCAACATGCAAGAGGGCAGTTTTTGTTTAAAGTAGCAGATATCATCGAGCAGAATATCGACGATATCGCAGAAACTGCTACTAGGGAGATGGGGAAAACACTTCCAGAAGCAAAAGGTGAAACAGCTCGTGGTGTTGCAATCCTAAGATACTATGCAGGAGAAGGTATGAGAAAGAATGGGGATGTCATTCCTGCTTCTGACAAAGATGCGTTAATGTTCACAAGGCGCGTACCAGCTGGCGTAGTAGGGATCATTACTCCTTGGAATTTCCCAGTAGCTATTCCGATTTGGAAATTGGCACCTGCTCTTGTTTATGGAAATACTGTTGTGTTCAAACCAGCGACAGAAGCTTCAGTTACTGCTGCCAAGATTATCGAATGTTTTGCAAAAGCAGGACTACCTAAAGGTGTCTTAAACTTCATCGTAGGTTCTGGATCAGTTATTGGACAAGGGATGATTGAGCATTCATCTTTGAACGCGATTACTTTCACAGGATCAGAAAATATAGGGAAATCAGTAGCTAAATGGGCTGCAGAAAGTGGCGTGAAATACCAAATTGAAATGGGTGGAAAAAACCCTGTTATAGTTGCCAAAGATGCGGATCTTGATAATGCGGTAGAAGCAGTAATTAGCGGGGCTTTCCGTTCGACGGGGCAAAAATGCACTGCCACTAGTAAGGTCGTTGTAGAAAGCGCTATCTATGACGTATTCAAAAAGAAATTGCTAGCTGAAACAGAAAAAATTACAGTGGGAAATGGATTAAATGACGAAATCTGGATGGGACCATGTGCTAGTCAGGGCCAATTCGATACAGTAAAAGACTATATTGAAATCGGTAAGTCGGAAGGTGCGACATTGATTGCTGGCGGAGAAGTTCTAAGCGGTGATGAATTCGATAACGGATTCTATCTAACACCTGCAATTTTTGACAATGTCAAGGCAGATATGCGAATTGCACAAGAAGAAATTTTTGGTCCAGTTATCGCATTGATTGAGGCGAGCGACGTGGAGGAGGCAATCAAGATTGCAAATGATACGAAATTTGGGCTGAGCGCTTCCATCTTCACGTCCAATATAGGTTCACTCATGGAGTTCATCGATGAAATTGAAGTCGGTCTGGTTCGAATCAATGCTGAAAGTGCAGGCGTGGAACTACAAGCACCATTTGGTGGGATGAAAGGCTCGGGCTATGGGTCACGCGAACAAGGAGAAGCAGCACAAGAGTTTTACACGGAGATCAAGACAGTATTTATTAAGGCATAAAAGTAAAAGAACCTAAATTATCCATAAAGGAAGGTATATACTATGATGAATGAATCCCGGAAGTTATTAGAAAGTCTAGGTTATCCGTCCACTGACTCAAAGGAATTACCGACATCCACGAAGCGCTTCCCAGATGGGGCGCAGTATAGAATCGAACTACCAAGTACTGAAGGTCCTGTTGCCTTAAAAGAGACTTTAAAAGAACTCGACCGTCTTGGGATTACAGTTCATAGAATATCTCAAGGAAGCGGTATAATGCTTCAAACAGATGAAGAAATCAAAGAGATGTGCGAACTTACTGCTGAGCGTGGAATTGAACTTAGCTTGTTTGTAGGTCCACGTGGCACATGGGATATCAGTGCGCAACCTTTCACTTCGGGGGGGAAATCGATAGGTAATCGCCATGAAGGTGCAGATCAGCTTGTTTATGCGATGGAAGATCTTAAGCGCGGTGCAGATTTAGGATTGCGCGGTGCACTTGTAGCAGATGAAGGACTAGTGCTTTTGACGAAGGAAATGAAAAAGGCAGGACAATTGCCAGAGGACTTCGTTGTAAAAGCTTCTGTTCAAATCGGCTCGGCAAATCCTGTATCCATAAAATTAATGCAAGATATTGGAGCTGATACGTATAATGTACCAACGGCTTTGACTTTATCAAAGCTGGCGTCTATTCGTCAGGCAATTGATATTCCAATTGATCTGTACATCGAAGCACCGGATAATTTGGGAGGATTCCTTCGTTATTATGAGATTCCAGAAATCATTCGCGTTCTTGCACCTGTATATATTAAGTTTGGTCTACGTAATCATCCAGATGTGTATCCTTCTGGTCAGCAGTTTGAGGCTCTGAATAATTCATTGGTCAAAGAGCGTGTTAGAAGAGCCTCTATTGGTATTCAAATGATTAAGCGCTACTGCCCTGAAGCGAAGACTTCAGAATTAGGTGCTGAGGGACTTGGTATTGCCAAAGTGAATACTTCAAATGTTTCTAATTAACATCCAAAATAATCGATGCGGATGAAACAGTAAATACGGTAGATGATCCTGGTAACTATTTTCACCAGGATCATTTACTAATTCCTTCTATCTATTATAGCAGGAAGAAAGGTGAAGGTGGCTATGGGATATTCTTTTAAAGGTTATATGAGAAGCGATGGTTCAGCGGGAACTAGAAATAATATAGGGATTATCAGCTCCGTTATTTGCTCAAGTACTGTGACAAATGAAATTGCGAGTAAGGTTGATTGCGCGGTACCGATTGTTCACTCTAATGGTTGTGCACAATTAGGCGATGATTTCAACGTCACAAAAAGTATGTTATCAGGTGTTGCAGAAAATCCAAACTTCCACAGTAATCTATTAATAGGCTTAGGTTGTGAAACCAATCAAGTGACTGGTTTATTAGCAGCTATACCTAAAGTTAAGCCCATTGATGGATTTAGCATTCAGCAAATGGCGGGTGGGACTAATACAGTTGCTAAAGGTGTTGCAATTGCCAGCGAATGGTCTAAAGACATCACTAACCAGCAAAGAACGGAACTGCCAATTTCTAAGCTGAAAGTTGGGATCATTACAGCGGATATGGACGAACAGACATTAGCAATAACTACTCCTGTTGTAAGCGCTTTAATCGATAAGCTATTAGAAAACGATTCGACGGTTATTTGCAGTCTGACCAGAACACTTGAACCGAGTGGAAATCTTCTTGCTGCAAAAACCAAAGATATGCGTACAGCGGAAATGCTGAAAACACTGAGTGAAGGTCTTAATCGCCGTCGATGGGAAAAAGACGAAAGTTATGCGCTTTCAGTATTTACTGATGAAGAGAAGAGCCTTGCTGCGCATGAAGCGAAACTATTTGAATCAAATAATTTGGTAGAACTTTTAGATATCAACGAAAAACCGTCCGATAGAGGATTATATCTCTTGAAATCATCTGACAATATCGTTGAAACTATTTCCAACTTCGTTTCGGTGGGATGCAATGTGGCGCTGATTATTTCAAAAGAAGGAATCCTAGCAACTTCCAACGTTATCCCTTGCATCAGCCTAGCACCCTGTAATGTGAGTCAGACTCATCGTGATCATGTGGACTTTTATATAACACAAGGCAATGAAGAGAAGCAAACAGTTACCCTCTTAGAAAAATTACTTCAAGTAAGCTCTGGGGAACTAACGGCACTAGAAGAATATGAATTAGGGGAATTTGCAATCCCACATATTGGCACAACGTTCTGATGAAGGGGAGAGATCAGCATGGAAGTTAGTTACAACGCTTTAAAATTGGACCCAAAAGATAATGTGGCCGTCGCGTTACAACGGATTAGGGAAGGTGAGGTGGTGTTAATTAGTAATTTCGAAAGTAATCTGGTTGCCTTGGAGGAAATTCCCTACGGGCATAAAATATCGTTACATGTTATAAACGAAAATGAGGAAATTAAAAAATATGGAGAGTGTATTGGTAAGGCAACAAATGAGATTCCTACAGCTTCTCATGTCCATGTACATAACGTTCGTGGTCTAAATGAAAACGAAAGATTGGAAATCATTAATCATGTAATGGGAGACTAGAATCATATTTTTTTGCATACGGGGGGATCAAACATGAAGACATTCGGCGGATATCGCAGACCTGACGGCAGTATTGGCGTCAGAAACCATGTGATCGTAATCAATACAGTAGGAGAATTGAGTGCACTTACCAGGAAAATAGCCAATTTGACTCCGGGTGTTATTCCAGTTATTCATCACGGAGGGGTAGCTCAATTCCCGGAAGATCATACACAGACATTACGAACGCTAGTAGGTACTGCTGGTCATTCTAATGTAAGCGCTACACTGGTAGTAGGCACAGAAAATGATCCAATAGCGCAAGAAATTTATAAGGTTTTAAGGAAAAAAGGGAAGCCGGTCCATACAGTTTGTTTAAATAAGAACCAGAAAATACCGGAAATCCTGCAGGAAGGAAGATCCTGGTTGTTGACGGCTTTAGAAAATAGTAAAAAAGAAGTTCGTGAGCAATGTGATATTACTGAACTAATTGTTGGATTAGAGTGCGGTGGATCAGATGCATGGTCCGGAATCACAGCTAATCCTTCTATAGGGGCATTTTCCGATATGATTGTCCGCGAGGGTGGTACGAGCGTCTTAGCAGAAACTACTGAAGCGATTGGAGCGGAGCACATTTTAGCAAGCAATGCGATAAATCGTGAAGTGGGAAGAGAGTTCTTGGATATTGTTCGAACTTACGAGCACCGAATAAAGCAGACCGGGGAAGATATCCGTTCCGCGAATCCAACACCAGGAAATATGGCAGGCGGGCTAACTACACTTGAAGAAAAGTCGCTTGGCTGTATAAAGAAAGGGGGCGGCACGCCTCTAAAAGAAGTCATTTCATATGCAGGAAAACCGACTGAGAAAGGTTTTGTGTTTATGGACACACCTGGATATGACGTCGAGTCTGTATGTGGATTAGCAGCAGGTGGTGCACAGGTAGTGCTGTTCTCTACTGGTAAAGGATCCCCGACAGGCTCGCCAATCGTTCCGGTTATTAAAATCGGTACCAATCCTAAAGTCTATGAGATCATGTCCGAACATATCGATATTAATGCAGGTAAAATCATAGACCAAAACAATAGCATAAATGATATTGGTAAAGAAATTTTTGAAAAAGTCATAACTGTATCAAATGGGGAAAAGACTGCAGCCGAGAATGAACTAAATCAAGAATTCGCCATTTGGAGACTTGCTGAAAGTATATAAGTAACCTTATTGCAGCTAAAAAAATTAAAGTTAGATATTAGAAGGTGGCGAAACTTATGATTAAAAAGAACTTGGAGAGAATTCCTGGAGGTATGATGGTCGTACCTCTTCTTCTGGCAGCAGTTATTAACACATTCTTCCCTAATCTTCTGCGTATTGGCGGCTTTACTCAAGCGTTGTTCGTAGATTCTGTCCCAGTATTAGCAGCGCTCTACCTATTGACGGCGGGGGCCCAATTAAACGTTAAAAGTTTTGGCGTGAGTGTTGCAAAAGGTGCTACACTTCTAGGAATAAAGTGGTTTGTTGCCGGGGTCTTTACATTCCTAGCATATTTCCTGGCTGGTCCAAACGGTTTGTGGCTCGGTTTAGCTCCACTTGCGATTATGGCAGCCATGTCTAATAGTAATGGAATTGTCTACATGGCAGTAGCTTCACAATATGGTAATAAAGAAGATAAAGCTGCTTATTCTGTACTTGTATTGAATGATGGACCTCTTCTAACTATGGTTGCTTTATCAATATTCGGAGCCATGGGATTCGTTGAAGGAATGTTTTCTGCGACTGCTTTCATTACAGTATTGCTACCGTTAGTTATTGGAATCATCATCGGTAATACAGATATGGAATTGCGGGATATGTTGGTGAAAGGATCAGATATCATTATCCCTTTCCTATCATTCGCATTGGGTATGGGCATCAACTTAACAGATGTTGTAAAAGGTGGCGCGAGCGGCATTCTTCTTGGCGTTGTTACAGTCGTATTCACTGGAGGAGCAGCTTACCTGGTATTTAAAGCGTTGGGGTGGAATCCCATCGTAGGAGCCGCTGAAGGAACTACTGCCGGAAACGCGGTCATGGTACCCGGTGTCATTGCCGCTGCCAATGCATCGTTTTTGAGCGTTGCACCACTGGCTACTGTTCAAGTTGCAGCTTCGGCTGTTACAACGGCAATTCTGATTCCGATTGTACTTGCATTATTAGTGAAATACACAAAGTTTGAAGATAAATCTATTGCTTCAGAAGATCAAGAAACTGTACATCAAATAAATAGTGCAGTAAGTGAGAGTCAGGAATTTGCATTTGCAGGGAAGGTTGCCGGTATTGATGTTAGTAAGGTTAAGACAGAGTCGTATGATACACGACCGCCTCTGCGAAAATAGAGATGGGCATTCTAATAATAACTTTTTGCATATTTTTTTGATGTGGAACAATTTTGGCAGTTTATAATTATTCAAAAGGTGGCTCACAAAGAAACAAAGGTATTAACCTTGAAAACTCATTGTGAACCGTCTTTTTTTATGAAAAATAATATGACTAACGATTGAAATACAAACAAGAGAGAGACGAGTGGATTTAATAATTCAAAGCCTTGGTCTTAAATCTTCTCAAAGCATTAAAATGAAGTACCTCCACAAAACCTGTATAGTCATAGTCGATTAAACCATCTGTAATCGGCGTTAGATGTAAATTTATCACAATTTTGAACAAATTGATAAATACAAAAGAATACACGCTCGCAGCGGTGAACGGGGGGCATATACCGACTAGATTAAATCATACAGGAACTGATGTACAGTCATAAGAATTACGCTAGGACGCGACACAAAACGGCTCTTTAATAGAAGAATTATTCACATTGTTACAAAAGTGACTCCGACCTACCTTATAATCTAATAGATTAGCGACAAAACAATTTATAAAAAACTCTTTCCTTACAAACCATTTACACAGCCTTCCCCATATATTAATAATCTTCTAGTAGAGTGGAAGTTGATTACAAATACAGGAGGTTGTTTATTGTTGAAGAAGATGAGAAAGACCATCGTGCCCGTAGTAGCGCTTTCCGCTGCATTAATTGGTGGAGCCATTTGGACTAGTAATTATTCAGCGAGTTCAGCTGACGAAGTGGAACAGGACGACGCTCCGGAGATCAAGAACGTCATATTCTTGATTGGGGATGGGATGGGAAGTTCCTATACATCCGCTTATCGTTACTTCAAAGATGACCCGACTACCCCTGAGATCGAGTTAACAGCGTTCGATCAACATCTAGTGGGTCAACAAATGACGTATCCTGATGATGACGAGGAATCGATTACAGATTCAGCGTCCGCAGCAACGGCTATGTCATCAGGTGTCAAAACATACAATAACGCAATTGCAGTAGATAAACAGAAAGAGCGCGTGGAAACCGTTCTCGAAGCGGCAAAAAAGGCAGGGAAATCGACTGGGCTCGTCGCGACTTCTGAAATCACACATGCTACTCCTGCAGCATACGGTGCCCATAATGAAAGTAGAAAGAATATGGATGAGATCGCCGACGATTATTACAATGAACGCATCAATGGCGAGCATACAATTGATGTCCTTCTCGGTGGCGGGAAAAAACATTTTGTGAGGGAAGACTTGAGCCATGCGCATTCATTCGAACTGGATGGATACGGATATGTCACGACGAAAGAAGAATTATTGGACAATAAGAACGATAAAATACTTGGGTTGTTCGCGGATGGCGGCATGTCCAAAATGATCGACCGTCCGGCAGAAACGCCTTCGTTGGAAGAAATGACTGAAGCGGCAATTGAGCGATTGAAGAAAAACGAAGACGGATTTTTCCTCATGGTAGAAGGAAGCCAAATCGACTGGGCAGGACATGACAATGATATTGTTGGTGCAATGAGTGAAATGGAAGACTTCGAGAAAGCATTCAAGGCAGCCATCGAATTTGCGGAACAAGATGAGCACACATTAGTAGTTGCTACTGCGGATCATTCAACTGGAGGATTTTCTATAGGCGCGGATGGCGTATATGATTGGTCCGCTGACGCAATCAAAGCAGTGAAACGTACTCCCGCCTTCATTTCTCAAGAAATAGCAAACGGGAACAATGTAGAAGAGACATTGGTACGCTACATCGACCAAGAAAGTTTACCGTTAGAACAGAAAGAAATAGAAGCAGTCGAAGCGGCAGGTACAGAGGCGAGTGATGTTGAAACGGCTATTAAGCAGATTGTTGACACACGCTCCTATACGGGTTGGACAACCGGTGGACATACTGGTGAAGATGTACCTATTTATGCATATGGGCCATCCAAAGAGCGCTTTACAGGATTGTTAGATAATACCGATCATGCGAATATACTCTTTGAAATTATTGGAGGTAAGAAGTAATTCTTACAAACGGAACCAGGAAAAAATATGTGTGAAAAGTGTTTTCATAGTTCTATTTTTAAAAAAGTCCCTACGAAAAGAAGTTACAGCTCAAAACGAGCCGTAACTTCTTTTTTTGTACGCGAATTTAAACAAATAATAAATAAATTTTTAAAACCAGTATCCTTTTTGAATAATTCTTCTATATGACTAATGAAAGAACAAATCATCAAGCAACTAAACAGGAGGCACAGAATAATGAAACGAAAAATCCAAGATATCAAAATACCATTCTCCCCACAGTTTGCGGCAATAGTTGGCACGAATGAAGCGCTGTTTCTACAGCAACTGCATTATCGATTGCAAATATCTAAAAATATCAACGATGGTCATCGATGGGTGTATAACACGTATGAAGAGTGGACGCATGAATTCCCGTGCTGGAAGGCTCATGTGATGAAAAGGCTAGTGAAAAAACTGGAGACAGACGAACTGATCATTACTTCTGAATACAATAAAATGCCAATGGATCGCACGAAATGGTATCGGATTAACTACGAAAAGCTGTCACAGACGTGCGGCGAATTTGTACCATTCGAGCGGACAGAAATGGTCGATAGAGTCGAACAAAAACGTCTGTCTGAGGAGAACGTTTTGCTCCCAGCAATAACCAAAGAACTTAAACACACTACAAAGAAAAAAAGATATAGCGAGAAGGATCTCGCCACTATTTCTTCTGTCATTGAGTATTTAAACCAAAAAGCTTTCAAACGATTCAAGGACAATACGAATACGACGAGGGATCTTCTCCATGAGCGTATCGAAGAAGGCTACACACTGGACGATTTCAAACTAGTGATCGATACGAAGGTGGCGCAATGGCTCCATCACCCACAATTTCGTCACTACTTACAACCATCGACATTATTTAAAGCAGAGAAATTTGAAAATTATTTGAATGAAGCCCCAGTTGATATGGTTCGATCAATCGTATTGAAAGCCTATGTTTCACCCACATTAGATTTTGAAAAAGGAGAGAATGCATATGAGTTACGAACTTGCTGAAAAAAGCTTACTAGGTGCGATGTTTGAAGAAAATTATTTAATTCTCGATAGTCACATGCAAGCGAGATTCTTCCAGGGGCATGTTCATCAAATGATCTACATGGTCATGCGGGAATTGGCGCAGGAAGGAAAACCGGTAGATTATATTACCGTTTTGGCTGGAAGAGAACCGAGCGATCTAGGAGGAGTCAATTACGTATATGGGCTCAAACGATTTGCGAATGTCGTACGTTTTGATGAATACGAAGAGATGATCATCGACCAATGGAAAAAGCAAGAACTGGCACGGATATTGCAACAAGCGATTGAGCATGATTGGAGTGCGGATGATGTACTGCATACCTTAGGGGAACTGGAAGAACTCCGTAGCGGTAGAGAAGCGACTACTTTAACGGAACATCTACTCACACAATATGAAAGACCGTTCAGACCCGATGAAACAAAGCCTGGCATTTCAACAGGACTTAGCGATTTGGATAAAATCCTGAACGGCTTCCAAAGCTGCGAATACATCATCGTCGCGGCTCGGCCATCCATGGGAAAGACGGACGTGCTTAACCATTTCGCACTACAAGCCAGCAAAGATGGACATATGCCGATCATCTTCTCACTTGAAATGAGTCGTAAATCGATGATTGACCGAATGATCGCTGCGACAGGTGAATACAATCGCTTACGAATGCGCAATCCGTATAAATATTTCACCGAACCACAAAAAGAACGGTGGACACCCACGCTGAATCACTTGAACGGTGGGGGGATTCATATTGACGATCAAAGCACGTTAACCGTTAGAAAAATTAAAGCAAAAGCACGGAATATCATCAAAACGAATCCAACCAAACGACCGATTATATTCATTGATTACTTACAAATCATTCGACCTGAAGGCCAAGTAATCAATCAGACGGTAGCAATCGGACAGATCAGCAATGAATTAAAAGCGATGGCAAAAGAGTTCAACTGTCCTGTCGTCGTCTTATCGCAACTATCAAGAGCGTCTGAAACGAGGCACGACAAGCATCCCATCATGAGTGACTTGCGTGACTCAGGAAATATAGAGCAAGACGCTGATGTCATCGCGCTTCTCCATCGTGAAGATTATTACGACAGAGAGAAAGCACCGACAAATGTAATGGAAATTGAAATTGCTAAACACCGCAATGGACCGACCGGCACGATCACGACCATCTACAGCAAAGAAACTGGCAAGCTATATGACTTCGATAAAGACTATTACAAAAGGGGAGAAAACAGATGATCACTGTTCAAGACATGTTTGACTACGCACTAGAAATGGATTTAGCACACTTAGCCAACAGCATCTACTGGGCCTTACTAAAAGACGAAGTTACATTTCAGGATGACAGTAAAAAACTCCAAGCAATTGAATTTGACGAAATGGAAATTAAGCGATTGATGGAGAAAAACGACTTGAATATCGGCAAAGTAAATCTATTTGTCATGGACGGCCCTGATGACTGGTACGCCTTTTATCTAGCAGAACATTCACTGGATGCCTACCGACTACATGAAGAATTATTTCGCGAACAACAACGCAACATCACACGAGCTGATCGACTGATGATCCACTACATGACCTTTGCGGAAACCGGTGCCGAAGAATGTTTGTATGAACATAAGAAAGAGATTATTACGTACCCAGCGTATGTGGGGCACGCGAAAGCAGGAGAGCGTGTGTTGTATCGGGTGGAGGTGGGTGCATGACCGAAGAAGAACGCGGCGTGCTAATCTTGGTGATTTGCTTACGCTCGAATTATTCGATGCATTATGTAGAGCAGATGGGAGACGACGAGTTGGGGGCGTTGTACGAAAGATTGATAACCGAATGGTGAATGAAATCTACTGCATCATAGGATTAAAAAACCTCTGCTTATTCTTCTGCTAAAACATTATATAAATATAATTGAATCGAATTGCCCATATATTTAGATAATTTAAAATGATACCTTATACATAAGGGTATTCCATAACCCTCCTAGGCTATCGCCTCCAAAGGAGAATGAAAGATGAAAATAGAAGAACTCAAACACACCGATTGGATGAACAAAAACAAAATTATGGCGCTTAGCTTTGGACTGGCTGCGGGACTTGGACTCCTTGCTCAAATCCTTCTTCAGTCGTCGGCGATTATTATTACATCGGTTACCATTCCGTTCGTCGTCGCCATCCTTTTTTACTTAGTAATGAATAGATCCACTTTCATTGCGAAACAATTTCCATACATCTTAGTCTTTTTAACTTTCAGCATTTCCATGAGTCTTATTCTATTCTCAAATGCGAACCTAGGGACGATTGGCGTAATCTATCTAATCCTAGTGTTAGGTGCCGTACATGGAAAAATGCGCATTATTGGATTTGCCTACGCACTGAGTTTACTTGCACTGCTCGTGAACAATACATATTTCATATCGCCTGAAATTATTGTTGGAAGCGGTTCTAATTTACTTCTACTGCACTTTCTCACAGCCCTTTGCTTGTTTTTGTTGGTCAGACAGAATGATCGTGTCTTTCAACATGTGGAAGAGCTACTCGCACTGACGTCGCAGAAAGCCGAAGAAGAACAAGTGCTGTTTGAGGAGCTGGATACGGCGGTGACGAAAATCACGTCTAATCTAGCATTTATTCAAACGAATGCGGCCAGATCCACTACTTCTCAGCGTGAAATGTTAGAGGCGGTCAATGAAGTGAGTTCAGGCAGCCAACATCAGGCGGATCATATTGCGGAGATTGCGGAAAATGCGGAACAAACACATGAAGCGATTCAAGAGATTTCGGCAGGGCTTGGTGAACTAGGGGACAAAACAAACGACGCAGGGAGTAAGGCGGAGACAGGAACTACACAAATGGCTCGATTGAAAGAGAGTCTCGATACATTTGCCAAATTCTTTACAGATTTGAATGATACGTTCGGTATTCTTTCGAGCAAAATTGACGAGACGAATGCGTTTGCTAGTTCGATTAAACAAATTACAGAGCAAACGAATTTATTGGCGTTAAATGCATCGATTGAAGCAGCGCGTGCAGGCGAACATGGTAAAGGCTTTGCGGTAGTGGCGGATGAGATTCGTAAATTGGCCAGATTGACGGATGAGACACTTCAGAAAATCGACACGAACTTAGTGGAGTTAAATAGTACGAATACGATTGCCGTTGGAAAATTAGAAGAAGGCTTGAAGCAACTGACGATGCAAAACAGTGTGGCGGATGAATCCAGTGCATCATTCGGCATGTTGCATCAAGTCATGTCTGCATTGCAAAACGAGTTAGCTACATTTATCCATGAATTTGAGATCATTACAGGACGCACATTGACAATTCGTGAACGCACAGTAGAGTTTGCCGCGGTAGTGGAGCAGAGTACAGCGGCAGTAGAAGAATTAAATGCGACGCTGACTGAATTGGCAGGAGAGCAAGAAGAAATTGCAAAGTATATCAATGAAACACATGATGAAGCCATTTCGATTCGTAGAACGTAATATACGGTAGCTTACCAGTTGCAAATGAACCGAAAACGCAAAAGAAGTTACCCATACAAAAACGGTAACTTCTTTTATTTGTAGTTTTGCACATGGAAATACAATTGAAATCCCATATATAGAGACAATCTACAGGATTACGATTAGTATTGAATCTATAAGAGGGCTTTGTAGTTCATAAAAGCCACGTAATGATAGAATCGTTAGAGGTGTATAAATGGGGTTATTTTTCACGGTTATTTTACCGATTATTTCAGTATTCATAGTGGGGTTCATTTTACAAAGAGTCAAAGGCTTACACATAAAATCAATTTCTTCTCTTTCGATTTACATACTATCGCCGGCTCTTGTCTTTACTTCCTTATATAAGGCAGACTTTAATGCCAGCTATATGACGATCCTGATTTATATGTTTGCTCTTTTTTACGCAATGGTTTTGCTCAACAAAATCATTGCGAAAATCTTTAAATGGGATAAGAAAGTAGAGAGTGCTTCGATTTTGGCTACAGGTTTCATGAATTCTGGAAACTACGGTTTGCCGGTCGTGTTATTTAGTTTAGGAGAAAAAGCGCTACCTTATGCCATATTCATCATGGTCATACAATCACTGCAAAATAACTTCTTCGGTGTGTATTATGCATCACGCAGTACGAGTGGCATCGGTCGTTCGATAAAAATGGTCTTCAAAATGCCGACAACGTATGCCGCGATTTTCGCTTTCGTTTTCCAGTATTTCAGCATTACAGTGCCGGAATCCATTATGTCGACTACGTCCATGGTGGGGGATGCAGCGATTCCTGTGATGATGATCATGCTAGGGATGCAACTTGGATCGGTTGTTCGTAAGAAACCCAATTGGCAAGTAGTCATTTCAGGCGTAGTATTGAAAATGGTCATTGCACCTATACTTGCGTTTGTTTTCGTGCTGTTCGTTGGAATGGATCCTCTAGTAGGTACAGTCCTCATCATCATTTCAGCAATGCCTACAGCGGCCACGACGACTATGTATGCGATTGAATTTGATACCGAGCCGGAACTCGTTTCCATGATTACGTTAATTTCTACATTGCTTAGTATTATCTCGTTAAGTATTTTGTTGAATGTCATTATTTGAACGAACTAGCTGTATACAGGTGTTAAAAAACCCAAAATAAAAAGAAGTTGGAGCCCGAAATGGCTTCAGCTTCTTTTCGTTCCAATCATCTAAGTGAAAGTATTAAAACAGGGGAGTATGCAACGGTTTACACCCAGTTATAATTTCGGCAAACTAACTGTAAAGGTCGTCCCTTTACCAACCTCCGTATTTAGTAATAAGTTTCCATTATGGTCTCGAATGATTTTTTCACAGATCAACAATCCTAACCCTGTTCCATCCACTTTTGATGACATAAATGGATCACCTATTTGACGTAGGATTTCATCAGGGATACCTGGACCATTATCGGAAACATCAATCGTCACGTCATCCTGATCGTCTTTCACATGAAGCGTGATCGTTCCAGTTTCCATACCCTCCATCGCATTTTTGATTAAATTAATAAATACTTGTCTTATTTTTAATTCATCCCCAAAAATGGACATCTGGGTATTATCCAATTTTACATGCATGTCGATGGCTTTCTTGCCCAACTCCGATTCCATCTGCACCGTAACCACTTCGATTAAATCCGAAATATTGATCACTTTTTGATTGACTACATGGGTTTCAGCTAAGGATAAAAATTTAGATGCGGTTTGTTCTATCTCTGTTAATCCTTTTTTGATCCCATCAAATTGTGCTTGAGTAGCTTCACTACGATTACTAGCGGTGAGATCCAACAATTGTAAACGCCCTTGAACGACCGTAAGAGAGTTGCGAAGTTCGTGGGCAATGATAGAAGCTAATTTTCCAGTGATGTCTAATTTATCTCGACGCGTATCATGGTTTCGTAGTTCATTTTCAAACTGCAGTTGTTTTGCAATCCCTGTATAATGAACAGGGCCTTTTTTATATAAATGCGAAGGTGAGAAATCCGTATCCGTCATATGGTATTCATGGGTTTGCAAAAGTTCAATTAAGAGTGAACCGGATATAGATAAACCTTCATATGCACACACAATAATGTAATTCTTTGCGATGTTCGCTACTCTAGAGAAAAAATCGTCAAAGTTCTGTTCGTGTAATGCTATAGAAGGAATTAACGTTTTTTTACTCTGAAGCCGCCATGTCGCCAATCCCCACACGCGAAGTACGCATCCTTCTGTCACATGAGAATCAAAAAAAACATTTAAATTCTTTAAAACATGCTCAGCATTAAAATTTTCGTGCGTTTCGTATGCCGTGTCGGTATTAATAAAATAAATGGCCTCCACTTGCTCTTCCGTATAACCGGCATTCCTAAGATTTTCTTTAACGTAAGCAAAAAATTGTGGCTGATCTACATACAAAATAGTGTGGTCTTTATCCAGCCCTTCCGCTACATAGGAGGTAGCATGTTCTATATACTTGTTACTATCTGTGTACGTATACACCACATGACCTACTAGTAAGGATTCCATGCCTTTAATAGGTTCCGTTCTCCTATTTGTATCGCTTACATATGTGATTTTAAACACCTCCTCTGAATACAATGAATAATAAGTTATATTATACCATTATCTTTATCAAAAGCGACGCCAATTATGTCATATTTTAATATATTCATGGTATTCTGGGAGAGTGTTAGTTAAAGCGAGAGTCTTTAGAAAACATGGATCAGCGTGCCAGCCATACATGTTCGGGTAGGTGGGGCGGTGAGCAACAACTCCACTGCAAAAAACGTACACCACAAGTTCAGCAAAAGGTTTAAATGCTTTATGTAAGGGGTATGGTAAGCAAGCGAAGTTCATAAACAAGAAAGAAGGTGCCTTATGCTAAAATTATCAAACGCTGCATTGCTCGAAGCCTATGAAAGCACAGAAGAAATACGTGTAGAACCAGAATTTATTCAACTACTTGAAGAAGAAATAAAACGCCGTGGTTTATAGATGCCATGGCGTTTTTTGTTCGATATAGATAATCAAGAAGAAATCCGACGTTACACATATTTTGATTCAATTAACTCCACAATCGCATCTCCCACTTCAATAGTAGAAGAAGTACCGCCTACATCAGGAGTCAGTGCAGCCGCATCGACCAAATAGCTTGCCGTCTCCACATGTGGATACTCTCGACTCACTTCTTCAAACACTTGATTCCAGAAGACCATAGAGTAGTTCAATGCATTGGCTTTACTAATACTAGTTAACGTCTTCCCAAGATCTGAAGCCGTCTCACATGCATAGCGAATAATCCGCTCCGTCCCTTTACGAGAGAACACCCCCGTCTGCAAGACCACTTCTTCCGGCTTATCCGTAAACAACCAATCACCAGCACCCGAATATTCACCACCACTATTCTCCCGACTAAACAACATATCAATCGTCTCTTTTGTCCCATTCTCTATCGGACAAGGCGTACCGTTCAACATCTGAATCGGTCAGATATTGACATATTGATCAAACTGCTTTCGAATGATCAACAGTAAATCCCATAACGAAATATAATCAGGCACTCCAAGGGAAACCAACCGCGCCTAAATAGATCGCATCAAACGTCGACAGCGCTCCATCCCGTCACTTGCCATCATCTTTCCGTGCTCCAAGTAATACTCGCAGCCTCATGGAAAGTAGGTGAATTCGAATGATAGTCGTCCGTCCAGCTCGGCTACGCGTTTCATTAGTTTTATGCCTTCGTCGATTACTTCTGGGTCGGTCCCGTCTCCGGAGATTACGGCTATTTTGAATGGTTTCATTTTGTAGCTCTTTTCTATTTAGGAATCAGCTTATGTAAATAGATTATCATTTTGAGAAGGGGATACATAATCGGAATATTTTGATGATATTTGCGTGTGAATGATACAGCTGTCTAGCGGTAAACTAATCTTCTCATTGTATATAGCATTGGGAATCATACCGTTACCAGTAAGTAACATTGTAAATGTATTCGTGAAGATTATACTTAACTAGAAGTGCTTTTGAGATACTATGCCCCCGAGAGATGTGCAGAGTTGAGCGAAGTGCTTATCTTTTTTATTTGCCTTTAATAATGAATTACAATTAGCTGAGGGTTAAAGATCAGATAGTTGAGACGTCGAATATGGATTCCTTTTATTGAACGCAATTGTTGCGAATTCAGACATAAAAATGTTTGAATTACCTCACTACTCGTATAATATATAAGTATACGTGTTATTTTAAGATTAAATCTAAAATGGTTATAAAAAAGTATTAAGAGAAAGTGTGGGACTTACTATGCCGAACTTGAATTCAACAGAATTATTCATTATAAAAAGAATTTGCCATACTCACAATGTGCCAAACATTTTAGCTAGAGAACTCTTAAAAGAATCTAAAAGAAATACATATGAGAATAAGATTGAAAAAGAAAGAGTTAGAAATTATCGTGATTTGATGAATTATCATTTTTCAAAGGAGAACTAAAATGCTGTTTAAAAAGATTATCTTTAATAATTATAAAACATTCTATGGTATTCAAGAAATGAACTTTTATATTCCAAAAGAAGAACGTGAAGCGGAATTAAAAAAGAATATTATTTTAATCGGCGGTCTTAATGGAGCGGGGAAAACAACTATAATAAAGGCGATTCAAGAAGTACTATATGGGAATAGAAACTATACCCCGGAAGAATATAAAAAGCAGTTTTCTAATGTACTAAATAATACATATTATAGCGAGGGCGGAAACAACTGCTCTGTTACGTTAATACTAGAAACAGATTCTGGTGAGGAATGGCAAATACAAGTTAAATGGTATTTCAATAAAGATAAGGTTATGAGCCATTTTGAAAGAGAGCTACATATTAAAGCAGCGGGATCGACACATATGAAAAAAAGAAAAATAGATAATCCCGATGCTTACAATCGGCTCATCGATCTTATTATGCCATTTCATGCCTCTCCATTCTTCATTTTTGATGGTGAAGAAGTTAAAGATATAATTCTTCGTCAAAGTAGTAAAGAAATGCGAGATTCCATACATAAAATTACTGGTATGCAGTCGTATGAAAGGCTAATAGCAGATTTAAAAGTGGCTTACGCAGAAGTAGAAAGAGAGTCATTGAGATCATTTAGAAATAAAGAAGTTGGCCATCTTAATGACGAAATGGAAGAGTTAGAAAAGTTAGTACAAGAAAACCAAGAAAAAGTAGATACTTCTAGAAAAAAACTATTAGTGTTGTCTAATAAGAAAAAAGAATTAATTGATGAGCGCAATAAAGCATTCATTAACAATTCTAAATCCAGAGAAGAGATTGTTAAAAAACAAACCACTATTCAAAATAGTATATCCGCTAAAGAGGAACTACTAAAGAAAGAATACAATGATTCTATTGCTCAAATTATATTAAGCAAAAAGATAGAAGAATTACAGAAAGTATTAAAAAAAGAAAAAAGTATTAGAGATCAAAAAGTTGCGAGAGAGTTATCATTAAGTCCTTATAGAGAGTTTATGAATGCTCTTTTGCAACAAGAAATATCGCCTTCGTTAACGGAAGATCAAATCAAACAGATTAATGTTATAGGTGAAAGAGTGTGGTTAGGTAATTCAAATTCGGATATCGAGCATCAAGAGCTACATGATTTATCTAAAAGTGATTACAACACACTAATGAATATTAAGACAGATGGTTTGTCCAGTATTAAGAGAATTCAAATTCAATTGTCCGAACTTAAAAATGAGAATGAAAGAATTAATATAGAGTTGAGAAGTGCACCAGAGATGGTAGATACCTCTGAAATAGACGAAAAAATTAGTAGTTACTCAAAGCAAGAAGGTGTAGTAAGTGCTAATTCTAGAGTACATAATCGAAGGCAGTCAGAACTTGATGAGAAGAAAAGAAGCTTAAGAAACCAACTTAGTAGATTGTCTCCAGAAGCTGTGGGAGATTATGAAGCTTTAGAATTAGAAAAGACTCGTATACGCTCAGTGATTAATGCCTTGGAAGAGTTTATACAACAGGATACAAAATTAAAAGCTAAAATGATACAAAATGAATTTGTTAATATGTTAAATAAGTTATTTAGAAAACAAGGAGAGTTTAGTGAAATTACATTTGATATAGAAACTTACACTATAAGGTTGTTTAATGATAGAGGTCAGGAAGTTAATATTCAAGATAGGTCAGCTGGCGAGATGCAGATGATATCATCCGCGCTGATATGGGCACTTATTAAAGTTTCGGATTTAGACTTACCCGTCGTGATCGATACACCACTAGGGCGATTGGATAGTTACCATAGAACTCAATTAATAGAGCAGTATTATAATGAGTTAAGCCAACAGGTAATTATATTATCTACAGACACAGAAGTTTCCACTAATTATGTGGAAACAATGAATGAATATACTTACCGTCAATATATGTTGGATTATGATCAAGATAAAAAGTATACAATCATAAGAGATGGATACTTTGATTTGGTTAAGGGGGGGAGTATATGATTGCAGGAATTGGAAGAATTAGCGAGCAACATAAAGAAATTCTTGACGAACTAAGAGATGCATTGGATTTTGAAAGACCAAAGATACTTAAAATTGCATTAGCAAAAGGCATTGAAAGTAATGAAGTTACTGATATGGAAAAAGGATCCAACAAGCAAGGGACCTGGGAGTTTCAATGGACTATAATTAGTAACGCTGACTTATTGCTATTTAAACGTAAGCGTCAAAACGTGAACACATATTAATAGAAGAAGATTCGTGAGATACTCCTCCCATAGAACATGTTTTGGGAGGGATTTCTTTGAAAAGAAAAGAGAAAGAAGCATACTGGTCTGCGAAGATCGATGAATATCAAAGCAGTGGACTAGCACTTTCTGAATGGTGTGATACGGCAGAGGTCGCTGTCCATAATATGAAGTATTGGCTACGCAAGCAGTCGCCAGTTAATCCTGCCACACATCAGGAGACCAGTTGGGTCTCCTGTGTGGTGGAAGAGTCGATAGAAGATTCGATTTCGTTGAAGGTTAATCATGTGGATATCGAGGTGACGAGTGGCTATGATGA
>NZ_AUDQ01000015.1 GCF_000425545.1 Sporosarcina ureae DSM 2281 | reverse complement strand
AAATGAGACATCTGTCGTTCTTTCTTGTCCGCTTCACTCGAAAGTTCTGGCCCATGACCGAAGGTATATTGTTTACCTATCGGTTGATCAAAACGATATATTTCATTTGCACGATACCATCTCATCCAGGTTTCAATCTGGGATTTATTTTTGACTCCGTGCTTCTCCATAATTTCTTTAGTTGTTAATTCCCCACTCAATTTATCTTTGACAACTGCCCATTTTACTTCGCTTGAATATACGTTTTTGCCCACGCAAAAACACCTCCGTTGTAAGTACTTTTTACAAGTGTACCACTTCGAAGGTGTTTTATATTGTCTCAAAAATTTAGGTTAGCCCACTGCACAGTGTGCAAGGGTCGCTCTTTTTCATTGTGCTTATAAAGCGTCGGTGACTTCATCGCCATCTGGTAGATACTCGTATAATCCAATTTCCTTCAAGCCCTTTTTAATTTTTGTCGTATAGCCAAGTTTTTCGTTGGATAGGAAGGTAGCCTTGGAAATAATTAGTTGCTCCAGGGTAGGCAAGTAACTTGGATCGATTTGTTGCCAAAGTTGATAGGATTCAATCAAGTCTTCCAGTGTCAAATGTTTATAATCATCCCCCTCAAAAGTCGATTCTGGAGAAATCTTATACCAAATATCTCCGTTATCACGAATCCATTTATCTTTTTGATAGACAATGGCTCGCTGGATATTGCGTGCTGTTTCGAGATATTGCCAATCCCCGAACTCTTGGTAAGATAGGAGTAGAATATTCATACCACCGAGTGCATGGTTCATGGATGTATGGGTAGTAACTTTCTGTTTGATTGGAAAGTAATCCGCAATGTAATAGGCATCGCTAGCTACTCTATTAATATTGCCTTTTCGTTGTTGTGAAACGAGTAGATCAGCATAGTTACGCAATGGTTCATTCGCTGAAGGGATCCCGAACTCACCACCGATATTATAATAGAATAAAGCGATTTGTTCATTGAAACGCGTATCAATGAATGGTGCGTGAATATCATACAAATTTTTGAGATACGTACTGGTTACTTCTGTTTCCCAGTAGGCCTTGTCCTGCTTGAAGTTTTTCAAATTGACGAAAGCATTATAGACTAGATTTTCAAAATAACGTCCTTTATTTTCATGATAAAGTGTCAATGCGCGATCTTCTTTCAGCATCAATAAAGTACGTCCGTAGTTTTGACCTGAAACGGGCATTGGTTCTGTCGAGTCCGCCAGTTTATTATATGAACCATCTGCAGTGTACCAATTATTTCGCTTCTTGTGATTCTGACTAGTTTCTCTCATCCACTTAAATATATCATTCTTTGAATTAAACAATGGTTCGTCCGAATCGACATACCAGTGATCAGCAATTTCCCCTGAATCGGCTTGAAGTGTGTAGGAGGATAATAGTGTTTTTCCAGCTAACGCATAGGTGAAGTTCTCTTGCTCTTCAATAAGTTCACGCGAAACGCTTTGTTCGTCATTATCATAGCGGAGAGATAATTGTTTGGATAGATAAGCCTGTCCAATCATCCGCTCTTCTACTGAGCCATCTGTCTTAATGAAGCGCAACAACCCTGTTGGATAAGTTGTCATATCCGCATCGGTCAAATCCGTGTTTTCACGCATGAGTGGATAGCGATCATAGCGGAATAAATTAAAACGGGCAATATCCTCTTCTTTTTGAAGTACTTCTACCGTAATAGTTGCGTCTGTTGGATTGTTGAGTTCCGAGAATACAAATACATCTTCATTAGGTAATTCACGAACAGTTAGTTTAATTTCTGCCCCATCTGTTCCAACTGCATACGTATACGTACTATCTCGTGAAAATCCATAATTAATTTGTGTAAAGTCTTTATATTCAAATGCTTCCTCCGAGCGTAAATAAAGGGGGTGAGTACTGAATGGTACACTCCCTAAATGATTTCCAGGTACACTTTTACTATAGGCAACGGACTCTTCAGGAGCGGTAAGTGTGAATTGCTTCGTGTGTTTTATACGATTGGTTTCCACTAGTATCCGATGCAGTGCTTTTGAAAAGTATGCTCGCGATACGATCGAGTCTCCATAATGAAGATACTCCTCTACTTGAGGAAACGTATAAACAGGAATGTTTTGTAATGTAGCTCGATCCGAACTAGAAGGCCAACTAGTAGATAACACTTTAGCGAAGTCCTTTTCCATATCAAAGGCCGTAATGAGTGAATTCCATAGCTCTGTCTTCGTCAATGGTTCATCAAAGCCGAAAACTCCACGTTCGCTTGGTTGGATCCAACCGTTTTCGACAGCAGTCAAAGCAAAACGTGCTTTATCCGATCCCCAAGCGATATCTGAAAAACCATAAGATTTATCAATGAATTTTGATCCGAAGATTTTAGATAAAGATACAGCAGCTTGCCCCTTTGTTAGTGGCGTTTCAGGGTGGAACTGCATATCGAAATTGCCTGTGATGACTTTCATTTCATCCAGCTGCATGATTTCATTTTTTGCCCAGTGGTGATTAGGGACGTCTATATATTTTACGTCTGTCATTTGTGCGCTGACAGACTGATAGGAACAAATGAAAAATAGTGTTGTTAAAACGATTGCGTTATTCCATTTTCTCACTTTCATGACCTCCAACTAAATATCGCTTCAATACTTTAGTATACCCCAAAAGAAATCATAACGACAACGGAGGAAGCAAAAGGGGACATATGATACAATCGGAATAGATTGACTACTATGAAATTGATAACAGAGGAGGTTTCTATATGAATAAAGAAGAGTTTTTGGAACGTTATGCAATTGATCGAAAGGGTACGAACTCGCTGAAATGGGACAAGCTGGAGGAACGTTTCGGCGATGCAGACTTACTTGCCGCCTGGGTAGCAGATATGGAATTTAAAGCACCAGAGCAAGTGATCGAGGCGTTGAAAGAAAAAGTGGACTTTGGGGTGTTCGGTTATACATATGCACCTGAATCATATTTTGAAGCGTTCATTAATTGGGAACGTGAGCATCATGGTTATGAAGTGAAAGAGGAATGGATGCGTTTTTCAACAGGCGTCGTGACGGCATTATATTGGTTTGTGAATGCATTTACGAAACCTCAGGATGCAGTGATGATTCTATCTCCGGTCTATTATCCTTTCGCCAACGCAGTGAAAGATACTGGCCGTACACTGATAAGCAGCGAACTCATTAATACGGCAGGCGTTTACACAATAGATTTTGAAGACTTTGAAAAGCAAATACTTGAGAATGACGTGAAATTATTCATTCATTGTACACCGCATAATCCCGTTGGTCGTGTGTGGACAGCAGAGGAAGCAGAGAAACTCTTGTCAATCTGTGAAAAACATGACGTACTGGTTGTCTCGGATGAAATCCATCATGATATGACGTTTGGCGATCATACACATATACCATCTGCAATTGTCGCTGGAGGGAGGTACTCTGAGCGTGTCATTACAGTAACTTCTGCTTCCAAAACATTCAACTTGGCGGGCTTGTTAACTTCTCAAATTATCATTGAAAATGAAGCGTTGCTGGAGCAGTTCGATACATTTGTGAATTCCGTGAATCAAACAGAAGTGAATATGTTAGGTATGACGGCTGCAGAGGCGGCGTATAATTATGGTGCAGACTGGCTTGAAGGATTACGAGAAGTCGTGAAGTCGAATGAACGCTATGCAGTCGAACAGTTCGCAGAGCATGCGCCTAAGTTAATCGTTACGCCATTGGAAGGTACGTACCTATTGTGGATTGACTTGCGTGCACATATCCAGCCAGACAGTGTAAAAGAATTTGTGCAAGATACATGTAAACTGGCAATCGACTACGGAGAGTGGTTTGGGGAAAACTCGAAAGGCTTCATTCGTTTAAATCTTGGGACGGAACCGAACTATATTAAACAAGCAGTGGACCGCATCATCGAGCACTTGCCGCAATCATAAGTTTGATAAAAAGATCACCGTATCGTCAATGAGACGTTGCGGTGATCTTTTATGTTGTTAAATAGTATGATTGTCATCTGCTGGTAGAAAACCGAGCAAAGGCTGCAGTTCATTCTCTAAGAAAGGCTTCGCCTGCAACATATTTCTGAATGCAACGTAACGAGTAATTTGCTCTGGAGTTGGTTGTTTAGTAGTGCGGTAAGCGCGTATCAAGATGTTCTTCGGTGTGTGCTCCATATCGATGAACTCCACAAGTTGTGCTTCATAGCCAACTAATTTTAGCAACTCTGCGCGGATGGAATCAGTTGCGAGTGCAGCAAAACGTTCTTTTACTAGACCATGCTGCAACATGATGTCGAGTGCCGGAGCTTGAACTTGTGAAAACAGCTCATGCTGACAGCAAGGAACTGATAGTATGACGGAAGCTCCCCAGTTGACTGCTTTAGCCAACGCCATATCTGTCGCTACATCACATGCGTGAAGCGTGACGACCATATCGACTGCGGTATCGCCATCATATTCATTGATATCACCAACTAGAAATTCTAGCTGATCATATTGCAGATCACGTGCGATTTCCTGGCATTCTTCAATGACTTCTTTTTTAAGATCTAGCCCCGTTACCCGAATATCCAAGCCTTTTTCGATTCGCAAGTAATGATACAGTGCGAACGTCAAATAAGATTTACCCGATCCGAAATCAAGTATGCGAATCGGACGGTCTTTCGGCAAGTGGGAAAGCGTGTCATCAATCAGTTCGACGAAGCGATTAATCTGCCGAAACTTATCATGTTTTTGATTTTTGACCTTACCTTCAGGTGTTTGAACGCCCAGACGAACAAGAAATGGGTAAGGCGTGCCTTCATTCAAAGCATAATTTTTCGTACGATTATGCGCGTAGTCAACGGTCTTCTCTGTATTAAGGAAAATTCGTTTAATCGAAACTTTCATCTTCTTGGATATTTGAATCTGCATCGTTTCATCTGATAAATCAATATGGAATTGCTTAAAGGTTTTTAAAGCATCGTGCAGAGGTTGCGCCACATCTTCAAGTGCCACATTATCATGCTTGAGAACACGTTCATGCTGATATTCAAATTGAATGTAAAATTCACCTTTTAGTTCAAGCGGTTTTAATTTAATTCGCTTCACATCATTGGATTTCATTCGTGGACCACTAATTGTCGCACGGATGAATGTTCCATCTGTCATGCGTCGCTGGAGTAGTTCCAGCACGTCATCTACTGACATCGTTTGACACTCCTGTCTGTCTTCAGTTCAATAAGAATCCTTGCTTTTGTAAGAATGCCTGAAGATCCGTTCTTCTTGGTGATTCAAGGAAATCAGCCATTTCTTTTGTCCACATCGCATCACGCTGATTGGAGTCACGGCTCGCATAGTATTCTTTCATGATTTCGTCATATGCTGGTAATAGATCAGTATACTTTTCTTCGTTATACGTGTTTTCATGCAAAATGGCTTCTACAGGTAAACGTGGTTTGACTCCATTGGATTCATTTGGAACACCGATAGACAATCCGAATAGAGGCACAACACCTTTAGGCAATTCCAGAACTTCTGAAATTTCCTCCATCGCATTCCGTACACCGCCGATATAGCAAATACCATAGCCTTTTGATTCGGCAGCAATGACGACATTTTGCGCGAAAAGACCGACATCGATCGCGCCAACTAATACATTTTCCGCTACGGTATAGTCAATTTCCTGACCATGTAAACGGGCAGCATGAGATAATCGGTTATAGTCCATACAAAATACTAATACTGCGCCGGCTGTATAGAATTGGCGACGGTTCTTGGACAGCTCAGCCAACTGGCCGCGTTTTTCAGTGTCCGTTACATACATTACCGTGCATGCTTGCACGAAATGAGAACTTGCTGCATGCTGACCTGCTTTCACTAATTCCATAACGGTCTCTCTTGAAATCGGTTCATCTTTATAACGTCGAACCGATGAGTGAGATTTTAATAAATTGATTACCATACAATCCCTCCGCATTCGTTTTCATCAGAACATATATCTTTCTGAAACTCTCCTTTTATCCTACACTATTCTGACCTTTCGGGAAACACTGAAGCTTATTTTGACTGTTGCTGATCTTATATGATGTAAGGTGTTCTTTCATCATAGTTCCGTATCGTGTATTCATCACGCACACACATAACGGATGAGGCAAAACATAAAGGTCGGGGAATCCCGATTGGTAGGACAGGTTTGATATGATAGAAGGAAATCATCTATTTAGGAGGGCATGCTTACTATGAAACTCGACCACCTCGTCTATTTCACTCAGAATGATGTTCAAAGTATTGTCAATGAACAACGTGCAAAAGGTAATCCGGCAGTAGTTGGTGGAAAACATGAAGACTGGGGAACAGAAAATGCGTTATTGTATGCTGATAATGTCTATATCGAGTGGCTGACAGTAGAAGATGAAGACAAAGCGAGAATAGCAGCAGAGGAGCAACCGCTTATTGCTCAATATTTTCATGATCGGCCATATGGTGATGGCTGGGCAACTGTCTGTTTTTCCGTCGAGGATATGGAACAATGGAAAGATGAACTCGATAATAAAGGTTTCACGACAACTAAAATTCTCAAAGCTTCACGAAAAACAGAAAATGGTGAGTTGCTTCGCTGGAAGATGCTGTTTATTGAACAAAGTGTCTCCAATGAATTGCCGTATCCATTCTTCATCGAATGGGAAGAACCCGAAGCAAAGCGACAAGCTCGCCTTGCGAAGACGGGTGCGCGAACGACTTTCCATCAGCAGCAAAAAATCTCTGAATGTATTTTCCATGTGGAAGACCCGTTACGAGAATCCGGTGAATGGGCAATATTATTATCACAGAAAGTTGGAGATGTACATGATATCCAAATCGGAGGCGTTGTCTTGCGATTTATAGAAAAAAATGGAACAGCACAACGTTTGGCGGAGATTCATTATACATCGAACGATTAGCAAATAGAACGAAGGGTAAACTATATATAAAGATGTCGGGAGGATGCTAGCATGGATGTGTTAATTGAAAAGGCCATAATAGTTGGCGTACATGAGCAGAAGGATTTGCACTTTGAATATGCGATGGAAGAACTGAAGAATTTGGCAGAAGCCATCAATGTGGAAGTACTAGGTGAAGTGACACAGAATTTGGAACGGAAAAATCCTTCTACTTATATTGGAAGAGGGAAGATCGATGAAATCCGTGATATGTATGAAGAAACCGAAGCGAATTTATTAATCTTTAATGATGAATTATCACCTTCACAGTTACGAAATCTGGAAAGAGATCTAGAATGTAAAATCATTGACCGTACTATGCTAATATTGGATATCTTTGCGAGGCGGGCACGCAACCGAGAAGCGCAGATGCAAGTTGAATTAGCACAACTGCAATATACTCTGCCACGACTCGTCGGACTACGTGCATCACTCAGCAGGCAAGGTGGCGGCACGGGAGGCGGCTTACAGAATAAAGGAGCCGGAGAAACGAAGCTTGAGCTTGATCGTCGGAAAATTGAAGATCAGATAGCGAAGCTTCGCCGTGAACTCGAGCATGTAAGTGATCAACGAGAAACACAGCGGAAACAGCGTGTCAGAAGCGGCATACCTGTAGTGTCGATTGTAGGTTATACAAACGCCGGGAAATCCACGTTGATGAATCGATTGCTGCAATTTACGGATGTGGATGAATCTAAAGAAGTCCGTGAAAAAGATATGCTATTTGCAACGCTCGAAACCGCTGTAAGAAAGATCAAGCTGCATGATAAAAAAGAATTTATTTTAACGGATACCGTAGGGTTCGTTTCCAAACTCCCACACCATCTTGTCCAAGCATTCCGTTCGACACTAGAAGAAGCCAAGAATGCCGACTTATTGTTGCATGTTGTGGACGTTTCCGACGAAGAACATGGTCATATGATGGACGTTACTAATGAAACGCTAGGAGATATTGGCGTGAAAAGTATTCCTACTATCAACATATATAATAAATCGGACTTGACTGAAATCTCCTATCCACGTATAAAAGATCAGAGTATTTGGATGTCGGCTGGCGAAGATAAAGGAATACCTGAATTACTAACATTGATCCAACAAAATTTATTCCGACAATATGTCACGTGTAAATTAATGATTCCATACGACCGCGGAGAAATCGTTGCACATCTCAATGAAAATGCGTCGATTAAAGATACAACGTACGAAGAAGAAGGTACATTGATAACTGTAGAAATGCCAGCAAGTGAATGTGAACGTCTACAAGAATTTATTCTAAATTGAATATAAAAAAGGGCTGCATGCGCAATGCATGCAGCCAAATCCTTTTATCTTTATAAGAAGAGAAAGGGGGTGGGATGCTTCTAGTTTGCCCGATTACCCGGAATCTAAACCTCTTGATGAATATTAAAATATTCAGTATATTAACTTACGGTTTTCCCTTTGTTTTATGTTTAATATAAAAAGGTGAATCTGAGGAATTTTCCTTAATCAATAGTGCAACTAAGCGAGAACAATATATAAGGAGTGATGAACTATATGAAAAAATGGACAACTATTCTTACAGCAGGAACGCTAACATTTGTCTTAAGCGCCTGTGGCCAAACTGCTGAACCTAAAGAAGATCCTATGACAGGGGAAAAAGAAGAAGTGGTCGTGAAAAGTGAACTGACAGCCGGTGAAGTAATGGAAAAAGCAAATGCGGCAGCTGAAACACAGCAAAGTATGCATTCTGATATGGAAATGAGGAAAACAGTAGAAATGGGGGATGAGAAGCAAGACATTAATTCAACAATTGATATGGATATGATTCTTGAACCGCTTGCTATGCGCCAAACCATGAATATGCAAGTTGGCGGTGAAGAAATGGCGATAGAACAGTATATGACAGAAGAAGGTTTCTTCATGAAGGATCCACAATCAGGTGGTTGGATCAAGCTACCGAATGAACTGTATGAGGAAGTCACTGGTCAAATGGCGGGAGTGACTGAATCACCAGTGGACTTCACTATGTTTAAAGAATACGCAGAAGATTTTACATTTGAAGAGACTAACGATGAATACGTTTTGACATTGATAGGTTCTGGTGAAAAGTTTAGTGAGCTCATGCAGGAGATGTTGGAGAAGCACATGCCGGCAGGAGCAGATGAAGCCAAGTTGGAAGAAACAGATATAAAAGTAGAAAAAGTCGATCTACAATTCACTATTGATAAAAAGACTTTCTTCACAAAAGACTTTGACATGGATATGGTCATGACAATGGACGAGCAAGGTCAGCAAGTTAAAGTCACGCAGAATATGAAGGGTACCATGACAAAGATCAATGAGATTGATGAAATCAAAGTACCAAAAGAAATATTGGATAACGCCCAAGAAATGGACCAAGTAATGAATCAGCAGTAAATGAATACGCCGTTTTCCGTGTCATACGGAAAACGGTTTTTTCGTATAATCTCATGCGTTTAAATAAATAACGGGAAATAAGTCCCCAAATATGCATTTTTAAAAAAGTGTTGATAACGATTTTCATTTAGATATTGACATCATATGCAAAACGCGGTAATGTTGTTGTTGAGCGAATGATAATCATTTTCATTTAAATGAGAAATGCTCAAATATTCGATATCGGAGTTCTTCATGAAGAAACGTTACTTAATTACAGCAGTTATACTTTTATCATTTCTTTCGCTGTTCGTAGGCGCAAGCCGAATTACACCAGCGGACCTATTGGACTGGCGGTCAGAAGCGACAGAAATTTTCTTGATTAGTCGATTTCCTAGATTAGTCGCGATATTACTAGCAGGTGCAGGGATGAGTATTGCAGGTTTGATTATGCAACAATTGAGCCGCAATAAATTTGTATCACCTACCACTGCAGGGACGTTGGATGCGACTAAACTTGGAATCTTAGTGTCTATGTTGATCTTTACCAACGCAACACTATTAGAAAAGATGGCGGTATCGTTTACATTCGCCTTACTTGGTACATTTTTGTTTATGCAAATTCTTGATCGTATTAAATTCAAAGATGCGATTTTCATTCCGCTTGTTGGATTGATGTTCGGGAGTATCTTATCTTCCATCACCACATTTTTTGCATTTAAAGCCAACGTGATCCAGAATATGTCTGCTTGGCTTCAAGGAGATTTTTCCATGATCATGAAAGGCCGTTATGAGCTTTTGTATATTAGTATACCCGTGTTGATCATTACATATTTATATGCGAATAGATTTACAGTGGCAGGTATGGGAGAAGACTTTTCCAAGAACTTAGGACTCGCTTACAAGAGTATCGTCAATATCGGGTTGGTCTTAGTCGCATTGATTACGACAACGGTTGTTTTGACAGTGGGACTGATTCCTTTCTTAGGGTTAATCATTCCGAACATCGTCTCTATCTTCAAAGGAGACCATTTACAAAAGACCTTGCCGCATACTGCATTGCTAGGCGCGATTTTCCTTCTTATTTGTGACATTCTAGGCAGGATTATTATATTCCCGTATGAAATCTCGATCAGTTTAATGGTCGGTGTCATCGGAAGCGCAATCTTCCTGTTCTTGCTGTTTAGGGGGAAAGCCTATGCGTAACTCTACGAAGCTATTAATTTTGTTGGCATTTTCATTAGTCTTTTGCGGATTATATCTGTTTCAAGGTTTGAACGGCAGCTATGACTATGCACTTCCTAGAAGAGCAATCAAAGTGGTGGCGATGATTTTAACAGGTGTGGCAGTGGCATATTCCACAGTTATTTTCCAAACCATCACGCATAACCGCATTTTGACGCCAAGTATTATGGGATTAGATTCACTCTATATCCTGCTGCAAACCGTTCTCATATTCTTTTTCGGATCCACTTCATTTGTCCTGATCAACCAGCAGTTTAACTTCATGCTGTCGGTAGGTGCGATGATATTGTTCGCCTTACTGCTCTATCACTTCTTATTCGGAAAAGGGAACCGGCCGATTTATTTCTTACTGCTAGTCGGTATCATCGTCGGTACATTTTTCGGAAGTATCTCGACGTTCCTGCAAGTGATGATTGATCCGAATGAATTTTTGCGTGTGCAAGATAAGATGTTTGCGAGTTTCAACAATATCAACGGGGATCTCGTATGGTGGGCATTATCAATATTGGTTATCACACTAATTATCGGTTGGCGCTATATCAATGAACTCGATGTTTTATCATTGGGACGCGATACAGCAATCAATCTAGGTGTGCCGTATCAGTCGGTCGTCAAGATCATGCTGATTTTATCGGCAGTACTGATTGCGGTGTCCACGGCACTTGTAGGTCCGATTACATTTTTCGGATTAATCGTAGCTAACTTGTCCTACCAATTCTTTAACACGTTCAAGCATTCGGTGTTAATTGCCGGTGCTGCATTGATGAGTGTCATTGCATTAGTTGGCGGACAGTGGATGGTTGAACGTCTATTCTCTTTCTCGACCACACTCAGTGTGATCATTAACTTTGTCGGTGGCATGTACTTTATCTACTTATTATTAAAGGAGAGTCGATCTTCATGATTCAAGTTCGTGAGATAACGAAGTTTTATGGGAAAAAAGCAGTCGTCGAAAAGGTCAGTGTGAATATTCACCGTGGAAAAATCACATCATTCATTGGACCGAACGGGGCTGGTAAATCTACTCTTCTGTCGATGGTAAGTCGATTAATGGATGCTGACACCGGTGAAGTATTGCTCGATAAAAGCAAGGTGAAAAATATGAAGTCTAATGATTTTGCTAAGCGCGTCGCGATATTAAAGCAATCTAACTTCATGAATGTCAAACTTACCATCCGTGAACTTGTTTCGTTCGGCCGTTTCCCGCACTGTAAGGGCCGTCTTCACGAAGAAGATGAACGGATGGTGGATCAAGCGTTGGAGTATATGGGCCTGATAGACATGCAAGAAGCATATTTGGATGAATTATCCGGTGGTCAGCGTCAGCGAGCGTTCATTGCGATGACGATTGCACAAGACACCGATTATATTCTGCTCGATGAACCACTGAATAACCTGGACATGAAACACTCCGTGCAAATCATGAAAATCTTGCGTCAGCTTGTCGACGATCTTGGCAAAACGGTGGTCATCGTCTTGCATGACATCAACTTTGCCTCTGTCTACTCAGACCGCATCGTTGCGTTAAAGAACGGAAAAGTCGTCAAGGACGGAGTAACAAACGATATTATCACCTCAGATTCATTACGCGAAATTTATGATATGGAAATTCCCATTCAACAAATGAAAGATTGCCGTATTTGTGTGTATTTTAACTCTTAAAATAAATTATACAAAGTGAGGAATTATACTAAAATGAAGAAACTTACCCTTTCCCTATTTGCATTAATCTTAATGCTTGCACTAGCTGCTTGTGGCGGTGCGAAAGACGAAGAAAAACCTGCAGACAATGCAAAACCTGAAGACAAGCCAGCTGAAGAAAGCAAAGAAGTAACGATTACACATGAACTTGGTGAAACAACACTTGAAAAGAACCCTGAAAAGGTAGTAGTTTTTGACTTTGGAACATTGGATACATTGGATGAGCTAGGAATTGAAGTAGCAGGTCTTCCACAATCAAACGTACCTGGTTACCTTTCTAAATACGAAGATGAGAAATATGAAAATCTTGGTAGTTTGAAAGAGCCTGACTTTGAAGCAATCAATGCAATGAAACCAGACGTGATCTTCATCTCTGGACGTCAAACAGACTTGTATGATCAGTTATCTGAAATCGCTCCAACCATCTTCATGGGTGTTGATACAGCTAACTACATGGAATCTTTCAAAGAGAACATGGGTAAAATCGCTACAATCTTCGATAAAGAAGATGAGATGAACACTGAATTAGCAGAAGTAGATGCAAGCATCGAAGAAATCAAAACTAAAACTGAAGGTATCGACAGCAATGCATTAATTATCCTAGCAACTGAAGGAAAAGTAAGTGCATACGGCCCAAGCTCACGTTTCGGACTAGTGCATGACGTATTTGGTTTTGAGCCCGCTGACGAAAAAATAGAAGTTTCTACACATGGACAAAACATTACATTTGAATACATCTTAGAAACAAACCCAGATATCCTCTTCGTGATCGACCGCGACGCAGCAATCGGTAACGGCGCAACGGCGAAAGATTCTGTTGAAAACGATCTTGTGAAGAAAACAAACGCATTCAAGAACGACAAAATGGTTTATTTGAACGGTGAATATTGGTACCTATCTGGTGGCGGACTTCAATCAATCAAAGAAATGATCAAAGAAGTGGAAGCTGGACTATAAGAACGAATGAAATCCCGGGAGACTCTGTCTTCTGGGATTTTTGTATGTTCATTTATTGGTTTTTTACTCTAATTCGTTGGGGAGCGCTCATTCAACTTGAACGAGCGCTCTATCATGTTGTTTGTTCGCTCATAGCCACAGTCTAACCGCTCAATCTAGTCCCGTATCCGCTCATAGTAGCAGCCAAACCGCTCAATCCAGTCGCGTATCCGCTCATAGTAGCAGTCCACCCGCTCAATCCAGCCTCGAATCCGCTCATAGCCACAGCCTAACCGCTCAATCCATTCTCGTATCCGCTCATAGCCGCAGTCCACCCGCTCAATCCAGCCTCGAATCCGCTCATAGCCAAAGCCTAACCGCTCAATCCAATCCCGAATCCGCTCAAACCCACAACCCACCCGCTCTATCATCACCCGCGAAACGCACAACCACCACCACTAAAAATACCCAAAAAACAATACTAGTCAAATGCAACTTAAAAGTGCTATAATGACAACTGTAAAGACACCTAAAGATTGCACGATAGAAAGGTAGAAGCCCCGTGAAAAAGAAAGAAATATCACGAAATAAATTATTAGGCATAGCAGGTACAGGCTGGATGTTCGACGCGATGGATGTGGGAATCCTGTCATTCGTCATTGCTGCATTAGCTGTAGAGTGGAATCTGACTTCGACTGAGATGGGCTGGATCGGTAGTGTTAACTCGATCGGTATGGCGATAGGTGCATTCGGATTCGGTTTATTGGCCGATCGAATTGGACGTAAGCAAGTATTTATGATGACATTGGTTTTATTTTCAGTTGCGAGTGGCTTATCCGCTTTGACGACGACATTATGGGCGTTTTTAGCCTTGCGTTTCTTAGTGGGAGCAGGGTTAGGGGGAGAGTTGCCTGTTGCCTCTACATTAGTTTCAGAAAGCGTATCCGCAAAAGAGCGGGGACGTGTGGTCGTGTTACTGGAAAGCTTCTGGGCAGCGGGCTGGCTTATAGCGGCTTTAATAGCATATTTTATTATCCCAGAATTCGGCTGGAGAATTGCTCTGATCATTACGGCACTACCGGCATTTTATGCGATTTACATTCGACGTAATTTACCGGACTCCAAGAAATTCGAAGAGCAAGAAAAAACATCGCAAACGACTGGACAGAAACTAAAGCAACTACTGGCTCCGACATTTAGAAAACGGACAATCATGTTGTGGATTGTATGGTTTGCTGTGGTTTTCTCGTATTACGGCATGTTCCTTTGGCTACCGAGCGTTATGGTGATCAAAGGTTTTAGTCTAATTAAAAGTTTTGGCTATGTATTATTGATGACACTAGCGCAGTTGCCAGGCTATTTCAGTGCCGCGTGGCTAATCGAGCGCATAGGACGTAAATTTGTCCTCGCTACCTATTTATTCGGAACGGCACTAAGTGCTCTAGCTTTTGGCAATGCGGAGACATTGACTACATTGATGGTAGCCGGTGCGTTTCTATCCTTCTTTAACTTGGGGGCATGGGGAGCACTCTACGCTTATTCACCCGAACAATATCCTACCGCGATCCGAGCGACAGGCTCTGGGGTTGCAGCTGCAGTTGGACGTGTGGGAGGAATTTTTGGACCACTTCTCGTTGGTTCATTGTTAACGGCAGGATACGGTTTCGGAGTAGTCTTTGGTATATTCTGCGCAGCTATTATGGTAGGAGTACTAGCTGTTATTTTCCTGGGAACAGAAACAAAACAAACGGAGTTAACATAGTATAAAGTTAGTCGTTTCCATTTCACTGAAATGGGAGCGGCTTTTTCGATGGTTAACATTTTTTATTCGCCAGGGAAACCTTTATAATTACAGAAAGGAGTGGATACGATGTTTCGTGTACCAGATGAAATTGCGCGTGTAGCTTTAGAACGTAGCGAAGGATTTCCAGTAGAAGGCTTTGTTCACGGAGAAGGTCCGAAATCACCGACGCTCTTACTCGTTGGAGAAGCGCCGGGAGAACATGAAGCGATACATGGTATTCCGTTCATTGGCCGTGCAGGTGACGAATTAATGAAATCCCTTGCATTGATCGGGCTAACACGTGAAGATGTCTATATGACGAGTTCGTTCCGCAGTAGACCATACAAATGGGGGACGAAGAAAGAACGGGATGGTAGTTTGACGGAGCGTAAGTATAATCGACCACCCACACAAAAAGAACAATTGGCCCATGCGCTCATCCTCGATTTTGAAGTAGCTAATCTTCAACCGAAGCTCATCGTAACATTGGGCAATATCGGGTTGCAGCGATTGCTAGGAAAACATGCGAAGGTTACGGCTCTTCATGGACAAATATTGACGCAACCTGTGCAATATTTAGCGGAATTAGAAGATAAACAATATAGTTTAACGGATGAATCATACACTATAATACCGACGTTCCATCCAGCTTCAGTGTTTTATCGTCCATCCCTTAGACCTGATTTGGAGGCCGATTGGCATCGCATTGGTGAATATCTTCAAAGGCAAATGCAACATCCGTTTGAATGAGATAGAAAAGAGGAAACACCATGAATGATCAAGTAAAACCTAAAGGATCCGTAAAAAACTTTATGAGTCTGGTCAAGACATTGCGCTGGCCAGTTGCTGTGACAATCTTTGCACTGGTGCTATCTCTCGTTGAAACAGCCGCAGGACTAGCTGTGCCGTTGATTACCAAAGATTTAGTGGACTCCTTCACAAGTGAATTATTGAACTGGAAAACGGGCGTTTTTCTGCTCGTTTTATTCGTAGTGCAAGCAATTGCTGGAGGTTTCTCCTATTACATGTTGGCCTTTATTGGTGAGACGGTAGTGGCGGATTTACGTAATCAATTATGGCAAAAAGTATTGCGTTTACCTGTGCCATATTTTGATCGAAATGAAACGGGCGAAACGATGAGTCGCATTACACAAGATACGACTGTATTAAAATCACTTGTTTCAGAGCATCTAGTATCGTTCATCTCGGGTATGATCTCAATTATTGGAGCGGTCATTATTCTATTGGTGCTCGATTGGAAAATGACGATTATCCTGTTAATTAGTGTGCCTGTTAGTATGGCGATCTTGTATCCGCTTGGACGTTTAATGCACAAGGTAGCGAAAGCGACACAGGCTGAAATGGCAAAGTTCTCGGGACATCTCGGCCGTGTACTTGGAGATATCCGGTTAGTGAAAGCATATCGCGCAGAATCTACTGAAGGGGAGAAAGGCAAAGTAGCCATTCAATCGCTATTTCGATATGGGCTGAAAGAAGCAAAAATACAGGCTGTTATTTCACCTATCATGATGTTGACAATGATGGGTATCTTAGTAGTGATTCTCGGATATGGAGGAGCACAAGTTGCAAAAGGTGCATTATCTGCAGGAACGTTAGTTGCAATTATTTTCTTGCTATTTCAGATCATCGTACCGTTCGCGCAAATGGCTCAATTTTTCACTTCATTCCAAAAAGCAGTAGGGGCGACAGAAAGAATTCAAGGCATTCTGCGGATGGATTCAGAGTCCGCAGACGGTGAACGTACATCGAAAACAGAAGGAGCCATCGTATTTTCAAATGTTCATTTTTCATATGAAGAGGGGAAGAATGTAGTGAACGGAATTTCATTCACTGCAGAGCGAGGAACTGTAACGGCATTCGTCGGACCAAGCGGTGGAGGAAAGACCACAATCTTTTCATTGATGGAGAGATTTTATCAACCGACTTCTGGAGAAATACGGCTTGGAGCAGATCCGATTCAGATGATTCCGTTATCGGATTGGCGCCGGCGTATAGGCTACGTCTCACAGGAAAGCCCGTTATTGAGTGGAACAATCTTAGATAACATTGCGTACGGTCTTGAAAAGAGACCACCTCTTGAACAAGTTATTGAAGCGGCAAAAGCGGCCAATGCGTATACATTCATAAAAGATATGCCGGATCAATTCGATACGATGGTGGGAGAGCGCGGTATGAAGTTGTCAGGTGGTCAGCGTCAACGTATTGCAATCGCGCGTGCATTATTGCATAACCCAGAGATTTTATTATTGGATGAAGCGACGTCGAATTTAGATAGCGGATCGGAAACGCATGTCCAAGAAGCATTGCGCCACTTGATGCAAGGTAGAACTACGCTTATTATTGCACACCGATTGGCAACTGTACTGCATGCAGATCAATTACTCTTTTTAGAGAATGGTCAGATTACCGGTAGAGGAAATCACACCGAACTATTGAAAACACATAAACTCTATCGTGAGTTTGCAGAAGGTCAAGGATTGGCATGAGAACGGAAAGGAGAAGATTGTATGTATGAACCGATTGATTCATCTTTCTTCAATGTACCTGTACTAGAGCTTGCCCGTAATTTGGTCGGTCAATATATTGTCCATGAGGAACCCGAAGGACTATCAGTGGTTAGAATTGTGGAAACTGAAGCGTATCATGGAGCTGAGGACCGTGCTGCGCATAGTTATGGTAATCGTAGAACAAAGCGTACAGAAATTATGTTCGGTAAGCCGGGTTCCGTCTATACATATCAAATGCACACGCACACACTAATGAATGTGGTCTGTGCACAAGAGGGGACACCGCATGCTGTATTACTGCGAGCAGGTGAACCAATAGAAGGAGTACGTCATATGCAACAACGTCGTGGCATACACATTAAGAAAGAGACCGATCTTACAAATGGACCCGGGAAGCTCTCCAAAGCTCTTGGCGTGACGATGTCATACTACGGCCATCATTGGACACAGAAGCCTCTCTATATAGCAGAAGGCTTGCCTCAGGCTGAAATAGAAACGGGTCCTCGGGTCGGGATTGGCAACACTGGTGAAGCCGTGCATTATCCTTGGCGTTTCTTTGAAAAAGACAACCCATTCGTCTCTAAATATAGAAAATAGATGAATGAACATCTCGAATTTGCTTGGTTACAGAGAAGAATAGGGGAAATTATGAAGAAAATATTGAAAATGGGCAGTGCATTTATTGGGATTATCGTAGGGGCGGGATTTGCTTCCGGTAATGAAATTATGACGTATTTTACGAGTTTCGGTTACTTAGGCATGATTGGCGCAGTGATTTGTACGGCGCTGTTCGCTTACTTAGGAATGACATTAACGCGTCTTGGAAGTCGAATGCGAACACCTTCACACAAAGACGTAATCTACAAAATCAGTGGGCGCTATTTAGGTGTAATAGTGGATGGTATTATCATCTTTACATTATTTGGCGTGGGTGTGGTGATGCTGGCGGGTGCCGGTGCTAACTTACATCAGCAATTTGGCTTACCGACATTTGTAGGCAGTTTGCTTATGATGATTTTAGTGTTCTTGACGATATTATTAAACGTAGATAAAGTAGTTGCTGTAATAGGGAGTATAACACCCTTTTTAATTATTACAGTAGTTGTCGTATCTGTTTACAGTATCGTCACGATGGATACAACATTCGCGGTTCTAGACCCTGTCGCACAAGCATTGCCTACGACATTGCCTAACTGGTTCATATCTGCCATTAACTATGTGTCATTTAATATTGCGGTAGGTGCTTCGATGGCAATTGTTATGGGCGGTGCGGAAAGAGATGAAAAGATTGCAGCACGAGGTGGATTCGTAGGTGGTCTTGGATTAGGTATTTTAATACTGTTAAGTCACTTGGCGATTTTTTCACAGGTGGAAAATGTTGCAGGAGCAGATTTGCCGATGCTTGCAATTATCAATAATATTTCACCGATCTTTGCAATCTTCATGGCAGTTATTTTATACGGTATGATCTTCAATACAGCGGTCAGTATGTTCTATGCGTTTGGTGCTCGATTCATCCAAAGTGGAACGATGAAATTTAAGTTATTCATAGCATTTTCATTAGTAATTGGCTATGCATTGAGCTTTTTTGGATTCACGAAATTGGTCAATACACTATATCCGGTCGTCGGTTATTTAGGTCTATTTTTAGTAGCTGCACTCATTATGTCTTCAATCCGTATGCCTAATAAAGTATAAAAATACCCCCGCGAATTATTCACATTCGCGGGGGTTGTTTATGGTTAAACAGATTGTAATTGAAGTGCTACAGCTGGGCCGAAGAATTCGAAGTGAATTTTATCTTCTGGAATTCCCATTGCGTGAAGTTGTTGAATAACGAACTCCATGAAACCAGTTGGTCCACATACATAGACATCACTGTCTGCAATAACGTTTTCTTCTAAGAACTGACGTGTGAACATGCCGTCTCCCTCTTCTGAATATAGAGCTTTGTACGTAGAGTTTGGCAGTTTTGCATTTATATGCTCTAATTTATTCGCAAATGCTTGTTGACTACGTGTACGTGCAGAGTGCAAGAATGCTACTTCACGTTCTGGAGACAAGTCTGCAATAGTTGAATACATAGCTTTCATTGGTGTAATACCAACCCCACCGCTGATTAAAGTAACAGGTGCTGTGCCAGTAGGATCTAAGTAGAAGTCGCCTGCTGGAGCACTTACTTCGATGATGTCGCCTACACTTGCATTTTCATGCAAGTAGCAAGAAACTACGCCGTTTGGTGTTAATGTATCTTCACGTTTAACTGAGATACGGAAAGTCTCGTCATTTGATTTTTGAGACAAGCTGTACTGACGGTTGACAATATTTTTTGCGCCTGGGATTTCCAAACGAATCGTAATGTATTGTCCCGGTAAATAGTATGGCAATTTTTTGCCATCAACAGGTTTTAAGTAGAATGAAGTAATGACATCACTTTCTTCTACTTTGTCGACGATCTCGAAGTCTTTGAATAAGTGCCATCCGCCATCGGCTTTTTCTGTATTCTCATACATATCTTTTTCTACACCGATGAATGCGCCAGCGATTACACCGTAAGCGGCTTCCCATGCATCCATAATTTCAGGAGTCGCTGCATCACCAAGTACTTCTTTGATAGCTTTTAACAGATACTCTCCGACAATTGGATAATGTTCCGGCAAGATTCCAAGAGATACGTGCTTGTGCGCGATTTGTACAACAACCGGTAGAATGGCTTCTAGGTTATCGATATGTTGCGCAGCTGCGTATACTGTGTTTGCAAGAGCTGTCTGCTGACGTCCTTGCGACTGATTAGCGTGGTTGAAAATGTCTAGTAATTCCGGATGAGCCACGAACATATTTTTGTAGAACGCCGTAGTAATGGCTGTTCCGTGTTCCTCTAGTACTGGTACTGTGGATTTGATAATGTCGATAGTTTTTTGATCTAACATTGTGAATACACAACCTCTCCGTATTTGATATCTCTATCATAAATCATTTAGAATCTAAAAGATATATTTAAAATACATGTTTAAAAATAAAATGTGAATGTTGTCACATTCTATTCAAAAAGTAGCTAAGCTTATAAGTGTAACGCTCAGTGTCAATCAATGATTTTTCGATTGAAAATGCTATAATAAGGTGAGAGTAGAAAGTGGTGATATTATGCGTTTAACGATGTATACAGATTATTCGCTGCGTGTTCTGATTTTTTTAGCTTCCAAGCAATCGGATGAACTATCTACAGTTCAAGAAATCTCGGATGCTTATCAAATCTCGAAAAATCACCTCACCAAAATAGTCCATGAGTTAGGAAAACTGGAACTGATTGTAACCACTCGTGGTCGTGGTGGTGGAATCCGTCTCAGTGTAGATCCACATAGCATAAATGTAGGCGAACTAGTTCGAAAAACAGAAGACGATTTTCACTTAGTCGAATGTTTTGATCCGAGTAAAAATATGTGTGTGTTGTCTCAAGCCTGCCAGCTAAGAGGTGTATTATACGAAGCGCTTCAAGCTTACTTTGAAGTGCTAGACCGTTACACGATTGCAGATTTCCTTCATAATAAGGAAGAAATACAATCTTTACTATTTCCCACTAGTCAATCTTGAATAGTGTGGTAGAATATAGTCAGTAAACATAGTGAAATAGGAGGAATTAACAAATGTCAAAAGTGTTAGTTATTGGGCATAAAAACCCGGATACCGATTCCATTGCATCTGCGATTACGTATGCTTATCTTAAACAACAAATCGGAGTGGATGCAGAAGCTGTTCGTCTAGGTAATATTACAAAAGAAACAGCGTATGCGCTTGAAACTTTCGGTTTTGAAGCACCACGCTTAATTGAAAAAGCGGCACCTGAGACATCTCAAGTCATCTTAGTCGATCATAATGAGAAACAACAAAGTGTGGATGACTTGGATGATGTACAAGTGTTGGAAGTGATTGATCATCACCGTATCGCGAACTTCCAGACAAACGATCCATTGTATTATCGTGCGGAGCCAGTAGGCTGTACGGCAACGATTTTGAACAAATTATTCAAAGAGCATGGCGTTGAAATTCCAAAGAACATTGCGGGCTTAATGCTTTCTGCGATCGTATCAGATTCATTATTATTCAAATCACCAACATTTACAGATCAAGACCAGGCAGCAGCTGAAGAACTGGCTGCAATTGCAGAAGTAGATGCTGCTGTTTACGGTTTGGACATGTTGAAAGCTGGAGCGGACTTAAGCTCGGTATCTGTAAAGGATTTAGCTAATCTGGATTCGAAGGAATTTATTTTCGGCGATGTGAAAATGGTAATTGCACAAGTAAATGCAGTAGACTTGCAAGATATCCTTGGCCGACAAGATGAACTGGAAGCGGAATTAAATAATGTAATCAAGCAAAAAGAGCTAGACTTATTCCTGTTTGTTGTGACGGATATCATCAATAGCGATTCCGTAATCATTGCACTCGGAAAAGAAGCTGAACGTGCAGGATCTGCATTTAATGTAGCGTTCAATAATAATACGGCTTTGTTAAAAGGTATCGTTTCACGTAAGAAGCAAATTGTACCTGTATTGACTGAAGCACTTTCATAAACACCAGACTGTCACGGAAATCGGTAGCCCGATCTTCTGTGACAGTTTTTTTATCCTAAATCTAGGGGTTGTGTGGCAGGACCTTCCAACACGGTTCCATCTGCACGAAAACGGGATCCGTGACATGGACAGTCCCACGTTTGGTCTCCTTTATTCCAGCGGGTACGGCACCCCATATGCGTACAGATCGGCGAGTCGGTCCGGGCGATATGTCCTCCGGCAAATTCCTTTACGGTACGTCCAGCTAATAGTAGAGCACGGCTGGATAAAGAGCCGAAATCTGTTCTGCTAGGAGAAAATAATTCGCTTGCGGCATTCGATCGACCGACAATCGCATCCGAGATGATTTCCGCACAAGCTAAGGAATTAGATAGTCCCCATTTCCGATAGCCTGTACTAATATAGACGTCTGGCGACGAGTTTGAAATAGCTCCTGCATAAGGCACCAAATCAGGTGTGGACGGATCCTGAGCCGACCATTTGTAGACAACATCGGGATGCCCCAATGTCGTTTTAATATCCTCTGTCAAGCTGTCGTAATGAAGTTGTGTTTCTTTTTCCGAGCCCGCAGGATGAGATTGAGCGCATAGTAATAAGTAAGACTGGTCATCGATTGTCGCTGTCCGTATCGAGCGCTTCGGCTCATCTACCGAGATAAATTGATGATCAAATGGAGTCTCCGTTTTTGCCGCAGCAATATAGGAGCGCTCGACGTCCAGTTTAAGAATTTGCATGCCTTCTAGGGCCTCAATTGGATAATGTGAGCAGATAACTAGTTGTCGATAACTGACTACTTTAGATGAAGAGAGTTTGACAAAATGACGATCAGTATCCAATGCCGCTACTTGTGCATGTTCAAAGATGCGTGCACCTTCTTTCACAGCGAGCTGTGCTAATCGTTGTCCAAAACGCACTGGATGTATTTGTGCTTCGTCTTCAATCAGTAAAGTATGGGCTGTTTCAAAAGGTAAGTAGGAAGCACTGCCCGCAAGTATAAAAGGAATCCCAATCGCTTCATATGCCTTTTTCTCTGCCAGTAATCGTTCTGTACCTTCTGCCGTTTGGGAATATAGCGCGGAGTGTGCGGTTTGCAGCTGGTCTGACTCTGCAATGGATCGCGCAAAATCAACAGCTTGTTCATTTACATCGAAATATTGTTTTGCGCTCTCTACACCAAACTGTTCGATCATGTCCGCATATACCAAGTCATGTTGGGCAGTTAATTTACCTGTAGAATTTCCGGTTGCTCCATGCAACAAACTATTTTTCTCAAGCAACACAACGCTCTTTCCTTGCTTAGCCAAAAAATAAGCATTTGCTATCCCGCTCAGTCCGCCTCCTATGATTAATACATCGCAAGTTACATCATCATCTACTGTTGGATAGGTAGACTTCGGATAAGCGGTGGCAAGCCATAGAGATTCATTCATTCCGACACCTCATTCTGTATAATTATATAATCCAAGCATTAACATTGTTGCCAACTTTACTTGAATCTAAAATAGAGAATAGAAAGGTGGGGCAAAAAAATGAAAATTGAAGTATGGTCAGATTATGTTTGTCCGTTTTGCTATATTGGAAAAAGACGTTTAGAGCATGCCTTGAAACAATTAAGGCTGGAAGAAAAGTCGGAGGTTATATTCAAGGCGTATCAGCTAGATCCGAATACACCAGTAGCTTCAGACCAATCGGTAGTGGAAAGGTTAGCAGGAAAGTACAATGTCAGCAAAACAGAAGCGAAAAACATGCTGAATAATATAGAAGAGCAAGCAAAATCGGTTGATCTTCACTATCAAGTGGATAAAATGAAAACGTCTAATACGCTGGATGCACATCGTCTATCGAAATTCGCGGAGAAGCACGGTGTGGAAAAGGAAGTAACAGAGCGTCTCTTGCATGGCTACTTCGTGGAGGGAGAGCGCATTGATACGGAAGAAGTACTCGTAGCGATCGCGACAGAAGCTGGATTAGATGCAAAGAAAACTAGTGAGATGCTTCATAGTAATAATTTCGAGGATGAAGTAAAAATTGATATCAAAGAAGCGCAGGAAATTGGTGTCCAAGGCGTGCCATTCTTCGTAATTAATCGTAAATATGCTATAAGTGGAGCGCAGCCTACAGAGGCATTTGTTGAAGCGCTTGAAAAAATAGCTGAAGAAGAGGGTATGGCCAAACCTAAGTTACAAGTACTTGGTACAAATGATGGTGGGCAGTGTGATGATGAGACTTGTGATATCTAAATAATTGAGCTGTTTTATAGGACTGAAGAAAACTCTATAGAATTACGAGGCGTTTCGTCTTCAGTCTTTTATTTCATTTTGAAACAGTACGTTAGTGAATTGTTAATAGGGCACTTTCGTTACGAACGTCAATTCACGATGCTCCCGTTATTTTTCACCTTTGCAAATTACAACCGACATCTTAATATTTATCACCTCTCCAACCATCACACCGCCAGCTTCGATTGCCCGATTCCACATTAATCCGAAATCTTTTCGTTTGATCTCACCCTCAACAAAATATGTAGCTCCGAATACAGTCACTTCTTGAGGAGTGATGCAAAATATTGCTCTTTTGGTCGTATGTTTAACAGTCAAGTCTCCGGACATTTGATATCTACCGTCTGTATCGTTATAAATTGCACGAGAAGAGAATGTCATTTCAGGGAAAGTTTCAGCATCAAAAAAGTCCACCGAGCATAGATGTAGATCACGGTCTCTATTCTTTGTCTGGATTGAAGCGACGATTACTTGAAAACTAATCTTGGTTTTCGTCAGATCGGCTATGTTTCCTTGTAATTCTCCTGAAAATTCTTCAAACGTTCCCGTGACAGTTGATACCATCATATGTGGAACGGAAAAGCCGACAGTGGACGCACTCTTATCTACCTTCCATGTATTCACTTTCACTCCTCCTAATGGAAATTTAGTTAGCTAAACTGTAATTGAAAAAAGGTTGAAAGTCAAAATGAAAAACCTTGTCAAAAAGACGGATTGCAAGCATACTAATAGATGGATAAGATTGTTTCCGTAAAACTGGGGACACGTATACTGAAAGGACTTGATGTAGATGTCAAAACATCGATGGTTTGAAGATCTTCAAAAGAATATACAAAGCGGTTGGTTATTACTTGATGAGCCACTAAACAAATATACGAAAACACGTCTAGGTGGTAAAGCAGATGTTGTCGCGGCGCCTGGCACAATAGAAGAAGTGCAAGCCGTTGTTAGCTATGCTTTTACTAATGAAATTCCGATTTTATTACTGGGGAACGGTTCGAATATGGTCGTTCGTGACGGTGGTGTTCGTGGGATTGTAATGTATATGGCAAACCTCAACAATATTAAGATTGATGGTAATAGAATGATAGCGGAAGCTGGCGCGAATATTATTGACGCTTCCAAACAAGCGGCAATAGCTTGTTTAACTGGTCTGGAGTTTGCTTGTGGAATACCGGGTTCAATTGGCGGTGCAATGGCAATGAACGCTGGAGCGTACGGTGGAGAAATTAAAGATATTATTCATCATGCGACTGTAATGGATACTACTGGAAAAATTTTCGTGCTTTCAAAAGATGAATTAGAACTAGGATATCGTAAAAGCATTATTACTACAGAAGGCTACTATGTCCTATCTGCAGAATTCTGGCTCACTCAAGGTGAACAGTGTGATATCGATGCGGCAGTTGCCGACTTAACGTTCCAACGTGAATCCAAACAGCCACTTGAATATCCATCGGCAGGTAGTGTGTTCAAACGTCCGCCGGGCTATTTCGCTGGAAAATTGATCCAGGATAGCGGCTTGCAGGGTAAAGGGTTTGGTGGAGCAGAAGTGTCTACTAAACACGCGGGGTTCATCGTCAATAAAAATAATGCCACGGCGGCAGATTATATTCAGACGATTGAGATGGTCAAAGCGGAAGTGAAGAAGAATTTCGGTATTGATCTGGAGATGGAAGTGAAGATTGTAGGGGAAGAACTTTCTGAATAACAGAGGCGATAGAAATTGTCTGCGAAGTCATTATTTTCATGACCTCTCGGGATAACTCTTTTTTTTGATGTGAAAAGTTGGATATAGAGGCTGGCAGGGTGTTGGTGGTGAGGATTAGAACTACGGAGGGGACGCTTTCATTCCCCTCGTACTTACCACGTAACTCCCATTGTATAAATTCTTGGATCTTGAACTTACATACATACAAAAAGAGAGATGCCCCGTTCCGGGACATCTCTCGTAGTGTTAATTTTGTATCTTGCATTGAATCTTACTTGAGTCGAGCACTTGGTCGTCTTCTATTTGCACTTGGCATATCTTACTATTCTGCATGAACTTAAAAACCCCGTTGTTGAAGTCGGTCCCAATTTCCTTAAAGAAGATTCCTTCATATTGGGCGTGCTTCGAAAGCGTGAAGTTGATACGGAAGCTATCTCCATCTGGAATTAAATACGCGCGTACGCCTTTTTCAAACGATCCTTCTGTCTCACTCTTTATCGCCCGATCAACTGACACGACATGGAAATCAACAAATGGAATTTCTCTCAACAAGACGTTCATGAAAGAGCCTTTTGTTATTTCCTCCCAGCGACTTTGCGCGGTTTGTCCGATGATGATTTGTGTAATGCCGTATTGGTGAGCCACTTCTTTAATCACTTTTGCGGTTGGGCGCTTTTCATCGTCGCGAATAATGAACGCTTCCACGTCTAATTCTTCCGCAAGCTCTTTCCAACGATCAATATACTCAGACTTATCCACGTCGAAATCATCGAGTGGCGCAGGATCAACGGTCAAGATATAGAGCGGACAATCCATGATGGTTGCAATTTTATATCCTCTATTAATGAGACGTTCACCATTTGGACCGTAATACACACAAACGAGAATTCCCTCGTCCATACGGCTTTTCATTTTGCCCATAATGACTCATCACCTCTTCGAATTCTATGAATTAGTACTAACTGGTTCAAACTTCAGGGGAATGCTTTCCGCTGCAATTCCGCCAGAGAACCTCATCCTATATAGGATTCCGAACTTGGCCTTACAGTATGCTGACCGCGCTTTTTATGCGGTTTTTGATAAAGTAGTGTATACTTTCGAGTAGAGATTGTACTCTACGCTTAGAGTCCCATTATGCATAACGTACTGTATACAGTCAAGAGGCTCTACGCATTCTATTGACACTTATAATCAATTGATTCTGGGAGGTGTTAGATTGATAACCGTCTTACTAGCAATATTCATTCCTTTTATAGCCGCGTGTTTAGTTCCGTTCATACACAAAATTTTGACTGGAAGACGGATTGGCTGGTTTGTAATTACCATTCCACTGTTCTTGTTTATCTTACTGATTCGTCTTGTTCCTTCGCTTTCGAATGGGGCGTCTTATTTATATACGTTTCCTTGGATACCTTCTGCAGATGTCTATTTTTCCACACATTTAGATGGATTGAGTATGATTTTTGCGTTGCTGATCACGGGAATCGGTAGTTTAGTTGTATTGTATTCAATCTACTACCTTTCTGAACGGGAAGCGATTGGTCGATTTTATACATATTTACTATTGTTCATGGGGGCTATGCTTGGTGTTGTATTATCCGATAACCTAATCGTCCTGTATGTATTCTGGGAATTGACGAGTATTTCTTCCTTCTTACTAATTGCCTTCTGGTATCACCGAAAACAGTCAAGATACGGAGCGAAGAAATCGATGTTGATTACCGTCACAGGCGGTATTTTCATGTTAGTTGGATTTTTAATGCTTTATACAATAACAGGAACGTTCAATTTACAGGAACTAATTTCTATGCGGGAAGTGATTGCAGCGGATTCACTGTTCATACCTGCCATGTTGCTTGTTTTGATTGGCGCGTTCACTAAGTCTGCTCAGTTTCCATTCCATATTTGGCTACCTGACGCGATGGAAGCACCTACGCCTGTCAGTGCCTACTTACACTCCGCCACGATGGTTAAAGCGGGTATTTATTTAGTAGCGCGGTTTACCCCAGTCTTCGCAGGTGATACCACATGGTTTTATGTCGTATCTTGTGTAGGGTTACTGACGATGTTGTGGGGATCGGTTAACGCGGTGAAGCAAACGGATCTGAAAGCGTTGCTCGCGTTCTCTACAGTGAGTCAACTGGGAATGATCATGAGCCTGCTTGGTATCGGCTCATTAGCATTTGCTTCTTCTGAAAGTACACAGATTGCGTTATTTACCGCCGCTACATTCGCTGCATTATTTCATTTGATTAACCATTCTACCTTCAAAGGATCTTTATTTATGGTCGTCGGTATTTTAGATCATGAGCTAGGAACACGTAATATTAAACGACTTGGTGGCTTGGCAACCATCATGCCTATCACATTTACCATTGCACTGATTGGCAGTTTTTCCATGGCAGGACTGCCGCCATTTAACGGCTTCTTAAGTAAGGAATTATTTTTTGAAGCAATGCTATCATTAAAAGAAGCCAATCTATTATCAATGGATTCGTTGGTCTTATTGTTCCCAATTATTGCGTGGGTCGGCAGTATATTCACATTCATTTATTGTATGATCATCGTGTTTCAGACGTTTTTCGGTAAAGTACACGCACCGGCTCCTGGACAACGACCTGCTCATGAAGCACCGATTCAAATGTTAATCTCACCTATGGTACTTGGTAGTCTAGTTGTACTTATTTTCATATTCCCGAATTTGCTCGGTACGTATATTTTAGGGCCAGCAATGAATGCGGTATATCCGCAATATGAGGGGATGCCTGGACTAGTACCGGAAATACACGTGTGGCATGGTTGGGAGATGCCAATCTTCATGACCATCGGTGTCATTATCATCGGAATCTTATTATATGGTTTATTACGTTACTGGAAATGGATTTACAGTGTAGGTTTTTTACAATGGACGCTTGATCGCTTATATAATGCATTGTTACAGCGAATAGAACGTGTAGCTTCTGTTGTGACAAAAACATATATGACCGGATCGGTACGAGATTATGTTGCGTATATCATGTTGTTTTTCATTGCGCTTGTCGGAATAGGCTTGCTAGGTTTCCAGCAGTTCATTTTCGACTTCTCAGATGATGCCGTGATTGAAATCAATGAAAGTATTATTATATTCGTGATGATGTGTTCCAGTGTAGCGATCTTATTTGCTAAATCTAGGATTACTGCCATTATTCTTAACGGAGTACTGGGCTATTCAATCGCCATTCTATTTGTCGTATTCCGTGCCCCGGATCTGGCGTTGACGCAAATAATTGTCGAGACGGTTACAACGGTGCTGTTTTTACTGTGCTTCTACTATTTACCGGAGTGGAAAAACGAGTATAAGTCCGTTTCTATGCGAATACGCAATGGACTGATCGCGGTTGCGTCCGGGGTAGCTGTTACCGTTATCGCTTTGCTTGTGCAAGGCCATTCCATGTATCCGTCTATTTCTATCTATTATGAGACAGCGTCACGGCTTGCAGGCGGCTTGAATGTAGTGAATACAATACTCGGTGACTTCCGTGCATTCGATACGATGCTTGAAGTACTGGTATTGTTCATCGCAGGTCTTGGCGTTTATTCATTAGTCAAGCTGCGTCGCAAGAAGGGGGTGGATCACCCTGAAGAAAAATGATGTGATCTTACAGACGGTGACGAAGATTGTGTTTTTCATCATCTTGACGTTTGGTGTGGAGCTGTTTATATCGGGACATAATAATCCGGGGGGCGGCTTCATTGGTGGACTTGTGCTCTCTTCTGCGTTTGTATTATTGTATTTAGTTTATGACATAGAAACGGTTCACCGGGGAACGCCGTTTGATTTTAAGCGGGTGGCGGCACTTGGCGTGTTGCTTGCGGTAGGTACAGGAATGTTGTCAATATTGTTTGGTGAGTCCTTTCTTTCACAGACGACATGGCTTGTAGATTTACCGGTTTTTGGTGAAACAGAACTTGGAACGATGACGATTTTCGAAGCGGGAGTCGCACTGACTGTCCTCGGTGTTGTCGTGACGATTATTTTGGGAATCAGTGAGGATGTGGAGTAATGGAGACATTAATTACCCTTCTGGTTGGTGTGCTAGTGGCAGTAGGCGTTTATTTACTCTTATCAAAAGAGATGTTGCGAATTATTTTAGGGACAGCAATCCTGTCGCATGCCATTCATTTATTATTATTGACGATGGGCGGATTAAAAAAAGGCGATGTGCCTTTGCTTACGGAGACAGCTGCGGAATATACAGACGCCCTCCCGCAAGCACTTATTCTGACGGCGATTGTCATCAGCTTCGCGGTGACGGCATTTTTACTCGTACTATCTTACCGTGTGTACCAAGAGTCTGGCCGTGGACCTAGATTGCGAGGGCGACAAGATGAATAATATATTGGTATTGCCTATGATCCTGCCTGTTTTGGTAGGTGTGATTTTAGTATTCTTACGTCCATATATTCGCGTGCAACGTGTGCTTAGTGTACTAACGACGATGGCTTCTGCTGCTGTAGCTGCCTATTGTCTCCATCACATTCATCTAAATGGCATCATGCGCTTAGACTTTGGAGATTGGTTACCGCCGCACGGTATTTTGTTTGTAGGCGATTCATTTGCGATGTTACTCGTACTGGTTGCATGCGCCGTTTCCAGTATTATTTTGCTATATGCATTCGCTACGACAGGGATTGAGACAGAGACGATGTTCTTCTATCCATTCATCCTGTTTTTGGTAGCAGGAGTCAATGGCTCATTTCTGACTGGCGATTTATTTAACCTATTTGTTTGTTTTGAAGTCATGTTACTAGCTTCCTATGTGCTGCTGACTCTTGGAGGACGCAAAACACAGTTAAAGGAAGGTATTACGTATGTATTGATTAATGTGTTAGCATCTTGGTTCTTTTTGTTGGGCATCGCGTATATATACGGTGTACTGGGTACGTTAAACATGGCACATATCGCTGTACGTGTAGCAGAAACGGGACAAGGACCGCTACTGACGTTGATCGCAATTATTTTCTTGATTGTCTTTAGTTTGAAAGCGGGCTTACTACTTTATTTCTGGTTGCCAGGTTCTTATTCAGCACCACCTACTGCGGTCGCTGCACTGTTTGGCGCATTACTGACGAAAGTCGGTATTTATGCGTTGTATCGCATGTTTACATTAATATTTATACATGATCCAGTTATTTATAAAATCATTGGCGTCTTAGCCATTGTCACAATGGTTGCGGGTTGTCTCGGAGCTATAGCCTATTCAGATATACGTCAGATTGTCTCGTATAATGTCATCATTTCCGTTGGCTTTGTGTTGACAGGTCTGGCAATTGCTACGAATATTGCTTTCCAAGGTGCGAGCTATTATTTGATTCACGACATGATTAGTAAGGCATTGCTGTTTCTATTGGCAGGTACTGTCGTATATTTGACGGGACGTTCGAAGTTCAATGAGATCAGCGGCCTGATCCGAAACTACCCGCTAGTCGGTTGGTTATTTTTCTTGACGATGCTTGCAATTGCCGGAATTCCGCCATTCAGCGGATTTATTGGAAAAGTATATATAGGGTTAGGTGCAATTGAGACGGGATCTTACGTGTTGCTCGCTGTGTCGTTTTTATCAAGTATTGGCGTATTATATTCACTTCTTCGTGTTTTCCTCAATAGTTTTTGGGGAGAAACGATAATTAGTGAAGATGATCAGAAGCCATTTCAAAAGAAAATCGGATTGCCACTCGTATTGCTTGCGGTACTCATAGTTGGATTAGGTATAGGTGCAGAACTGCTGTCACCTTATATTCAGGATGCAGCAGATACATTAGCAGATCCCAAACAGTATATACGCGCTGTGATAGGCGACGATTTAGAGTAGGGAGGGGGAGACGACATGCCATTACAGCTTCTGCTGAATTTATTTATCGCCTTTTTATGGATGACACTGATTGATGAAGATGAACTATTATTCACAACGTTTTTCATGGGATTTTTAGTCGGACTCGGCATTATATTTGTCATGAGCCGTTTTTTCGATACGCATTTCTATTTACGCAGAGTATATGCTTCCTGCAAGCTCTTGTTAATCTTTATCAGGGAACTGACGCAGTCGAGCATTGTGGTCATCTCCCAAATCGTGCGGCCTACACTGCGTATCAAGCCGGGAATCTTTAAATACGAGACTATCTTGACGAGTGATGTGGAAGTGACCATGCTGTCTATGCTACTTACCTTAACACCGGGATCAGTCGTGATGGAAGTATCCGCTGAGGGCAATGAGTTATATATTCACGCAATGGACGTCGAAGAATCGCGCGACGGATTGATTAAGCAACTGAAGAATTTTGAGAAAGCGATTATGGAGGTGACGCGATGATAGCAGGTATGCTGACAATATCGGTCATACTATTCGCATTGACTATTTTGGTGGCCGTCATCCGAATTATCCTAGGTCCTTCGCTTCCAGATCGTGTGGTGGCACTCGATGTAATCGGAGTAAATTTAATTGCTACAATTGCCGTCGTGTCGGTGATTTTAAATACAAAAGCATTTTTGGAAGCGATCTTGATTCTGGGTATTCTTTCTTTTATTGGGACGATCGCATTTTCCAAATTTATCGAGAGGGGGAAAATAGTTGAACGTAAGCGAGATCGGTGAATTTGTAGGAGCTTTATTAATTTTGACAGGTGCTATTGCAAGTATCTTGAGTGTCTTTGGATTAATCCGCTTACCGGATGTCTACACTCGGTCACACGCTGCGACGAAAAGTTCGACACTAGCAGTATTATTGACACTATCCGGTGCGTTCGTCTATTTTCTTTTCTCCGAAAACTTTATCAGTGTACGGTTGCTTCTCGGTATTGGCTTTGTTTTTTTGACAGCACCAGTTGCTGGCCATGTAATTATCCGTGCTGCTTATCGATCGAAAGTGAAGCTAGCCGATATTTCTACGGAAGATGAATTATATGAAAAAATTCACGGAGAACATACAGATAAAATGTAGCAATGGTTGATTCAAATGAACATTAGAGTCAATTGATTTTTCAACTTCTTATCTATATAATTACCGTAATCTATAGTCGAATGAATGGGGTGAGAAAGTGGTAAATCAAGATGCTTGTGAAGTAACCATAGTGCACGAAGATGTAGTTCGTAAAATTCGGAAAGAGCTTCCTGATGTAACGGAGATGGTACAAATATTCAAAGCATTGGCTGATGAAACACGTTTAAGAATTGCTTATTCACTAACATTGGAATCGGAAATGTGCGTCTGTGATGTAGCGGCAGTGATTCAATCTTCATCTGCTACCGCTTCCCATCATTTACGTTACTTGCGGGATCATTCATTAGCTAAATCAGAAAGACGTGGAAAAATGGTATACTACTCTTTAGCAGACGAACATGTTGCGGACTTAGTGAAAATTGCATACGAACATGCAATTGAAGCACAGCAAAAGATGTAATATCACGTCAGGCGCTTGCATACGGGCAGACATGATGGAGGAGTTTTAATGCGCTTACAAGAATGGACGATAGAAGAACAAGATTTGCTTATTCAGTTTATGACGACAAACTCATGGCCTTATCACGATAGTAGTCAGCCAGGTCGCGAATTGCTTGAAAAGTCGATTGAAGAAGGCGGTTATGCATCGGATGATGTAAAGACGTTCTGGATCGAGAATAGTGAAAATGAAAAAGTGGGAATCGTAAAAGTCTATGATTTACAAGAAGATGTCCCATTATTTGACTTGCGGATTGCCGATGATTTCAGGGGTTATGGTTATGGTTCGCGGGCGCTAAAAAAACTTACGCAATACGTGTTTGAATTACCGGAGCATAAAATTCGTATAGAAGGACATACGCGTCACGACAATGCAGCCATGCGTAAAGCTTTCGAGCGAGCTGGTTTTGTAAAGGAAGCGCATTTGCGCCAAGCGTGGTTCCTTCCAAAAGAAAATACGTATTATGATGCGGTAACATATGGAATGACGAGAGAAGATTATGAGGCGGGTACGACAACGCCTGTGCACTGGGAAGATCGGGAACGTTATGTAAAGAGCATACCTGGTTTCAAAGAGCAGCTACAATCTGAACGGCTACATATTCGAGCGCCTGAATTAAATGACTCGATGGATGTTTGGGGTGCGGTATCACATTCAATGCCTACGTTGCGAAAGTGGACTGGGTGGGCGCAGAAGGAAATAACAATTGAATCAACAGAAGAATATGTTCGTCAATCAGTTTCGGAATTCATCGGCAGAAAATCTTTGAACTTTCATCTGTTTTTAAAGGAAACAGGTGAATTTATTGGTTGCGCTGGTTTCCATCGTATCGATTGGAACATTCGTAAATTTGAAGTAGAGTATTGGCTGGACACGAAGTTTGAAGGCGAAGGCTATATGACAGAAGCGATCAAAGAGCTTGTGAAGTTTGCATTTACAGATCTATCGGCTACGCGGGTAGAATTTCTTTGTGACGAGAATCACAGTAAAGGTCGTGCAGTTGCAAAACGAACAAGTTTTGAACTGGAAGGGATTTTACGTAAAAATGCTCCTTCTGCGAATGGGCAAGACTTACGCAACACATGTGTGTATGCGATCGTTACCTAATCACAAAAGGAGCACTATAAACTAGTTTTCACTATATCGAACGTCTACCAGTTATTAATTGAATGACAAAGATAATGCCGGCAATTACTAAAAGTGTGTGGATTAAGCCACCGCCAATATTTGCTACTAAACCAATTACCCATAATGCTAGTAGAACTACAATAACAAGCCATAATATACGACCCATAGCGAATCAACTCCTTTTCATTATTATCTGCTATGTAAGTAATTTACCCATGCTTTCAAATCTTAAACTTTAAAGATAGTAATTCGTAGATGTTGACTGTCAAATGAGGAGGCGATAGTTTGGCTACACCGAGTATGGAAGATTATATTGAACAAATTTATTTACAATTAGAAGCGAGAGGTGAAGCGCGTGTGTCCGACGTGGCAGAGGCACTTTCTGTGCTTCCTTCATCTGTAACTAAAATGGCTCAGCGCCTGGATCGTGAAGGCTATGTGCACTATGAGCGATACCGGGGGTTGGCATTAACAGACCGTGGTTTGCGTTTTGGTAAAAAACTTGTGCATCGCCATGAATTACTAGAGCAATTTCTGCGTATCATTGGTGTGGAAGAAGAAAATATCTACGGAGACGTAGAAGGGATTGAACATCACCTAAGTTGGAATGCGATGGATCGTATTACTGATCTAGTGGAGACGCTCGAGTCTGATCCTGAATTCGTAAAAAAATTAAAAAGTAAAGCACTCTAGAAAGGATTATCTTATATGACATTATTACAACCAGGTACACTCGCAACACTTGAAATTCTTCGCAAAGAAGGGTCACGCTTTGTATTGGACGCTGCCGGAGAAGAAATCTATATGAATGAATCTGAAGCACCGGATGCACAAGAACAATCGACAATCGAAGTTTTTCTTTACATCAATAGAAGGGGTGAGCTGACAGGCACTGCACAAATACCGTCAGTAACCGTTCATTCATTCGGCTGGGCAAAAGTGATTCGTTTGGAAAGAAGTGAAGGGGCCTATGTAGATATCGGCGCATCCTTTGAAGTGCTGATCAATCGGGCGGACTTCCCACAAATTAAAGAATTATGGCCGCAACCAGGCGATGAGCTGTATATGACGCTTCGTTCAGATCCAGGCGGCAACTTGTTCGGACGTCTAGTGACTGAAGAAAGAATCCAGGAGCACTATACAATGGCGGAAACAGATATGTACAATCAGAATGTCAAAGCAAGAGCGTACCGCCTGCTACCAATCGGTACATTTTTATTGACTGAAGATATCCAACGTATTTTCGTTCACGAAACAGAGCGTAAAGCAGAGCCAAGATTAGGTGAAGAAGTAGATGTTCGTATTATTGAAGTCCATGATGATGGCACGATGAACGGCTCGTTATTGCCGAGAAAGCAAGATCGTTTACAGTCAGATGGTGAACAGATTTTAGCCTATTTAGAACAGTCAGGCGGTAAAATGCCGTTTACTGATAAATCCACTCCTGAAGAAATTGATGAAATGTTCCAGATGAGTAAGGGCGCTTTCAAACGGGCACTTGGCACGTTGATGAGAGAACGAAGAATTACACAACAAGACGGTTGGACAACTCTTATATTATAATAAGCGCAACTTTTCTATGAACCTCAACGTATCTATACATATAGAACAAGGAGGAGTGACTGTATGAAAAAAGGATTAGCCTCTCTATTGGCTTTTATGATGATGGTTGCAATTATAGCGCCATGTGCAGTATCAGCAGATGAAGTCATCAATGAAAAGCTTGGAGTTCCGATTGTAGTATATGGTTCAAATTTATCGGATAGTGAAAAAGCGAGTGTGAAAGAAAGTCTAAAAGTAGCTGAGGAAGCTGAAGTGGAAGAACTATCAGTAGACGGCAATGATTTGATCAAATATATCCCTGGCGGCGACCGAAATGCCCGAATGTATTCTTCGGCTAAAATCACTAGACAAGAAGAAGGCGAAGGTCTTGTCATCAATATTGTGACACCGGATCATATCACACAAGTTACGGCGGACATGTATGCAACTGCTATGATGACAGCAGGTATTGAAGACGCCGTCGTTGAAGTGGCGGCACCCAAGAAAGTAACAGGTCACTCAGCTCTCGTTGGAATCTACAAAGCGTATGAAGTGTCGGGAGAGGTTCTCGATACCGAGCGTACGGATGTAGCAAATGATGAATTGAGTCTGGCAACGAGGCTTTCAGAAAAAGCAGGCGTTGATCAAGACGAAGTAGCCAATTTGTTGACAGAGATTAAAAAACAGATCTCGGAACAAAAGCCTGCGACAAAGGAAGACGTAGAACAGATCGTCCATGATCAATTGCAAAAATTCAATATAGAGTTAAATGAAGCAGATCGTCAATTGTTAATTGACCTAATGGATCGGATCTCAAAACTGGATATTGATTTCACGAAGCTTAATGAACAACTGTCCGACATGGCATCGAAAATTAAAGAAAAGTTAGGCGATATAGATCCAAGTTTCTGGGAAAAGGTAAAAGAGTTTTTCAGAAATATGGCAGATTCACTTAAATCTTTGTTTAGTTAAGTAGTCATTGTGGTACGTTATAGTTTAGAAGTATAACTATAAAGGAGAGATATGCATGAGTGAAAACAAAGACACAGAACAGCGCGAAGGAATGAATTTTGAGCTTGTTGATCTAGGTGGAACGAAGTATGCGTATCAGTATAAAGTGGCGGGAGATGTTAAGGCAGAAATCGAGTGGACTGAAGAAAGTGGGGTCATGACGATGACACATACCTATACAGACGACTCGTTGCGTGGCCAAGGAGTCGCAAAAAAGCTACTTGACCAAGCAGCTGAAAATGCACGTGAAAAAGGATTAAAGATGAAAGCGGTCTGTTCATATGTAGTGAATGCTTTCGACCGAAGTGATGATTATAACGATGTAAAAGCATAAGTCGTATGATGGAACGGGTACGTTCTAGATGTTCCACATCACTTTTTGAAACTTTTCTCAACTCCTTGCGTATAGGTAATAGAGAAATAAACTAGCAGAAGAGGATGACGTGGAATGATTAATCGTACAGCAGAGCGTGTGCTTGGAATCATATCAGCCATTTTATTGGCGCTTGGTGTGATCGGTTCCGCCCTCGTAGCATTCATTTGGAATATGGCAAGTACGGATCCAACGTTCATGGATGAATTCCGTGAAGGCATTGTAAGTGAGGGTGTATTAAACACAGAAGAAATAGACATGTTCATGTCGTTCATGGGCTCTTTTTCGACTGTCATTTGGATCTTGGTTGCTGTAGCTTTCATAGGCCTGGTATTGAATATTATTGGTCTAGTAAAAGTTTGGAACAATAAGAGTCCAAAAACTGCCGGTATATTATTCATCATTGCCGGCCTGCTAGGTGGAATCCTATCCTTGGCATCCATCTTACTCTACATTGCAGCCATCCTTTGCTTTACAAAGAAGCCGCCAATGGCTCCAGGACCTTCACCTGATGAGTACGTCTCAACGCAGTCCAATTGGATGAGCTAAATAGCTATAAACACGCAAAGACCCTTTTCCTAAAGAAAAGGGTCTTTGCTAGTAGATCAGTATTCACACTATATTACACAAAATAATCTACTTGATTAACGGTATAAGTACAATTCTGGCTTTTTATTTCATGTATGTGCATGCTGTGTAATAGGCAATGTATAATGAAGAGTATTTACGGAAATGCCTTCGAACAACTCGGAGAACGATTCTACAAAACTAAATCCTTGTTTTGCATAGAAGTCTTGGAGCGTCATATCATTCTGGTCTACATACACATCCACGTTTACGGCATCCTGCAACGTAGCCAATGCTGCTTTCAATAACGCATCTTCATATCCGCAGTTCAGATGTGTTGGAAGCATATGAAGTGCCGTTACCTCACTTTCGCCATCCACATCAATCGGTGTATAGCTTAAATATCCTACAGGATTTTCTTGCTCATCTAACGCAAGTAAAACCATTGTTTTTTCCAGTTGTTTCTTCAACATTAAATCAGAATAGGTTCGCTCGATAAATGTCTCGATCACGTCTGCGGGTATATGTTTTGAAAATGTATGCTGCCAAGCAGTAAGGGCAATCTCTTGAACATCTTGAATATCTTCTACTGTCATTTTACGAATCATAGTGATCTCACCTCTAGTTCTCTTTCTACATAGTATAACAAAATACACTTTGCAAAACTACTATGCGCCGAAAACGAAAATTACTACGTAGGCGATTGAAAAGTAGTAAAGTATGCATTAAGCATAAACAGTAAATAAAATAGTACATTTAAATTTACAATTACTAAGTAACTAACTGAACTGAAAACGTTTGAAAGTAAGACTACGGGGTATATTAAGCAGTAGATAGAAAATCGCTACAATTACATTACGACGGAGGATGGTAAATATGGCTAAAAAATCAAATGGTTTATTATTTGCAACACTTGCTGCAGGAGCTTACGCTTTCTTTAGCAAAAAAGAAAATCGAGATAAGGCAATGGAAACAGTAGGTGTGTTGAAGGAAAAGGTAGACACATTTGTTAATAACAATAAATTAGTTGACCAAGCGACTGAAAAAGTAGGTCATTCAGATCCGACAGATTTACGAGATAACAACATGGTATCCGAGGGAGCACAGACAAGTGTTCATTATTATAACCAAGCAGTACAGGATCCAGATAAAAAGGCTGCTGAAAAAGACGGCCTTTATAAGAAAAATGAAGACAAGAGCGATAATAAGCCACTATATAACAAGGACGAAACAACTAAGGAAGCGGAAAAAGACAATAAATCTAACTAAATCTAAACACAATAAAATACTAAAAGCGCCTCTTTTTAAGGGGCGCTTTAATATATATATAGCGTTAAATACATAAGGGGTAGATAATCCTGGGGAATAAGGTAAAATAATGTACATATAGTAATGCGTCTTGCGTAGTCATATATATATAGAATGAGTGGAGGGATACTCATGACTGGCAAGATAACAGAAGCCTCTAGTTTGGACTTGATCAGTGTTATTGACAAAGAGGGAAATACAGAACGAGCGAAGTTGTTTTTTTACCTGGAGCAACAATTTCTCCTACAGATCTTTAATTTGGAGCTAGGTAGCGCACGCTCTACGCTTAAGGAAATTCAGGGAGTTTTGTATGAGTATAAACCTAGATACTCATTCGAAGTCATAAAATACTATTTCATTACCCTCTCTTCCATCATGACAAGACGATTACAGAAAGCATCTATTTGTACTGAAGAAAATGCCTTGAGATTTAATGTAGCTTGTATAGAAATGATCCATACCAATTTACATACAGAAAACGTAAAGGAAATCGGAGATGAATTAGTCGAGTTCTACTACTATATCCTCAAGGGAAAAGTAAAACCTTCCCTTTCGCATGAAACGGTCAATGAAGTGATTCAGTACATAAATGCAAACGTTGAAAAGCCATTAATCGTTGAAGAAATTGCCAAACAGTTCAATGTTAGTACTAGCCACCTTTCTCGCATATTCCGAGAACATACATCTGTCACGTTGGTGGAATATATTACCATGCGAAAAATAGAAGAAATACAATTTTATTTACGTTTTTCTAATTTAAAAATTGCGGAAATTGCAGAGAGATTTCATTTCTGTAACCAAAGTTACTTCACACGTGTGTTTAAAAAGTATACGGGCTTAACACCTCGGCGCTTTCAGAAGGATTTGGACGGAAATTACTTTCGTTTTACTATAAAAAAAGGTGATTCGCTGTAAATTTATCGCTGTTTGCTGTATACTTTTCTTTAGTTTGAGATAGCGTAGGTGAAACCATTGAAGAAAAGAATAGGGCTCGTGAGTTTATTGGCAATTACTGCTGTGTTTTTGAGCGGTTGTTCCGGTGTGGAAAACAAAACAGGTATTTTCTACAGTACATTTGTAAGACCGATGGATTGGCTACTTCATTATCTAGGAGAAGCTTTTAATGGTAATTATGGTTTTGCAATCGTACTGATAACTGTAGCGATTCGTATAGTTTTGATGCCGTTGATGTTAAAAAACTATAAATCTCAACAAGAGATGAAGGTAAAGATGGATGGACTACGACCAGAAATGGAAGATATCCAAAAGCGTATGAAAGCATCGAAGGAATCTCAGGATAAAGAAGAGCAAATGAAGTTGCAGCAGGAAATGATGGGACTGTATTCTAAACATGGTGTCAATCCATTAAATATGGGTTGTTTACCGCTTGTAATTCAAATGCCAATCATTATGGGCTTGTACTTTGCTATCCTTTATGCACCACCTGAAGTGAAAGAACATGAATTCTTATGGTTTAAACTCGGTGAACCGGATATTATTATGATGTTAGTAGCCGGAGCTGTATACTTTGTCCAAGCGCGCGTGTCATTGTGGACAATGCCTGAACAGCAACAGAAACAAATGAAGTTATTCATTTACATGTCACCTATTATGATTATGTTCATTTCGTATACTGTAATGGCTGCTTTGCCACTGTATTGGGCAGTGGGAGGATTACTGTTAATCTTCCAAACGTATCTTGGACGTAAATTTTACTTTAAACATGTTGAACCACCAGTCGCGGAAGAAAAGTAAGGTACTGAGAAAGCTGGTGCATACCAGCTTTTTTTGTTGCCAACAATGGAGAGGAAGAGTCACATGAAATTGAAATGGATCATGGGCTTGGCAATTACAGCTTCTGCAGCAGCAGCGTTGTATTTTATCATCAAGTTAAATTTAGAATACGCCATTCTGTTCATGCTGATCATGTTTACCTTTACTAATGCCGCACGAACTATTATGTATAGAAATCAAGGTCTAATGCGTGAAGCGAAATGGATGCTTTGGATGGCGTTATTTTTCGGGGTAGGTTCACTTGGAGCATTAGCGTACATCTTACTGTTTTAACAAAAAGAAAGGCCGCTTTGGAATTAGCGACCTTTCTTTTTTTCAATATCGTGAGAAATAAGCTGCTTTGTCCAAAAAAGTACAATTAGTGCACCAGTGGAACAAACGGCCATACTTAAAAATGCCAAGCGCGGGGACTGGTCGTATAAATATCCAGCAGGGAAGGTCAGAAGTGCAGTACTCAAACTCAACGCTACTGCTGCATAGACACCTTGTGCAGAAGCAATGAGATGATGTGGTAAACTTTTTGATATGTATTGAATGAATGCAAAATGTGCCATGCCGAAAGATAGGGAGTGGAGAATCTGTGTTACGATAAATACACTAGTTATAGGGAAGAGGAAGATGGAAATCCAACGAATGGTAGAACCGGCTGCCGCTACTATGAATAAAGTCGACGTTTTGGCTCCTGAAAGCAACCGGTCTGCCTGCGTGAAAAATATGATTTCAAACAGTACAGCGATATTAAGGATCACCCCGACATAAAAACCGTTGATTCCCATCTCATCCAAAAAAATAAAACCATAGTTATAATAAGAAGCATGCGAGCCTTGAAGTAATATCGCAATACATAGCACGGTGACATAAGGTTTATTCGCAAACAAAGCCCGCAATTGACCCTTTTGGGCAACCGAACCTGTAACGGGGTGTTGTTGTAACACGGCTGGAGCAGATTGAAAGAAAAATATCAATCCCACACCGAGACCGATCATCATCATATACAAAATGGCTTGTTCATTCCAAATTGCCGTTACCGTACCGATCAATAGTAAGGCGACAGTGTAGCCGATTGAACCGAATGAGCGACTCTTACCGTAATGGATTCGCTCATGTTGCATCAATAATGAAGCGCCACTCTCAGCGCTTGGGAGAATGATAGGATATATGGCACTAAATAAAACCGTTAATACAAATAGGATCCCAAAGGGACTTTCCGGAAGATAAGCAAGCGCGAGAATGAAAGATAAAAAAGTAGTCCAACGTATAACGCGCAGAAGTGATATCTTTCGTGTAGCGTACGGAAATAGAAAAAACGTTGAAAAAGACCTAGCGATCATACCAACACCCATTATGAAGCTAGCTTGTGTCACGGATAGACCTTTTGATGAAGTCAACCAACCTGTCCAATAAGGTAAGAAGATGCCCCATGTAAAGAAAAATACGAAAAAGCTCATCGAGAGCCAACGTTGATTATTCAAATGCAAGACCTCACAATAATGACTGAATCTTTAGTTACGTAAATACTAGCATAAACAGACGTAAAAGAAAAATGGTGATACACTAGAATACGTAGTTTAAAACAGACTGTAAAATGTATATAAAAGAGAGTAGCAATTTAATAAGCGAGTCAGAAAGAAAGCAGGGTATAGCATGAGAAATAAAAAGGATGAATCGTTTGCCAGAAAGCGCAGAGGGAATAATAGATGGATAGATGGAGTTATTGTTCTACTCTTTATTATCCTTGTGGGCAGTGTGATATGGATCGGAACGAACGGGTGGAGTATGCAAAAGGCCGTTGACACTATTCGAAATGAAGCAGACCCGACGGCTGACTTTGCAGAAATAGAAAAGCCTTCGGATTCAGATAGTGCGGATACAACAGAACGTAGTGAAGAAAACACATCCTCATCTGACGTTTCAAGTGAAGAGCGACTTCGAGAGGTAGAAAAACCATTAATTGAAGAAGAACAGGAGGAAGAGGCAGTACAAGAAGAAAAGTCTCAAGGGAAAGCAGTGCCGCCAAATTCAGTGAAACCTTCTAATCCCACTAGCTATATAAAAGGACAAAAATTACCTGAAGAACCGAAGCTTGTTCAAGGTATATTGCTAGTCAATAAACAATACCCTTTGCCGGAGGACTATGCACCTGGAGAAAGCGAAGAAGCGAGAGAAGCGTTCAATGAATTAGCAGCATCGGCCGTTACATCGGGCATTAATTTGCAGGCATTCAGTACGTATCGTTCGTATGACTATCAAGTCACCTTATATAACCGATACGTGGAAAGAGACGGGCAAGAAGCGGCTGATCGTTATAGTGCGCGTCCTGGTTACTCAGAGCATCAAACCGGTCTTGCATTTGATATCGGCGAAGTTAATCATGAAAAACATTGGGCGTCGAATTCATTCGGTGATACTGAAGCAGCTAAGTGGCTTGCTGCCAATGCCCATCAATACGGATTTATCCTTCGTTACCCTGAAGGAAAAGAAGATAAGACTGGGTATATGCATGAATCTTGGCATTATCGTTATGTAGGAAAAGATAAGGCAGAACACATATTTAAACAAAATATTACTTTAGAAGAGTATTTAGGTGTACGATAAAAACGGTCGACAGAAGATAAATCTTCTGCCGGCCGTTTTGGTCTATAAGATGGGTGAAAGTAAGCGAGAGATGGATTCCTTTATTTTAATCAATCGTTCACGCTCCAAATAAGCATCCAGTGTCAGCTCGGTTGAAATTTGGATATCTTGCTCAAAAATTTCTGCCAACTCATGTGATTTTTCTCGATCATAGATGAAAGCATTCACTTCAAAATTCAAGCGAAAACTACGAACGTCTATATTCGCTGTTCCAACAGACGATACTTGATCATCCACTACAATTTGCTTGGCATGGATGAAACCATTTTCATAAATGTATACTCTTGCACCAGCTTTTAATAGAATGCCGACGTTCGAATAGGTTGCCCAGTAAACGAACATATGATCCGGTTTGTTGGGAATCATTATTCGTACGTCTACGCCTGATAGACATGCGATCCGAAGCGCATCCAACATACTTGTATCAGGAATAAAATAAGGTGTCTGAATATAGATGTAGTCTTTTGCCAGAAATATCATTTTCAAATAGCCATCTTTAATATCTTCCCACTCGGAATCAGGTCCGCTAGATACAATTTGCAAGCCGACATCTCCTTTGCGAGGAATGGCTGGGAAGAATCGTTCATTGTATTGAATATTCGTTTTAGGTGATGCTTGATTCCAATCGAGTATAAAGCGAGTCTGTAATGGATGAACCGCACTTCCTTCGATTCGGAGATGCGTGTCGCGCCAGTATCCGAACTTCTTACTGAGCCCCAAATATTCATCCCCGACGTTAAATCCTCCGATGTAACCAATTCGCCCGTCGATAATGACGATTTTCCGATGGTTTCGGTAATTTAAGCGAGGATTGATTAATGGTAGCAAGGCGGGGAAGAACGCAGCTACTTCACCACCGCTCTCCATCAATTTATGAAAGTTTTTCACATGCAAACCACGTGAACCAATATCGTCAAACAGCATCCGTACTTTCACACCTGATTTTGCTTTATTGATTAGAATCTCTTCAATCTGCTTTCCTATACCGTCTAGTCGGAATATATAATACTGAATATGGATATGATCACGAGCGTGTTCCAAGTCTTCAAGCAATGCGTCAAATTTATCGCGACCGTCCGTATATACTTGCACATCATTATCTTGTGTTAGTACGGAATGATTATTGCGTAAATGCAAATAAATCATATCATCATATTCTTCTGTGTCATTTTTTAGAAACTCAAACGTCTCGTTTTCTATGGCCTCGAGCTGATAATTAATCAGTTTCTCAATACCGATCTTATTTCTACCTTCCCAGCGGAATAAGTGTTTTTGACGTAATTGCCGACCGAGTAATAGATAGATAATGAAACCTAAAATAGGAATAAAAAACAGCACAAGCAACCATGCCCAAGTACTTGTAGGATCCCGACGCTCTAAAAATATTAAAGCAATCGCGAGAAATATGTTAATAATCAACGTGCTTGTGATAATCAAACTTATTACTTGCGTCATATGCTTCCTCCCGTAGGGTATATACTATTCCTTTACTATAGCGGAGTTGACGATAATAACCTATTTATAAAGGAAGGTGAAGTATCTTTTGCTCTATTTCAAGCAATTGCATCTGGTATATTTCGCAGAGAGCGAGGGGATTTCCGGAAAATAAATACCAGCCCTATGGATAGTAGCGCTATGATAGCGGAAACAAAGTACATATTACCTGCTTGCATTGTGAATACCCAGGTAAATAACAAGGGTCCAATAATACGCCCCATATTATCCATCGAGTATGAGAGACCTGCTGCGGTGCCATACATACCACCTGATTCTTTAGTTGTGAGAGATACGAGTACGGTCCGGACGAGTGCGTTACCAGCAGTGAACACGCTCATCGCAAAACCTGCCCAAAGTAAGCTTGTGGAAAATGGAATGAGTATGAGGCCAATTGCCGTAACGACCTGCGCAACGATAATCCACGAAGTTTCGGTACCATTTTTCACCCGTCGTACTACACCGCCTTGAATTGCTGCATCTACAAGACCGCTAGCCATAAACAAATACCCAAGTTGCAATGGTGTAATTTGAATTTTATCGATTTGGAAGAGTTGGAATGTCGCTTCTACACCGGCAAGTAAAAATGTGATTATGAATGAAGTAATAAATAGATAACGTATACGATACGTCCACAATGTAGAGGCGCCTTTCGGAATAATCGCCCGTTTATTTCCTTCACTATGACGATTAGGCTCTTTCAAAATAATCATAGCGTATACTGTTAATAATAATGTTAAAGTCCCAGAAGTGATGAATGGTAATTGTAAATGAACATCGCCCAGAATGCCGCCAATGGCTGGGCCGAAAATGAAGCCAAGACCAATTGACATACCGAGCAGACCCATATACTTATTTCGATTTTCCTCTGTCGTGATATCAGCGACAAAACCAGTTACGGCCGTATACAGCGCACCTGAGAAGATCCCACCTACTACGCGTGAAACATACAGCAATACAATATGGTGCATGAATGCCGCGAATAAAAAGAAGCTGACGCTGAAGCCGAGCAACCCGATCATAATTAACTTCTTTCTGCCAGTGCGGTCAGATAGCGCGCCCCATAATGGTGCAGTGAAAAACGAAGACAATGCATAAATCGTTAGCAAGCCACCGACATGTACTTCTGAAAAACCTTCGGCGAGGATAACCTCAGGTAAAATGGGAATGATGATGCCGAAGCCAAGATAAACGAAGAACTGAACGGACATTAGTAATAAGATCGTTTTCTTCATATGTAACCTGCTTTCTGAATGAATAGTTTCTTTCTCATCGTACGATGAATAAGGTCAGCATTCAAGTCTTAGCGGAGAATAGGGAGCTAGTATCGACGAGGGGATTGCACCTCCAGCAGAGAACACTTTCCGATAGGCGTGGCTTACCATATGTAGTTTATGAAAGCAAAGCGCAAGCTCCTAAAGCTTCGACTTTACTCGCAAAAGCTCTCCTTAGCTACGTCTCTCGTTGATCCATCGAAAGTCGCCGCTAACTTCCACTTCATTCCTAACTTCAAAGTGCAACGACGCAGATTACTCACTAACAATTGTGTGTCATTACAGTTGTCTTTGAACTTAGTTAAGGTCAAGTGCGTTTCAAGCTCATGAGCAAATTCAGAACAAACTACACCCCTAACTTTAATGTACAACAATAAGAAATCCCCACCCCGACACCACTGCCAGCTTTCCCATATATTATAGGGCAAGAACTCCAGCAAGGAAAAAACTGCCCCAAGAAGTCATGAATGACTCCCAGGACAGCCTAATACTTTTCTTAATGCAACTTCACACGCTGCAAACGTAAAGCGTTCAACACAACAGACACCGAACTAAACGCCATCGCAGCGCCTGCTAGCCATGGGGCCAACAAACCGACTGCCGCAATCGGAATACCAATTGAGTTATACGCCAACGCCCAGAACAAGTTCTGCTTTATATTCCGGACCGTCAACTTACTCATTTTCACCGTATCAACTACACGCAACAAATCACCATGCATGAGCGTCACGTCAGCCGCTTCCATCGCGACCGCCGTTCCAGTCCCCATTGCCATACCAATATCGGCTACCGCAAGAGCGGGCGCATCGTTAATACCGTCACCGACCATAGCTACACGCTTACCCTCAGCCTGTAAGGAGCGGATGACCTCCGCTTTACTGTCTGGCAATACGCCTGCAATGACTTGATCGATGCCTGCGGTATGTGCAATTGCTTGCGCTGTCATATGCTGATCTCCTGTTAACATGATGACATCAAGGTCCATCGCACGAAGCTCGGCAATTGCTTGCTTCGACGTATCTTTAATTGTGTCTGCGACTGCAATGATTGCTTCGTGTACGCCATCCACCGCCATGAACATAACGGTCTTGCCGTCGCCTTCCATTTGTTCTACAGAAGCAATCGTAGAATCAAATTCCACATTATGGTGAGAAAGTAGATTTCTTGTTCCTAGCAAAATATTTTGTCCGTCAATTACTGTTTGAATTCCGTAACCAGGAATCGCTTCGAATGACTCCACAGTAGGCAATGTAGAAAACTGTTGTAATCCGTGAGCCGTAATGGCTTTTGCAACGGGATGCTCGGAGTCACTTTCAGCCGCAGCAGCAAGGGAAAGCAAAGACATACGCTGTTTTTCATTGCGAACGTGGAAATCTGTTAATTCTGGATGACCTTTTGTAATTGTTCCTGTCTTATCAAACACAATGGTATCAATGGAACGGGTTTGTTCCATTGCTTCAGCAGTTTTAAATAACACGCCTTCTTCCGCTGCCCTTCCTGAACCTGCCATAATAGAAGTAGGGGTAGCAAGACCGAGTGCACAAGGACATGCGATGACTAAAACTGCAATCATGCTCGTTAGAGAAGCTTCGAAATTACCAGGTGCGACTACGAAATACCATATGATGAACGTAATGATCGCAATCCCGACGACGATAGGTACGAACACTCCGGATATCCGGTCAGCTAGTCTCTGAATTGGAGCCTTTGAACCTTGTGCTTCTTCTACGACGCGAATAATAGTGGAAAGCATCGTGTCTTTGCCGACATTCGATGCTTTTATCCGTAATGAACCATTAGCGTTCACGGTAGCTGCAAACACTTCATTGCCTGGTTGTTTATCTACAGGTAAACTTTCGCCCGTTAGCATCGATTCATCTACCGCGGAAGATCCGGATAATACCAGTCCATCTACGGGAATAGAAGCTCCTGGTCGAATGACTAGAATGTCTCCGTGCGTTACTTCATGGATGGATATTTCCACAGTTTCTCCGTTGCGCTCTAAGATAGCCACTTGCGGTTGCAACTTCATAAGATTTTTGATTGCATCTGAAGACCGACCTTTTGCTCGTGCCTCAAATAATTTACCTAATAAAATTAATGTAATCAACACTGCGCTTGTTTCGAAATATAAGCCGTGATCCAATGCGTAACCTGTCAACACAAGGTAAACGGAATAGAAATATGCGGCAGACGTACCCAGTACAACAAGTACATCCATATTGGCACTGCCGTTACGTAGTGCTGCATACGCGCCTTTATAGAACGTAGCGCCAATCCAAAACTGTACAGGTGTTGCTAATATCCACTGGAAATATGGATTCATAAAGATTTCAGGCACATACATCCAAGAAGTGAAGGAAAAATGTGCAAACATGGTCCATAAGAGCGGCAGTGAAAGAATAGATGAAATAATTAGCTTGCGCGTCTTGTCATTAATATCTTTCTGACGATGATCAGTTTGACTATCGGCCTCTTCTGTACGAGGTACTGCTTCATAACCGACCTTTTTGATTTTTTGTAAAATATCTGTCAATTCTAAAGCGGCAGGATCATAGTTTACGTGAGCTGTTTCAAGTGCTAAGTTGACGGTGGCGTTTTGAACGCCAGGCATTCGTGACAACACTTTCTCAATCCGTGCGGAACAAGCAGCACATGTCATGCCGCTAATATTGAGGTTCGCTTCTTCCATCAATACATCATAACCTAGCTTGCGAATTCGTTCTTCCACGTCAGTTAATCCGGTTTGGTTAGAATCAAATGTAACAGCCGCTTTTTCTGTAGCAAAATTGACAGTAGCTGTCGAAACACCGTCCATACGTTGCAAACCTTTTTCGATGCGGTTAGCACAAGCAGCACACGTCATGCCTGTAATAGCAATTTCCTTTTTTTGCTCATTCATGATGCAAGTCACCTTTCTTGTTACGCTTCGACGTCATATCCTTGATCTTCAATAGCCTCTGTCATTTGTTCAACGGTAACAACAGATTCGTCATACTCCACGGCTACGCTATTCGCTTTCAAATCAACCAAAGCACGCTCCACTCCCGATAATTCTGTTAATGCTCCCTCTACTGCTTGTACACAGTGATTACATGTCATACCTTTTACGTTCAATGTAGTTGTAGTCATTTACAATTCCTCCTATTTTCTAATTAATTTAGCTATAGTTTTAGCTAGTTCGTCTAACACTTCTTCGTCACCTTCAGCTAACCTGTTTTTCACACAGCCTTTTAAGTGTCCATCCAATAAAACATTCGCCACACTGTTTAAAGCGGATTGTGTAGCGGAAAGTTGAGTGATAATATCATCGCAATAAACATCGCGCTCTACCATACCTTTTATACCTCGTATCTGACCTTCGATACGGTTCAGGCGATGAGTCAAGTTCGTCTTAATTTCTTCCGGATGATGACTCTTACGGCAAGAAGTTTCCACTTTATTTAGAGAATTATCTTCAGGTAGTAACGTCATTCGTGATTCTCCACCTTTCGTATATATCCACTTTAATATACGTATAGGGGGTATGTCAAAGCATTCGTTTTTACATATTGAGGATAAAAACTTGTGTAAAAGATGAAAATTTTACATAAATGAAAGATTTAAAAGGCAATTAAAGTGGTATAATAAAGACCATAAGAAACTTTTGAAAATCTAGAACTTCACGAGCGATCAAACGTCTATATAACTAACTAGGAAGGTTGAGGTGGAAGAAGTGGCTAAAGAGATGGATTTTAAGAAGATTATTTCCAATTTGGCAAAGCTTGGTGTTTCCGCAAAACTCACAAAATCCAGAAGTGATATGTTGCAAGCATTGGCGCCTGCCGTACAAGCACCACCCGTTCAAGCAAATTAAATAAGAAAGTATACGAAAAGCTCACCCCCGAATATATTCGAGGGTGAGCTTTTCGCGTTAGTTTATGCTTTAAATTTTCTTAACAAACTCCGATTTTAGTTGCATAGCACCAAATCCATCAATCTTACAATCGATATTATGGTCACCGTCGACCAAGCGAATACTTTTCACTTTCATTCCCATTTTCAAAGCGTTGGAACTTCCTTTTACTTTCAAATCTTTAATGACCGTCACAGAATCTCCATCCTGCAACACATTGCCATATGCGTCCTTGATCTCCGGCATACCTGGTTGATCGGATTCTTCCATCGATCCAAGTGTCCATTCATATGCACATTCAGGGCAAACGAGAAGGTTCCCATCTTCATATGTATATTCGGATTGGCATTTTGGACAATTTGGTAAAGTTGACATAAAAAAACCTCCCTTTCCTATACATTCTACACAAGTTGTGAATGTTCGGAAAGGGAGTCGGTATTCATTTACATTTAGTCATTGTCATCCGCATCGAATAAATACGTTCGCTGATGGAACTTCATGCTGAAAATTAAGCCGATCGCCAGCATATTACTAAATAAAGAACTTCCCCCATAACTTATGAAAGGGAGAGGGATACCTGTAATAGGTAACAGCTGAATATTCATTCCAATATTTTCAAATACGTGGAACGTGATCATCGCAATGACGCCAGTACAGACATATACGCTGAACGTATCATGCAATGATAAAGCAACTTTCGTTAAGTGGTAAATTAAAATGAAATACAGTGTGATTACTAAACAAGCACCGATAAAACCATACTCTTCTCCTATTACACTGAAGATAAAGTCCGTGTGATTCTCAGGGATGTATACAACGCGTTCTAGAAAACCTTTACCTGTCAGTTGTCCTGAGCCTATTGCGGTCATCGCATTAATCAAGTTATACCCTTCATCTGTAGGGTAAGAGTACGGGTCGAGCCAAGAATAGACACGTTTGAACTGATAAGGTGAAAAACCAAATTTGTCGAGCATATCTTGTGCAAACAGTGACATCCACAGAATGCCTCCTGCGGCTGCCGCTCCAAATGTAAAGACGGGCACAAGTATTTTCCATGATATCCCCGAAACGATGACGATGGCAGCAGTAATCGAAATGAAGACGAGTGAAGTTCCGAGGTCGGGCTGCTTCATGATGAGACACAATGGAACGACAAGCATTAGCGCGATTTTACCGAGCAACAGTAGGTCTGTAGTAAACGTCCTGTTTAACGAGCGTTCGTTATGTGTGCTAACCAACTTGGCAAGTCCAATAATAAAGAATGTCTTAATGAACTCGGCAGGCTGGATGGTCCCAATGACGGGTAAATGCAACCATCGTTTTGCGCTGTAGCGCATTTCTGCAATTTGCCCCGGACCACCGGGTGCTAACATAAGAAAAACTAACAAGAAAATACCAAAGCCATAGAAATACCAAGCGAACTTTTTATACTGATCGGGTTCAAAATACATGACCATCGCTACGATGAAAGAACCGAGTATATACCATCTCACTTGTTTTAAAACGAAGTTCTGTGTATATTGCTCAGAGGTTTGAGCAGATCCAATGACGAAAAAACTGACAATCGCGAAAAGCAAAATGATAAAGGCAAGTGTCCAGTCAAATCGTTCACCTAGCCTGTTTGTTTGTTTCAATTATGAACTCACCTTTTCTTAAGCTAGTATTCTCTTACTATAATCACCTATTATATCGCAAAACTTTTTAAGAAGTACACCCATTACTAGACGAGTTGTGAAATGATTGGTTTCTACGAGAAGTAAAAAGAATGAAGAACGTGGGTTTTTCATTCATGAATTGGCTCTGTTCGTGGTAAACTGTATGAATGAAAACTACGGAATGTGAGGAGATTACATGAAAAAACGGTTAGGTTTAGTATACGGCGGGAAATCCGCAGAGCATGAAGTGTCGCTTTCTACAGCGCGTGCAGTAACAGAGGCGCTAGATTTAGATAAATATGAAGTACTGCCAATCTATATTACTATGCAAGGTGAATGGTTGAAAGGCGATCCGTTAACTGGACCTGTTTCAAATATTGAGGCATTACGTCTGAAAAGTGAACAACCAAAGCCTGATCATATTGAAAGTTTTTTACAAGGGGATATGCCCGATGTCATTTTGCCGCTACTTCATGGAACGAACGGAGAAGACGGAACAGTACAAGGGTTGTTTGAAGTGTTAAATATTCCATACGCAGGTAACGGAGTTCTTGCTTCTTCAGCAGGCATGGATAAAGTTGTAATGAAACAATTATTCGCTCAAGCGGGGTTAGCGCAAGTTGCATACGTCCACTTCATTCGCAGTATGTGGAAAGAACATGCTGAGCAATTACTAGATCAGGCGGAACAAGAACTTTCTTATCCAATGTTCGTTAAACCAGCCAATCTTGGATCAAGCGTCGGCATCAGTAAAGCGGATGATCGTGAATCGCTCGAAAAAGCGATTGAGCTGGCATTGAAATTTGACCGCAAAATCATTGTGGAACAAGGAATTGTGGCACGTGAGATTGAAATGGCGGTTCTCGGTAACGACCACCCTAAGGTATCGGTAGCAGGGGAAATTCGTCCGGTTGCAGATTTTTACGATTATGAAGCAAAATATAAAGATCAAAGCACGGAGTTATCTATTCCGGCTGAAATGCCGGATACCGTTGCAGAGCATATGAAAGACATGGCAATCCGTGCATTTAAAGTTCTAGACTGTTCAGGACTCGTCCGAGCAGACTTTTTCGTGACAGCGGACGATGAAGTATGGATCAATGAAGTGAATACATTACCTGGCTTCACGCCAACTAGTATGTTCCCGTTACTGTGGCAGAAGTCTGGGTTGACTTATTCTGAATTAATTGATCAGCTAATTGAACTGGCAGTAGAACGGCATACGGAAAAACAGCAACTACAATATACAATGGACTGAGTGGAGGAAGTAACGTGAAACGAAATCTAGTAACGATCCAGCAATGGCTTCAAGCTGAAGGACAGCATATCGCGAACCAACAAGTGACAGGTGTCTGCATCGATTCACGGAGTGTGCAAGCGGGTGACTTGTTTATCCCATTTAGAGGGGAACAAGTGAATGGCCATCAATACGTCAAAGGGGCAATCGAACAAGGTGCAATTGCGGCACTTTGGCTGAAAGACGAACCGAATCCACCAGCCGATATCCCGCTACTGTTCGTCGAGGATTCAGAGCTTGCATTGCAGCAAATGGCCCGTAGCTACCGAAGTGAATTGACGTGTACTGTTATTGGAGTCACAGGGTCGAATGGTAAAACATCGACAAAAGATCTGATTGCGGGCGTCCTGTCACCTTATCGCAAAGTAAAAAAAACAGAAGGTAACTTCAATAATGAACTCGGCTTGCCGCTGACTTTACTGTCTGTTGAAGACGACACGGAAGTTGCGATCCTTGAAATGGGGATGAGCGGCTTTGGAGAAATCTCTTTCTTGTCAACACTTGCTAAACCACAGTTTGCTGTCATAACCAATATCGGTGAGGCACATATGCAAGACCTCGGTTCTCGTGAAGGCATTGCAAAGGCGAAGTTTGAAATCATCGATGGTCTGGTAAATGAGGGTATGTTGCTGTACGACGGCGACGAGCCGTTATTACAAGGATTAGTCAATAGACAATCCGATTTACGTAGCATGTCATTCGGCTACGATCAAGCAGATCTGACTGCGCAGCAAATCACATCTACCGATAAAGGTAGCTCGTTTACTGTAGTTGGTAAACTCGAAGCTCACTTCACGATTCCTGTATACGGTTCTCATCAGGTGAAGAATGCACTGGCTGCGATTGCGATCGCAACAGAGTTGGGTCTGACGGAACAGCAAATCGAAGAATCATTAAGTGAAACAACCTTAACGAATATGCGTATGCAACCTGTTGCGGGAAAAAAAGGTTCACTGATTATTAATGATGCATACAATGCAGCACCTACTTCCATGCGTGCAGCATTCCGTTTTATCGAGGGTACATCCGTTAAAGAAAACAAATGGCTTGTTCTAGGTGATATGCTTGAGCTTGGCACTAATGAACAGCGCTATCACGAAGAGTTGGCGGACGAACTGAAAAAAATGGACCTAAAAGGTATCGCGTTGTTTGGGCCACGTATGAAGTGGTTGTCGGATCAGTTGAAAAATCATCCTATAGATATCATGTGGACAGCGAATGATGCCGAGTTGCTTGCAGATGCGTTGCGCCCAAAACTAACGGATCAGACAGTGGTGCTATTCAAAGGGTCTAGGGGAATGAAGCTAGAACGGATTGTAGAGTTGCTCGCTGAGGAAGAATTGTGACGACAGGCGTCCTCATCATTCACGGATTCACGGGCGGTCCTTTTGAAGTCGCTCCGTTTAAACGATTTCTAGAAAATCATACCCATTGGAAAGTAGTAGTGCCTGTGTTACCGGGGCATGAAATGGATCCAGGCGTACTAAGAGGCTCAGCCAAGTCATGGATGATGGTCGCTGAATTAGAGTTAAGAAGACTACAAAAAGAAGTAGATGAAGTCATAGTTGTCGGCTTCTCCATGGGCGGCTTGATCGCCATGTATTTGGCCATGCGCTATCCGATAAAAAAGCTTATCTTATTAAGTGCTGCGGCGAAATATATTAATCCACGTATTTTATTGGAAGACGCGAGAATCATGATGAGGTCCTTAAAGCGTAAAGCTTATCCTCCCAACTCGTTCTATCATCTGTATAACTATAAGCTGACACATACACCAGTTCGTATGGCCCTAGAGTTTTTACGTGTCGTTCGCTTAGTGCGACCGTATCACCATCAAGTCAAAACGCCTGTTTGTATCGTGCAGGGGAAGCAAGATGGCATCGTTCCTGCATTCACAGCAGACTTATTGTACGAACAACTAGGGTCAAAAGAAAAACATCTGATTTATTCTGAACATGGCAAACATCATATTTGTTATAGCGAAGATCGCCACGTATGGTTCGCAAAAGTACTGAAGTTCATGGATGAAGACTGATTAATGGAACTTAAGCGGATTCGTTGCAGTCTTGTGTAAGCCATGGTAGAATGATAAAAGGAATTGGATACATTTACACGGCACTCTTCCGTTTTAGTTTACGGAGAGTACTTTTTTTGAATAAAACGGTGATTAGTAGGCAAACTAGCAATGACTTGCCGTTATCACCGCTCGGCAAGGACCGAGCTTTCCTTGTATGTCACAGATTTTACATTGTGCTGTATAAAAATCTGGACGCAATTACGATAAGTGTAATTGATATGACTTCTCTCGACCACAAGAATCCTTCTAGAAGATTCTTTTTATAAACCAGAGATGGATATATCGGAAACGCTCCCAATTTTCAAAGTACATGGCTCGAATTTGCCGCGCTTTCATTTGCAGATGTAACCAATTGTCAAATGGAGAAATAAAGGAGATTGAATATTTTGACGAAGTTTTCAGAATTGAATATTAACGAAACAACACAAAAGGCTTTAATACGCATGGGGTTTGAAGAGGCGACGCCAATCCAAGAGGGGACAATCACTTTTGGTATGGAAGGCCGCGACGTAATCGGGCAAGCACAAACAGGTACTGGTAAAACGGCAGCATTCGGTATTCCAATCATTGAAAAATTGGATCCAAAGAGCACGGCAGTTCAAGCTTTGGTCATCGCACCAACTCGTGAATTGGCAATCCAAGTATCAGAAGAAATTTATAAAGTAGGCTATGGTAGCCGCGCGAAAGTACTTTCCGTTTATGGCGGTCAAGAAATCGGACGTCAAATCCGTGCACTTCGTAATAATCCAAATATCGTAGTCGGTACACCGGGACGTATTTTGGACCATATCAACCGTAAAACATTGAAGCTTGATCACGTTCAAACACTTGTCTTGGACGAAGCGGATGAAATGTTGAACATGGGATTCATCGAAGATATCAATACAATTCTTGCAAGCGTACCGGCTGAGCGCCAGACGTTGCTATTCTCAGCAACTATGCCAGCTCCAATCCGTAAAATTGCAGAAACTTTCATGAAAAACCCAGAAATAGTTAAAATTAAGTCCAAAGAAATGACTGTTGAGAACATTGAACAGTTCTTCGTAAAGTCTCATGAACGTGAGAAATTTGATGTGTTATCAAGATTGTTGAACGTTCAACAGCCTGAATTGGCTATCGTATTCGGACGCACAAAGCGCCGGGTAGATGAGTTGGCTCATGCACTAAGTATTCGCGGCTATATTGCTGAAGGAATCCACGGTGACTTGACACAAGCAAAACGTATGTCAGTTTTGCGTCAGTTTAAAGACAATAAAATCGATGTACTTGTAGCGACAGACGTAGCTGCACGTGGATTGGATATCTCGGGCGTAACACATGTTTACAACTTTGACATTCCACAAGATCCAGAGAGCTATGTTCACCGTATCGGCCGTACTGGCCGTGCTGGTAAAAGTGGAGTGGCTGTTACATTCGTAACGCCACGTGAAATGGGTTACCTTCGCATCGTTGAGGAAACGACTAAGAAGCGTATGACTCCCCTACGTCCACCAACTTCTGATGAAGCATTGCTTGAGCAGAAGAAAAATGCAGTGGATTCACTGATTGAAGTAATTGACCAACAAAACTCAGAAGACTACGCTGGATTAGCAGCGCAATTGCTTGAAAAGCATGATGCGAAAGAAATTGTGGCGGCAGCTCTTAAATCATTGACTAAAAATATTGATGAAACACCTGTAAGCATTACAGAAGAGCGTCCATTACCTTCACGCAGACCTTCTTCATCCCGTTCAGGTGGAGGCTATAAAGGTGGTAATCGCAGCGGCGGACGTTCACAAGGCGGACGCAGCAGAAACTTCAGCGGTGGCGGTTCTGGCGGCGGTTCAAGACGTAGCAGCGGACCTCGTGATAGCGCAAGAAGAGATGGCGGTTCAAGACGTAACAGCAGTAACCGTTCAGAACGATAAGAATAGAAAATATAAAATCCGGGTCTGCATTATAGCAGCCCGGATTTTTTTGTCGTGAATATGATATGATCGACTAGAGTAAAATATTTTCATGGTAGTTTGATAAGTATAAGTAGAAATCTGAAAAGAGGTGGATCTGTGAGGCAACAACCTTCAAATCAAATTTCCAGAAAAGGGTTAACTGTTTGGAGATTATATGGAACGATTCAAAGTGTGATCATACTGGCAGTAGCAGTCGGATTAGGTTTTTTATCGTACTTTTTTGATTGGCCAATTTGGATTATGATCGTCGTTACGGTAGTTGTACTATTACATGCATTTTTATCGATTTACTTATTCCCGAAAATTCGTTGGCAACGCTGGCGTTATGAAGTACGTGAAGCGGAAATTGAACTTCAACACGGATTATTCATCGTCAATCGCACACTCATTCCGATGGTCCGCGTTCAGCACGTGGATACAGCAGAAGGACCAATTTTACGTAAGTACGGTCTAGCTTCCATCACGATCTCTACTGCAGCGACTAATCATTCCATTCCTGCGCTCGTGACGGAAGAGGCAGATGAACTACGCAACCGTATATCCACGTTTGCAAGGGTGGCGAAAGACGATGTCTGAACCACGTTATAAACTTCATTGGATATCTGCTGTCGTTGAGACTGCGAACACGCTGAAAGAATTGATTGGTCCATTCGTGATTTTGGTTTTCGTGAATGGTTTCAAAGGAGAAAGTACAGCTCCATGGTATATCCAGTATTGGTCGTTGATTTTATTTGGCGTGCTGATCGTATTCACGTTAGTTTCAGGTATTGTAAAATGGCGTCGTTTTGATTACTGGTTTGAGGATCAAGAATTGCGCATCGTATCGGGTTTGTTTGTGCGGAAAAAGCGTTACATTCCATTCGATCGTATTCAAAGTCTGGATTACACAGAAGGTATTTTTCACCGGCCGTTCCAGTTGGTGAAAGTCAAAATAGAAACAGCAGGCTCATCTTCAGGTAAAGATGCCGAAGCCGAATTAACTGCCATCACGAATGAAGCGGCGCAACAGATTGAAAAAGAAATCAAGCGGGCGAAAAAAGAGAAAGTCCTAGGTCCGGAACCGGCAATATTTGATCAAACAGAGTGGCAATTGATTAGAGACCCGGCGGAAGAATTGCGGGTAGCAAAACAACCAGCGCCAGTAATTTTCTCCATGACGACAGGTGACTTGCTTATGCTTGCGACAACTTCAGGTGGGATCGGGGTTATTTTATCTGGTGCAATCGTATTTTTATCACAAATCGAAGAACTCATTCCGTACGATTGGTTGTTCGGAGAGCTGAAATCGTTCATCCGTATCGGTGTCTTCGTCATTGCGATTTTAGTAGCACTCGGTTTTCTTGTCGTTTGGATACTATCCGTTGCGATGACATTTCTTGCAAATTATGATTTCAAGGTCATGCGTGAGAAAGATGATTTAGTCATCACGCGAGGGTTGCTCGAGAAAAAAAGAGTTACTGTGCCGTTGAAACGAGTACAGAATATCACGATCACTGAAAATCCTCTCCGTCAACTATTCGGCTATGGAGCGGTCATCATCAATAGCGCAGGGGGAGTGGGAGAAGGTTCTAGAATCAAACTTTTCCCGCTAGCGAAACGAAACCGCATCATTGAACCGTTACAGGAGCTATTTCCAAATATAGAATTCAGTGAACCGACAGAAAGAATTGGTGGTAGAGGAAAACGTTTCTACTATCGTTTTAAGTTACTTGTGACATTAATACCGATAGCGATTGTCTCGTACAAATTTTTCCCATTCGGCTTGCTGATGTTGTTACTGCTGCCGTTGGTAGGTTTGCACGGTATTTGGCAATACAAGACAGCGGCTTACACCATCTTGCCGAAACAGTTAACGATGCGTTTTCGGACAATCAGCCGGCAGACGGTGTTTACGGAGAAGAGTCGGATCCAGTCAATGGAGTTGGATCAGAATTATTTCCATCGCAGAAAAAAGGTTGCGACCGTCACGGTCAATGTCAAATCCGGCATGTCACTTGATGCCCCAGCCATTCGCCACATGCCTCAGGAAGACGCAGAAAAGTTCCTGTCTTGGTATGAGTTCCACTTAGAAAGCGCAGAATCGCAAACAAAGCCAGACAACTAAACCTGTCTGGCTTTTGATGCTTAATGAAAGTAAATAAACTGACGGGATAGGGGATTTGCGCTTCGGAGGGGACGTTTCCTGAGGAGTCCCGCTCCTACGATTCAATCCCAGCAGTATAAGTGGAAGATACTCCTTGTTGCGCTTTGAGACTCTGGACAGGTGCTTTAATTTCTGGAAAATACACAGAAAACGGCCAAGCGAACCCTCGCCTGGCCTTGCGTGATACTATTTCTTTCGCCAACTGACGATGTTCTTCGGGTTGAAGAAGCTCAGTCCAATTAGGAATCCTGTGAGCAATCCTGCTATGTGCGCAGTCACGTTGATATTCGTTCCTACAAACGTCATCACAACACTAATGACGATAATCGGCAAAATTACTTGTCTCAACTGCGGAAACGCATGCTTCGTGTAATACACAAGTGCACCAAACGCACCGAACACACCGAAAATCGCACCACTTGCACCGACGTGCGTATAAGCGGCAGGCTGCACGAAGTATGTTGCGATATCGCCGAATAAGCCGGCTAACATATACACTGTAATAAACCGTGCTTTCCCCGCGATTTTCTCAAGCTCTGGTCCGAAAACGAAAAGCGAGAACATGTTAAATAGTAAGTGCATAAAACCGCCATGCAAAAACATCGGGGTTATTAAGCGCCAATACTCTCCATTCGCAATGAGGAAGTTATCTCCCAGGCCAAATAAAAAGAGTTGATTACCAATACCGGGAATCAATGTGTAGATAAATATCCCGATATTTAAGGCAAGCAAAAATGTCACGACGGGATAGGCGCGAACATATTGTGAAAAATTTTCCGTTCGTATAAACATGGTTTCACCTCAATCTTCTGTACTGATTATACATATTATTTAACTTGAAGGGAAAGGAGTTGTTCATTTTGATTCAAGGAATTGGATTAGACATCGTGGAATTGGACCGTGTAGCCCGTTTGGATGGCCGCAATACCAAATTCAGAGAACGGATATTGTCCGAAAGAGAACTACATGTATATGAAACACTAAGTGGCCGCCGTAAAATCGAATACTTGGCAGGCCGGTTTGCCGCCAAAGAGGCATTCTCTAAAGCGCGAGGTACTGGAATAGGAGCAGATTGCAGTTTTCTGGACATCGAAGTCATTTCAGAAGCAAGTGGTCGTCCTGTACTGTACTTTCATAGTCAGCTGGTTCAGGGGTTCGTTAGCATTACACATACCCAAACTGTAGCTGCTGCACAAGTGGTCTTAATGGAACTCTGAAAGCATCTAATTAGAATTTAAAACAAGCTCGCATAATCGATTCATCCCTCTCATAAGATAAGCTACCCGAATTGATTGGAGAAAGGATGAAAAGAATGCGGAAAAAAATTATCTTGTTAACAGTCATCGCAGTTATGTTAGTACTAGGAGGATGCGGTAAACCCTCCAAAGAAGATGTCATGAAGAAACTTAGTAATAAGTGGAACGAAACAAAAGGCTACGAGTTAAATGCTTCGATGGAAATCAAAACAGGTTCAGAGCCTCGGGTGTACAATGTGGAAGTATGGCATACTAAGCCGGAGTTTTACAAAGTAAATGTGACACAATCGGGGAATGAAGAGTCACAAATGATCGTTCGTAACGAAGAAGGCGTATTCGTCATTACACCGTCACTCGGCAAAACCTACAAATTCCAAAGTGACTGGCCGGCACAAAACAGTCAGGGGTATCTGATCGGAACGCTTGCTGAAGATATTAAGGCAGACAAGGCGGCAGTCATGGAAGAAAAGGAAAAAGAGTATATCTTTGAAACGGCGACACGCAATAATCATAAGTCACTTTTACCAACTCAGAAAATTCATATCGATAAAAAGACTTTGTTACCAAATAAGGTGACGATCCATGATGAAGCAGGTGAAGAAAAGATCTCCATTAAGTTCGATAAAATTGCATTGGGTGTAGAGCATAAAGTTGCTGAATATAAGGTGGAAATGGATAAACCAAAAGCAGACGGCGATAAAGCGGATTCTGAAGAAGAAGCAACAGAAGGTGATGGGGAAGCCCAGGCTAAGGTAAATCAACAAACGTACTATCCGGTTGCTAATTTACAAGGTACTACATTGTCAGAAGAAAAGAGTGTGGAAATTGAGAATGGTCAGCGTGTTATCATGACATTCAGTGGGGATAAGGAATATGTTGTGATTCAAGAACCAGCTGAAAAGCCATTGAATGAAATGCCTGTATCCATAGAAGGTGATCCGGTTGATCTAGGATTCGCAGTAGCGGCATTGACAGACCAATCCATTCACTGGGAAGCAAATGGCATGGCGTTCTTTGTTGCATCTGACATGTTAAGCAAGGAAGAACTGATTACTGTAGCGAATTCAATGACAGCAACTGAATCGAAGTAATCAACGGCTGAATCAATTGACTAGACTGTGCCTTTGGATAGATAATTATTGCATGCTACAGTCTATCCTATAACGAGGTGGAAGGAAATGTTCAACGAAACACAATATCGGCCAACACGAGCGGTTATTAACACGGCGGCTATTAAACACAATGCAGAACAGCTTATTTCTTATTTACCTAAAAAAACTAAGTTGATCGCGGTCGTCAAATCAGATGGATATGGTCATGGAGTCGCGCAGGCTGCTTCCGTTGCATTACAAGCGGGAGCAGAAATGTTCGCTGTTGCTACTCCGGATGAAGCTATGACGCTCAGGAAGACACAGCCGACAGCGGATATACTCGTGCTGGGACTTTCACCGGTATCATTTGCGGCAGTAGCAGCACAACATCGCATTATATTAACGGTCACGAGTGAGAGTTGGGTAAAACAAGTGATTGCTCAACAACCATTTGATAATAAATGCAGGATTCATGTAAAAATCGACAGCGGAATGGGTAGAATTGGAGTACGGACTGAAGAAGAGCTTGCTCAATTGGTGAAGTGTATTCAACAGTCCGATCTATCTATTGATGGTGTATTCACACATTTCGCACGTGCAGATGAAGAAGATCGAGAACCAACACGGCGACAGTTTGAGCGATTCATGCGCCTAGTAAATTGTTTGCCTGAAAAACCGCGTCTTATTCATGCGTCCAATAGCGCGGGGGCATTGTTGTTTCCTGAATATGCACTAGATGCTGTCCGTTTTGGCATAAGTTTATACGGAATACCGCCGTCTGATACTGTGGCAAAGCAGCTACCATTTAAACTTAAGCGAGCATTAGCGCTTGAAACTGAATTAACTTACGTGAAACAGATGACTGCTGGTGAGGCGATTAGCTATGGTGGTACGTATGAGGCTGTTGAAGGAGAATGGATCGGTACATTACCGGTGGGCTATGCGGATGGTTTAAAGCGTTCGCTTACAGGTCAGGAAGTACTAATTGACGGCAAGAGGGTACCGATTGTTGGCACCATTTGCATGGACCAATGCATGATCCGATTACCTCGTGAATATCCTGAAGGTGAAAAGGTGGTACTGATCGGTAAACAAGGCAAAGAAGAAATAGCTATAGAAGAATGGTCTGAACGCTTAAACACGATACCCTATGAAATAGCTGTAACATTTTCTACACGGATACCGAGAGTCTATACGTAAAAAAGTCGAAACTATCTATTGGAATATATGACGCAACGATCATTCAATTCGACATTCTACTGACGAAACTAGTATTTCTTGTCAAAACACTTCAAACCTTGTCTTTTCATATTCCAATATAAGTGGTAAGATAGAATTGATATAGAAATAGAGGGATGGGTTTGTCGGAGGTGCTCGATTTGCGTACGGATAAAAACGATAAAAGAATACTTAGTATAGCCTCAACCAGATTGCAACAGCAAAATGAAGACGCAATCTTTCAATGGGAGCAAGTGCAAGAAGATTTCGTTTATACGACAGATGTGAAACATATCGAACATGGTGAAGCTTCCTTATTACGTGAAGCCATGATAAGAGGTTATGTGGAAATGTCGCAAATCAACCTCAACATAGCGGCAGAATGTTTATATGCGGAATTTGAAGCTCAGCATACCGTAGAACGTTGCGTCAGCGGAGGATGAAAAGTTGGCAATTAAACGCGGAGACGTCTTTTTTGCAGATTTGTCACCTGTAGTCGGTTCTGAACAGGGTGGGACTAGGCCGGTACTGATCATCCAAAATGATATTGGTAACCGATTCAGTCCCACAGTGATTGTAGCAGCCATTACTGCACAAATTCAAAAAGCAAAATTGCCGACACATGTCGAAATTACTGCGGCCCGGCATGGATTCGAGCGGGATTCAGTCATCCTGCTCGAGCAAGTCCGCACAATCGACAAGTCAAGGCTTACAGACAAAATAACTCACTTAGACGATGCGTTAATGAAACAAGTCGACGAAGCGTTACAAGTAAGCTTCGGACTTATTAAATTTTAGCATACATATTCCAACAAATTTTATTGCGGATGGCGCCAGTAACTAATGGCTGCTTGAAACACTATAGCCAATTGGTTATAGTGTTTTTTTATAGTAAATTCGAAAAAAACGACAAAATACATGTAGTTTGCAGCGAAATTCGATACAATGGAGATAACTGAAGATGTAGGGAGGAACAAATAACGATGAACGAAGTCATGAGAAAAGGTATAGTTGAAAATATAGATACAATTACGACGCGTTGGGTAGAGGAGATGAAAGAGAACGCAGATGAACGTTTTCTGGAATTAATGCCAGCGCCTGTAGTAGCAACAACTAGTAGGGAGTTTACAGAACTGATGACATCCAATCTAACGTACCGCGATACAGTGGACAAGGCACGTTTGGATGAGTTCACGGAAAAAATCATTCATTTTGGATGGTCTATTAAATTCATCAATCGGGCAATTGATACGTTTTCTTCTGTCGTATATAATCTATTCTTTGAAACGGGGATTTTACAAGAGTCTAACTTACGCGAAGGGATTAACATCTTCTCGAACTGGATCAATCCGTTAAGAGAAAGCATTATTGAAGAATACTCCACAAAGTGGGAACGTACGGATATTTTGCAGAAGATTGCATTGCAAGAACTATCGGCTTCATTAATTCCTGTTTTCGACAAGATATCTGTCATGCCGTTAGTCGGTACAATCGATACGGAACGTGCGAAATTGATCATGGAGAATTTATTGGAAGGCGTTGTCAAGCAGCGAGCTGAAGTCGTATTACTTGATATTACAGGTGTTCCAGTAGTAGACACGATGGTTGCACATCATATCATCCAGGCGGCAGATGCTGTTCGTTTAGTAGGTGCAAAATGTATGCTAGTCGGTATTCGTCCGGAAATTGCGCAAACTATTGTAACGCTTGGCATTAATCTTACAGATTTCTCGACGACTAGCACGTTACGCAGAGGTATGCAAAAGGCGCTTGAAATGACAGGTCGAACAATTGTGGAGGAGGAAATGTAGTATGAAGATGCGAATCCCGATTCTAAAGCTAAAAGACACATTGATTGTATCTATTCAAGTAGAGCTTGACGATCAGACAGCATTACAATTCCAAGAAGATTTATTGAATCAACTGCATAAAACGTCTGCACGAGGCGTTGTGATTGATTTGACGCCAATCGACTTTATTGATTCATTCATCGCTAAAGTACTTGGAGATGTTATTCATATGACAAGTCTAATGGGTGCGAAAGTTGTTATCACAGGTATTCAACCATCTGTAGCTATCACGCTAATTGAATTAGGCATCCGTTTAGAGAACGTGACAACTGCATTAGATCTAGAGAATGGGCTAGAGAAATTGACTAGAGAAATTGACTAGAGAATTGGAGGCCTGACCATGGAACACAGGTCTTCTATAGAGATCAAGACAGAATGGGATATTGTTGCTGCTAGACAATTAGGACGTAATGAGGCGAAAAGTACGGGTTTTGGGACAGTCGACCAAGCTAGAATTACGACTGCCATTAGTGAATTAGCAAGAAACATATATCTTTACGCAGGAAAAGGTCGAATCGAAATTGTGCCTATTACAGTAGGTGTACGGGTGGGATTACTAATTACCGCTACCGATGAAGGACCGGGAATTTCTGATTTACAAAAAGTTATGACAGATGGATACACGACGTCTGGAGGGCTAGGTGCAGGAATGCCAGGAGTCAAACGATTGATGGATGATTTTCGTGTAGAAACAGAAGTGGGCGTAGGTACCACTATTACAGCGACTAAATGGTTGCACTAGGAGTTGAAGGGTATTGCCACAAGAGGCGGGTAGGCAGTATAAGCAAATGCTGGAGAATTATCTGCACTCCAAAGGGGAAGAAGCTCTCTATTTGGGACAGCAATTCAGCCGCAGCTTCATAGAAAAGAATATCGCGCCGGAAGATGTCATCAGTATTCATAAAACGTCTATTGAAGAACTGATTAAAGATATGCCGGCCGATGTCAGCGTATCTTTCGATTTTTTAATTGAAATGATGATTCATTATGGACTAGCGCTAAAAGAACACCAGAGCTTAATCCGCAAACAAGAAGTCATTCAAACAGAGATGGATATTGCGGTGAGAGTACAAAGTACTTTGCTACAAACAACAACTCCTATGTTGGAGGGTCTGGATATAGGTTGGATCTCCAAGCCATCGAAGCAAATGAACGGTGATTATGTATACTTTCTAAAAGAAACTGAACAAGAAGTTTGCTTGGCGGTTGCCGATATTATCGGCAAAGGCATGTCTGCAGCTATGCATATGTCCATGGTGAAGTTTGGCATGGATAGCTTGCGGTATGAGAAAAGAAGTCCTTTTGAAGTATTGAGCTTTATCAATAAAATGGTGGAGCAAAGCATTGCTGATTCTATGTTCATTTCTATGTTTTATGGAAAATACGATACAGAAAACTCGGTATTCCGTTATTCTTCAGCTGGGCATGAGCCCGCTCTCTTTTATCGTGCTTCTGAAGATTCGTACAGTTTGCTAGAAAGTAAAGGTCTGTTACTTGGCGTTCAAGCAGAAGCGGTGTATGAAGAACGTACTGTGCGTCTCGAAGAAAATGACTTTATTGCGATTATGACGGATGGTGTAACGGAAACTAGAACAGATAAAGGCTTCATTGAAATGGATGTTATAGAGAATCTATTGCACGAAGTACGTTTGGAAAGTGCACAAGCAATGGTTGACTATTTATTTAATGAGCTATCTAAAATGCAGAATTATGAACTGCACGATGACTTCACACTTGTGATTTTGAAAAAAACAAATTGAAGGTTTAAGAAGTCTAAGAATGGGTATAAAACAATGAGTGTGTAGTGGATATAACTATGCTATACATTCATAGAAAATAGAGAAAGCGATCGGGGTGGCGAAATGAATTTACAAGTTGAGCAAGTTGATAAAGATCTCGTACATAATTTTAAAGTTATCGGAGAAATCGATATATATACAGCGCCAAAATTGAAAGAACATTTGGCTACTTTAGAGTTAGTAGAAGGAATCGAAGTGGAATTAGACTTATCTGAAGTAAATTATATGGACAGTACAGGTTTAGGCATATTTGTCGGATTCTATAAAGAAGTAAAAGCGCATAACGGGAAATTAGTTATTAAAGGACTAAACCAACGCCTTTACCGATTGTTTGAAATTACGGGCCTCAGTGACATTATGGAGATTGAACAATCTAAAGGTGGCGAAGATAATGCAAGCGTTTGATTACATTGAAATAAAGGTTCCGGCAAAAGCCCAGTATGTAGGTGTAGCTCGTTTAGCTATATCAGGTCTTGCAAGTCGTATTGGATTCACATATGACGAAATTGAAGATTTGAAGATCGCGGCAAGTGAAGCAGTGACAAATGCTGTGCAACACGCGTATAATGATGAAAAAACAGGTGAAGTGATTTTGGGGTGTGCCCTTTATAAAGATCGCCTGGAAATTGTTGTGACAGATCATGGTCAAAGCTTCGACTTTGAAGAAACAAAGAAAAAAGTCGGCCCATATCAAGATTGGAATGAGGATTCACCTCTTAGAGAAGGTGGCTTAGGACTTTACTTGATGGAAACATTAATGGATGAAGTCAAAGTTGACCATGGGGAGGGTGTCATTGTTTTCATGACCAAATATTTGGGCAGAGAGCGGGGAGAGGACCATGTCAAATCAACAGTCTTCTCGTGACAGTGAGACAAAAGAGCAAGTCATTAAATGGATACATGAATATCAAGAGAATAATGACGACCATGCGCAAACACAACTAGTCCTGCATTATGAGCGACTAGTACACTCCATCGCGCGCAAATATTCCCGTGGGCAATCTCATCATGAAGATATTGTGCAGGCGGGAATGCTCGGACTGTTAGGAGCAATTCGGAGATATGATCCTGAGCAAGGACGGAACTTCGAAGCGTTTGCCGTACCGACAATCATCGGGGAAATTAAGCGATTCCTTCGTGATAAAACCTGGGCAGTTCACGTACCGAGACGAATCAAAGAGTTAGGGCCGAAGATAAAAGCGGCTGTTGAAACGTTAACGACTGAATTTCAGCGTTCGCCAATGGTCTATGAAATAGCAGAATATCTTGGTACCGACGAAGAATTAGTACTTGAAGCGATGGAAATGGGCAGAAGTTACCAAGCGCTGTCGATTGACCATACACTGGACGCGGATTCAGAAGGTGGAACCATTACACTGCTTGATATCATTGGTGAAACTGATGGCGGTTTTGAAAAGACAGATCAGCGTATGCTTGTTTTGAATGCACTGAACGTTTTAAGTGAACGCGAACGTCAAATTATCCAGTATACATATATCGATCAGATGAGCCAGAAAGAAGCTGGAGAATTACTGGATATTTCCCAAATGCACGTTTCAAGACTGCAACGCAAAGCAATTAAGAAGTTACAAGAAGTAATCCTAACAAGTGGTGGTGCAAATTAGTGGAGACTTTTGAGAATGACTATGTAGAGGCATATATATATCAACAGTCTAAAAAGGGTAATAAAGATTCAGGGGATGCATACTACATTCATTCAGAAGAAGATTATTTTATTTGTGCTATTGCAGACGGTTTAGGCAGTGGAACAGAAGCAAAAGAATCGGCTGAAATTATTCCACAGGTCTTACAGATGTATCATCATGAATCACCTGACGATTTGTTACTGCGTTGCAATAAACAAATGTTGCATAAACGCGGAGCGGCAGTAGGGATTGTAAAAGTGTATTTTAAACAGCAGACCATAGAATATAGTTGTGTCGGTAACATCCGGATCTATATTCTACAATCCAATGGTCAGATGATTTATCCCTTACCAGTAATGGGCTATCTGTCCGGAAGACCCCAATCGCCTCGTACACAAAGATACCCTTATAATAAGAATGATCGGTTCTTTCTTCATTCTGACGGTGTGAATTTGCGAAGTCCTAAAAAGTACTTACAAGAAAACTCCACTCCGTATCAATTGTATAAAAAGGTTGAACGGACGATTGAAGATGACGACGATGCAACATTCATCGCAGCTAGCCTGCTTCATTAGGTTGAAGCGGCTTTTTTGTGTTTGAAAATAAATAGTTGCAGAAGGAAAGCGTATTGGAAACATGCTATTATATGGAAAGGGGAAAGGGTGATGGAATTGTCAAAAGATTATATGGAAGCAACAGCAAGTCGTGCGGGAGTTAGTAAGCACCAAACGGCAAGTGTCATCGCACTATTAGAGGAAGGCAACACTGTACCTTTTATTGCGCGGTACCGGAAGGAAGCAACTGGCTCGCTCGATGAAGTACAAATCAAGGATATTGAAGATGCTTATCATTATATAAAGTCGCTTGAACAGCGAAAAGAAGAAGTTCTGCGTTTAATCGATGAACAAGGAAAGTTGGATGATACGTTAAAGGCAGAGATTGAACGTGCAACTGTATTGCAGCGAATCGAGGACTTGTATCGCCCTTATAAACAGAAACGACGTACTAAAGCAATGATTGCGATTGAAAAAGGCTTGGAACCTCTCGCTGATCAATTAATGCAACAGTCATCCGAGAACATTGATTCTGCAGCACAAGCCTATATCAATATTGAAAAAGAAATCCTTACCGTAGAGGATGCGTTAGAAGGTGCTAAGTTCATCATTGCGGAGAGAGTATCGGAAGACGCAACAATACGAGAGAAAATCCGTAAAATCACATGGGCATCTGGGAAATTAACAGCTACTATTAAAAAAGGTGCAGAAGATGAGCGGAAAGTTTTTGAAAACTACTACGAATATGAAGAGCCACTCAGTAAAATCGTGCCTCACCGCGTTTTAGCGATTAATCGGGGAGAAAAAGAAGATGTATTGCGTGTGGGGGTAAGTTTCCCAGCAGATCGTGTCATTGGAGATCTCGAGCGTGTGTATCTAAAACGACACCCTTCTTCATCTGCAACGTATATTAAAGAAGCGTTAGAGGATTCTTTTAAACGGTTAATTGCGCCTTCGATAGAAAGAGAAGTACGAACGACGTTAACCGAAAAAGCAGAAACGCAGGCAATTCATGTGTTTTCGGAAAACCTGCGTAGCCTTTTATTACAACCACCATTGAAAGGTAGAACAGTACTTGGTGTAGACCCTGCATTTAGAACAGGGTGTAAACTTGCGGTAGTGGATGAAACAGGAAAGTTACATGATATCTCTGTCATCTATCCCCATCCACCAAAGCCACAAAAAGAGGCATCAAAAAAAGTACTACGCGATTTATTAAATAAATATCCAATATCCATTATCGCGATTGGTAATGGAACTGCTTCCCGTGAGACAGAAAAGTTCATCGTCGATCTAATTAAAGAAGTGGACGAGCCGATTTCCTATGTAATTGTCAATGAAGCAGGTGCGAGTGTCTATTCAGCATCTGCAAAAGCACGAGAAGAATTCCCAGACTTGCAGGTAGAGCAAAGGAGTGCTGTATCCATCGCACGAAGACTGCAAGATCCGTTGTCTGAACTTGTTAAAATTGATCCTGAATCTATCGGCGTGGGACAATACCAGCATGACGTTGCGAAAAAAAATCTGACCGAATCACTTTCATTTGTTGTGGAAACAGCGGTGAACCGAGTGGGGGTTAATGTCAATACCGCTTCCTCTTCGCTGTTACAGTATGTGTCGGGTCTGTCAAAAGCCGTTGCGGAGAACATTGTTAAAGCAAGAGATGAAGCAGGTAAGTTCACAAAACGTACAGAGCTGAAAAAGGTACCAAGACTCGGTGCGAAAACTTACGAACAGGCAATTGGCTTCTTGCGTATACCAGAATCAACAGAGCGCTTCGACTCGACAGGCATTCACCCAGAGAGTTATAAAGTGGCAGAAGCTGTATTGAAAGAATTGCAACTCGACAAATCACAGCTTGGAACAGAAGGAGCAACGGCTGCTCTCGAACACGTCGATATCCCGCAACTTGCTGCGCAGCTGGACGTAGGAGAAATAACATTGCAAGATATTATCCAAACATTGCAGCGTCCGAATCGCGACCCGCGAGATGATTACCCGCAACCTTTATTAAAAGCAGATGTACTTGATATCAAAGATGTATATGAAGGAATGGAAATGCAAGGAACAGTGCGCAACGTAGTGGATTTCGGTGCATTTGTAGACATTGGCGTATCAGAAGATGGGTTAGTGCACATCTCCAAAATGAAAAAAGGTTATGTGAAACATCCATTAGACGTAGTTGCATCCGGTGATATTGTTACTGTATGGATTGATTCTGTCGATCGTCAAAAAGGGCGAATCGCATTATCTATGCTTCCTCTTAAGAAATAAAGGAGAGAATCAGCATGTCAGAAGAATATTTACAGCAGCTGGTTGAGCAGATCTCATTGGAAATCTTCCACAAACCGTTTGTCCATCAAGCGATTTTTAATAGTAGGCTGCGGACGACGGGTGGTCGCTACAAGTTAAGTAATCATTTTATAGAGATCAACCCATTGGTTATTAAACTTCATGATGAAGAAGAATTGATCGGGATCATTAAACATGAACTTTGTCATTATCACCTTCATATAGAAGGAAAGGGATATAAACACGGGGATCCGGATTTTAAACAGCTACTGAAAGAGACAAATTCACCCCGTCATTGCAAACCGCTTACGGAACGTAGAGCGAAAAGTACAATCATCCATCTATATCGTTGTACGGCTTGCGGGCTGGATTATCCTAGGCGCAGAAGAATGGATTGCACGAAGTATCGCTGTGGAAAATGTGCAGGGGAGATCTCGAAAGTGAAGTAAAGCGTGAAAGGCATTCAATCATAACGATTGGATGCCTTTTATACAATCTGATAAAAAGAAGTGAAAGACGGCTTTGTAGCTTATAAAAATTATAAACGGAAAGGTTGTCATATCAACGTTTTAAGGCATATTGAAAAGTTATTTAAAAAAGATTGTCCAAAAAGGTTGACGAACGGCAACACCCTGTCTATAATAGTAAAAGTCGACTAAGACAAGCGCAACAAACCATTCGCTTGCTGAACCGACATTACCATTAAGGCCCCTTGGTCAAGCGGTTAAGACACCGCCCTTTCACGGCGGTATCACGGGTTCGAATCCCGTAGGGGTCACTTTTAATAAAACGAACAAATCCCTGAAGATTTGATAGCGAGTTATCATTGATGGGGTATAGCCAAGCGGTAAGGCAACGGACTTTGACTCCGTCACTCGTTGGTTCGAATCCAGCTACCCCAGCCATTTCTATTGCGTGGTACATGCTTTAGAGAGATCAAAGGTATTTGGGACAAATTGTTCCTTTCATTTTAACATGAGCCGTTAGCTCAGTTGGTAGAGCATCTGACTTTTAATCAGAGGGTCACAGGTTCGAATCCTGTACGGCTCACCATTCATTTTAAAAAGAATTCAAGAAAGTTCTTGACTTATTAAACTGAAGGTGTATACTAGTAATTGTCGCTGAAACAAAGCGGTAGTGGCGGAATGGCAGACGCGCTAGGTTGAGGGCCTAGTGGGGGTTAACCCCGTGGAGGTTCAAATCCTCTTTACCGCACCAAACATTCTCAACCGTTACAATTTAATTACAACTTATACGCGGGTATAGTTTAGTGGTAAAACCTCAGCCTTCCAAGCTGATGATGGGAGTTCGATTCTCCCTACCCGCTCCATTATTTTAAAGAATAAATGAACCTTGAAAACTGAACAGCAAAACGTTAACGAAATACAGTTTATGCATCTAACGATGACATAAACAAAATGAGTATCTTAATTGATGCCAGCAAATGAAACTCGAGCTAATCGAATTTCTCTTATGGAGAGTTTGATCCTGGCTCAGGACGAACGCTGGCGGCATGCCTAATACATGCAAGTCGAGCGAACTGTTGGAAGCTTGCTTCCTTCAGTTAGCGGCGGACGGGTGAGTAACACGTGGGCAACCTGCCCTTCAGATGGGGATAACTCCGGGAAACCGGGGCTAATACCGAATAATCCATTCT
>NZ_AUDQ01000014.1 GCF_000425545.1 Sporosarcina ureae DSM 2281 | reverse complement strand
AACGGAGGTGTTTTTGCGTGGGCAAAAACGTATATTCAAGCGAAGTAAAATGGGCAGTTGTCAAAGATAAATTAAGTGGTGAGTTAACAACTAACGAAATTATGGAGAAACATGGAATCAAAAATAAATCCCAGGTTGAAACTTGGATGAGATGGTATCGTGCAAATGAAATGTATCGTTTTGATCAACCTATAGGTAAACAATATACCTTCGGTCACGGGCCAGAACTTTCGAGTGAAGCGGACAAGAAGGAACGACAGTTGTCCCATTTAAAGATGGAGAATGAGATTCTAAAAAAGTACATGGAGATCGAAAGGAGATTGAGAAAGAAATAGTTCTTCAGATTGTAGAAAAGCTAAAAAAGAAGTATACGATTACAGCTATTCTATCCGCATTAGGAGTACCACGGGCTACCTACTATAGATGGCGTCTAGAGGGAACCGGTAAGTCGCTTTCGGTGGAAGAGGAAGCCATTATGGAATTGTGTAAACGCACGAAGTATCGGAATGGGCATAGAAAAATCAAAGCACTTCTTAAGATAGAATACAACATAAAGTTGAATCGCAATACCGTTCAAAGCCTTATGCAAAAGCATAATTTACAGTGTCGCATCAAGCCGAAACGAAAGTGGAAATCTCAAGGGGAAAGTATCATAATTGCCCCGGATCTTCTTAAACGTAATTTCACAGCTAGTGAACCAAATCAGAAGTGGGTAACCGACATCACCTATATCCAGTATGGTAGTACGACAAAATATCTTTCAACCATTATGGATTTATACAATAATGAAATTGTTGCTTACAAATTATACGACCATCAACAGACACCACTCGTAATTGACACGTTAAAGGCGGCACTAGCTGCGAGAAACCACCCCACAGGAGTGATTATACATTCGGATCAAGGGAGTGTGTATACGTCATACGCGTATCAAGCCTATATCAAGGATAACGACCTGATCGGCAGCATGTCACGTCGAGGAAACTGTTGGGATAATGCGGTAATTGAATCCTTTCATTCGAGTCTAAAATCTGAAGAATTTCAATACGTTAAATTTAATTCATTACGCAATGATGATGTAGCTGAACGAGTAATAACCTATTTAAATTATTATAACGAAGAACGTATCCAAGAAAAATTAGGCTACCTGACACCCGTAAAATATGGTGAAATGGCAGCCTAATCATGGTGTTTTATATGTGTCTCATATCGCTAGGTCAGTCTAATGTGCCCCCTTTTTTATTGAAACTACCCTACTTTACACTTCGGACATCTGCCATAAATTTCAAACTTATGCCCTTCTATTTCATACTCCGACAAATTGACCGTAACACTATCCATCGGGCAAATCGGAATGGATTTCGTGCCACCACACGCTGTACAAATGAAGTGGTGGTGGTGATGATGATCTGTTGCACATTGCATTCGAAAAAGTCGCTCGCCGTTCAGTTCTGTTTCATCTAAAATACCAAGCTTAGAGAACATGGCAAGATTCCGATAGATCGTATCAAAACTAATGCCCGGATTATCCCGCTCCACTGCCATGCGAACTTCCATAGCTGTTACATAGCGATCCGCTTCATCAAAAAACCGTAATAAGATTTCTCGGTTTTTTGTCCGTTTATAATCATATTTCAATAGAATATCCCATGCTTCATCTATCGACATATTGAAACGCCACCTTTCCTGCTTCTCATGACCGTACTTTTTTTCCAAAAAGTACTAACAGCAAAATAAACACCGACGTAACTACAATGGTCCCTCCAGGCGCGATATCTAAGTAATATGCAGAAATCAGTCCGATAACTACGGCGATTTCTCCGAATAGTATGGAGTATACTAGTGCACCCTTATAGCTTTTAGCCACTTGAATCGCAGCTGCAACAGGCAGTGTCATCAACGAAGAAACGAGCAAAATCCCAACAATTCGCATAGACGCACCAATGACTAGCGCTGTGATAATCATAAATGACGCCTGAATGACGCGTTCATTTATCCCCGATACTCTCGCATACTCTGGATCAAACGCCAATGAAAATAACTCTTTATATAAGAAATATATAAATGCGATCACAATAACAGCAATTAAAATTACGATGTATAAATCCTGCCGACTCACAGCGGACACTGAGCCAAATAAATAGCCAACTAAATCTGTACCGAATCCTTTAGCAAGAGATATAAATATTGCCCCAAAACCAATTCCAGCAGATAAAATAATCGGAATTGCCAGTTCTTCAAAGCTTTTATACACTCTACGCAATCGCTCGATCAATAAAGATCCGACTACCGCCGCACCCATCCCTAAATACACTGGATTAAGCGCAGCGAAAAACAATACTTGCTGACTTAAGTAGAGACTGCCCGCAATCCCTGCAAGTGCTACGTGACTGAGCGCATCTGAAATCATCGACATACGACGCACCACGATAAACAATCCGAGCATCGGTGCAATTAAGCCGATGATCAGTCCAGATAATACAGCATTTTGTAAAAACTCGTATGTGAATATAGCTTCAATCATCTAACCGGCTCCGTTTCTTTTTGATGGAGCCGACGAATAGGATGACCGTACCAGCCCGACAATTCCGTCTCACTCATTTTTTCATAATCTGCATGAACTCCATGGAAATGGATGGAACGATTCAAGCATGCGATATGAGTTGCAAGCTTTGTCACGACATCGATTTCATGTGTCACGAGTAAAATCGCTATTCCGTACTCACGATTCAATTCGCTAAGCATAGAATAGAAGGATTCAACATTTTGTCTGTCAATCCCCACTGTCGGCTCATCCATAATCAGCAAATCCGGGTGACTCACGAGGGCTCTTGCAATAAAGACACGCTGTTGCTGACCTCCTGACAGATCACCTATACTTTCATCTTTACGGTCTGCCATTTTCACTACATGCAACGCGTCGATAGCTCGCTGTTCATCCTCTTTATTGAACCGTTTGAACAGTCCCTTTTTACTCGTTAAACCGCTTTTCACGACTTCCAATACCGTAGCTGGGAACTTCGTCGTAAATGCGTTCGACTTTTGAGAGACGTAGCCGATTCGTTGCTGTTGGTTAAAAGAATCTATAGGCCCGCCAAACAGTTCAATCGTGCCTTGTGACGGTTTCAGCAATCCTAATATGATTTTTAATAATGTAGATTTACCCGAACCGTTTGGACCGATTAACGCCCAAAACTCCCCTTGTTTCACTTCTAAACTGACATCAGATAGCGCAATGGAATGGTTAAATTTATGCGTAATATGCTCTAAGTTAATAATGGAATTTGTCATATACATATCCCTTCCTTTAATTCGGAATCATTCCGATTACTTTATGAATTATATAGTAAGATGCGAAGGGATACAACCAATTGAGAGGAATTGATGAAGATGGATTTACTTCAGTTAATTCAGGAAATTAAACAACTGCCCGATCAAGAAGCTGTTCATTACGCGGCAAGTTACGGTGTGGAATTGTCTATTAAAGAAGTACAGCAGTTACGTCCTTTGCTTGATGAGGTTTCATTCACTTGGCTGTTTACAGGCATTCCTCCCGTATTTATTGAAAAAATCACATCAATCATTGGATACGAGAAAACTATGCTGTATATGGAACAGTATAAACTACAATAAAAAAGCGTTGCATATATGCAACGCTTTTCATTTTCAGTTATTCAATTCTTCTAATCGAGCAGGAGTGAATTGATGATTTTTTAACATGTCAATTTCTACTGCATAAGGTGCTTTTTTATTCGCTTTATCTGTTCCGATAAATGGTGTTTCCAAGATTTTTGGAACCTCTTTAAATGCCGGATGATGAACGATATAAGCTAACGGTTCGAAGCCGATATGCCCCATGCCGATATTTTCGTGGCGATCTTTTCCAGCGCCGCAAATGTTTTTGCTGTCGTTAACGTGGATAACAGAAATACGATCCAGTCCGACAATATGGTTAAATTGATCTAAGACACCTGAGAAGTCATTGACGATATCATAGCCTGAATCGTGGACGTGGCATGTATCAAAACATACGGATAAACGTTCGTTATGCTTCACACCGTCGATGATCTTCGCGATTTCGTCAAAACTTCTACCACATTCTGTTCCTTTACCAGCCATCGTTTCAAGTGCGATGCGAACATTTGCGTCTTCAGATAACACTTCATTTAAGCCTTCAATAATTTTGTCGATGCCTGTTTCTGCTCCAGCACCCACATGTGCACCCGGATGGAGGACGATTTGGTTGGCACCAAGCGCTTCAGTACGCTGGATCTCTTGTTGTAAAAAGTCTACGCCCAGACGAAACGTTTCAGGCTTTGTAGTATTCGCAAGGTTGATAATATACGGCGCATGGATGACAAGATTTGATTGACCGTTTTGCTCCATACTCTGTATACCACTTTCAATATTTAATTCTTCAATTGGTTTACGTCTCGTGTTCTGAGGTGCTCCCGTATAGATCATGAATGTATTGGCTCCATAGCTCAGAGCCTCTTCACTTGAGCCAAGCAGCATCTTTTTACCACTCATGGATACGTGAGAACCTAGAAGGATATCATCTTGTGTCATGATTTCTTCTTAATTCTCCTTTGTCTTCTTTTAAAGTTCTCTTTTTGTTCTGCCATCTTTTTCTTGTAACCCGGCTTTACTTTATCCGGCTTACGAATAAAGGAATCCGCTTTTTTATCAATTTCATCCACTTCACGTACACGTTTCTTACGTGCTTGACGCTCTTTTACTTCAATCCACTCACCATTTTTGACATCTTCGTGAATGAAAGGAATACCAAGCTTTTCAATTTGATTTATCGCATCTTCATCAGACGGTTCGTACAACGTAATCGCATGACCTTGCATGCCTGCCCGTGCAGTACGTCCTACGCGGTGAACGAAGAATTCGAGGTCATCTGGTAACTCAAAGTTAATAACGTGACTGACACCAGGAATATCGATCCCTCTTGCCGCCAAGTCAGTTGCCACGATGTATTGATACTCTAGATCGCGTACTTGCTTCATAACACGTGTACGTTCTCGTGGTGTTAAATCACCGTGGATTTTTCCAGGCTTATGGCCGTGTTCTGCCAAATAGGTAGCTAGACGATCAGCGTTTTGCTTTGTATTCATGAAGATAATCGCAAGATATGGCTGTAGGGCATCCATCACGTGAAGGAGTTTCTTATTTTTATCCATACTTCTAACAGGAACCAATGAATAACGCATATTCTCCGTCAACGGTTTCTTATCATCCATCCGCACATGAACGGGTGAGTTCATATACTTCGACAAGAATGGCTTAAGTTTCTCAGGAATCGTTGCAGAGAATACATACATGCTGATCTTCTCCGGCATTCTTGAAGCAAACTTATCAATATCTTCAATAAAGCCCATATCAAATGCAAGGTCTGCTTCGTCAATGACAAGCTGAGAAGCTGTGTGGATCGGTAATGCGCCGGTTTCCGACAGATCTTGGATACGTCCTGGTGTACCGACGATGATGTGCGGTGTGCTCTTCAAGCGTTCAGCAGAGCGTTTTTTATCTGTACCGCCAATCAAGATCGCACTTTTGATCTCCGTTCCTTCAATTAGCTTTTTCAATTCATCATGAAGCTGAACAGCTAATTCACGTGTCGGTGCTGTAATGACCGTTTGCAGTTCGTTCTGCTCCGGCTTGAGTTTTTCAACGAGTGGAATTAGGAAACTATGAGATTTCCCTGTTCCTGTATGGGCTTGTCCAATAGCACTTGTGTTTTTCATGATCAATGGAATCATTTCTTTTTGAATCGGTGTTGGTTCTTCAAACCCTAATTTTTGAATGGCTTCCCTCAAAAACGGCTTGAATTGGTAATCAGTAAACTTAGACATATCGTTCCTCCTCTAGATAATTCTTATTGTACCATGATTCGGTGCCATCAGTGGTTTTTTTCGCATAGTATATAGGGGAAACAACTAAAAAATTAGAAAGGAGTTCGTGATGAGATATCAATCATTTTATCCGTTTAGTAATCAGCCACCTCCGTCTAGGATGACACCTGAAACTCCGCCTGTTCAATACAGAGCGCCCACGCCTTTTCCTCAAGGCATGCCGGGCAATTCCAGAGGCATAGGAGAAATGCGTGGCGGTGCTCCACAACAGCAAGCAGGTATGCAAGAAACTGGTCCTTCACGGGCTGATCAATACATGCAAACCGCTAATCGTTTTTTCAATACTGCTCAACAATTCGCACCTTTAGTTCAGCAGTTTGCACCACTTATCCAAAATATACCTGCTATGTGGAGATTATATAAAGGGGTGCAATCTATGCCGGACGCATCGACAGCCTCTGCTGCTTCACGACCAAATAGTCCGCAAACACCTAGATCCGCACCTTCCCAAGCCACTAATCAGCCATCTATACCGCGTATTTTCCAACCTCCCTTCTGAACTCTTTGAATCGTTCACGAATCTCCGCTATAATGAAAGAGAAGTTAATAGAGGAGTGGAGTGGAATAAATGAAAGTACTCAAGATATCACCAAGAGGTTATTGTTATGGTGTAGTTGATGCGATGGTCATTGCGAGGAATGCTGCGCTAGATCCTACCCTGCCGAGACCCATTTATATATTAGGCATGATCGTCCACAACAAACACGTCACAGACGCATTCGAAGAAGATGGAATCATTACGTTAGACGGAGAAAACCGTCTGGAAATCTTACGTAAAGTGGATAAAGGAACAGTGATTTACACGGCACACGGTGTTTCTCCTGAAGTTCGCCAATTAGCGAAAGACAAAGGATTGGTTGCAATAGATGCAACATGTCCTGACGTTTCTGTTACACATTATTTAATTGAAGAAAAAGTAGCAGAAGGCTATGATATTCTGTATATCGGCAAGAAGCATCACCCAGAACCTGAGGGCGCAATCGGTGTGGCGCCGGATTCTGTTCATTTAATTGAGCGTCTTGAAGACATTGATAAATTAGAGATCACCAATGATAAACTACTGGTAACGAATCAAACGACGATGAGTCAATGGGACGTTGCACATCTCATGGAAGAGTTGGAACGTAAATTCCCTCACATCGAAGTACACCAAGAAATTTGTCTAGCTACGCAAGTCCGCCAAGAAGCTGTAGCAGAACAAGCGGGCGAAGCAGAGTTGTTGATTGTTGTTGGAGATCCAAAGAGTAATAACTCTAACCGTTTAACGCAAGTATCTGTAGAAATTGCAAACACACCTTCATACCGCGTCTCAGACGTCTCAGAAATTGATCCGGCATGGCTAATGGGCATTGAGACGGTAGCGGTCACAGCAGGTGCTTCTACACCTACTATAATCGTTAGAGAAGTTATTTCGTTCCTGAACGAATTTGATCAAGAAGACCCTACAACACATCATCCGGAAAGAAAGTTCAAGCTAGAGAAAATCTTGCCGAAAGTCAAGAACCCAACTCCTGTGATCCGGATTGAACCTTAAGTATAGAAAAACCGTCGAGTACGCTCGACGGTTTTATTTATGATAGGAATTGAAATGGCTCTGTAATGACTGTAGATTCAATAAATTCGACTGCTAATTTATTTTCCTTACAAAGGTCTGTCATTTTACTTGCAACGCCAGTAATCATAATTTTTTCGATATTATGACCAGGATCTACAATGGCAAGACCGAGCGTCTGCGCGTCTTGCGCGACATGATAATACATATCCCCCGTCACTAATACATCGGCTCCTTTTCTCTTGGCAGCCGTAATATATTTATTTCCATCGCCACCGAGAACTGCCACTTTACGGATTTTCTTCTCTGGATCACCTACAAAACGTAAAGCTGGAACTCCGAATACATCCTTCACATGTTGTCCAAATTCCTTTAGCGTCATCTCTTTGCAGATTTGTCCGATACGTCCAATCCCTTGCTCATTGATTTTCTGTTGCATCTTGACTATATCAAATGCAGGTTCTTCATAAGGATGTGCGGCAAACATCGCTTTAATGACTTTAGCCTGCTGACTTTCCGGGAAAACGACTTCAATTCGCTCTTCGTCCACCAGCGTCGGCTGGTCTACTTCTCCGATTGTCGGATTCGCTCCAGCAACCGGTGTGAATCGACCAGTGCCTTGTGAGCTGAAACTACATGCCTGGTAATCACCAATCGCGCCCGCTCCTGCACTTGCCAATTTCTGACGTACTGCATCCGCATCTTCTAACGGACAGAATACTGCTAGTTTCATCAAATGTTCAGAGTCTGTAATATCGATCGGCTCCGTCTGCTGTATGCCAAGACGGTCCGCTAACATATCATTGACACCACCTGCCGCAATATCAAGATTGGTATGGGCAGCGTAGACCGCAATATTATGCTTAATACATTTCTCAATCATTTTCCCTTGTGGTGTATCCGTCATAATGGATTTAACAGGACGGAACAATGGAGGGTGGTGTGCAATCACTAGGCTTGCCCCATTTTCAATTGCTTCATCAATTACTTGTTCGTTGACATCCAGTGTAACAAGAACTTTATCTACAGGACGATTCAATTGACCGATATGCAGTCCAACCGGATCCCCTTCAAATGCAAGCCGTTTCGGTGACCACTTTTCAAATAGTTCAATGATCTGATGTCCATTACTTTTCTTCATGTGCTAACACCTTCCTGACTATTTCCATATTTTCTTGTAAGTTTGCTCTTTTTCGCTTAATTTCTTCCGTCTGTTCTGCGTGTTCAAGCGCATTTATGACACGCTGCCATTCAAGCATCTCCCGCTCCCACTTCGCTCGGAATACGTTAGATTGTTTACGGCGTAAAACCGGTCCGACAAGTAAATCCGTTTTTGAGTAATCAGCCGAACCTCTTTCTAGTACAAGAACTTCATAAATTTTACTGTCTTCTAGCAAAATCTCTTCGTCTACAATGCAAAACCCATTCGCTACAGCCCATTTCCTGATCGCGATCGCGTGCAGATTGGGTTGTAAAATGATTCGCTGTACATTTGTCAGACGATCCTTGCCGGTTTCTAGAATTGAGGTAATCAATGTACCGCCCATTCCTGCGATCGTTACGGTCTCGACGTTGTCAGCGCCTTCTATCGCCTGCAAACCGTTTGCTAGGCGCACTTCAATGCGGTCCGCAAAACCATTCAATTCTACATTGCGTGTCGCCGCTTCAAAGGGACCTGTCACGACTTCTCCTGCAATGGCTTTACGTATCTTTCCTTTGTTCATTAAATAGCACGGTAGATAGGCATGATCACTACCAATATCCGCAAGCACAGTATTCTTTGGAACAAAACTGGCCACCATCGCCAGACGTTCTGATAATTGATTGGTATTCATGGTTCCCCGCCTTTCATTCTTATCTATTGTATATTCGCTACTCATTTCACGCAATGCAAAAGAGCCAGTAAACCGAGAGTTACTCTGGTTTACTGGCTCCTTAAATTAAGTAGACAATCAGTCTAATGATAAAATGTAATCAACCATTTCATCTATGTTCTCATCTGGAACTAGTCCAGCTGGCATTGCAGTTCCAGCTACACCGTTTTTAATTGCATCATGTACTTCATCTGCATCAAGTGAGCTATTTAGAGCCGGCCCCATTCCGCCAGCTAAGCCATCACCGTGACAACTAATACACTTCTGCTGAGCAACAGCTTCAGCATCAAATTCGCCAGTGTTTGCACTTTCTTCTTCAGTTCCTTGCTCAGTGCCTTCTTCGTTAGCTCCAGCAATTTCCTCTTTTTGTTCTAGGCCATAAAGTGACATGAAGAAAATCAGTCCAATTCCGAGCGCGAAAATTAGAAAAAATGGTACAACAGGATTTTTATTCATTGGATTACCCTCCTTCACCAGAATCTATTCTGTAAAAGATACAGTATACAATTAACATTGTACTGTATCTATAAGAAAACTGAAAGTGTTATTGGGTGACTTTTCGTCTTTTGTGACAGAATCGCCATAATTCGCAGGTCAGCAACCAAGTTGTCTAGCGATGACCATCCGCTGTACTTCAGAAGTGCCTTCTCCAATTTCAAGGAGCTTGGCATCACGTAAGTAACGCTCTACTTCATATTCGCGCATATAGCCATAACCACCGTGTATTTGGATCGCTTCATTGGCAACTTCCATCGCAATTTCGGAAGCATATAATTTACACATCGAAGCTTCCATTGTAAACTTTCTGCCTTGGTCTTTCAGCCATGCTGCTTTATACACCATAGTCCGTGCAAGTTCGATCTTCATCGCCATATCCGCAAGTTTGAATTGCGTAATTTGGAAAGAGGATAATGTCTTTCCGAATTGCTTGCGTTCTTTTGAATACTTCAAAGCGCGCTCGTAAGCTGCCTGTGCAATACCTACTGCCATCGCACCGATACCGATACGACCGCCGTCAAGTGTTACAAGAAATTGCTGGAACCCTTTACCAGTGTCACCAAGCAGATTCTCTTCTGGAACTACTACATCTTCAAGCAATAGTTCTGTAGTATTGGAAGCATGCAAGCCCATCTTTTCATAGTTATCGATAATTTTAAAGCCTTTCGAATCTGTTGGAACGATAATTGCGCTAATTTCTTTCTTGCCGTCTTCACGACCCGTAACAGCAGTCAATGCTAGGTGTTTAGCGTAGCTTGCATTGGTGATATAGACCTTTGATCCATTGATCGTATACTGACCGTCAGAAAGCACGGCAGACGTCTCTGTTCCGCCAGCGTCAGAACCAGCATTGGGCTCTGTCAAACCGAATGCACCAAATGATTCGCCTGTACAGATCGGTGTTAAATACTTCTGTTTTTGCTCTTCTGTTCCAAATAAGTGTAAAGGAGCACCACCTAGTGAAATATGCGCAGAATACGTAATACCCGTCGAGGCACATGCACGGCTCAATTCTTCCGTGACAATGGCAAAACTGATCGTGTCGGCTTCACCCCCACCGTATTTCTCGGGAAATGGTAAGCCCATCATGCCCATTTTGGAAAGCTTTTTAAAAATCTCCACCGGAAACTCTCCCGAGCGATCACGATCGACTGCACCTGGCGCTACTTCCTCATTGGCAAAGTCTCTCATCAGTTTTTTCACCATACGCTGTTCTTGAGTTAAATCAAAATTCATTCTGATCATCCTCTCTCCACTTATACGATTCTATTTCCGATGAAATTGTAAACCCTTACATGGCAGTATATAGAAAACGGACGGAATATAGCAATACATTCATTGCATTCCGTCCGATTATATAGATAATATTAAAAATGCGACTACTGTCAATAGACCTAGTGAGCCCGAAATAGTAAAGTATAATAACTTTAGTAATCTTCCAGTAAATAACCATAAACCGCAGTTTAATACGAGAAGGCCGATCAGTAAAGTCGTGTCTTCATCAAAAAATGCAGTCCAAATCTTCAATGACATCATCAATAAAAGAAATGCCATCGATATGTAGAGGAATGGTGCAAAACCTTTCTTGATAAATGTTTTTCCAGAAACGAGCGTTAGAAAAATCATAGCCAATACAGCAGCAACAGTCAATGTAGTAACTGGATATTCCGTCAGTACGAACATAGCAATTGACGCTACGCCTGCAAGCAATAAGCTGATGAGAAAAATCATGAATTGTTTGGTTCGCAACTGTTTGCGTTCAATTTGAAGTGTGGACAATTCTTGCTCTGCCACTTCATCCGGATCTTCTCCTTGTGCATACAAGGTAATGAGGAAGTCGCAATAATGTTCAGGAAGAAGTTTATTGGCTTTCCAATACCGGATTTCAGAAATGATGATCTGTTTCTTATCTATAGCCATCCTTTCTCCTCCAATAGTATCAATCTTCTTTTTTTCACTAAAGAATAAAAAGCATCGGCTATATCAAGCCGATGCACTTATTATTCTAAGAAGTCTTTGAGACGTTTGCTGCGTGATGGGTGGCGTAACTTTCTAAGTGCCTTTGCCTCGATTTGACGAATACGCTCACGCGTAACACCAAATACTTTGCCCACTTCTTCAAGCGTACGCGTACGGCCATCATCTAGACCAAAGCGTAAACGTAATACATTTTCTTCGCGATCTGTTAACGTATCTAACACGTCTTCAAGCTGTTCCTTCAACAATTCATAAGCTGCATGGTCTGAAGGAGACTGTGCTTCTGAGTCTTCGATAAAATCGCCTAGATGAGAGTCATCTTCTTCACCAATTGGCGTTTCTAATGATACCGGTTCTTGAGCTATCTTCAAGATTTCACGAACTTTTTCTGGAGTCAAGTCCATTTCTTCTCCAATTTCTTCAGGTGAAGGCTCTCGTCCTAAATCTTGGAGTAATTGACGTTGGACACGGATCAGTTTATTAATCGTTTCCACCATATGCACAGGAATACGGATCGTACGTGCCTGGTCTGCGATTGCGCGAGTGATTGCCTGACGAATCCACCAAGTTGCGTACGTACTGAATTTAAAGCCCTTCGTATGGTCAAATTTCTCAACAGCTTTAATAAGACCCATATTTCCTTCTTGGATCAAATCTAAGAATAGCATGCCGCGACCGACATAGCGTTTCGCGATACTGACAACTAAACGTAAGTTCGCTTCAGCCAATTTCTTTTTGGCATTCTCACCACGTATAATACTTGTTTCTATTTCAGGTGTCATTTCCCCTGTTTCTTCAAGGATAGCTTCAGAAGCTAAACCATCAATAATACGGATCGCCAAATCTACTTCTTCTTTACCCGTCAATAAATCCACTCGTCCAATTTCTTTCAAATACATACGGACTGGATCGTTGATTCTGACACCTGGCGGTACACTTAAGTCATTTAAATCAAATTGCTCTTCTTTTTCAGCCTTGGGATCAGCTTCTTCTTTTCTGTCCATTTCAATTTCTTGTGCTTCTATCTGGTCAAGAAACTCTTCGAATTGCTCAGGCTCCATTTCAAAGGATGACAGTTTTTCCGTTACATCCTCCAGTGTTAGCTCACCTGCTTTTTTACCTGCTTCAATAATAGCCGCTTTTGCTTCTTCAAGAGTCAATTCTACTTCTCCCGTTTGTTCTTCTTTTGTCATAGTGACTATACCTCCTTACAGAACCTTTAACGATCTCACAAGCTGGATTACTTCCGAGGCCAACTCCATTGCTTTTAGTAGGTCGTTCCTTTTTTCTGCTTCTTTTGATTCGTATCGCTTTTGATCAATTAGACGTTTAATTTGATTTCTTTTTAAATGACGGATACAGTCATTTACTTCTTGTGTGGTATGCTCCTGTGAACGTTCAGTTAAGATGGCTTCCATGACTACTTTTTTCAGTTGCCGGTCTTCCAACGTTTCTGCAAACCGCTGATAGTTTGGCAAATCATATTGCTCATAAAACGCTGCTAACTTAAAGAATATTTTGATGACGTCATCTCTTACAAATAAATCTTGAAGTTCCAGCCGTTTTTCTTCGAATAGATCTGCGTCCATCAGCAGATGCGCAAGAAGTAATTGTTCCGCACGATCTGTTTCTGCACGATTCGCCGGAGCTTTTGTAACATGCACAGTTCTGCTTTCTTCAGGACTTGTATCTCGCGATTGTTTCGCCTTTTTTGCAATCGACTTGGTGAATTCTTGACCAAGTGATTCTTTTGAAGCCTGTGTTTCATTGTGGAGTTGCTGGATCAATAAGTCTTTCTCAATAGGAGAACAACGGTGAGCCAGTTCATCAAATACTTCATGTACGTATTGCTTGATGTCATGATCAACGGATAAATTCTTATCTCTTCTATAATAGGCTGCTACAAAAGAAATATATGATAGCGCTTGATCAAGCACCTTTTCTGAAAATACATCTGAACCATGTTGACCGATATAGTCATCAGGGTCCATTTTATCAGGTAAAGTGGCAACCAGTACATCCATTCCGCTATCCATTAGTTGGTCGGCAAATCGTTTGGCAGCCCCCCAGCCAGCTGAATCACCATCACAGCAAATGACTATCTTTTTTGCCATTCGCTTTAATTTCACGATATGATGCGCGGATAATGCAGTACCCATAACAGCCACCGTATTTCCTATTCCGCCACGATCTGCTGCAATCGTGTCCATGAAACCTTCGAATAGTACTACTTTACCCGTTTTTCGAACATTAAGACGTGCACGGTGAAAATTAAACAAAACCTTACTCTTTTCAAAGACGGGAGTTTCTGGACTATTGATATATTTAGCCTCAGAAGAAGAATCCTCCAACCTTCTGCCGGAGAATGCGATAGTTGCACCATTATCATCCTGAATCGGAAACATGATCCTTCCCCTGAAACGGTCAAAATAACCTGAGCCATCTTCCTTATGGAAACAAAGCCCTGCCGTTTCCATTTCCTTCATGTCAAAACCTTGTCTCTTTAGCAGTGCCGATAAGGCATCTGACTGAACAGGAGACCATCCTATTTCATACTGTTCTATCTCGTTACGCGTAAATCCTCTTTTTTCTAGATATTCTAATGCTTTTTCGCCTTCTATGGTGTTTAAGAGCAGATGGCTGTAAAAATTAGCAGCCAGTGTATAGGCCTTCAGCATCTTATGGTTTGATGAGGATGTTGACGCTTGGTTATCTGTTTGGGAACTTTCCAACTCCAATCCCATTCGGCTGCCTAGTTTGACGATTGAGTCGATGAATGACCGATTTTCCATATCCATCATGAACGTAATGGCATTACCGCTTGCTCCACAACCAAAACAATGGAATAGTTGCTTGTCTTCGGAAACAGAGAAAGACGGGCTACCTTCTTCGTGGAACGGACAGAGTCCAAACCAATTTTTACCTCTTTTTGCTAATTGGACATATTCACTGATCAAATCGACAATATCGGTTCCTGAACGGATTTCCTCAATTGTTTCGTCAGATATTCTTGTCATTCTATCACCATTTCCACTCTATATACATAAATTCTAGACGTTTTCCAAAAACCCTTCTTTATCGACATTTTTCGCTATAAATATTTTCAGTATCTGCATTTATGTCACATTTATGACATGTTAGCTGAGTGGAGACACACAGAAAAAAGAAGACCCAACTAGTTCGTTCAGTTGGCCTTCCTTGCTGAAAATGCTTTTAGAATCGTATTGGCTGTCTCTTCTACCGCGCGATTCGTCACATCAATGACGTTACAACCGACACGTGTAGTAATTCTATTAAAATAGTCGATCTCTTGTTGAATACGTGCTATTGTCGCATAGTTTGCATCATCATTCAAGCCTAATGTCTCCAAGCGGGATTTTCGAATTGAATTCAATTGCTCAACGGAAATACATAAGCCGAAGCACTTTGCAGGATCAATGGAAAACAGTTCTGATGGCGGGTCCACTTCAGGCACAAGCGGCACATTGGCCACTTTAAAACCTTTATTCGCAAGGAATTGAGATAACGGCGTTTTGGAAGTTCGTGAGACACCGATTAAAACAATATCCGCTTCCAATATGCCACGTGTGTCTCTTCCATCGTCATAGCGAACCGCAAACTCAATCGCTTCGATTTTCTTAAAATAATCATCGTCCAACTTTCTGACAAGACCGGGCTCTTCAAACGGTACTTGTTTCAACCGATCTCCCATCTTGTCAATCAATGGACCAAGCAAGTCTACTGCAGGTACTTTCAATTCTTCGCAAAGTAGATGTAGCTGCTTCCTCATTTGGCTTTTGACCAATGTAAAAACAATCAATGCTTGTTGTTGCTTTGCTAAGAACACGATTTCTTCCAATTGCGAATTCTCTTCTATATACGAGAATCTTTTAATGGAAACAGTCTCTAAATCATGACGAAACTGACTTGCGGCTGCTTTCGTCACAAGGCCTGCAGTTTCCCCGACAGAATCCGAGACAATGAATAATGTGAATTTTGTCATCCTGTCACTCCTCATACATCTTGATCTTCCACTAATGAAAGAAAAGCGGCGGTAATATTGGTTTTCGTCACTCGCCCCATTACTTCAAGTCCATGTTCACGTTCTTGAACTATAGGTAATGAATCAATTTGGCTGTCCATCATTTTTTTGGCAACAGAAATGAGTGTATCTTCTTTTTTGCAATATGTGACATTCGGCATTCTTGTCATTATGACATGCACGGGTATCTTTTCTAATCCTGTTCTTCCGATGCTCGTTCTCAGCAAATCCTTACGTGACACAACGCCTGTCAATAACGACTGCTGGTCTACTACGAATAGTGTACCTACATCTTCTAAAAACAGCTGGCAAATCGCGTCATATACAGATAGATTTTCAGTGATGACGACTGGTCTTGATTGATAATTGGCCACAATCATATCTACCATGCCATCCGCGACGGATTTGATAGGTTTCTTGCCAGAATAGAAATAACCTACACGCGGTCGTGCATCCAAAAATCCAGCCATCGTCAAGATTGCTAGATCCGGCCGGATGGTAGCGCGCGCCAAATGCAATCGTTCAGCAATTTGCTCTCCTGTAATCGGACCGTTTCCTTTGACGATGTCGAGGATTTCATTCTGACGTGTATTTAATTCCAAACATGTCACCGCCTTCAGACTTCAAAGTTGTATTTACTTACTAATTATATATCAACGCGCTCGCTATTGCGAAGAAAGGAGAAGCATGCTACACTAATTTTGAACGAAGTAAACGAAGAACGGTCAATAAGTAGTGTATATTTTGAGCGAACAGGGATAGTGAAAGCCTGTACCTACACGAAAACGGCAGCCGGGAGTTGAAATGTTCATTATGAAAGTGGGTTGAAAAACCAATCGGGGTGGAACCGCGGGTTATCATGCACTCGTCCCCGGACATGATTTTCATGTCCGGAGACGTGTGCTTATTTTAATTGGAGGCGTTTAGAATGTTATCTATGGAACAAGTAGTCAATCTTTCAAAACAACGGGGATTCGTATTCCCAGGGTCTGATATTTATGGTGGTTTGGCGAACACTTGGGATTATGGTCCACTAGGTGTCGAACTAAAAAACAATATCAAGCGTGCTTGGTGGCAGAAATTTATCCAGGAATCCCCTTACAACGTAGGTCTTGATTCCGCGATCCTGATGAACCCGAAAGTTTGGGAAGCATCCGGTCATATTGGAAACTTCAATGATCCGATGATCGACTGTAAAAAATGTAATACCCGTCACCGTGCAGATAAATTAATTGAAGAAGCATTGGATGCGAAGGGAATTGAAATGGTCGTGGATGGCCTACCGTTTGATAAAATGTTCGATTTGATTCAAGAACATGAAATAAAATGCCCTACATGTGGCGCATTGGATTATACAGAAATCCGTCAATTCAACTTAATGTTCAAAACAAGCCAAGGAGTAACTGACTCCTCTGCTAACGAAATCTTTTTACGTCCGGAAACGGCACAAGGGATCTTCGTGAACTTTAAAAATGTTCAACGCTCTATGAGAAAGAAAGTACCTTTTGGTATTGCACAAGTCGGAAAAAGTTTCCGTAACGAAATCACACCGGGTAACTTCACATTCCGTACTCGTGAATTCGAACAAATGGAACTTGAATTCTTCTGTAAGCCAGGCGAAGATGAGCAGTGGTATAAGTACTGGATTGACCAGTCAGAAAACTTGTTATTGAACCTTGGTTTGAACAAAGACAATATCCGTCTTCGCGAACACAATGAAGATGAGCTGTCCCATTATTCTAAAGGAACTGTGGATATTGAATACAAATTCCCATTTGGTTGGGGAGAGCTATGGGGAATCGCAAACCGTACGGACTTCGACTTGAAGCGTCATATGGAATATTCAGGCGAAGACTTCCATTATCAAGATCCAATTACGAATGAAAAATACGTACCATACTGTATCGAACCTTCCGTTGGAGCGGACCGCGTAACGTTGGCATTCTTATGTGATGCATTTGATACAGAGGAACTTGAAGACGGTGACACACGTACTGTTCTTCGTTTCCACCCAGCATTAGCACCAATCAAAGCAGCTGTACTGCCATTATCTAAAAAACTTGCAGATGATGCACAGAAAGTATATGCAGAGCTTTCAAAGCATTTCCCAGTACAATATGATGATTCCCAATCTATCGGACGTCGTTACCGTCGTCAAGATGAAATCGGTACACCATTCTGTATTACATTTGACTTCGATTCACTGGAAGACCAACAAGTAACTGTTCGTCACCGTGATTCCATGGAACAAGAACGTATGCCAATTGCAGACGTTACAGCATATATCCAAAAGCACCTACAGTTTTAACTATAGAAAAGCCCAGGAGAAGTTGGCATTAGCCTTCCTCTTCTGGGCTTTCTTTAGTTTGTCTTTTTGGTTTTTGCAATTCAGGTGTACGTTCCAGTTGTTCGATGAACTTTCTAGATTTCAGAAAAATCCCAGTTTGCTCCTGATAAATCGTTGAAACAAGCTTCGCCATAAATGTCTTCGTCGGTTTCTTCAACGTCAGCTTACCAATTTGATCAAGCGGAACATTGTAAAACATTCGGATCAACTTGATTTGTGTAGGCGACAGACGAATGATGTACGGATCTACGTGAAAGCAGCGATGACAGAGAAAACCTATCTGTTGAAAGGAAAAAGCGAATTCACCTTCTGTAGCGCCGCAACTCGCACACTCATGAAGTATAGGATGTATGCCTGCAACCGGCAGCATCTTCCACTGAACGAACAGTGAGATGGCTTCTGCATCATAGCCTTCTTCCATAGCGTTAAATGACTCACCTAGCAAACGAAATATGCTTGCATTTGGCTGTTCGGATTCTGTTAGACGATCAAGCAATTCTACAATCAATCCAGCATATGCCGTCGTTTCTAAATCAGAGCGAATGTGACGGACACTGCTGATCAACTCGCCTTGTTCAAGCGACCCCATACCTCTGCTTGCACGAACAAGAAAATAGCCGTGAGTAAACGTTTGTGTAATGGCAGCTAAGCGACTCGCAGGCTTTTTGGCACCTCTCGCCATCGTCGTAATCTTCCCCGCTTCTTTCGTATAGATCGTCACGATTTTATTGGATTCTCCGTAAGGGATACTTTTGATAATAAAGCCTTCCAACTTATTCAGCAACGCGCTCTCTCCTTCATCAGAACAGACCGCTTAGTAGTCTTCCTCGTTAAATCCAAATTCTTTCAAACGACTTGGACGGTTACGCCAGTCTTTTTGGACTTTCACCCATAGCTCTAAATATACTTTATGTCCAAGTAACATTTCGATATCTTTTCTTGCTTTCACACCGACTTCTTTTAGGAGCTTTCCACCTTTACCTATGACAATCCCCTTTTGCGAATCACGCTCCACTATGATAGTCGCGCGGATATGCGTTTTATCGGTTACTGGATCCTGCTCGATGCTTTCAATCGCCACTGCAATCGAGTGGGGAATTTCTTCACGTGTTGTGTGCAATACTTTTTCACGGATCATTTCGGAAATGATGAAGCGTTCCGGGTGATCGGTTACTTGCTCTGCATCATAAAATTGTGGCCCTTCTTCTAAGTAGCTTTCCAATGTTTCCACTAATCGTTCAATATTATTGCCATTGAGTGCAGAAATCGGAACTACTTCTGCAAACTTCATTTCATTTGTGTACGATGTAATGATTTCGAATAATTGATCAGGATGCACTAGGTCGATTTTATTGATGACCAAAAATACAGGAGTCTCGGACTTCACGAGCCATTCCATAATGAACCGGTCACCTGTACCGATCTTTTCATCCGCATTGACCATAAACATGATGACATCGACTTCACTTAACGTACTGCGTGTCACTTTCAACATGAAATCACCAAGACGGTGTTTCGGTTTGTGGACACCTGGCGTATCTATAAAAATCATTTGAGATGTATCGGTTGTGACGATTCCCTGTACTTTGTTTCGTGTAGTTTGCGGCTTATCGCTCATGATTGCGATTTTTTGACCGACCATACGGTTAATAAAAGTAGATTTCCCTACATTCGGTCGTCCGATGATGGAAATAAAGCCTGACTTAAAGTTGTTCTTCTGCATAATCTAAATCCTCCTTGGAAAAAGCACCCGGCAATAGCTGGTCTACTGTTGTTTCTTGTAAGTGACCCTTCAAGTTCGTCAAGTACACAGGCATGTCCGGCGCACAAAATTCTGCAATGACTTGGCGGCAAGAACCGCATGGCGCGATTGGACCGTCCGTATCACCAATTACAGTAATCGACTTGAACGACTTGATACCTTCGGATACAGCTTTGAAAATAGCTGTTCTTTCTGCACAATTGGATAATCCGTAGGCAGAGTTTTCAATATTACATCCACGATAAATGGCACCATCTGCAGTCTCTAATGCAGCACCTACTGGAAATTTTGAATAGGGAACATAGGCCATCTTCATCGCTTGCTTTGCTTCATTCATTAATTGTTCTACTTGCATCTACTTACCACCTCTTCATTTAATCTTATTATCCAAACCATTTCGGAAAGAAAATGATACAGCCGATAATCGCGCTCGCTATAGCAAACACGAAAACGGATCCGGCTGCAATATCTTTTGCTTTTTTAGCTAGCGGATGAAATTCGGTTGTGACTAGATCCACAACATATTCCACTGCTGTATTCATTAATTCGAGCGCCATTACACCTGCAATGACGATAAAAATAATCATCCATTCTATTTGCGAAAGACCGGTGAAACAACCTGCAATCAACACGATCACCGCCGATAAACCGTGAGACTTCATATTCCGACCTTGCCTAAAGCCGTCTTTAATGCCTTCCCACGCATAGATGAATGATTTCAAGAATTTCCCCATACAATCACTGCCGTTCCAGACCGAATGCAGTTAAAATCTCTGTCTGCCTACCGAACATTTCACGTTCTTCTTCTTCATCGAGATGATCATATCCGAGTAAATGCAAGAAACCATGTAATGCAAGAAACCCGAGTTCCCGCTCGAATGAGTGATTGTATTCAATAGCCTGACGTTTGGCGGTATCAATAGAAATAATGATATCTCCTAGAACAACAGGCATATCGCTTTCATGAACAATCGCCACTTCTCCTTCAGACAACTCTTCTAGCGCAAATGAAATCACGTCAGTTGGACGGTCTTTGCCTCTGTACTCAGCATTCACCGCTTGGATGGATTCATCATCCATAAACGTAATAGATAACTCATATAGACCTTCCATTTTTTCCATGATTGACGCGTGAGTCAGTAAATCCTTGATCAATGCCTCCGAACTCGGGTCCACGATTTCTGTTTCATCTTCGAAATAAAAATCTATCATAATTGCTCTGCTCCTTTACTTATTGGGGTATTCAATACGATTATGGAAAATCCCATTTAACGTTTCATTAATTGCTTGTTTCACTAGTTTAATTTCTTTTAACGACAAATCACATTCATCAAATTGATCGTCCTCTAATTTGCCACGCACAATTGCGTTGACGAGCGTAGCAATTTTTTCAGGTGTCGGTTCTTTCATCGATCGCACCGCTGCTTCCACACTGTCCGCAATCATAATTACCGCATTTTCTTTCGTTTGGGGTTTCGGACCAGGATAACGGAAATCGTCTTCATTCACATCCGGATTGGTTTCTTTCGCTTTCAAATAAAAGAATTTGACGCTACTCGTTCCATGATGCTGTCTTGCGATCGCTATTAGCTCTTTTGGCATACGTTGCTTCTCCAAAATTTTTGCTCCGTCTTCCGCGTGGGCTATAATCATATCACGACTTTTCTCGGGTGTCAGTGCATCATGCAGATTACGACCGTTATGTTGATTTTCAATGAAGAATCCTGGATGAATGGTCTTCCCTATATCATGATAATAGCTGCCGACACGCGCGAGTAATCCGTTAGCGCCAATTGCTTCACACGCCGCATCAGCTAGATTCGCAACCATAATACTGTGATGATACGTACCCGGCGTCTCCACTAAGATTTTCTTAAGTAACGGATGATTAGGGTTCGAAAGCTCCACTAAACGCATATTAGAAAGCAAATGGAAACTTGACTCGAAAAACGGCAATAACCCCATGGTTAGAGCTCCAGACAACAAGCCCGACGAAATGGCCGCCACGGCATAGAAAATCAGTTCTGGCGTTGTATAACTAGTCTGTGTCATCAATAAATAAAATAGGATGAACATCATGTTTGATCCCGCAACGCCAAGACTGGTCTGTAGTATCGTTGAGCGTCTGCCGTGTTCACTTAGTAAATAAATACTCACAATCCCACCGAATAAAATATACAACGCTACTTCCATTTGCATGATGGCGGCCAAGCCTTCCTGCAACATGATGCCAGCTGTTGCAGAAGTAATTATTGTCGCCAGTACAGCCGATCGCTCATTAATCAATAACTTAATCAACATCGGTACGAGAGCCGTCGGAAACAAAAATGCAATGAGGACATCAAATTCATAATCGATGTAGCTTACGATTTTCATCAATACGACTGCCAACAATAAAATAATATAAAATATACCGAGCGCTTTCTTTTTGAATATCTCATCTCTTTTGGACTTGCCAAAGTGTATAGCTGTCAAACCTGATACAAACAAAATAAACAGGATAATGCCGAGCGTCGGTTTAAGTGAAGATTGATTATTAAGGACTCCAGAAAGCTTTAGTTGGTGATACACATCACGGTCGATCAACTGCCCTTCACGCACGATGACTTGTCCTTGTAAAATACGAATTGCTTCAACTGAAGCTCGCGCATCCATTTGATTCTTGACAGTCAATTCTTCATCAATTATTTCCGTTTCCACTACCGCCATTCGACCGAGCGCTAGTGCCACATCAAGCAAATCTCTCGGCAAAGTATTCGTTTCTCGAATGTTGCGCTCCACCTCATAACGATGCATCGGCACCTGTTCAGCTTTAAATGGCTTCGATAATTCTCTTCCTACAGCATGTGTCAGCAATTCATGCAAATTATTCAAATCACCTTGTTCAGCCGAAAGTAGCTGTTTAAATTGGTCGTCTGTAACAGGTAATAACGTCTGTTCTTTTTCAAGACCTTCCAACTTCTTTTGAAGCAACTTCATCTTAGTATCCGAAGTCATGTCAGGATCTTTCTTCACTTCAACTTTGACATCGCTTACTGCAGTAAAGATCGAACCAAGGATAGCTTGGCGATTTTTCATAATATCTTCTGAAAAACGATAGGAATTAGGTACTGCCTGTTCCGCCCGTACACGTTCAAGTTCAGTTTTCTCGATATCTTCTATTGTTTTAGGTGACCGTATGGTTTTCGGTGAAATCTCAAAAGCCGATATTTCGTACGTTTCGTTCTGCGTACTCCCATACATCAGAAAAAACAATAGGATACTAGAAAGAGAGACGACAAGAAGCAAAAGAAATGTAAATTTCACTTTTCGAAGTTGTGAAAGCAGTTCCTTTAAAGCTGTCATGCAGTTGCCTCCTATCAGCAAATGTTCTTTACATGATGGATGAACTATGTATCTTCATCATTCAAAAAAAGCAGTCAATTAATTAGTTGACTGCTCTTTCTCATATGCATCAATGATCTTCGCCACAATCGGATGTCGGACTACGTCACCTTGTTCCAGATACATGAACTGGATATCCTGCACATTTTTCAAAATGTGTTCTGCGACATTTAGACCGGAATCCACGCCGCGAGGTAAATCAATTTGCGTTTTATCACCTGTGATGACCATCTTCGATCCAAAACCTAGACGCGTTAAAAACATTTTCATCTGTGCTTTTGTTGTATTTTGAGCTTCGTCCAAAATAACGAATGCATCGTCAAGCGTTCTACCGCGCATATACGCCAAAGGTGCAATTTCGATAACTCCGCGTTCCATAAGACGTTCTGTATGTTCGGCTCCTAGCACATCGTGTAGCGCATCGTAAAGCGGCCGTAGGTACGGGTCAACTTTTTCTTTCAAGTCGCCTGGAAGGAATCCTAAGCTCTCTCCAGCCTCAACAGCAGGGCGGGTCAACACGATTCGCTTTACTGAACCTGTTTTCATTGCTTGCACTGCCATCACGACAGCTAGATACGTCTTTCCTGTTCCGGCAGGTCCGATACAAAATACTAAATCTCTTGAACGAATCGCCTGGACGTATTCTCTTTGTCCAATCGTCTTTGCACGGATGACTTTTCCTTTTGTGTTGCGTGCGATTTCTTCTTCGTATAAAGAAGAGAAATATTCAATCGTGCCGTTCTTCGCCATTTCAATCGCCGTTGCCACATCGCGTAAATTGATATTAATGCCTTTACGGATAACTTTTAGTAACTCTTCAAGCAATGTTTTCGCGGCTACCGCTTGTTCTTCTTCTCCACTGATCGAGATCGTTTCGCCTCTTGTGTGGATTGAAACGTTCAATTCTTCTTCGATCAGATTCATGTTCTGATCGGAAATGCCAAGAAGCATAATCGCTTCATTCGGTTCTTCAATATGAAGTTGAAGTACATGTTCGCTCAATATTTTCAGTCTCCTTGAGTTATAGGTCGTTTTTCAGCAATGTTTTCATTAAGTAAAAATAGTATAGTCCCACTCACTTTATCATTAGTGAAGGATACATGTAAAATGTTTTCTTCTTTAATTATGCGCTCATTTGTTTTCTTTGACAATAAATCATGCTTGATTAGTGGCAAAATGATGGTCTCTTCCATCCCTTTTTTCAAAAACACTTCCTCAATGTGGGCTTCTTTCGTCTTATCGATAATAACAGGATTTCTAAAACTTAAGTTTTTTATTTGATTACCTTTCCATGGCTTTTGCCAACTGATGTTTAGATTTTCTTGCCCTTGAATGGAATAACTAATTGTCCGCGGTAATTCAAAATGACATTCTAACCAGTAGTCAGCAAATACTTCCCCGTCCGCCCCTACCACTGTTGTTTTTTCTCCTTGTTCCAGAATACCTGTCGCCAGCATATCACCTTTTTTTACAGTTTGATGAATGATACTCGCTCTTTCTCCTCTTGTTAACGCAAAGCGTGTAATCACCCCTCCTGTTTTTGCTATTAAATGGGATGGTTTTTCTTTCACTTCTTCTTTCACTTCAGTCGACAATGGCGCAAGCATCGGTGAAACAGTTAATGAAGTGCCGATCCTTGAGAACCGGATCCAAGATAGAGAAGGTTCATCTTGCATCAGCAGCCGACGAATTTCATCCTCTTCCGGTAATTTGGATAATAAAGAGGGTGCGGTAATTTGTGCTTTCTCCATCTTTGTTTCCATTCGTTGTGCAATTTCTGGTACATCACTTTCCACTGTGATATTCCATAGAAACAATGAGGCAACTAGCGGAATGAAGCAGATGATTAAGAATAACAAAGAGGCAAATAGCCGATGCTGGACAGTGTCCAAACCTTTACGCCTGATTTGTACTTTCACATGGTATTTTCTCCTGAAACGGCGGATGATTTGAATTCCCTTCGTATCCGTTTCAAAAAACATAGCGCTTCCAGAAACATACAAGCTACTGATCTTGACATGTTCTCTCTGTAATCTACTTAGAAACACAGAACCGTTACGAACATTTTTCACCTGAACTTCAAATCGTTTAGGACTCATAGCTATTTCCTACCTCAGGCGTAAAGCGCACCGTCACTTCCTGTAGTTCATCAATCGATATGTGGGCGTGTTGTTCAGTCAGCATTAGAACCGTTACATCTTCTCCTTTGACGGTCATGACATAGTCATTCGTTTGAAAGGATACGGATTGTTCGCTTAATGCGAGCAAGCGATAGTTACCAGTAATCCGCAATGAGTTGAATTCATCTAGAATAATGGATGGATGAAGTGCGAATAATTTTTTCATGAAAAAACCCCCTGTCTCATCCTATGAAAAGACAGGGGGCGGCATGATTACCGTTTTGATTTTGGTGGACCTAAAATTTCTGCATAGACAATCCCTTGCATGATCTGCTGAGGAGTTCTTGGAATCAAGTCTTCTTGCAAAATTTGTTCATCTTCAAGAATACTGGTCTGCTTCTCTCCATGCAGCCTACCTCTGCCCGTTTGGCGCTCCGAACGCGGTGTAGAAGCGGGTTTAGCCGGCTTCTTAGGCTCTGCATAGAAGATTTCAGACTGAGGCGCCTGTGTCTTTACAGGTTGCTCAGATTCTTTCGTTTCTTGTTGGAGATCTTGGAATTCCTTTTGAATATCCTCGAATAGATTCTTAGATAACTCTTTCAACGAACGCGGCTTCTCTACAGGAGTAGCATTCGTACGCTGAGGTTCTCTCTGATTCATTTGACGTTGAGTTGGTTGAGCTGGCCATTGCTGACTAGGCGGACGCTTCGGTTGTTGATCTGGTTTCTCTTGGTCTTTCTTTTTACCGAATAAAGATCCTAAAGCCAGCATAATGACCAAAATTATCAGTTGTTCCATTATGCATCCCCTTCCCGGGAATTCATCTTGTTATTATTGATCTTTCTTTGGTTGTTGATCCGACCCTGTCTTGCTAATAGAATCCCGCATGCTTGTATCTGCTTGGATATTTTTATAATTCATATAATCCATGATTCCGATATTGCCTGAACGCAATGCTTCAGCCATAGCTAAAGGTACTTCGGCTTCTGCACCCACAACTTTAGAGCGCATCTCTTGAGTTTTCGCCTTCATCTCTTGTTCATTAGCGACAGCCATTGCACGACGTTCTTCTGCTTTTGCTTGGGCAATATTTTTATCTGCCATCGCTTGTTCAGTCTGAAGTTCTGCACCAATGTTTTTACCGATATCCACGTCAGCAATATCAATGGACAGAATTTCAAACGCTGTACCTGAGTCCAATCCTTTTTTCAATACCGTTTGGGAAATCAAATCTGGATTTTCTAGTACTTTCGCGTGACTGATAGAAGAACCGATTGTAGATACGATACCTTCACCAACACGGGCAACAACTGTATCTTCACCCGCACCACCGACGAGACGGTCAATGTTTGCACGAACTGTTATACGCGCTTTTGCCTTTACTTCAATACCGTTCATCGCAACACCTGCAATAAATGGTGTTTCAATCACTTTCGGGTTAACAGACATTTGAACTGCTTCTAGTACGTCACGTCCTGCTAAGTCGATCGCTTGTGCTCTTTCAAACGTCAATTCAATGTTTGCACGTTGCGCAGCGATTAACGCGTTAACCACGCGGTCTACGTTACCACCTGCAAGGTAATGACTTTCCAATTGGTTGATCGATACTGTCAGACCCGCTTTATGTGCTTTGATCAACGGGTTAACGACTCGACTCGGAATAACTCGACGTAAACGCATACCGATTAATGTGAAGATACTTACTCGTACACCTGCCGCAATTGCGGAAATCCACAGCGTAACTGGAACGAATGTAAAGAATACCGCCAGTACGATGATGATGATAAAGACTGCTGCTACCAGTCCAATTGTTCCTAGTCCCATCATAAGCCTTGTTCCTCCTCTTTCTTCTTCTCTCTAACAACGATTCTAAAGCCTTCTACCTCTACAATCACTACTTCTTTACCACTTTCGATGTAACGACCTTCCGATACTACATCAATCCGTTCACCATCTAACTCAGCGACACCGGATGGATAAAGTGGTGTAATAGTTGTTGCCACTTTCTGTAATAACTCGTTACGATTTTTGTTGGAGACGTAACCGCTTTCCGTATCCATAGTATCCATTAAAATGATTTTATTCAACAGATGAAGTTTTTTACCGAAGAATTTCATAATAACCACCGCTCCTATCAATGCTACGGCTATCGCAATTAGCACCGAAACTGCCATGAATGCCAAGTTTGTGCCTGTCAGTAATATACTTCCTATGATAGCCAAGATCCCGAAGATCCCCGCTATTCCACCTGCCACAAAGAATTCGGCAATGATGAGTGCGACGCCGAGCAAGAACAAGATCAACGTCTCATAACCTGCGAGACCCGCTACGGTATGCCCGTAGAAGAATAAGAATAGAGCTGTTAGCCCCATGCTTCCCGGCACACCAAAGCCTGGTGAATATAATTCTACAATCAGTCCGAGACTTGCAACAGAAAGTAAAATCGGTACAACGACCGGATTGGTGATGAATCGCGCCATTTTCTCTGTAAACGTTTCCGTTGTGGAAATGACTTGTGCATCTTGCAAGTCCAGCTTCTTAAGTAACTCATCAAATGAAGCGACTGTTCCTTCACTGTACTTCACCTGCTCGGCTTCGTCAGCAGTGAGAGTCAGAAGTTCACCTTTTTGCGCACGTAAGTCCGGCAGATCGATTTCTGGATTTGCCATCGCCAGTGCATATTGTGGATCACGACCTGAGTGAAGTGCTGCATTTTTCATTTGCGCCAACCAATAACTATTGGCTTTCGTTTCTGCTGCATTTCCAGATCCATCGATGACTTGTGCAGCCCCGATCGAACCGTTTGGTGTCATGTAGATTTCATCTGCATAAAGTGCAAGGAAAGCGCCTGCAGATAGTGCACGATCGTTGATGAATGCGACGATTTTTACATCATCCGTTGTTTTCATCAGCTTTGCGATTTGATCAGCAGCGTCTACAAAGCCTCCAGGAGTGTCTATATCCAACACAATCGTCTCTGCGCCTTCAGCTTTGGCTTCTTTGAATGAACGCTGTAGGAAGGCATGCAGCCCCTTTTCTACTTCTTGGTGAAGGGGTACTTGATATACTTTTGTTTCAGCTGCGTCTGAGTGTATAAAAGGCAATGCGATTGTACTGATGAATAAAATGAGCAGAAAAACTGACCTAATCATTTTAGACATTATTTTCTCACCTCTCTCTACTGCCTATTATACTTATTATTTACGTTTGAAGTAGCATTTGGTTTCATTTAATCGCAATTAAATAAAAGTTTTTCTTTTCGTGTGTCATAGCTTGATGGTATAAGGTTTCTTTATGGATAGAAATGAACTGAATAGTCGAAGTCGTAATGGAATTTATAGAGGGGTGAGCGTTGAGTTACGAGAGTAAATGGTTGGTGCATAGGAGAGTAAATCAGTATCTACGAAGGGATTGTGCCGGAAGCTAGGGAAGACTTTTGTCAGTTCCAATTTACATTCCACACAATAAAATAAACCGAAAATCCAGTGAAGGATTTTCGGTTTATAAGAAATTACATTAGTAGGTAATGTCAAAATTCAATGTAGGCAGAAATTAGAACTTGCGCTTACGTGCAGCTTCTGATTTCTTTTTACGTTTTACGCTTGGCTTATCATAGAATTCACGCTTTCTACTCTCTTGTATTGTACCACTCTTGGATACAGTACGTTTGAAGCGGCGAAGAGCGTCTTCAAGTGATTCATTTTTGCGAACGACTGTCTTAGTCATATCTCTTGTCCCTCCCTCCAAACACACACTTCGAAACATAGCACTTTGCTATGTACTCTAAAATTATAACGTATATTTTTTGTTTGGTCAATAAAAACTATTAGAATATCACGATAAATTTTACGAATTACTCTTTTGAATTGATCAATAATCCGCTGACGACGAGAGTCCTTGCATGATAGCAACACCTGAACTCGCACCGATGCGCGTTGCACCCGACTCGATCATGCGATCTACGTCTTCCGCACTTCGAACACCGCCACTTGCCTTGACTCCAATTGTCGGCCCTACAACAGCACGCATCAGCTTCACATCTTCTGGAGTCGCACCGCCAGTAGAGAAGCCAGTCGATGTTTTGACGAAATCCGCTCCCGCGAGTACCGCCAGTTCACATGCTGTACGTTTTTGGACATCATCTAGCAAGGAAGTCTCGATTATCACTTTTACTAAAGCCTGATCTTTTGCTGCTTGCACGACGGCTACGATGTCATTTTGCACCTGTTCAAGCAGTCCATTTTGTAATGCACCTATATTGATAACCATATCTACTTCTGTCGCACCGTTAGCAATCGCATCTTTAGTCTCAAAAGCTTTAACTTCGGATGTGCTTGCGCCTAGAGGGAAGCCGATCACAGTGCATACTTTTACTTCCGTACCTTGTAAAGCTTCTGCAGCTGTTTTCACCCAAGTTGGATTAATACAGACTGAAGCGAAAGAATACTTTTTGGCTTCTTCACATAATTCCAGCACTTGCTGTTTTGTGGCTTCTGCCTTTAACAGCGTATGATCGATATAAGCGGCATAATTTGTAGTCAATGAAAGCGCTCCTTTTTACACACCATTTTTTCCAGTATAACAAAGCTTACATTTTGTTGCACGAAAAAGACCACCTATTACAGGTGGCCCATATTAAATCGTTATTTTTTCTTCTGTAAGTACACGAACAGGTTGGCCTTCATTGTGAGGATAGCCCGCTTTTGTGATTTTTACTTTTACAATTTGTCCGATCATCGTTTCATCTGCAGGTAAGACTACTTTCAAATAGTTATCTGTATAGCCTACATAGAGATTTTGCTCAGCATCATGCTTAAAGCTTTCTTCTGGAATAACTTCGAGGACTTCCCCTTCAAAACGAGCAGCATAATTTTTTGCTAATTGATCGTTCAACGTTAATAAACGGTGCACGCGTTCGTTTTTTACATTTTCATCAACTTGATCTTCCATGCGAGCGGCAGGTGTGCCCGTTCTCTTCGAATAAGGGAACACATGAAGCTCAGAAAATTTGTGGTCACGAATAAAGTTATACGTTTCCATGAATTCTTCTTCCGTTTCACCCGGGAAACCTACAATGACATCGGATGTAATGGCAAGATCCGGTAACGCTTCATTCAGACGCGTTAAACGATCTGAGAAGAATTCCATTGTGTATTTACGGCGCATCCGTTTTAGTACGGTATCTGAACCCGATTGAATCGGAATATGCAAATGGCGTACGACTATATTAGATTCGCGCAATACATCGATCACTTCATCTGTTAATTGGCTCGCTTCGATTGAACTAATACGAAGTCGTTTTAACCCTTTTACCCGCTGTTCCAGGTCACGTAATAGACGAGCTAGGTTATAACCTTTTAGGTCTTCACCGTAACCACCTGTATGAATACCTGTTAAGACGATTTCAAGATAACCCGCGTCCACAAGTTGCTGTGCCTGATGAATAACTTCTTCAGGATCACGTGAGCGCATTAATCCTCTAGCCCATGGAATGATACAAAACGTACAGAAGTTATTACAACCTTCTTGTATTTTTAACGAAGCACGCGTACGGTCTGTAAATGACGGTACGTCAAGTTCTTCATAGACACGATTTTTCATAATGTTACGCACCGCATTAATCGGCTGGCGCTCTTCACGGAATTGCTCGATCAGCCCAAGTAGTTTTGAACGATCTTGTGTTCCGACAACAATATCCACACCGGGAATTGCCATAATTTCTGCCGGTGATGTTTGTGCATAACAACCCGTCACACAAATTACTGCATCTGGATTTTTACGAATCGCGCGGCGGATTACTTGTCGACTCTTTTTATCACCAGTATTCGTTACGGTACATGTATTAATAACATAGACATCAGAATTCTGATCAAACTCTACTCTTTCATAGTCTGCTTCTTGAAACAATTGCCAAATAGCTTCTGTTTCATAATGATTCACTTTGCAGCCCAGTGTATGAAAAGCAACTGAAGACATAAGTTGTTCACTTCTTTCATTCAAATTCATAAGACATAGCGGACAATACATATAAAGGAGCTGTTTCCGTGCGCAAGATTCTAGGCCCTAACGACACTGGAAGGAAACCCGCATCTTGAAGTAGAGCAGCTTCTTCCCGTGCTAATCCGCCTTCCGGTCCAAAAACAACTACTATCGATTGTCCATGATACACGTTTTTCAGACGGTCCGCAATCTTATGCGGAACTTCGCTTTTCGCATCTTCTTCATCCGCAAATAATTTGATATCAAAGGAATCTGTATACATGATCAGTTGCTTGACGCTTTGGACGGATAAAATCTCAGGCACTTGGTTACGATGACATTGTTCCGCAGCTTCCTTGGCAATTTTCTGCAAACGTTCTATACGTTTATCGCCTTTTTTAGCATCCCATTTGACGATCGACCGACTCGCAGCAAAAGGAATTAATCGACTCATACCGAGTTCGGTACTTTTTTGTGTAATCAAATCGAGTTTGTCGCCTTTAGGTAATCCGCAGGCAATCGTGACGGAAATGGGCAACTCATGATCTTTGTCCAGTTGTTTCTGCTCTGAAACGATAACAAAGTCTTCAGAAATACTGTCAATCACCGCTACCGATGCAACGCCATCATAAACTGTCAGTATTTCCTGACCCGGTGTCATACGCATCACTTTGACAATATGTTTATAATCATCTCCACTGATTGCTACTTGACGCTGTTCATTAAATGGTTGATTCAGGAAATAACGTTGCATGATTATTCACTACCCTTACGCGCAATGATCGCTACCCAATCTTCCATAAGAACCGTTTCCACAATATCAAAACCTTGTGCCATCAGGTCGTTACGCACTTCGTCCCGTTTCGCCCCGATGATACCTGATGTAATGAATAGTCCGCCTGGTTTAACGAGTTGGTAAGCATCTTGGGAAAACGACATAATGACTTCGGCCAATATATTCGCAATGATCATATCAGGTGGTTCTTCAATTGAATCAAGAAGATTACCTTTCAAAACAGTAATGCGATCATCTGCATGGTTATACGTCACATTTTCCTGTGCAGCGCGTACAGCTACTTCATCCAGGTCAAGTGCGGTAATGTGTTTGGCACCAAGTAAGGCTGCTCCTATTGCTAGTACGCCTGAACCTGTTCCAACATCGACAATCGTCTGACCAGGTTCGAGGTACTTCTCCAGTGCTTGTAAACAGAGGACTGTCGTAGGGTGTGTACCCGTACCGAAGGCCATTCCCGGATCTAGTTCGATGATCAATTCATCAGATTCCACTGGCGTATACTCTTCCCATGTAGGAACAATCGTAAAACGCTTCGATATTTTCACCGGATGGAAGTATTGTTTCCATGAGTTAGCCCAGTCTTCTTCATCCACTTCTGTGATGCCTATCGTAAAGCGTCCAGGATTTAATGAAAACTGACGAAGGCCTTCGATTGCCAATTCAAGATTTTCAACTGTTTCGTTGATAAAACTAGTGACAGGCAAATACGCTTTGATAATGACTCCATCACTCGGGAAGTCTTCTTTATCTAGTGCATATATTTCGCCATACTGGTCCACTCGTTCTTTACCAGGTTCTTCTGAGTCTTCAATAACGACTCCGCTCGCGCCTGCTTCATGCAAGATGTTCGCTACTGCCTCAGTTGCTTCATGTGTCGTGTGCACGGAAACTTCAGACCATTTCACAGTTAGTCAATCCTTTCATTCACCTTTAAAAGTGCGTTTGATTTTATCAAAGAATGAGCTCGAATACTCATCAGGTGATTCTCCTTCTATTGATGCAAACTCACGCAGTAATTCCTTTTGTCGCTCGGTCATCTTTTTCGGTGTAAGCACTTTGACGATGACATGTTGATCACCTGTTCCGTGACCGTGTACGTTTGGAACCCCTTTGCCACGAAGGCGGAATGTTGTGCCATTTTGTGTACCAGCCGGAATCTTCAACTTCACTTTTCCATGCACTGTTTGGACTTCGAGTTCGTCTCCAAGTGATGCTTGTGGGAACGTCAAGTTTAATTCCAATATAATATCGTCTTCTTCACGAATGAAACGTTTATGTGGACGCACATTAAAGACGATGTACAAGTCTCCAGGAGGTCCTCCATTAATTCCTGCTTCGCCTTGACCGCCTACACGTAGACGTTGTCCTTGGTCTACTCCAGCAGGAATTGTTATTTTGATAACTTTGTTTTTAGTTACGCGACCTTTGCCTCGACATGTTTCACATTTTTCAGGAATAATTTTACCTGTACCCTGACATGTAGGACATGTTCTGCGATTCACAACTTGACCGAATGGTGTGTTTTGAGCGAAAGAAATCTCACCCGAACCATTACATTCCGTACATGTTTTGACGCTTGTACCCTTTTTGGCACCTGTACCGTCACATGTATCACATTCTTCCTCACGAGGGATATCAATTTCAGTTTCTTTACCGAAAATAGCATCCATGAAGTCGACTGTCATCGTGTATTGCAAGTCGTTACCTTTTTGCGGAGCATTGGGATCTCTTCTTCTTGCGCTACCACCGAAGAACGTGCTGAAGATATCTTCGAAACCGAAGCCATCTGCACCGCCGCCTCCAAATCCACCAAAGCCTGCGCCCGGACCGTTGTGACCATATTGGTCATATTCTGCTCTCTTATTCTCATCGCTTAGCACTTCAAATGCTTCTGTTACTTCTTTAAATTTCACTTCTGCATCCGCTTCTTTGTTTAAGTCCGGATGGTACTTTTTAGAAAGTGTACGGTATGCTTTGCGGATCTCTTCCTTTGTAGCAGATTTAGATACGCCTAGCACCTCATAGTAATCTCGTTTACTCATCATTGCACCCCTCATCGCATTTTACCTGTTGTCCATTGTAACACGTTGATATCAAATTTTGTTGAGTTAACAAACGAAAAAGTCAAAGCCGGAATTTCGGACTTTGACTTTTCCGTCAATAGCTATTTCGATTTACTTATTTTTTATCTTTATCGTCTTCTACTTCTTCGAAATCTGCATCTACTACACTGTCGTCTTCTTGACCAGGTTGTGCATCGCCTTGTGCAGCTTGTGCTTCTGCAGCAGCTTGCTCATATAGTTTTACAGATAGAGCTTGGACTAATTCGTCAAGTTTTTCTTTCTTCGTACGAATTTCCTCAAGGTCTCCAGATTCATTAGCAGCTTTCAATTCTTCCAATGCCGCTTCAGCATCTTTCACTTCCGCTTCATCCACTTTGCCTTCTATATCTTTAAGTGTCTTTTCAGCCATGAATACTAACTGATCTGCTTCGTTGCGAAGTTCTGCTTCTTCTTTACGCTTTGCATCTTCTTCAGCGTGTGCTTCTGCATCTTTAACCATTTGATCGATCTCTTCATCCGAAAGACCTGAACTAGATTGGATCGTGATGTTCTGTTCTTTCTGTGTACCCATATCTTTCGCTTTAACATTAACGATACCGTTTTTGTCGATGTCGAATGTTACTTCGATTTGTGGAACGCCACGTGGTGCTGGTGGAATATCCGTCAATTGGAAACGGCCTAATGTTTTATTGTCAGTCGCCATCGGACGCTCACCTTGCAATACGTGGATATCTACTGCCGGCTGGTTGTCAGCTGCTGTAGAGAACACTTGCGACTTGCTTGTAGGGATTGTCGTGTTGCGGTCGATTAGTTTTGTGAAAACAGAGCCCATTGTTTCAATACCTAGTGATAGAGGTGTTACGTCAAGAAGTACAACGTCTTTTACATCTCCAGTTAGGATTGAACCTTGAACTGCTGCACCCATTGCTACTACTTCGTCTGGGTTTACGCCTTTGAACGGCTCTTTGCCCGTTACATTTTTGATTGCTTCTTGTACTGCTGGAATACGTGTAGAACCACCAACTAAGATGACACGGTCGATTTCAGATGCCGTAAGATCTGCGTCTTTTAGTGCTTGACGCGTTGGGATCATAGAACGTTCAACTAGGTTCGCTGTCAATTCATCGAATTTACCGCGAGTCAATGTGATTTCCATGTGTAATGGTCCTGCTTCTCCAGCCGTGATGAACGGAAGAGAGATTGAAGTGGATGTTACACCAGACAAGTCTTTCTTCGCTTTTTCAGCTGCATCTTTTAGACGTTGCATAGCCATTTTGTCTTTAGAAAGATCAATGGAGTTTTCTTTACGGAATTCCTGTACTAAGTAATCCATAATGATATCATCAAAGTCGTCTCCACCAAGTTTATTGTCACCTGCTGTTGAACGTACTTGGAATACTCCGTCACCTAGCTCAAGAATAGATACGTCAAACGTACCGCCACCTAGGTCATATACTAGAATAGTTTGATCTTCATCTGTTTTATCCAAACCATAAGCAAGTGCTGCCGCTGTTGGCTCGTTAATGATACGCTCTACTTCAAGACCAGCGATTTTACCAGCATCTTTTGTTGCTTGGCGCTGTGCATCGTTAAAGTACGCAGGAACTGTAACAACAGCCTTCGTTACTTTTTCGCCTAAGTATTCTTCAGCATAGCCTTTCATGTATTGAAGGATCATAGCAGAAACTTCTTGTGGAGAATATTCTTTGCCATCCACTTCTACTTTATAGTCCGTACCCATATGTCTTTTAACAGACATAATCGTGTTAGGGTTTGTAATCGATTGACGTTTTGCTACTTCCCCTACTTGTCGTTCGCCGTTTTTGAATGCTACAACGGATGGTGATGTTCTATTACCTTCAGGGTTCGGAATTACTTTCGCTTCTCCGCCTTCATATACTGCTACTACTGAGTTTGTTGTTCCTAAGTCAATACCGATAATTTTACTCATGAGTGATTTTCCTCCTAAAATGTGAATGCTTTAATTTTTTATTCGTTTACTTTTACCATAGATGGTCGTAGTACACGTTCTTTTAGTTTATATCCTTTTTGCAGTTCTTCCAAAACAATTCCAGAATCTTTATCTTCTTCATTGCCTGTCATTACTGCCTGGTGGAAGTTCGGATCAAATTCTTGATCAAGTGCTTCGATTTCTTCCAGTCCGTCAGATTTTAAAGCTTCTACTAATGAACGGTAAACCATGTCCATTCCTGTTAAGAGGGCCTTTGTCTCTTCCTCTTTCGCTTCGACAGCAAGTGCACGTTCGAAGTTATCAAGTACAGGTAAAATATTCACCATCACGTTTTGTGCGCGATATGTTTGCAACGTTTGATAGTCGAGTGATGCTCGTCTCTTGACGTTTTCCATATCTGCCATTACGCGTAATTTCTTGCCCTCTTCTTCTTCAAGAGCTTTCGTTAATTCATCTATTTTTTTCTCGAGTTCTTGTTCTGTAGTGAGCTCTTCGACGACTTCAACATCTAGCTGATCTGTCGCTTCTATTGGCTCTTGCTCGTTTTCGGAAAGATTTTCATCTAGTTGCTCTTCGAACTCTTGGTTTTCTTTCACGTGTCTTGCCTCCCGTTCCCGTCTTTTCCGATGGTTAACCGATGAAGTGCAGAAGATAAATCACTGCTTAGTATATCCAGCAATGTTATGACTCTTCCGTAATCCATCCGCTTCGGACCGATAATTGCAATGGAACCTTCCATATTCTCTCCTGCCGAGTACGTGGAAGTAATCACGCTGTAGTCTTCCATATCAATCACATTGTTTTCAGAGCCGATACGAACTTGAATCCCTTGTTCGTTTTTTTTGAAAAGACCCATGGCAGGATTGCCTTTCTCTATCAGTTCAAAAAATGATTGCATCTTCTGGAAGTCGTGAAATTCCGGTTGTTTCCACATATTCAATTTGCCGCCAAAATATAACCGTTCTTCTGGCTCCACCGCCATCGCTTGCTGCAAGGAGCTGAATAGTTGTTCAGCTTGGTGAATATGCTGTTCAAATACATACTTCGCTTCGAGTTGCAATTTTTGCTGCAACTGCACAAGCGATGTGCCGATTAGGCGTTCATTTAAAATATTTACCGTCTTCTCAATTTCCGAAGCAGTGAGTCCAGGTGGCACATCGAAAATTCGGTTTTCCACATGTCCGTTATCCGTTACGATAATCGCCACTGCCCGTTGTTGATCCAAAGGAACAATAGAGAATTTCTTGACGGCATGCGTAGATGTGTCAGGTCCGAGAAGAATCGACGTGTAATTCGTCAAGTCGGAAAGAATGGTTGCGGATTTCCGAATTAATTCTTCAGACTCTCCTACTCTTTCCTGAAACATCGTACGCAACTGCAAGCTGTCTTCCAGGCCTAGAGCTTGTGGCTGCAATAAATGATCCACAAAGAACCGATAGCCTTTTTCGGAAGGCACTCTTCCAGATGATGTGTGAGTCTTTTCTAAATAACCCATATCCTCCAGATCTGCCATGTCATTCCGAATGGTTGCCGAACTAAATGGCGCTTCCGGTTTTTTCGACAGTTGTCTGGAACCAACCGGTTGAGCAGACTCGATGAAATCTTTCACTGTCAATTGTAGTATGAGCAATTGTCTGTTTGTCAACATGATCATCACTCCTGTTAGCACTCTTTAACCTCGAGTGCTAATACTACTCATAATTTATCAAATTCTATTTTATATGTCAACGAATCAAACTCAATCTCCTAATAAAAATTCCTGAAATACGGTGTTCCCTTGAAAAATACCTTTTCTAGTCAAACGGAGATGGTCTCCATCGATTTTCAGAAGCCCCTGTTGCTGTAATTTTTCTATCGGTTTACCAAATACTTTATGAATCGGGCGTTGGAATTTCTGCTCGAATCCTTTCATCGAAACTCCTTCAATGATTCGTAAACCGAGAAACATTTCTTCTTCCATCGATTCAGCAAGACTTACTTCATGTACTTCTTTATGGGGTAACTTTCCTTCATCCAATAGGTTAATGTAGTGTGTCAACGGTCCGACGTTTGCATAGCGGTCTTGGCCGATATAACCATGCGCACCTGCACCAATGCCTGCATAGTGGGAGTTTTCCCAATAAATCAGGTTATGAAACGAAGGATGATCTGGTTTTGCAAAATTACTGATTTCATATTGATCGCGGCCTGCTGCATTCATGCGATCGATCACCATCGCAAACATTTCTGCTTCAATGTCTTCACCTGGCAAGGGTAACTTCCCTTTGACCATTCGGTTATAAAAGATCGTTTTCGGTTCCACGATCAATGAATAGGCTGAGTAATGAGGCAGATCAAGCGCTAATGCACGATCAAGTGTATCTTCCCACTCTTTCACTGTCTGAGTAGGTAAGCTGTACATCAAATCGATGCTAATGTTTTCGAAGCCAACTTTACGCGCAGCCTTGATCACGTTCTCCACGTCTTCATTGGAATGCGTACGCCCAATTTGTTTCAGTAGTCGCTCATTGAAAGTCTGTACGCCAATCGACAAGCGATTTACCCCTTTTTCCTTCAATATAGAAAGCTGCCCTTCCGATAAATCATCAGGGTTCGCTTCTGTTGTGAATTCCTTCAGTGCCGTGACGTCGATATACTGTGAAACAATCGTCAGTAACCGATCGAGCTGAGGAACATTGAGTGCTGTCGGTGTACCACCGCCTAAAAAGACCGTTTCTACTTCTTCAAATGAATAGCCGGCTTCTTTCATATAAGAAAACTCTTGGCCAATTGATTCGATGTATTGATCAACCGGTTGGTTTTTAAGAAATACTTTATTAAAATCGCAATAATGACAAATTTGCTGGCAAAACGGTATGTGGATATATACTCCCCGCATGCTGTCACATCCTTTATGTAAATATGTAAACGGCAAAAAGAGGGCGGTTTGCCCCCTTTTCACTAAGTTTAATTAATCTTCATCCATCTTCAGAACAGCCATGAACGCTTCTTGTGGCACTTCCACCGAGCCAACTTGCTTCATCTTTTTCTTACCTTCTTTTTGTTTCTCAAGCAATTTACGCTTACGGGAAATATCTCCACCGTAACATTTCGCTAAAACGTTTTTCCCCATAGATTTAATAGTTGAACGTGCAACGATTTTTTGGCCGATTGCTGCTTGGACAGGAACTTCAAACTGTTGTCTTGGAATTAATGATTTCAGTTTTTCGACAATTGCCTTCCCGCGTTCGTAGCTAAAGTCATTGTGCACGATAAAGCTCAACGCATCAACAGTTTCACCGTTTAACAAAATGTCCATCTTAACTAGTTTCGACTGCTTATAACCAATTAATTCATAATCCAGTGACGCGTACCCTTTTGTACTGGATTTTAATTGGTCAAAGAAGTCAAAGACGATTTCAGCTAATGGCAGTTCATAAATGATATTGACACGCGATGCGTCCATATAATCCATTGTCATGAAGTCTCCACGTTTACGCTGACAGAGCTCCATGACAGCTCCAACGTAATCATTCGGTACCATGATGGATGCTTTAACATATGGCTCTTCAACATAGTCTACTTTTTGTGCACTAGGCATCATCGATGGGTTATCTACGCTCATCGTCGAGCCGTCCGTTAAGTTTACTTTATAAATAACACTTGGTGCTGTCGTGATCAAGTCGATGTTGAATTCACGTTCAATTCGTTCCTGAATGATTTCCATGTGTAACAAACCGAGGAAACCACAACGGTAACCGAACCCTAATGCCTGAGATGTCTCTGGCTCGTATTCAAGTGCAGAGTCATTCAGCTCCAACTTTTCTAGCGCTTCACGCAAATCGTTGTATTTAGATGTATCGATTGGATACAGACCGCAGAATACCATCGGATTCATACGACGATAACCTGGCAATGCTTCCTCTGCAGGATCATTGACAAGCGTTATTGTATCCCCTACTCGTGTATCGCCTACCGTTTTAATGGATGCAGATAAGAATCCTACATCGCCTACAGTTAATTCGTCACGCGGAGAAATACCCGGAGTGAAGACTCCTAGTTCCAATACTTCAAATTCTTTACCCGTAGCCATCATGCGAATCCTATCGCCTGGTTTTACCTTTCCTTCTACGATACGGATATTGACGATAACCCCTTTATATTGATCATAATGAGAGTCAAAGATCAGTGCTTTTAATGGCGCTTCTGGATCTCCTTGAGGAGCTGGCACTTTTTCTACGATTTGTTCTAAGATTTCATCAATCCCAATTCCAGCTTTCGCAGAAGCTAAAACTGCCTCAGATGCATCTAATCCGATGACATCTTCAATTTCTTTTTTCACACGATCCGGATCAGCTGCCGGAAGGTCGATTTTATTAATAACAGGTAATATTTCCAAATCATTGTCCAGCGCCAGATAAACGTTCGCTAATGTTTGCGCCTCGATACCTTGCGCAGAATCCACTACAAGGATAGCGCCTTCACAAGCCGCTAGACTTCTCGATACTTCATATGTGAAATCGACGTGTCCTGGTGTATCGATCAAGTGTAACGTATAGTCTTCGCCATTCTTTGCCGTATAGACTAACTGAACGGCATTCAATTTAATGGTGATACCGCGTTCACGTTCTAGGTCCATTGAATCCAATGATTGTGATTTCATATTACGTGTTTTCACTATTTCTGTTTTTTCCAAAATTCGATCAGCCAGTGTGGATTTCCCGTGGTCGATATGGGCTATGATAGAAAAATTTCGGATGTTTTTTTGACGTGCTGTTCTCTTCTCTTGATTCATCACTGTTCACTCCTACATGTACGTACCTATTTAAGCTACTTGAATTATAGCAGTGAACGGTTCAGACTTCAATATTTGAAAGATTATTGCACGATCATCATAGCTGACACAGATTCACCAACGATAGATACCGTTTGATTGATCTCCGCTTCCGTATTACCTACGCCACCCATTTCGATTAAAATGATGCTTGTATTTAGATCTTGATTGTATTTACCGTCTACTCCACGGCCACCTTTGATAATGATCTCGCGCGTAATACCCGGCACTATTTTTTCCATTTCATTTTTCAATTGTTTCGCTTTAGCCAGGTTCCGTTCATAATACGGATGGTCTCTTCCTATTACAAACGCCACTTTTGCATAGCGTTGCCCGGCGTGTGTAATCGTTGTTTTAGAAGGTCCAAGAGAATCTCTGTGCATGTCGATGACTAAATCATAAGACCCCTCGTTAACTTTCTTTTCCACATACGGCCGAATCGCAGCATACGAGCGATGATACGGTATTTTCTTTTGTTGCATGATTTTTACAATGTCAATATCGAGCTGTTCTGCCGCAAGACCATGTGTAATTAAATTCTCTTTCAGGCGCGCGCCTACTTTTAAAATATTCTCGGAATGATGAGATACGGCTACTTTTCCGTTCGCTGCTTTCGTAATAGGTTCATACGCTTCATGTGCGTGAGTCGAATAAATCAACACATTCCCTTGTGCTTTCGGTTTAATATCCTCTTCCAACACATTGGATGCGTAGACAATCGCGCTCGGTTCCTTTAACGAGAGGGCAGCAGGAATGGTCGGCTGTTTGGGAATGTACTGCAGTACGACAGGAAAGATGAACAATACAAAAATAACGCTCATCCAGATTTGCAAAGTTTTTTTCATAGTAATCCCTCCATCTCCCACACTATGCGGAAGAAAAAAGGTCAATGACTAGATCATGAATTTACTTTGTGAATCCAAGTGATTAATGAAGAAGATAATGCAGTTGCGTAGTTTGCTACCCATGAATCAATTTCTTTCGGAGAAATAAATGTCGATAATGCCTGATTAGTCAGCACTTCTTCAAATAATTGGATTCGCTCTTCATGCGTCCATGATGACCAATCACCGAATATAGGGCCTAGCGCTGTGCGATCTGCATCTTTGGTTACGCGTTGTGGAAATCGGCCAGTGGAAAGTTTGGATGAAGGCAGACCATCTTCTTCTATTTTCGCTGCAATATAACCAAACATCGTGTCAATTGCATCCGCCACTAGCACAGGTCCGTCCACAACGGTTGGCACGCCTAATGCAATGACAGGGATGCCGAGACTTTTTTCCGACAACTCTTTGCGGCTGTTCCCTACACCTGAGCCTGGATGAATGCCTGTATCCGTCAGCTGGATTGTGCGGCAAAGCCTTGCGCTACTCCTTGCAGCAAGCGCATCGACGACGAGCAACAGATCGGGCTTACTTTGATCCACGATCGCTTTAACGAATGAAGCAGTTTCCAAACCAGTCTGAATGGTTACGCCCGGTGCATACACCATCACACCACTCTCGTCCGTTTCGTAATAATCGGGTATTACTTCCTTCACATAATCCATAACAGCAGGCCCAACAGCGTCTGGCGTAATCTCTCGGTTGCCGAGACCGACACACAATACTTTTTTTACTTCGCCCGGTATCTTTTCCTTAATTAATGCATCCATTTTTTCCACCACAAGTTCACATAGCGCTTGAAGCTCATCGGTTTCGTGAACAGCAAGTGTCGGAATCGTCAGCGTAATATACGTACCTTTCGCTTTTCCGATTTCTTCTTCACCTTCCGCTGTCACTTTTACAGTTGTTGCCTTAATTCGACCGATGGTTTGTTCCTCGACACGTATACCGGACATTTCCTTCAATTTCTTTTCTTCTGACTCTGTCTGATGTCTGACAAACTCGTCACTTTCGTCAATTAAATCCGTGCGGTAGTAGTTGATTTCGCTCATTTTCTTCACCTCTACTAGCAAGTTTGTGCAGTTTATCGGCATTTATTCTGGAATAGATTGCTGTAAAGATGAATCACTTTACTTTTTTTCTTGCAATCTGTCGGTAGCTTTGATAAAATAATGCTTGTTGTAAAGAGATGTCCGGATGATTGTGGAAACACTCTTGCCTTACCTGAAAGCTGGAGGTGAATGAAATGCCAAACATTAAAGGTGCTATCAAACGCGTGAAACAAAGTGCTGCTGCGAACGAGCAAAACTCTAACGTAAAAGCTTCTATGCGTACTGCAATCCGTAAAGCGGATGCGGCTCTTATGAATAAAGAAGAGAACGCTGAAGAACTTTTGAGAGACGCTGTGAAACAATTGGATACTGCTGCCCGTAAAGGTCTTATCCCAAGAAACACTGCTGCTCGTCAAAAATCACGTCTAACTAAAAAAGCTCAATAATGATAAGTTAAAAGACTGCCTCCTTGTGACGGCAGTCTTTTTTGTGTTCTTATAAACCATTCATTAAAAATAATTCCAGTTTACGCTGACGATTACCACTTGTAGTTTTAAGTTGTAGATCGATCGTCGCCAAATCATCCAATGCTTTAAGCAGCACTTGCAAAGGTGGCAACTTCCGTTGCATCATCAATTTAACGCGATATGGGTGGATTCGAAGCGTTGTGGCGATTTGTTGTTGCTGATAGCCTTTTTTTCGTAAATTTGTCACATGAATCATTAAACGTACCTGACTCGCAATGAGTGACGCGAGCATGATGGGTTCTTCTCCATTACGCAATAAATCATGATAGACAGCAATTGATTCCGCCCTTTTATTATTGACGAATGAATCCGTTAGGCGAAATACATCCATTTCTGGCGTCCTAGCCACAAGTTGCTCAATCATATCAATGTCCACTGCGCCCTTAAACGCCAAGTAGCCAGCGAGCTTGTCCACTTCTGTCGCCAATGTCAGTAAGTCAGTTCCTGACATCTCCATAAGAAATTCAGCTGTCTTTTTATCGAATTCAATTCCTTTATCCTTACCTTGCTGCATAATCCACGTAGATATATCTTGCCCTTGCAAAGCAACGGCTTCTACGACAACTGCATGCTTCTTTATTTTTTTCGTGATTTTCTTACGTGCATCTAATTTTTCATAGGGCGCCACAAATACTACAGTTGCAGTAGGAGATGGATTTTCCAACCACTTTTCCAACAGGTCTAGTTGATGGTTCTGCTTTTCTTTCGATTGATCTGTCGCTTTCAAGAATGAACAGTTTTTTGCGACGATCAATTTATGGTCAACCAAAAATGGAAATTCATTCGCCACTTCGAGCACAGCCTGGATTGGAATCTCTTCTAAATCAAAACGATTCACTTCAGAAGACGTCATACCTGGGACTGCCTTGATTAATTTCTTAATTGTTTCGTCTAATAAGTGTTGCTCTGTGCCTGTCAGCAGATAAACTGGCTGGACATCACCTTTTTCAATTTGACTCCAAATTTTTGTAACCATTTTCTTCACCTCAATTACCGATTGCTTGCTAATAAAAACCTGTGATAACTATACATGAAAATCCATCATTTCTCCATACTAGCGAGTAAAGGAGGTTTTTTTGATGAAAAAGTCTAACCGTTCACAAATGAATTCCCGTGAGAAATTGAAGACTGAAGGGAAAGAAGAAATATCACTAGAGTTAGCAGAGTTCGAACACTTAGCACCAAAGCAGGAGCCAATGACTCCGAACCACCGGGAGACAGCTGAGAAAGACAAATATTATTAATTCGAAAAGACGAAGCGGAATTGGCTATGAGCAATTCCGCTCTTTGAACTTATAACGCACTTACTCTATGAACAAATTGTGTCAACGTTCGTTGCAACTCCTAAAAACTGCGATTTTAATGGATTTTTCTTTCACTTTCATCTATACTTAGTATGGAATTAGGAGGTGTAGCAATGAATGAATTTGAACATGATGTCCAATCCAAACGTAATGATGCGATTGACAGCGGCATCGGCTTTATAGTAGCGTTTATCGGTTTTTCTGCAATTTTTGTTGTTGCTACGATCATCGATATCGTCGCTCTCTAATCAACTGTTGTATAAAATAGACACATCCACCACATTGGCGGATGTGTCTATTTGTTTTTCTAACGACTCGAAGTGGCGGTATACACTCCGTCTTTTACGCGCAATTCAATTGTTCCCTGTTCAGCTGTCGACCAAAACGGAATACTGTGCGCATGGAAACGGTCAATTACTTCTGCGTGTGGATGCCCGTAACGACTATTCCTCCCTGCAGACACAATAATAAACTCAGGTTGGAGAAAACTGATAAATGGCTCCGTACTCGACGTCTTACTCCCGTGATGGCCTGCTTTTAGTATGACACGTTGAAAATCAGCAGAAATATATCGTTGCAAAAACCGCTGCTCCCCCTCTTTTTCGAGATCTCCAGGAAACACGAAATGAAGATCTTCTTTCTTCATCATAAGTACTAGCGAACTGTCATTACCGTCATATATACGCTCTTCAGGCGCTACATATTGGAATTGATAGTCTCCTACTTTCCAATTAACTCCTTCCTTAACTAGTTGCACAGGAATATTCTGCTCCTTTGCCAACCCCAACACTCCATCCATCGCTTTCTCTTGTTCACTTCCAGGGGACAGCTGAATTTCTTTTACTTTTAACTCTTCCAATACTTCATCGGCACCTTCCATGTGATCCATATCGGCATGAGATATAATTAGCCGATCAATTTTCGTGATTCCTTTTGCTTTTAAGTATGGCACAACAATATTTCGGCCGATTTCAAACGGCTGCTCAGGCGTTTTCCAATCGTTTTCGCCGAAGTGGACAACTCCACCCGTATCTATCACATACACCGCTTTCCGGTAAGGCATTTCGATCATCGTACTGTCCCCTTGCCCGACATCTAGATAGGAAATGATCACGTCACGATGAAGTATCGGTTTAATTTCCAAATAGAGCGCGGGGAGCAGCAAGCAGATAAGACCGAACACGATCAACTTCTTTCTTTCCAGACAGACGAGGAAGATCAGAATACCAATAACAGCCAACGCTGAACCCACCCCATCCGGTTGTCCCGGCGTCCACATTTGATAGGGAAAGGAAGCAAACCAAGTCGTCATATTACCAATCCATTGCCTTACAGGCTCATAGATAAAAAAGAGGTTGTCTGCCAGTGGTGGCACTACGCACGTGCAGATCAGCAACAGTAAATTAGCAGGCAATATAACTATAGAATACAACGGAACATAGAATAAATTGGCAATAAAAGAGGAGATAGACAACTCGTAGAAGTGGTACAGCAAAATAGGATAGAGAGCGACTTGTGTAATGACAGTGACAAAAAACGAAACGACCACTCCATTTTTTGACTGGCTAAGAATAGCTGACGAATACAATAAAGAACACGCAGCTAAATAGGATAGTTGAAATCCCGGTTGGAACACGATATAAGGTTGCATCAAGATAAAAAATAATGCGCTTAAAGCAAGAGCATCATCTAGGCGCAATTTAAAATTGCCTGAAACAGCAAGCAAAACAATCATCGTTACTGTCGCTGCACGCCAGACAGACGGTGCGCCGCCAGCAATACATGCGTAGATTGGCAAAAAGATGAGTAATCCGTATATCACCCACTCTTTGCGAAAGCCAATACGCAACAAGATCGCTCGAATGAAAAACGTCAACAGACCGACATGCAATCCAGAAATTGCAAATAAATGCGTAATACCTAGTGTCTGGTACTCTTTTTGCAAAATGCGATCCATTCCCGAACGGTCACCGATTAATAATGCTTCAGCTTCTGTAACTAGTGAAGGTGGAAACTGATCGTGAATATGTTGTTTAATTGCAGAACGATAGTGAGAGAGTCGTGAACGCGGTGTAGTGAGTGGTTCGCTCGATGTGATACGAGTAGCTTCTAGAATTCCTGCCGCTCCATTCATTCGTAAATAGCGCGCCATATCGAATGAATAATTATGGGCTGCTGGTTCCAATTCTTTCGGCTCCACTTCCGCCGTGAACTGATACGTCGATAATCGCGCAGACTGAAATCGATTTTTTTCTTGTTCGGAATGTAATGGATACATCATATACACAACGGTCCCGTCAGATAGGGTAGCGAAACCTTTCACTTTCGCCCCATCGATCTTCACTTGATCTTTCCAATGAAATGTCACGACTGAGTCGTCAGGAAGAGTTGTAGAATGACTGGAGAAATAGAAAAAAGAGAGACTTGCAAGAAGTGTACAAAGAAAAAGGTGTTGATAATCTTTGCGTAAAAAGTAGAATGGCATGAGGAATATTGCATTCAAAAATAAAAGCGATCCTGAAAGCTCAGCTGCAAACGCAGAAATCGCAACAGGAATCGCTATATACATCCATCGTATCGATCGGATTAATTGCCAAATAAATGATTCACCCTTTGCAAAAGGGTATCCAGTTCTTCAGGTTCAGCGCCAAGTTCCTGCATTTTCGTCAACATCTCGTTGAATAATGAAAATTTCTCTTCACTGGCGAAGTCAATTGAACGCTCGTCAAACGGCACTTTTTCAATCTCCACACCTGCTTGCGCAAATAGCCCGAGTGCATACTCACTGTTTCGATAATCTTCCGCATATTTAACGTGTTTAATACCTGCCTGAATCAATGCTTTACTACACTGTAAACACGGGAAGTGAGTGACATAAATGGTCGCTTTTGCAACCGGTATGCCGTATTTGGCACATTGCAGTAGTGCATTCATTTCTGAGTGTATCGTTCGAACGCAATGATTATCCACGACATAACAGCCGTGTTCAATACAATGGTCTCCACCCGATATCGAACCATTGTAGCCGCCAGCAATAATGCGTTGATCGCGTACTAAAATGGAACCTACCGAGAGTCGCGTGCATGTGCTGCGCATCGCCAGTAAATGACTTTGCGCCATGAAGAACTGATCCCAAGTAATTCGCTCCATACGGTTGCCTCCATCAGTTAAGAATAATATGTGGTTCTAATTTTTCAAATGTCTTGTCACCAATTCCTGACACATTCTTTATTCCATCCAATTGCGAAAAAGCTCCATGCTCTTCACGGTATTGGACAATCGCCATAGCTTTTGACGGGCCGATGCCAGGAAGCGTCTGAAAGTCGCTTTCATTCGCTGTATTAATATTTACTTTTGAAGTGGAACTGTCAGATGAAGAAGATGCCGCTGTAGCCGGTTGCTCGTACACCGGTGGTTCTTCTCCTGCGACCGGTACATAGACGACATATTCATCCTGCAGTCTTTGCGCATGATTCAACAACCTCGTGTCAGCGGCCTCTGTGTAGCCTCCTGCTTTGTCGACCGCATCAAGCAATCGGTCGCCATCTTGCATCGAATAAAGTCCAGGATGTTTCACAGCACCTTTAACGTCCACCAAAATTGCAACAGTAACAGCTTCTGCGATCAATTCGACGGGTGCTTCCACTTCTATATTTTGTTCAGCAGTTTCAATAGATTCGATTGGTTCAAATAGGGATTGTCCACGTTCTTCGGAAAGTTGATCCGGTTGTTCTCGGGGAAAGAACAAGACAGTGGAAAGTACAGCGAACGCTGCAATAGGAATGATCAATGTACGCCATTTTTCGGTGAGGAATGAACGGATAATCAACAATCCTTTCTATCAGCACCGTATGGAGTCTCATTAACTATACCCGATTCCGAAAAACTATGGTAGCCCTATTTTCGAACTTGGAAGAATATTCTTTCACTCTCTTCTTCAGGTGCTTCATCTTCCCAGTCTGCAAAAATCCGTTCAATATGAAATCCAACTTCTTCGAGCATTTGAACATATTCCGGTACTGCAAACGATCGTTGCATATGTACTTCGTCAAAACGTTGATAGGAATCATCTTGTTGTTTTACGAAAAACGCTAGCTCAGAATAAATCGAGTGATTCTCTTCTCCAGGGGCAGTTTGCCAAATATAAGCAATACGTCGATTATCAAAAACAAAAGGTCCTTCAAGGAAGATCTCATCCATTTTACATAATGAATGCACATCAAAGAGCAATACGCCGCCTGTAGCAAGCGCTCCATAAATCCGGCGGAACGTTTCCACGACATCTTGCTGCTTTATTACATAATTCAATGAATCGATTGAGATAACGGCAGCGTCAAATGTATCTTCTACATCCAGTCGTTGCATAGGTTGCTCGATAAACCGAATATCTAAAGAAAGTGACTGCGCACGACGCGAAGCAACCTCGAGCATATCAGCGGAAAGATCAATGCCGGTGACGTGTGCTCCTTTTTTCGCCAGCATGGCAGAAAGCAAGCCGGTTCCGCAACCTATATCCAATACTTTTTTCCCTAAAACGCCAGCAGACGCCAAATCGAGTAACTCGACATAGGCGTCATACGGGATATCATTCATTAGTTCGTCATAAATGGATGCGAACGCTGAATAGGAAGAACTCATATTTCATCCTCAACGTTTAGTAACTGTGCGTCTCCCCATAGCTTTTCTAAGTTATAAAATCCACGTTCGTCTCTGTGGAATACGTGAACGACTACATCGAGAAGATCGATTAAAATCCAACGGCCCGCGTCGAATCCTTCCAAACGCTTCACAGTGTAGCCTTCTTTAGAAGCAACATCTGCTACTTCACGTGCGATGGCCTGCACTTGTCTTTCAGAGTTCGCATGACAAATGATGAATTGATCAGCAATTAGTGAGATGCCCTCCATGTTTAATACTACGATGTCTTCTGCTTTCTTACTATCTACTGCTTCATAAGCTAATTCCAATAATGTTGGCATATTTCACTGTTCCTTTCTTCTACGTACATGTTCATTATAGCAGTCAAATGAATGTGGGAAAATGACTGCATATCGTTGAACTAAAAATTTAAATGTATGCTGGATGCATTCTGTCATTTGATCTTCCAGCGGTTCACCGTCAATACGTTGGCGCAATTCTTCGATACCTGGAAACTTTCTTCCTGGTTCGATTAAGTCAGCGATATAGATCACTTTCTCTAGCTCACTCATTTCTGCACGTCCCGTCGTATGAAAACGGATCGCCTGCAAGATGTCGTGATCTTCTACTCCATAACGTTCTTTCGCAAGCATAGCTCCAACTGGCGCATGCCATAATTCGGCATGATACTGTGCATAGAGCTCATACTCTTCGTCACGTTTTAGTAATTCGAGTAATTCATCTTTATCCATAAACTTGGCGTAATCATGAAATAGGCCAGCAATTTCAGCCTTTTCTACTGAAACACCCACTTCTTCAGCTAATTTCTTTGCCGTGTCCGTGACACGCAGTACGTGTTCATACCGTGCCTTAGGTAAGCGTTGTTCTAGGTCATTTTTAACTTGTTGTAGATCCATATAATCTCTCCTCTCGAATGTAAGCCTCGACAGCCGGGGGAATCAAAAGTTGCACGGTTCCACCTTCTACAAAACGTTGGCGGATCAATGTGGATGACAAATCAAGTTGTGGTGTTTCTACCAATTGTACCGGGATTGCAGAAGCGTTATCAGCACCTGGGCGTTTTACACCGATAAATGTAACGATATCGAGTAAATCCTCAATCCGGTACCATGTCGGTAACTGATCGATCATATCTCCACCAATAATGAAATGAAAGTGAACATCAGCTTCGTCTTGTACGAGTTGTGACATTGTATCATATGTAAAAGATACACCGCCGCGCTCCATCTCAAACGACGACGCACGCAAGCCATCCACTTCATCTACCGCCAGTTTCACCATTTGTAGGCGTTGCTCGGCTGTCGCGTCGCCTACCGCCACCTTATGTGGCGGGACTGCAGTAGGCATCAACCATACCTCATCTAGCTGCAGTGCATAACGCACTTCATTGGCGATCAATAAATGTCCAGTGTGTGGCGGATTGAAAGTTCCGCCCAAAATGCCGATTCGTTTCATCTAATTCTCCTTACGGTAATTGTATGCGTTTTTTCTCTGTCGATTCCCTGTATAAAACAATGGTGTTACCGATGACTTGGACTACGTGAATACCTTTATACGCACCCATTTTTTCAGCAATTTCATTTTTATCTTCTTCGCAATTTTGAAGTACGCTCACTTTAAGTAGTTCACGTGCTTCGAGCGCCTCGTCGATTTGCACGAGAATCGCATCAGTCAAACCACTTTTCCCAATTTGGAATAATGAATCCAAATGATGTGCTTCGCTACGTAAAAATCTTTTTTGTTTACCTGTTAACATGTTTACCCGCCAACTTTCATTGTAATCATATCGATCATTTTTTTCGTGTCAGGATAGACTCCTGTCCACTTTTCAAAAGCGAGGGCCCCTTGATGAACGAACATTCCTACACCGTTCATCGTCTTGGCTCCTGCTTGTTTTGCTTGTCGTAAAAATTCAGTTTCGAGCGGATTGTAAATAATGTCCGCTACCACTGCACCGTTTGCGACTTTCTTTGGATCAAGCGGTATTCCTTCTTGTGCAAAGTTCATACCGACCGATGTCGTTTGCACTACAAGTCCAAACTCACCGAGACGATCTTCCGCGTCTCCAATAGAGATCGCATGCCCGTCCTTCATATCCGCCGCTAATTCTGCAGATCTCGAAGCGGTGCGATTCGTGAAGTAGAGAGGACCGTAGCCAGCCGATTGCAGTGCAAAGGCGATGCCTCTAGCTGCACCGCCAGCTCCAATTAGTAATACAGAACCTTTAACTAAGTCCGTAAACTCTTCCAACGACTTCACGAATCCGGCCCCATCCGTATTGGCACCGATTAGTTTACCCTCATCTGTTTGATACACTGTGTTGACCGCATTCATCACCGCTGCCGATTCGTCCACTTCGTCGAGGAAAGGAAGAATCGCTTGCTTGTGGGGTACCGTCACATTAAAACCACTACATCCGAGTGAACGTAAACTATTTATCGTCTGTTCCAAACTTCCGGCTGTTGCATGAATCGGTATATACGTTGCATCCAATGCATTTTCTTTAAACCACTGATCATGCATGACCGGTGACATCGATTGCGCAATGGGGTCGCCTACTACCGCATACCATTTTTTCATCTGGTATTCCCTCCTGTCCCTCTTAAATCAATGAAGGTCTGACTTCGACATTCACACCTTTTGGTGCATGTACAGCTACTTTTACATTAGCGTGCTGAAGTGTAATCCAGCCAAGGCCTGAAATCACTAAGTCCGTCTTTGCTTCTTTAATCGAAAATTCATGACGCACAAGTGACGGCAACTTCTCAATTGATGCAGGTCCTGGCGGAGATAGCATGTCACCAAGATGATTTTTGTACAATTCATCCGCATTTTCTAACTTCGTCCGATGAACTGGCAAACCATTGGCTGCATAGATGTTGAAGGAGGAGCGTCCACCTTGAATGAAGTCAAAACGTGCTAGTCCGCCGATAAATAATGTTTGTTCAGCATTCAGCTGATAGACTTTCGGCTTCAGTTCTTTCTTCGGTGTAATCAACTTCAAATCATGAGGATCCAAGTGATGGGCCATTTGATGATCGTTGATAATCCCTGGTGTATCCATCAGCATTTTTCCGTCGTCCAATGGAATTTCCACTACATCGAGGGTTGTCCCCGGGAAATAAGATGTCGTAATGACATCTTGCATACCGGTCGCATCTTTAACAATCCGATTAATGAACGTAGATTTTCCTACATTTGTACAACCGACTACGTAAACGTCCTTGCCCTTACGGTACTTCTCAATCGCGTCGAGCGCTTCACTCATACCATTGCCTTTTACAGCTGATACGAGCAACACATCGATTGGTTTCAGTCCTAGCTTTGCAGCTTCTGCCTTCATCCAATTTTTCACTCGCTGCGGATTAATCGCTTTCGGTAGGATATCTGCCTTGTTACCAATTAGTAAAATATCTTTCTTGCCCACAAAGCGATGCAAGCCGTTGATCCAACTACCGTTGAAATCAAAAATATCTACCACTTTCACGATCAAGCCTTGTTTTTCACCAATTCCATTTAAAATCGCTAAAAAGTCGTCTCCTGATAAAGACACTGGCTGCAATTCGTTATAATTTCGTAATTTAAAGCAACGTTGGCATATGACATCTTCTTTTTCTAATGAAGCTGGAGGTGCATAGCCTTCCATTTTCTTATCCGTCGTTTGGATCGTAATACCGCATCCAATACACTTGATCAATTCCAAATTTAGTCCTCCCACGTGAGTAGTCCTTTTCTTTTAAACCTTGCCATAATCCGTCGTTCAATCGCACGGTTGAACTTCGTAATCGTCGCATCGGAACTTGCTACAGGGACGACCAATATCGACTGCAGCCCTACCCGATTCGCACCTAAGACATCCGTTAGCAATTGATCGCCAATCATGACGACTTCATTTTTCGGCAAGCCTAATGTAGCAAGTGCCTGATGAAATGATTTTTTCATCGGCTTCCGTGCTTCACAAATATACGGGATGCCTAATGGATCACAAAAGTGACTGACGCGTTCTATATGGTTATTGGATACAACTGTAATTTGCAAACCGGCATCGCGCATAGACTTAAACCACGCCATTATATCTTGCGTAGCATCCGCACGATCCCATTCAACGAGTGTGTTATCTAAATCTGTAATGATGCCCTTAAAACCATTTTCAAGAAGGTCTTCTGGTTTGATCAATAATACGGATTTTACATAAGCACTCGGTAAAAAATGATTCAACACATTATCCTCTCCGCCCTACAACAAATTCTTGTCTGATTATAACATAGTTGTGTGACATGCACGCACAACTATGTCTGATTTTATCGCTTTTCTTGTCAGTGGTAGACCATCTGTATTTTGCATAGAGTAAACTACTACTAATCGGAGGTGGTCATATGAGCGGGTTTTTCCTGGCCGTCATGCAATTATGGTTAGAGATCCCCGCGCTAATCGGTTATATCAGAGGGCAAGCTTTCCTTCGTCCGTTATCTAAGAAAGAAGAAGAAGAGTGCCTGAGACGATTAGCTGAAGGCGATGTAAGTGCACGTGATGAACTTATTGAACACAATATGCGTTTGGTCGCCCATATCGTCAAGAAGTTCCAGCCAAAGCACGAACTACTTGATGATTATATTTCCATAGGGGCGATTGGTCTGATGAAAGCCGTCAACAGCTTTACGCCAGATCGTAAAACCAAGCTCGCGACGTATGCTGCACGCTGTATTGAAAATGAAATTCTTATGTATTTACGAACACAGAAAAAAGTACAAAAAGATGTGTCCCTCTACGAACCAATTGGCATGGATAAAGATGGCCAATCCCTGGAAATCGCAGACCTCCTTCAAACAAACGACATACCTCCACAAACAACCGTAGAACAAAATGAACAAAAAGAGCGGCTCTACCGTCATTTGGATAAGCTCGATTCACGCGAGTTGGAAATCATTCAAAGACGCTACGGCTTGCTAGATGACCAGCCAATGACACAAAAAGAAATTGCCGAGCAACTAAATATTTCTAGGAGCTATGTTTCACGTATCGAGAAACGAGCGATCGTCAAATTGTACCAATCATTTAAGCATGAATATCAATAATGCAAAAAGCGTTTCCGATTATGCGTCAGAGGGCCACAGCCCCCGCATATCGGAAACGCTTTGTTTCTTTTCTCAGTCAGCTTTAACCTCGCGTAAAATAATTGCTGCCAATAGTGCCGTGACGATAAATACTCCACCCATTAAGAATTCCACTACATGTCCCTCCTCTCAACCAAACGAACTGCTAGTCTGTCTACTTAGACATTTTATCATAGAACGATCAAAGTTTCGAGATGACGCGCAAAACAATCTGTGACGAGTGTTTGGCAGCCAGAGGTAAAAATTCATCAAAGCTGACGGTCGATTCTTTCCCAGCAATATCAGATAGCGCACGAATGACAACACATCGCGTATTGAACTGGTAACAGACTTGCGCAACAGCAGCCGCTTCCATTTCTACAGCGATTACGCGTGGGAAACGATCTTTAACTTGTAAGACTTTTTCAGGGTCAGCCATGAAAGTATCAGCTGAAGCGATAGTTCCTACAGCATGTTGATATGTATCTAACTCAATTACAGCTTCTCTAGCAAAATCGATCAGTTCAGAATCTGAAGGAAAGCTCGCAGGAAGTTGTGGCACTTGGCCTAGCTCGTAGCCGAATGCAGTGACATCGACATCATGATGCAGGACATAGTCAGATATTACAATCGTTCCAACCTCGAGTTCAGCATGAGTTCCGCCAGCAGAACCTGTATTCAAGACTACGTCAGGTTTGTAGTTTTGCAACAGAACCGTTGTGGCCATGGCAGCATTTACTTTCCCGATGCCACTCTTCGTCACGATCACTTGATGCTTGCCTACTTTTCCTTCGATAAACTCACAGTTACCAATGGTTGTGATTTTTCCAATTCCAATCTCTCTGCGTAATATTTCAACTTCTTCCTCCATTGCACCCACGATTGCTATTTTCATTTATGCCCTCTCCTCTTTTTCACTTACTAGAATGTGCTGCACGATAGGCAGCACATCGGTAGGTTGATTCACTTACTTCAATACATCCATTTTCACAGGTTTCCAGCCTTGGCCGTCCACCCACTCAAGGTATACTTTGAATTTTTTGGAATTGTCTTTACTTCTCACAATACCTTCTGACTTTTGAGGACTGCCGCCATTTTGAATACGTTCAAAGTACAATTGATCTTCAGACATGCCGGTTGCATAGGAAATAGCTTTCTTTTTCTCATACCAATCATCGGACTGACCATCGTACTTCGAGACGTGCTCTCCAGTTTGCTTTGTTCCAATAGGTTTCCAGTCAGGATTTACCACAACTTTCTTGCCGGAATCCGGTGAAGCTTCTTTCTTCGGCTTGTCCGGTTTAGGTTGTTCATTTTTTGGCGCTTCTACCACTGGCGCTTCCGGTTCTTCAACCACTTCATTTACCACTTCGTTATTTTCTTCAGGAGCCTGAACTTCTGGTTCATCCACTTCTTCCGACTCTGCATCTTCAGCTTCAGGCTTGTCCGCCTCGTCTTCATCGTCTAAAACGATAGGTTCAATTGGAGCTGCATCGGACTGCGTGGATTGCTCCGGCTTGTCAATTGCCACTTCATTCTGATCGTCATCACCTGTGAGAAAGATTATTGCAACAACCGCAATGAGAAATACCACTACACCAATTGATATATTCAATGCTCTATTTACTTTGCTCGCTTTACTGCCTTTTTTTCTAGACGTTCTCGAATACTTCGGATTTTGATCTGCCATTTCAGACATCTCCTTTACTATGAAATGAAATGCGTATACAACGGTGGAAAGAATTAAAAACGACAATACCGTCTTCTGCTAGTGAGAAGACGGTACGTGTGTCACTTTATCTCGAGTATTTCTACTGACATTTCACCGCCGGGAGTCTGGATCTTTACTTTATCATCTTTTTTCCGACCAATTAATGCTTTCGCAATTGGCGAGTCGTTCGAGATCATACCTTCCATAGGATTGGCTTCAGCGGAACCAACAATCGTATACGTCTCTTCTTCACCATCAGGAATTTCTTTAAAAGTAACTGTCTTGCCTAATTGCACTTCATCCGTATTCAATTCATCTTCAGTAATAATGACCGCATTACGAATCATTCCTTCAATAGAAGAAATCTTTCCTTCAACAAATGCCTGATCCTCTTTCGCTGAATCGTACTCGGAGTTTTCCGATAAGTCACCGTAGCTACGTGCGATTTTAATGCGTTCTACTACTTCCACACGTTTAACCGTTTTCAATTGCTCTAGCTCTTCTTCTAACTTCGCTTTACCTGCAGCCGTCATTGGAAATTTCTTTTCTGAAACCATGTAATAACACTCCTCAAATGTCTGTTCATAAAAAATACTATGTCACACTAACTTCAATTATGTGACATAGCAGAACTATTTTAGTTTTGACTATACTCTTTTCCGTTCATTATTGTAATCTGAACGAAAAAAAGCCCTTGCTTATCTTGCGTGCATCCTAGTTTTTCTATAGAAAGACCGGCGAATGCTAAATTAATTTAAAATTATGTCATCATCATATTATACTTCGTCGACAGAAGCAAGAATTGTTTTTATCTTCGTGACCATCAAATCGATGGCGACCGCATTCTCGCCGCCTTCTGGAATGATTATATCAGCATACTTTTTTGTCGGTTCAATAAATTGGTTATGCATCGGGCGCACAACCGTTACGTATTGCTCGACAACAGAATCTACTGTACGTCCACGATCATGAATATCTCGTAAAATTCGACGAATTATACGAATATCAGAATCCGTATCAACAAACAGCTTGATATCCATAAGATCTCGCAATCGTTCATCTTCCAACACGAGAATTCCTTCAAGAATGATGACATCTTGTGAATCTACAGTTACTTTTTCAGCTGAACGTGTATGCAATGTGTAATCGTATGTTGGCTTTTCGATTGACTGTCTGTTGATCAGCTGCCGGATATGTTGAATCAGTAGGTCGGTATCGAATGCTAATGGATGATCATAATTCGTTTTTAATCTTTCTTCAAACACTAAATGTGATTGGTCTTTATAGTAATCGTCTTGTTCAATGACTACGACCGAATGACCTTGGAATACCTCGTGTATCTTTTTTGTGACACTTGTCTTACCGGAGCCTGAACCACCAGTAATACCTATTACGACAGGTTTTTTCTTCACAGCGATTCCCCTTTGTAGCCTACTGTTTAGTACTTTTTCACAGCTATTAAAATGCCGTCACCTATTGGTACAAGGGACGTTTCATAGTGATCATTCTGCATCGCCCAGCTCGTGAATTGTTGCAAGTTTCGGATCATTGTCCGGTTGCGTTTTGGTATGTCTGCATCTTCCAACAGCACCATACCATGCATAAACATATTATCACAATAGATTACACCTGAAGAACCGACAAGCGGGCTATATTTGTCGAAAAACTTTCGATATTGCCCTTTGGCTGCATCGATGAACAGTGTATCAAATGGTTCTTGTGGTAACTTGGTTTCGTCTAACTCGAGTGCGTCATCATGAATGATACTAATACGCTCTTGCAGTCCACTGCGCTCAATATATTCGACTGCTTTTTCAAACCGTTCTGCGTCACGCTCGACTGTATAAATGACGGCTTTAGGAAAAGCTCTCGCTAATCGAATAGCTGAATAGCCAATTGCGCTTCCTATTTCAAGAATACGTTTCGGCTGCTGAATTTGCAGCAGCCCGATCAACGTATACAAGCCTGTATCGTCCATGATGGGCACACGATGCTCTGCAGCGTAGTGCTCCATCTCCACGATGAGTGGCTCTTTTTCTTCTACAAAGCGGCTAATGTACGTATTGTAGTCCGTCATATTTACTTCCCCTTTACGACGTATTATTTATGTTGACTGTCGATATACTTTGCTTTGTTTTTCAAATGTTCTTCATATGTTTTAGCAAAGTGATTAACGCCATCTTTATCTGCCAGGAAGAACAAGTATCCAGTATTGGATGGTTCTACTGTTGCCTGGAGAGAAGCAGTTCCAGCATTCGCAATGGGACCTGGCGGTAATCCTTTATTCTTGTACGTATTATAGACATTTTCCACTTTCAAATCCTCATTCATGACGCGGGCTTTATGTTCCCCTAGTGCATATAAAACGGTTGGATCTGTCTGTAATGGCATATCTTGTTCAATACGGTTATTGAAGACGCTCGCAATCGTTTCGCGATCCGATTGGCCAGTTGCTTCTTTTTCTAACAAGGAAGCAAATGTCAGCATTTTATGAACTGAACGATTTTTGTCTTTCTCTGCCCAATACGCTTTATACGGTATGACGTTTTGCACAGTGGCATCCACCATCGTATCGACCACTTCTTTAACTGTAGGTTTTTCTTCAAAGAATGGATAAGTAGCAGGGAATAAATAACCTTCTAGTGCATAACGTATATTCTCATTAAGAATTTCTTTTGTTATGACTTCTGGGTACTTGGCTATATATTCTTGAATGACTTGTTCATTCGTCACGTATTCCATAAACTGTTCTTTCGTAATCGTCGTCTTTTCACTTGTTCTTTCTGCAATCTGATCTATCGTTAACCCTTCCGGAATCGTAAGTGTAAATGCCGGTGTGCGATAGACTACACCTGTTTTCAGGCTCTTAATCAATTCATCTGGTGTCATAGACTGCGTTAATCCATACGTTCCAGCCTGAAAATCTGCTTCATTGTTTACTTTTGCATAGTATTTGAAAATCCGCGCATTTTTGATAATACCCGACTCTTGCAGTTTTTCCGAAATCATATCCAAACCTGAACCGATCGGAATTTCTACTTCTATAATTTTTTCCGAGTCCGGATCAACAGGCTCTAACGCACTTTTTATGTATGTATAGACCGAAAAACCTCCTACTATCCCTACAACCAACACGACCGCCACAATCCAAAACACTATTTTTCTAACGGTTCTCACTTCTTCCTTCTGTTCTAACATACGTTCAAACATGACATCTTTTTTTCTCTGGGGCTCTTTTGCCACAAGCCTCACCTCTTCTTCCGCTATAGATAACTCCATTAAAAAAGACGGAACGGTCAGCACCATTCCGCCCGTCACATGATATTATCGCTTACTCTTCTTCTTCAAGGAATGTGTTCAATACTTCTTCGATCATATCCCATTCTTCATCAGATTCGATTTCAAGAAGTGATCCGCCATCTTGTCCTTCTTCAGTCGGAATGAATGCAGATGCATGGATTTCAACTTCCTCGTCATCGTCTCTCTCTTCGCCATCTAAAATATGGTAAAGTACATATGATCTTTCATATTCTTTTGAATCAAATGTTAAAATTACCTCACATACGTGCTCTTCGCCGTTCTCATCTACGATTGTCATTGTTTCTTGTCCGTGTTCCATTGTTTAATCACCTCTAGTTTTTTTGTGAATCCAAATAGCCTTGTAAAATCATAACAGCTGCCATTTTATCTATGACGGATTTGCGTTTTTTACGGCTGACATCCGCTTCAATCAAAACGCGTTCAGCAGCCATAGTAGTTAATCGCTCATCCCATAATACGACAGGCAAACCGAACTTTTCGCGTAATTTCTCTGCGTACTGTTCGGATGCTTCTCCACGGGGACCAATCGTATTATTCATATTCTTAGGGTACCCGACGACAAACTCCGTCACGTCGTATTCTTCTGTCAGCTGTTTAACTCGTTTCATCCCGAAAGAACCTACCGCTTCATCAATTTTGATCGTTTCAATTCCTTGGGCTGTCCAACCGAGACTATCGCTGATCGCGATGCCTACGGTTTTCGTGCCAACATCCAATCCCATAATTCTCATTCTGTCTTCCCTCTGTTTTCTCGGATATAGAACTTAACTAATTCTTCTAGAATTTCGTCTCGCTCCAATTTCCGGATCAGACTGCGTGCGTCTTCGTGTCGTGGAATGTAGGCTGGATCTCCAGATAATAAATAGCCGACCATCTGGTTAATTGGATTGTAACCTTTTTCTTCTAATGATTTGTAAACGTGGAGCATGACTGTTTTGACTTCTTCCTCCATTGACTCTTCAGGAAAGTTAAACTTCATCGTTTCATCGGACGAATTCATACTCGACACCCCGCTTTCCGATTTCCATTTATGTCTATAACGATCTACCGTCATGATATACATAGTACATAGATTGGTGGATCAACCGCCGTTCATATTCGCTTCTAGTCTGACTCTTACATCTGGGCATATACTTTAGGCATCCAAATGAAAACTAACTAGTTACATGTATCTATATTTTATGATTCATCGCTCTACATAATGGTTAAACAGATTTTACATAATCATACACGGATTGAAGCGCATCATCAAGTTTTGACGCATCTTTCGCTCCTGCCATCGCCATGTCAGGGCGTCCACCGCCTTTTCCGCCACAAAGTGACGCAACATGGTTGACGATTTTACCTGCGTGGTAGTTGCCACCTTTTAAGTCATCGGTAACACCAGCCGCCAGCATTACTTTCCCATCCGTTACTGTACCAAGTACAATGACGCCTTTGGAAGTTTTTTGTTTCATTTCATCAATCAATTGACGTAAACCGTTATTGTCTTTCACTTCTACAGTTGCAGAAATAACTGTAACGTCTTCGATCTGCTGAGCCGTTTCCATGACACTTGCCAATTGGCTGTTGCCCATCTTCGCTTGCAGTGATTCATTTTCGCGTTGAAGTTCTTTAAAGTCAGCGAGAATCGATTCGACTTTCGTCACGACTGTTTTTGGAGTCGCTTTTGCAGTTGCTGCTATTTCATCGATGATCGCTTGATCTTCTTTAAATGAACGGAATGCTTGTCCACCCGTGAAGGCCTCAATACGTCGTGTGCCCGCTCCAATGCCGCCTTCTGAAACGATTTTGAATACGTTGATGTCAGACGTGTTGCGTACGTGACAACCTCCACAAAGCTCTACAGAGTAGTCACCGACTTTGACCACGCGAACAATATCGCCGTATTTTTCACCGAACAATGCCATCGCACCCATTTCTTTTGCTTCTGCAATGGGTGAAATGATCGTATTGACAGGAGTGCCTGCCCAAATTTGTTCATTGACCTGGAATTCGATACGCTCGAGCTCTTCTTTTGTAACTTGTCCAAAATGAGAGAAGTCAAAGCGAAGACGATCCGGTCCAACATATGAACCTGCTTGATTGACATGTTCACCAAGAACATCTTTCAACGCTTTGTGCAACAAGTGTGTAGCTGTGTGATTTTTTACTGTCAAATTGCGTGAGAACTCGTCCACTTTTACGTTAACTGATACGCCTTCATTCAATTCACCTGAACTGATGAAGACCGTATGCAAGTTCTGTCCATTAGGCGCTTTTTTGACGTCGCGAACTTCCGCTGTGAACGATTCATTGAAGATCGTTCCTTTATCCGCTACTTGACCGCCACTTTCTGCATAGAACGGAGTCTGATCCAACATAAGTTGTACCGTTTCTCCTTCAGATGCATGCGCGATACGTTCACCGTCTTGAACAAGGACATTGACGATTGCAGTTGTTTCTAGTTGACCATACCCAATGAATTCACTTGCTTCATGAATTTCACCAAGAACACCCGATTGCACATGCATGGAGTCGGATGTGGCACGCGCAGCACGTGCACGGTTTCGTTGCGCAGCCATTTCTTCGTCAAACCCGATACGATCGACTGCCACGTTTTCTTCAAGAGCAAATTCCTCTGTCAGTTCAAACGGGAAGCCGTATGTATCATAAAGCTTGAACGCGTCACTGCCTGAAACGATTGGCAAGTCTGAAGCTTTTGCCTTTTCAATGATTGTCGTTAGAATCGCCATACCGTCATGCAATGTTTCGTGGAAACGATCTTCCTCGTTTTTCACAACTTTCATAATGAATGCCTGTTTGTCATGAACTTCAGGGTAGAAGTCTTTCATGATATCTCCAACAATTGGCACCAGCATGTACATAAACGGCTTATCAATGCCTAATTGCTTCGCGAAACGAACTGCTCTTCTTAATAGACGGCGTAGAACATAGCCCCGGCCTTCATTGGAAGGAAGTGCCCCGTCTCCAATAGCGAATGCTACCGTGCGGATGTGATCCGAAATTACTTTAAACGCCGTGTCTGCTTGCGTAGTTTCACCGTATTTTCTGCCTGACACGTTTTCAACTGCTTCAATGATCGGTAAGAACAAGTCTGTATCGAAGTTCGTAGGCACATCCTGGATAACGGATGCCATGCGCTCAAGACCCATTCCTGTATCGATGTTTTTCTTCGGTAGCGGTGTGTACGTGTGATCAGGATTATGATTGAACTCAGAGAATACTAAGTTCCAAATTTCCAAATAGCGTTCGTTTTCTCCACCTGGATATAATTCAGGATCTGAGAAATTGTCACCGTAAGTTGGTCCACGATCGTAGAAGATTTCGGAGTTCGGACCACTTGGACCTTCACCGATATCCCAGAAGTTTCCTTCAAGACGAATGATACGCTCTTCCGGAATACCGATCTGATCTTTCCAGATTGCGTACGCCTCTTCATCTTCCGGATGGATCGTAATGGACAAGCGTTCTGGATCAAAACCAATCCATTGTTCATTTGTCAGGAAATCCCACGCACGAATAATGGCTTCTTCTTTGAAATAATCACCAATAGAAAAGTTGCCGAGCATTTCAAAGAACGTATGGTGACGCGCTGTATAGCCGACATTTTCAATATCGTTTGTGCGGATCGATTTTTGTGCATTCGCAATCCGCGGGTTTTCAGGAATCACTCGTCCATCAAAATATTTCTTCAGTGTAGCGACTCCACTGTTGATCCATAGTAGTGATGCGTCATCAACTGGTACTAATGCAGCTGATGGTTCTACAGTATGCCCGTACTCTTTAAAATAGTCTAAAAACATTTGGCGAATTTCAGATGCCGTAAGTTTTCTCATCGTTTTGCTCCTCCTAAAATTAAAAAAACTCCACCCCTTGTATAAAGGGGCGAAGGTTTTATTGATCGCGGTACCACCCTAATTACCGCATGACGCGGTATCTCGAGTTGCCTTAACGCGGCAAGACGGCAGGGATTAGCCTGCAACTTCGGAATAGCGTTCGCTGTAGATCTGAGAGAGCTTTTTCAGCCAAGAAGCTCTTTTCTATGACACAGAATAAACAGGTACTTGTTCCTTCAACGTTTTTCATTATTTCTAAACGAATTATAGGAAAGTTCTTTCGCTTTGTCAATCAGTCAATTCAAGAAAGTCGAATGGTGACACGTTGTTCATGCCAACGAGCGGATCAATTCCAGTAAAATTGTCCATCGTTAACTTTGCCGGAGACGTATCTCGTGGTTCAACCGTCACTTTTGCAGGTGCTGTATTGCGCGTAATCGTTTCCTCAAGTTGTGTTGTCTGAACTTCTTGTGCTTCTCCCGTTATGCGTTCTTGTAGCGTCGTCTGTCGCTCTGTTTCGTCAGTGCGTGCAATCCCCGCTTTAAATTCTTCCGCTTCACCGCACAGTATTAAGAAGTTCTTCGCTCGTGTAATCCCTGTGTACAGTAGATTACGACGCAACATTTTCCGCTGACTTCTGACGATCGGCATGACGACAATCGGAAATTCACTACCTTGGGATTTATGGATAGAACAACAATACGCAAGTGTCAGCTGATTCAAATCGCTTCGCTCATACTGCACTTCATTGCCGTCGTATGAAACCACCATGATCGCTTTTTTGTCTGTAGTTTCTTTCGCTAACATGATCGCGACGACTTCTCCCATATCCCCGTTAAAGACATTGCTTTCCGGTTGATTGACGAGTTGTAGCACTTTATCTCCAATGCGATATATCGTTTCACCGAAGACCATTTCTTTTCTTCCCTCAGCAGGCGGATTCGTCACTTCTTGAATCATTTTATTCAAGCCATCTATGCCTGCTGGACCTTTATACATCGGTGCCAGCACTTGGATGTCTTTAATTGAATGTCCTTTTGACGTTGCATTTTGAACAATTTGTTTAACCACAGGCAAAATTTGATCACTCGATGCTTTAATAAATGAGCGATCAGACGTCTTCCTCGTGACATCCATCGTCCATTCTTTTTGCTTGATCATATGTGCCATTTCAATGATTGTGGAGCCTTCACTTTGTCGGAAAATATCGGTCAGTTCAACAACTGGGATTTTTCCCGACTGCATGAAGTCATGCAACACTTGTCCGGGTCCAACGGAAGGTAGTTGATCTTGGTCTCCAACGAATAATAACTGTGCGTCGTTGCGGACAGCTTTTAACAGCTGATGCATGAGCCAAGTATCTACCATGGATGTTTCATCAATGATAATGAGATTGCCATCCACTTCGCGTTCCGTCTCTTCTTCGGTTTCCTGACCTGTAAATCCGAGTAGACGATGAATCGTCATGGCGGGTAGTCCAGTCGATTCGGACATCCGCTTCGCTGCGCGCCCGGTAGGTGCTGCCAAAATAATCGGGAAGGGTTCTTTTTTGCGTGCATATTCTTCAAGGTCTAGTGAAATGCCATGCAGTTCTGCATACGCCTCAACTAAGCCTCTAATCACAGTTGTTTTCCCTGTTCCTGGTCCACCTGTTAGCACAAGCAATGAAGAATGAAGAGCACGTTCGATGGCCTCTACTTGCGTTTCAGCATATTGCACTTCCAAACGCTCCTCAATTTCACCGATAGCTTTTCTAATTTCAGAAGCAGGAAATTGTTCAGCGACTTCATTTTCGAGAATTTTATTCACTTTAGCGGCAATACCGATTTCCGAGAAATAAAGAGAGGGCAAGTAGAGACGCTGCATTTCGGCAGACAGTGTGCCTTCTTCGACGAGTTCAATCACTGCTTGTGTGATCGATTCGTACGAGATGATATGTGCCTGACTTGATTCAAGTAACTGTTTTGCTTGCGGCAAGATTACCTCTGACTCCACGTAGACATGCCCTGCTGACTGTACTTCATTATGTACGCTGTAATAAACAGCTGCCTTTATACGCGCGGGATGATCTCCTACGAGCCCGAGTTGCTTTGCCAGATCATCTGCACGTTGAAAGCCGATTCCTTCGATTTCCTTGATTAAACGGTATGGATTTTCCGTCAGAATCGTGATGGCGTCATCTTGATAGGCTTGATATATTCGCATAGCCACTTGCGGACCAAAGCCCCATTCATTCAGTTGCACCATTGTACGCTCAAGACCTAGATTCTCCTGCAAGACCGAAACAAGCGTATCTTTTCGTTCGTCACTCAAACGCGGAATTTGGTCCAGTACGCTGCGGTCTTCGAGAACTTTCTGGATGACGTTATTGCCGAGTGTCTTGACAATGTCAGTTGCTGTTTTCTTCCCTATTCCAGGAAACAAATCACCGGATAAGTAATGAATCAGACCCGCTTCTGTCGCAGGTAACTCTTTCGAGAACGTCTGCACATCGAACTGCTGTCCATGTACCGGATGGTTGACTAGTCGACCCGTAAATTTGTAATCTTCTTCCGCAACTAAAGGAGGGAATGACCCTTTGATCACTATTTCACTGTCGCGGTAATCGGTATTGGTGGAAGTGACTTTTAGCTTGACTATGGAAAATAGATTCGTCGTATTATGAAAAATCGTCACGACCGGTCTGCCGATTATATATGGTGCTGTTTCACTCATCGCTAGGGCTCCCTCCTTTTTTAGCTGATGTATTACTCGCCTTGTTCACCAAGCTTGATCATATCGAATAAATAACGTGCCTGTGTATGGTCAGGTTCTGCAGTGAATGCTTGTTCTAAGTGTGACAGTGCACTTGCTTTGTCTTCCGTTGATACTGCATATAAAACCCCCAAATTATAATGGCTATCCGCATGATCCGGAGCTACCGCCAAGATCGATTCAAATACAGGCTTCGCCTCTTTAAATAGCTCGAGCTTCGCTAGTAAAATTCCATAGGACAATGCAATTTCTTGATCGTCAGAATTTATTTCAACGGCACGCTGCAAATATGGCAATGCTAAACGGTCATTACCTGCTTGTTCCATACTTTTACCGAGCATGAAATATGCATCGGCAGAGTCCAATCCTGTATGGATCGCTTTTTCATATAACTTCGCTGCTTCTTCAAAGCGTTCTTGATTGTAATACAGATTTGCCAGTCCGTAAAAAGCGGTTCCTGCATTTTCGTCAAGCGTCAACGCTTTTTGGAAAAATGGTTCCGCCTGCTCCGCATCTCCAAGTGACGCAAAAATATTTCCAATATTAATATACCCTGTAGGCTCTTCCGGGTTTTCTTCTACTGCTTTCATGAAAAGCTCAATTGCTTTTTCATAATTGCCTTCTTGCATTTCTTTAATCGCATCTTGATGAATCGACATGCTGTTGCCTCCTTATCCTACGTATGTCAGTTTCTTGCCGTCTTTAAATACTTCATTGATTGTTCCGCCACCTAGGCACTCATCACCGTCATACAGCACGACAGCTTGTCCTGGCGTAACTGCACGAACAGGTTCATCAAACGTCACAATTGCTTCGTCACCAGATAACTGCACAGTTACTTTAGTATCGGGCTGACGATAACGGAATTTAGCTGTACACGTAAACGTCTCCGGTAATTCTTTCGGTGAACAAATATTCATATCCGTTGCTTGTAAACTCGTTGAGAACAGTGTGTCATGATAGAAGCCTTGTTCAACTAGTAACACATTGCGCTCTAAGTCTTTACCGACCGCAAACCAAGGTTCTCCTGCTCCACCAATCCCTAGACCATGACGTTGCCCAATTGTGTGGTACATGAGTCCGTCATGCTTGCCCATCTTCACTCCGGCCATCGTCTGCATCTCGCCTGGACGCGCAGGTAAGTACTCCCCAAGGAATTCTTTGAAATTGCGCTCACCGATGAAACAGATCCCTGTTGAATCTTTTTTCTTCGCTGTTGCCAGTCCCGCTTGTTCCGCGACTTCTCGAACTTCGCTTTTCTCCATATGACCTAGAGGGAACATCACTTGCTGAAGTTGTTCTTGTGTCAATTGATTCAAGAAATACGTTTGATCTTTATTATTGTCTACACCACGGAGCATCGCTACACCATTTTCACGCTCTACGACTTGCGCATAATGTCCGGTCGCCAAATAATCGGCACCTAGACTTTTGGCGTGCTCGAGAAATGCTTTGAATTTGATTTCTTTATTACACATTACATCTGGATTCGGTGTGCGACCTTTTTTGTATTCATCCAAGAAATACGTGAATACTTTATCCCAATATTGTTTTTCAAAATTAACTGAGTAATAAGGGATGCCGATCTGATCACATACGCTGCGTACGTCTTCAAAATCTTCTGTCGCAGTACAATGTCCGGATTCGTCCGTGTCATCCCAGTTTTTCATAAAGATTCCAATCACTTCATAGCCTTGCTGTTTTAAGAGTAATGCCGCAACCGAAGAGTCCACTCCGCCTGACATTCCAATGACTACACGTGTATCAGCAGGTGCTTTTTTTGTTGTCATATTGTTCATCCTTTACTTAATTCATTTCACTAGTCGTTTGACTACATTCGCAATTCGATTAGCTGCTTCTTCTATAATAGATTCATCCAAGTCATAGCCGAAACTGATACGGATCGAGTTTCTAGCTTTATCTGATTCTGTACCAAACATGGCCGTTACGACATGTGACGGTTCAAATGATCCTGCCGTACAAGCAGAACCACTAGATACGGCTACCCCTTCTAAATCTAAACTCATCAAAAATGTCTCCACATCGGTGCCGGGAAACGATACATGATAAATATGCGGTAAAGATGCTACTGTATCGGGAATGGTAGGCAGGAAATCGATTTGATGTTTTTCAAAGACTTCCACCATTTTTTGTTTATACGTAGAATAGGCTGTTTTCTTTTCTTGTTTGGATTGCTCGGCAATAGAGACCGCTTCTGCAAACGCAACTATTGCTGGCACATTTTCAGTACCTGCACGTCGCTGTTTCTCTTGTGAACCTCCGAGTACTTGGCTCGACAGTAACTTGCCATTTCGCTGATAAAGGAAGCCAATTCCTTTAGGACCATTCAGTTTATGCGCCGAAACTGACAGTAAATCGACTTGCAGTTCTTCAACGTCAAGTGAACAACTACCGTAAGCTTGCACAGCGTCTGTGTGGAAGGCGCACGGATGTGTAGAGAGCAACCGACCGATTTCTGCAATCGGTTGGATGGTTCCTACTTCATTATTGCCGTACATGATGGATACTAAAATAGTTTCATCCGTTAACGCAGCTTGAACTTGTTCTGCTGTAATGACCCCATGCTTGTTAGGGGAAAGATATGTCACTTTATAGCCTTGTGACTCCAGTTGTTTACACGGGTTTAACACCGCATGATGTTCGATTTTCGTTGTAATAATGTGTTTTCCTTCTGTTTTCAACGACTGTACGTACCCAAAAATCGCCAAATTATCCGCTTCTGTCCCTCCAGAAGTAACAATGATTTCATTGGGTGACGCATTGATTGAGGATGCTAGCGTTTTGCGGGCATCTTCCAGCACTTTTTTTGCGTGGCGACCAAATTGATGCGTACTTGAAGGATTACCATATGTATCTTGCAGCGCAGTGGTGAATCGCTCCAGTACAGCTGGATTCATCGGTGTCGTAGCGGCATAATCTAAATATATAGCTGGTTTCATCACTAAACTCCTTTAAATATAGAACATGTATTCATCAGCAGTGGACGTATCTTCAAATTCAATTAAATCTTTGATCGTCGTATGATCTAATACCCCTCGGATGGCGTCTCCGATTCGTTTCCATAGTTCGCGTTGCGGGATATCATCGTCATCAAGTCCTTCGACTAATTGGATCGGCCCTTCAAGCAAACGGATTACGTCTCCTGCCATAATTTCAGAAGGATCTTTTGCGAGTTTATAGCCACCGTAGGCCCCGCGAACACTCTTCACCATTCCGCTGTTGCGTAGAGGTGGGATGAGTTGTTCCAGATATGCTTCAGAGAGGTTTTGCTCTTCTGCGATTTTACGCAAAGGTACAGGACCCTCTCCATATTTTCGTCCTAATTCTACTATTACTGTCAGTCCGTATCGTCCTTTAGTGGATATTTTCATTGGGCATCGTCCTTTACTAAAATTGCTGAAATCAGTATAGCATAATTGTATCACTGGTTCTTGCAAATGACTTCACTAATGTTTTACGGTATAATGAAGGAACAAACGTACGCTAGGAGGATGTACATGCATAATGAACCTTTGGCCTTTCGCATGCGGCCCGAGACGATTGATGAAGTGATCGGACAAGAGCACGTCATCGGCAATAATACTCCCTTATATCGGATGATCAAGAACGGGCATGTCCCGTCTCTTTTATTATATGGTGAACCAGGAATCGGAAAAACGTCTCTAGCATACGCAATTGCGGGTACATCAAAACTACCTTTCATTGCGCTAAATGCTACTGTGGCAGGCAAGAAAGATGTAGAAGATGTAGTAAAGGAAGCACGGATGACAGGTAAAGTGTTGCTATTTTTAGATGAAATCCATCGTTTCAATAAATTGCAACAGGATACGCTGCTTCCTCACGTAGAAAGCGGTTCGATCGTTTTGATCGGCGCGACAACGGAAAATCCATTCCACGACGTCAATCCCGCTATTCGTTCACGTTGTGGGGAAATTGTCCAATTGAAACGATTGCAACCAAAAGATTTACTGGAATTACTCGAGCGCACGTTGAAAGACGAGAAAAAAGGACTTGGTAAGGAAACGATCGAAATCACTACTGAGCAACTGGAGAAAATTTCAGAAGGCGTCAATGGGGATGCGCGAAAAGCTTTAACGTTCCTCGAATCATTACTTGCTGCAAGTGATGAAGAGGACGGCAAGATTATTGTTGAAGATGCATTGCTCACTCAATTATTAACTAGGATTAGTTTACTAGGTGATAAAAAGGGCTCGCATCATTTTAATCTATTATCCGCTTTACAAAAAAGTGTCCGCGGAAGTGATGTCGATGCGGCGCTTTATTATTTGGCCCAATTACTCGAAATTGGGGATTTAACTGCAGTTACAAGACGCATGCTCGTCATGAGTTATGAAGATATTGGACTGGCAGCGCCAGATGTCGGAAGCCGTGTTCTCGCAGCCACGGATGCCGCACAGCGTCTCGGTATGCCAGAGGCACGTATTCCACTTGCCACGGCTATTATCGAGATGTGTCTGGCTTCCAAATCAAACTCCGCTTATAAAGCGATCGATGCGGCCACCAAAACATTGCATGAAAAGCCAACTGGCGAAATCCCGATGCATTTACGTGACACACACTACAGCGGATCCGCTGCCCTCGGTCATGGGGGCTACGTCTACCCACACGCAACACCCGTTGGCACATTCGGCGGTTGGACAGACCAACAATACTTGCCTGACAGCCTAGTACACTCTAAGTTCTACACCCCTGTAGAAGCAGGTGAAGAAACAAGAATGGCTGCCATTCACCAACGGCTTCAATCATTCAAAGGGAAAAAGAATCCACGTTAGAAATGTAGCTAGATATCCAAAAAAACCCACGCCAACCTGTAGTAGGTCAGCGTGGATTTTTTCCTATTACTCGAACATCTCCGCATCTTTCGGTGTGGAAATCGCATCGATATCATTAAAATAACTATACTTTGCATCGAGCTTCTGTTTATAACGGATATAATCCCGTCCAAAATAACTCGTAACATTTGCTGACATCTTCATGCCCGTCACAAACATCGTCTTCTCATTTACCGTCAGCTCTACATCTAGCTTCTCCACTACTGGAAATCCACCATGCGTATGAACAAATTTTTCTGGTTGTGGGCTATTCACTGAAACCACTTCCATCAATTGACGATAATCAGCAGGTGATAAAGAAAACTGTATGGCATAGCCGTAATCAATCTTTTCTATTTCTGCATCATGCACGAAAGGTTCTAACAGCGACAAGTCCATAACAGGAGAGACGAACGGCACCCACACGTCAAGTAATTCCGCGCGTTGCTCTTCTGTCAGCTTTTGCCATTCGCTCTTTTCTTCTTCGAATGTCTCTTGCATAGCCAATTGGTTACCTTGGCGTAATAGCTGAATATTTTTCGCGCCTTGTTTTGGAATTTTCCAGACGACCTCCTCTGAAACCTTCAGTGGATTCTGTTCAATATCCGCCTGAACTTGTACATTTTTACTTGTACGTTTTGCAGGATCGGATGTGACGCTACTTTCGTCGTACGCGATATTGGCATGGACAGATTCCAATTCATTCATCGCTTGTTCCGCTTTCTTCAATAAATCTTCCGCACTCGACGGGGCAGAAGACGTTTTTCCGCATCCTGTCACTGTAAATAGCAGTACTGCCAGGAATAGAACGATCAAACTTTTGTTCATCAGGAAACTCCCCTTCAATCAAAACTATTAACAGTGTACTTCACAGCAACGCAGTTGTCACGAACCATTCCACCTGATTTATGAGGGAAATTAGTCTACCGGCACGACCCAGTTATATGGATCTTCCACTTTACCTGTTTGGATGCCTGTGATTGTCTCATATAACTTCAATGACAGCTCACCGATTTCATTATGATTGATCTCGCATTTCTCGCCATCATAGAATAGTTCACCTATTGGAGAAATAACAGCGGCCGTACCTGTGCCGAATGCTTCTTCCAATGTACCTGCCCGGTTAGCTTCCATAATTTCATCGATGGAAACTTTACGTTCAGTAATTGGAATATCCCAATCTATTAATAATTCGATCACCGACTTACGGGTGATGCCTTCCAAAATACTACCATTGAGGCTTGGGGTAATAATTTCTCCATTGATTTTGAAGAATACATTCATCGCTCCCACTTCTTCGATATAGCGATGTTCTTTTGCATCCAGCCATAGAACTTGCGAATACCCTTCCGCTTCCGCCACTTCTTGAGCTTTCATTGCGCCTGCATAGTTACCGGCTGTTTTCGCAGAGCCTGTACCACCTACTGCGGCACGGACATACTGTGATTCAACTGCAATTTTAACAGGATTGACTCCTTCTTTATAATACGGACCTACCGGAGACAAAATGATCATGAGTCGGTACGTTTTAGAAGGGGCGACACCTAAATAAGGCTGTGTCGCGAAAATGAATGGACGAACGTAAAGGGAAGTCCCCTCTCTATCCGGAATCCAGTCTTTATCTAGAGAAATCAATTCTTTTAGCGCACTTAATACGAATTTTTCATCGAACATCGGCATGCATAATCTATCATTTGAACGATTTAAACGTTTCATGTTTTCCTCTGGTCGGAATAAAACAACTTCCTTGTCTTCATTTAAATAAGCTTTTAATCCTTCGAAAACAGTTTGTCCATAATGTAACACGATAGCGGCTGGATCCAGAAGAAACGGCTTGTACGGCTCAATACGAGGATCATGCCATCCAGTTCCATCTGTATAATCCATCACAAACATGTGATCAGTAAAAATTGTCCCGAAAGCGAGTGGATCATCCGCTGCCGGCTTGTCTTTTGGTGCGGAAGTTTCATAGTGTAAAATATGTTTTTCAGTTGACATAAGTAAACCCTCCTGCATATTATCTGATTTGTCCGGTTCCTCGAATCACAAATTTTGAAGAAGTCAGTGCTTCTAATCCCATCGGACCTCTTGCGTGAAGCTTTTGTGTACTAATACCAATTTCTGCACCATACCCGAATTCGAAACCATCCGTAAAGCGAGTGGAGGCATTCACGTAAACAGCCGCCGCATCTACGCTATTCAAAAATTGCTCAGCATGTGCGTCCGTCTGTGTAATAATGCTCTCCGAATGCTTCGTACTGTATGTAGCAATATGCTCTAGTGCTTGCTGTACATTTTCCACGCTCTTTACGCGTAATGTCAAGTCCAAGTATTCACTTGACCAATCATTTTGTTCAACAGCTGCGATATTCGAATCAAATGCCTGTAGCGTATCGTCACCTTGTAATTGAACATCTTGTTCTTGTAAAGCTTTGATCAAATTCTTCCCATGTTGCGCTAACCAGTTGGAATCAATCAAAACTGTTTCGATGGCATTACAAACTGATGGACGTTGTGTTTTGGCATTCACAACTATATCAATTGCCATCTTCTCGTCAGCAGATTCATCGATAAATATATGGCAATTCCCTGCACCCGTTTCAATGACGGGTACTGTAGATTCACGGATCACAGTCTGAATTAGCTTCGCACCGCCACGTGGAATTAAGACATCTAAATAGTCATTAAGTGTGAACAATTCTTTCGCTGTTTCTCGACTTGTGTCTTCTATTAATTGAACAGAATCCACTGGCAATGAACTTTTTTCAAGCCCTCGTTGAATGACACGCCATAGGGCCAAATTGGAAAATTTAGCAGAAGAACTTCCGCGCAACACGACCGCATTGCCTGTTTTCAATGCTAAAGACGCCGCGTCAATCGTAACATTTGGACGTGCTTCATAAATCATAGCGATGACACCGATTGGCACGCGCTTCTTGACAATATGTAATCCATTTTCCTTGTGAATTTCTTCCAGTGTTTCTCCAATTGGATCGTGTAAATCAATGAGTAGACGAACACCTTCCGCCATGGCTTCGATTCTTTCGGGCGTTAATAAAATACGGTCTAGAACCGCCGAATCGATGCCTTTTTCACGACCTTCTTCAATATCTTTTTTATTTTCAATGAGCAATTGATCTTGTTCTTCTATTAATTGCTCTGCAATCAATTGCAATGCGTGGTTTTTCTCTTCAGTTGTCGCCACGTTCAATACAATACTCGCTTCTTTTGCGGCCTTTCCTTTATCTCTAATCTCACTCATAATCCATTCTCCCCTTTGATTATACTTGTACCCAGCGGTCACGGTGAATGACTTCTAGCATGGGTTTGAATTCTTCCAGTTTATCCTTATTAGAAATCGTTTGTTTTAATTGCTCAGACGAATAAGTAACTTCACCTTTACCGATCAATCCATCTAAACCGAACACTTCCACTACTTCCCCAATCCCAAATTCACCCTGGACTTTAAAGACGCCGGCTGGTAATAAACTGCGTCCATTATGTACAATCGCTTCTTCAGCGCCTTTATCGACGTATAGACGTCCAGTCGATTCGGAATGAAGTGCAATCCATTGGCGGTTCGTATTGATCGTATTGGCAGCAGGACTGGAAATATACGTGCCGTCTCCATAACCTTTTAAAATATCTAGCAATTTTGATGGACCGCGTCCTGTTCCGATGAAGACCGGAACGGCTAACGTGTGAGCGGTTCTTGCAGCTAGTAACTTCGAACGCATACCGCCAGTACCGACTTTCGAACCGATATCATCAGCGCCACCAAGCAGTTCATCTGAAATTTCATCCAACTTCGTCAATCGTACAGCGTCTGGATCTGTTCGTGGATTACTTGTGTAGATGCCGTTGACATCGGTTAATATAATCAACTGATCAGCGTGCAGAAAGCCACTGACTAATGCGGATAGCATATCATTATCACCAAAAGTTAACTCGTCAATGGATACCGTATCGTTTTCATTAATAATCGGCATGATACCACGGTCAAGCAATTCGGACATTGCCGCAAAAGCGTTGCGGTATCGATCACGGTCGGCAAAGTCATGACGCGTCAATAAGATCTGTGCCGGTATGACTTTATGTGCGCTGAATCTTTCGATATAGGATTGTATCAACAAGCTCTGACCTACTGCCGCTGCGGCTTGTTTACCTTTAATCGTCTGTGGACGGGAGGAATAGCCGAGACGCGCAAAGCCTGCCGCCACCGCTCCTGACGAGACGACAATGACTTCATGCCCAACGTTTTTTAACATCGCCAAGGCATCGACATGATCATTGAATTTTACCTGATCGATTTCTCCATTATCATTCGTTAACGAGCTGCTACCAATTTTCACAACGATTCGTTGTCTTTTCATATGAATTCTCCTGCCATTTCTACATAACATCTACTTTTATACAATAAAAAAGCCCAATCGTCCCGATACAATCAGGACGAAAGGACGTAACTTCCGCGGTGCCACCATCATTGGATTCATCTTCACGAATCCCACTTTCCTTTTAACGCCAAGGTGCGCGCCTGTGTTTACACAGGACTCAAAAGGCAGGTTCGACAAGGCATTGCGACGGAAACTTCCAGCCGATGGTTTCCGCTCTCTAACACATGCTATTTTATCTACTGGTCCTTCTTCAACGTTCCATATCATTTCCCCAATCATACAATATTCAGAGTAATTGTCAAGCACTGCTGCGTCACTTTCGTTGTAGCATCCGGTCTAACGCATCGATCGCATCTGCAGAAGTAACTGCATCCACTTGTATAATGTTTTGCTCCGTGCCTTCCATAATACTTTCAAGACTCCATAGTAAATGTGGTAAATCGATACGGTTCATTGTCAAACAAGGACACATTAAAGGATTTAATGAAATGATATCTAAGTCAGGGTGATTTTCTATCAAACGATTAACTAAATTCATTTCTGTGCCAATCGCCCATTTTGTACCAGGTGCGGCTGCTTCAATTTGATCAATAATATACTTTGTTGAACCGTCATCATCAGACTTCATCACAACTTCATGTGAGCATTCGGGATGAACGATAATTCGACGCTCGGGATCATTTTCACGTAACTGACGTATATTTTCCACCGTGAAATTTTCATGAACGGAGCAATGTCCTTTCCATAAAATCACTTGACACTCTTCGCTTTCTCCATCGTATTCAAGACTATCGTGAATAGGATTCCATACCGCCATATGATCGAGAGGCACACCGAGTCCATACGCTGTGTTACGCCCCAAATGCTGATCCGGTAAGAATAAAATTCGTTTCTTCTGTGTGAACGCCCATTGAACGATTTCTTTGGCGTTTGACGAAGTGACTGTCGCGCCCCCATTGCGTCCGACGAATGCCTTAATTGCTGCCGTCGAATTCACGTAAGTCAATGGAAGAATTGTATCTCCAAAACGTTCTTGCAAGTCTTTCCACGCTCGTTCCGTCTGGTAGATATCTGCCATATCTGCCATCGAACAACCGGCACGCATGTCAGGTAAATAGACTTGTTGTTTTTCCGTTGTTAAGATATCTGCCGTTTCTGCCATGAAGTGCACACCACAAAACACGATATGTTCGGCTTGTTCATTCGCTGCGCAGATTTGCGCTAATTGCAATGAATCTCCTGTAGCATCCGCAAATTGAATCACTTCATTCTTCTGGTAGTGATGGCCTGGAATAAATAATTTGTCACCTAGTGTTTGTTTAATCGCCCGAATTTTATCCTCCATTTCACTAACCGTATAGTGTTTGTACCTTTCGGGCAACATTGCATTTGCTTGCTCTTTTACAAGATCCAACATCGACATATTCTTCAGTCCTCCTGCGTAGTGAGTTGTATAGTCGCACTAATATCAGCGGCAATTACCGAATGCGTTAGAGCGCCGACCGATATGTAATCAATTCCTGTCTTGCCGTAAGAAACGATCGTATCTTCTGTAATCATGCCTGAAGCTTCGGTTATGATATGCGGAGGTTCGAGCGGTAACCAGTCCATAATTTGTTCCGGCGTCCGGTTATCGAACATAATAATATCCACGTTTGCTTCAACAGCTTCTTGCAGTTGCGCTAGCGATTCGATTTCTACTTCTATTTTTACCGTATGACCTAATCGTGATCTTACGAGTTGCACGGCATTCGTTATAGAACCCGCATATGCCAAGTGATTATCTTTTAGCATCACTGCGTCGTATAAGCCGTTACGATGATTAAATCCGCCACCCGCTCGAACTGCATATTTATCTAGCATACGAAGTCCAGGGGCCGTCTTGCGTGTATCACAAACTCTTGTCTTTGTTGCGGATAAGCGTGCGGTTAACTCAGCAGTTTTCGTCGCAATCGCACTCATGCGCTGGATACAATTTAGTACTACTCGTTCTGCAGACAATAGACTTCTGACAGGACCTTTCGCAATAGCAAGTACTTGTTTGTCTGTTATTCTTTCCCCATCTTCTACGAGACACGTGACTTCTATAGATGGATTCATCACGTGAAAACCTGTCGTGATGACATCTTCCCCGCAAAACACTCCTGAAAATTTAGAAATAATTTGCATTTCACCTTTCGCATGAGCAGGAAATAATGAATTAGCCGATAGATCACCATCTCCTACATCTTCTATGAAAAACTGTTCAAGCATTGAGACCAATTTGATTCTATTCATCTGCGTTCCTACGACCTTTCTTTCAACCTAGTGTCTTTGCATCTATCTTTACATATATACAGTTATATGACAAGATGAATATATTATTTATTGCAGGAGGTCATTCATTTGCATTACTTTGATTACGCTGCCACGACGCCTCTTCGTGAAGAAGCCGCCTCAGTTTATGTGTCGGTCTCACAACAACATTTTGGCAACACAACGAGTCTACATGATACTGGAGGGGCTGCACAAAATGTATTGGCCCATAGCAGACAACAACTATCTGTCCTTCTTGGCGTGCGTTCTGAAGGGGTATACTTCACTTCAGGCGGTACGGAAAGTAACACACTCGCACTAGTATCTTTGGCTGAATCTGCAAAGAACAAAGGACAACATATTATTCTTTCTGCTGCCGAACACCCTTCCCTCCATTCAGCTGCAGCGTACCTTGAAGGACAAGGCTTCCACACTACGTTGATTCCTTTTACTACGAAAGGCATCATCGATTTACAAGCACTTGAAGAGGCCATTACAGAACAAACGACTGTCGTATCGGTGCAGCACTGCAATCCGGAAATTGGTACGATTCAACCAATTCGATCCATATCGGAATTAGTAAAACCGAAAGGAATTTATTTGCATAGTGACTGTGTACAATCATTCGGTAAATTATCTGTGCGTGACATCGCTCCTTATATAGACAGCTTGTCGGTATCCAGCCATAAAGTGCACGGTCCAAAAGGCGTCGGGGCAGTTTATCTAGATCCACGTATTCGCGCAGTTCCATTATTTCCAGGGGCTACACAAGAGAAAGGATTCAGAGGTGGAACGGTGAACGTACCAGGAATTGCTGCATTCGTGACGGCAGCTGAAATGGCAAATACGAATGAAGCAAAGTATCTCGCATTACGCTCTCTGTTCATGAATATACTTTCTACACATCAAGATTTGTTCACTTTCTATACTAGTCCCCGGCCATCTGAACAACTTCCGCAAATTATCGGACTATGCGCCAAACACTCAGAAGGACAGCTCATTATGTTAGAATTAAATAGAAGAGGATTTGCGGTGTCGACAGGCAGTGCTTGTCAAGTCGGTCAGCAACAGTCATCTATGACGATGAGCGCGATGAATATACCCGCCCACTTGGCGAAAGGATTTGTTCGGATTTCATTTGGCGAGACATCGACTAGTGAAAACGTCACCCAATTAGCAAAAGCGTTGCTCGAAGTGGCGGTATTAGCACATACTGCACAAACCCCGATAGATATTTTATAGATAGCAGGTGAGAGTTTTGCGTAAAAAAGCAAAAGTGGCAGGAGAACAGCGCCGTGATTTAATTCTCCAGACATTGAAAGAAGCAAATCATCCCGTAACGGGTGCAGTACTAGGTGATTTGACAAAAGTCAGCAGACAAGTAATCGTCAGTGATATTAATTTATTGAAGGCAAAAAATGAACCTATCATGGCGACAAATCAAGGATACTTATATACACAGTCAACTAAAAAAGTAAAAGACGTGGAAAAAATTATTGTCTGCAAACATACACCTAATCAAACGGAAGAAGAGTTGCATATTTTAGTCGACCACGGCGTAACCGTGAGAGATGTCCGTGTAGAACATCCTGTGTATGGCGATGTGCGTGCATCCATCATGGTATCGAATCGGCAAGAAGTGAAGATATTCATTGAACAGATTCAACAGGCACAAGCTCCTTATCTATTGAATTTGGACGAGAGTGGCATTCATTTACACGCTATTTCCGCTCCACGAGCAGAACAACTACATGATGCAGAAGAAGCATTAAAAAAAGCGGGATTCCTAATTGAATAGGAATTCCGCTTTTCTATGGAAATAACCATATACCGAATAAAGGCCCCGCAAGTGCGCCGATAATGGCTGATAATGTCATGGCGACCGAGCTCATGGAAGCCGTTTGTTCTCCGTATTCTAGCGCTTTAGAAGTTCCGATTGCATGCGCACCGACCCCGAGACCAATGCCTTGACCAATCGCTGTATCAATTTTGAACCAGCGATTGATCCAAGGTCCCATAAGGATTCCAGCGAGTCCGGCGATTATGACCAATACCGTCGCTAACGAAGGAATACCACCGAGTTCTTCTGCTATTTGCATTGCGATTGGCGACGTAATGGATTTCGGTAAAATACTCGCTAAAAGTTCAGTTGAAAACCCAACGAATCTTGCTGCTAGGACACCTGTCAACATCCCGACAATTCCTCCTACAACGACTCCACCGAAGATCGGCAACAAATTTTTCTTGATGAGATCCCTCTGCTTATATAGCGGGATACAAAGTGAAACAATGGCAGGGCCAAGCAATGCATCGATCCACTTGCCTCCTACCATATACGTTTCATATGACGCATTGAATAACAATAATACGATTATAACTACGATAGTCGTTGTCAGAATAGGGACTAGAAAAGGGGAACGTAACCTGACGTAGACGGCGTTCATCACAAAATAAAGAATAACTGTTAACAATATCATTGTCAGGGCAAGTACTACTGTATTCATGAAAGCGTCCCCTCCTCTTTCACATGACGCTTGGCAATAGATTGACTGACAAGACTTGCGACGACCATTGTGATCAATGTACTGCCGATTGTGATCAAGATTAGTAGACTTCCTTTGCCGGCAAAAACATGGCCATAATCCATCACACCAACCGTAGCCGGAATTAGATAAAGCGGCAAAGTCGATAGGAATACATACGCGCCTTTTTCCACCCAGCGAAGTGGAATGATTTGGATCGATAACAGTCCCCATAATACGAGCAAACCGATAATGCTTCCTGGCAATGGAATGGATAGTTTCGCCCGTAAAAACTCTCCTGCTAGAAATAGTATGTATAAAAATCCTACTTGCAATAGTGTGATGATAATTTTCACTCTAACACTTCCTTACCTAATTCTTATATGTCGATAAAAAGGAATACTTCTTCATTATAGGGAATAGTCAGATAAAAACCAATACTTTCCTTGTTATTACTGAATGGTAATCAGAATATTCTTCCTAGCGTTGACACTTTTATCCTACTCATGTATAGTGTAAGAAGCCGTATTGGGCAAGTTGTCAATAATAGGCTTGTACGTTACGCGTGGAGATGGATTTCTAATTGCCGAGGAGGAATTATTATGCACCAAGGTAAAGTGAAGTGGTTCAGCAGTGACAAAGGATATGGATTTATCGAAGCGGATGACGGGGAAGACATTTTTGTACATTTTACCGGAATTACTACCGATGGATTCAAGACACTGGCTGAAGGTCAAACAGTTTCTTTTGAAGTAATTGAAGGAAATCGTGGTCCACAGGCGGCTAACGTATTGACTCTTGAGGATGAAGTGTAACCTCATCTCGGCGCAAACAGCTGAGTTTCTAACATAAACAAAGCATCCACGCAGTTGCGGGATGCTTTTTTCATTATTTATTTGGAGGCCGTACTGATCTTGTTGATTTCTCTTCCAAGGAATTGCAGCTGGTCTCCTACAGTACAGTCGGAAATACAAAATTGGTGAGCGCCTGTTTTGCCTCGTTCGTTTGTTAGTTGTTTTTTGACGTAACAACCTTCACAATATATATCAAGCAATTGATTAATTTCTTTCATAACAACTACTTTATCCATTAGAAAAGAACTCCCACCTTTCTTCCTTCTATTGTAAGTTGGCTGACGGGATGTTGCAAGTGTTTCTAAGTTATTTACAATTGATTGCCAGATTGGAGCGGAAAATTTCATGTTAGAAGTGTACATAGATGGTGCTAGCGCAGGTAATCCTGGGTTGAGCGGAATTGGTGTGTATATTAAAGGAGAAGGTCAGGATGTGCGGATTAGTGAACCGATTGAGCCAACGAACAATCACCACGCGGAGTTTCAAGCGCTAGTAAGAGGTCTTGAGGAGGCGTCTAAACTGACAACCGGTATGGTGTCTGTAAGGTCGGATTCGACGGTGGTCGTGCAATCGATGGAAAAGGAATTTGTGAAGAATGAGCAGTATGCACCTCATTTGAAAGAGGCATTGAGTCTCGCAGCAACATTTGATTTTTTCTTTATAAAGTGGATTGCGGACAGTACAAACAAGACGGCAGATACGCTTGCCCGGCAGGCGATATTGATGCAGAAGAAGCAAAAGGAATGAAGTGAGTGAAATATTTAGTTGTCTATTATAACCGTCATTAAAAGAGTGTACTGCTACTGCGTTATTTTTATTCGGAAAGCTCGTGCTTCATGACGACCTTTCTTGCAAGGCTTAAGTGGTTGCGACCCGTCGCTGCAGCCGGACGTGTATCTTACGGGCGGAGAACACCGTCCTTCTTTTAGATCAACTACGTGAGTGCGTCAAACACTATTCAGTAAACACCTCACGAGTGCGTTATGGTGTATGCCAAAATAAATACACGACTACGAAGAACAATAAGTAGATGACTAAGGTTATTGGGAAAGCGTAAAGTGATACTCTCCCGAATTTGTCTTTTCTGCTGAACAAGGATAAAACGAATGAGAATACAAGAAGGATAAATCCAAGTGGCATTGTAATGAATAGTCTACCCGAAAAAATAAAAAGGCTTAGAAAAGTCAGTCCTATAAGTAGACTAATAAAAGAAATCATTCCTAATCTCCGTGTACTTTGCAAGAGTATGACCTCCTAATTATCGACAAGACGATAGCCCGTTACATGTTTTTTATTCCACATATCAACCTCATTAAAAACGGCATTTCGTGAACTAATTTTACATAGCCCTGCTGTTTTGGCAATATATATATTTCATTGCCGATGTTTTAATTAAGTTCAATAAACGGTCTTTACACTTTCGATATCCATTACTTTCCACTCTAGTCGACTGATTCATTTCCCGAAAGTTTCGGCTTCTTGCCATTTTCCATATCGGTAATACATAAAGGCCGCGATACTACTACTAACAAAACTGACGCCCATCCCGAGTGCAATTCCTTTCTCACCCATTATGCCTGACAATATATACGTAATTGGAAAACGAAGAATCCAAAAAGAAATGATGTTTAGCACAAGCACTTGGAACATGGCTCCCGCTGCACGGACAGCCCCATTTAAAACAAAATTAATGCCTAGAAAAGGATAAAATAATGCAATTGCCTTTAAATAGTTTATACCAAAATCAGCAGCTTCCGGTTCTGTTATGAACAGCTTAATCCCATAATCTGCAAATAGGATGATTAGAATTGCGATTGCAAACATGACTATCAAATTATATATAAACCCGTACAACGTAATTTTGTGAACCCGGTCCCATTTGCCTGCCCCGATATTTTGACCCGCCATACTATTGACCGCAGTTCCGAGTGCTTGGGCCGGCAGCATAATTAAACTATCCAATCTTTGTGCCGCCCCGTATCCCGCGACAACTGCTGGCCCGAATGATGCGACTACACTCATAATTGCCATCACACCAGCCGAAATGACGCTCATCTGTAAACCCGCAGGAATTCCCAACTTCAATATATCGAGTACTTCTCGGCGCGCTGGAATATGTGGTTTTGAAAATGGTACCAAGCTTTTACGCACTGAATAAATAGCGCCAGCGGCAAATGCGATTCCCTGTGATAATATCGTTGCATAAGCAGCGCCTTGAACTCCCCATCCAAAGACGTAAATAAATAAAGGATCAAGTACTGTGTTTAAAATAACTGCGGCTAACACAAAATAAAGCGGTGTCTTCGAGTCGCCTACCGACCTGAACACGGTACCAATAAAATTATAGCCGAATAAGAAAAGGATCCCGATGAAATTAATTCGCAAATACGAAACGCCCATCGCCAACATCTCTTCGGGAGTTCCAAGTAAAAGCAAGAGTGGTTCCACAAATATAAATCCTGCAATACCGAGCACGATTGACATGCCGGAAATCAGAACGACAAATGCATTCAAATAACGCCGAAGTCCTGACTCGCTACCTCTGCCTTTTTGTTGGGATAAAATCGTTAGTGCGGCATTGTTCAAGCCGATGACGAATGACAAAACCGTAAAGATAATCGTCCCGGAAATAGCCACAGCACCAAGTGCATCCGCACCAATTAAATTCCCAACCCACAAGCTATCGATCAATTGATAGGATGCTTGTAGTAAATTTGTTATCATAATGGGTCCTGAAAAAAGCATGAGTTGTTTTATTATATTTCCTTCTGTGAAATCCTGCTGCCTTACCATCCTTTTCCTCCCCGCATTTAATAAAAACTTACCACTTGTTCTTTTTAAAATTTCAGCGATCTATTTCGGAAAAGCTGTTTAATGTCTTATGTAAAAATTATGCCTGGTTATATACTTCTTACAACAACTCCAACGTTAATGTCTTTCTAGTTTGCATAGCTATAACATCTATTACATTTTATCCTGAACTATCCATTGCCATGTCCGAAGATTTCTTTCAAAAGGCACTACAAATAGGTTGATTAATAGTAAACTTCTACTATGAAATATGGGCACTAATCTGTGTGAAAGATCAGTGCCCGTTATATTATTCAACGTATTGAATCGTTTCCAAGAATACTTCTCTTAGTGACTTTAAATCGGTGACAGACTGAATCATAGCATGCAGATACTTTTCACTCTCGAGCGTTTCATACGACCACTCAATTCCTCTACTCATTGCGTAAGCATGTAGAAAAATCCGGATAGTTCTCCCATTCCCCTCACGAAAAGGATGCAACATATTTAATTCTGCTTTAAAGTAAGCTAAACGATCCGCAGCTTCATTCAGTGAATTCCAAAGAGGTTCCTCATTTAACCCCATAAACAAGTCACTTGCATAGCTATTCAAGAATTGAACTTGACAGAAACGAGTAGCACCTTTCATGAGTTGAACATCTCTAAAGTCTCCTGCAAACGGGTAGATATCTTGAAATAGATAATGATGCAACTCTTGAAACTTTTTCAAGGTAAATGATTCGAATATGAAATCGTTTTGTTCTAGTGCCATCGCACGAAGAGAAAACGCCAATGCCTCTGCTCTTTCGAGTTCTTTATGAGAATGAATCTCCAATAAATTGTGTTTTATTAGGTAATCATCATTTTCTTCATCATTATATTTTCCCATGCCGCAATATATCCTTAATTAAAGTAGGGGTAATTGAAGTCTTTGTATTTATGAGTTCTAAGACTTTTTCCTGCATATCAGAAGAAATATTTAAATTTTCGAGATGAAGATTATGCATCACTCGTTTAAATTCTTTTGAATCAAGATCTAATGCCTTCATATAAACAACCCCCTTATCAGTATAACCTTACCTTATATTATACAGTTCTAATTGGGTAATTACTAATTAGACGTATGACCAAATCCTTCTTACGGGATCGTATCCGATTGCTGGTTGAACAACCCATTATCTAGAAAATATTATCAATCTTCAGTAAGTTCCAAACTTCCTTTATTTGTTTCCCATCGAAAATAACTTTTCGAAGTAAATCCTCGCTGTCTTCTCTTATAATTTCACTTGCAGAATCATAAAACTTCCAAAACATAAATCTACCTGTTCCAACACCAATATAGTAATTTTCATTTCTATAAATAAAATGAATCTCTCTTCCTATTCAAGATACCGTTGTCCTGAATATGTCTATATAAGGTTTCAATTCTAATCTAAGGAAGAAAAACATCCATATATTGTTTTTTTGAAACTACTCCCCAAGCGACTGATACTCTGCTGCAAGACCTTTTTGAACGCCTGGTCGTTTCGCAATGCGATGAGACCATTCCAAGAGATGAGTATATTCATCCATGTTTAAAAATTCATAAGAGCCTTCATACAATTTCCCCAAAGCTAAACGTCCGTACCAAGACCAGATCGCAATATCTGCAATAGTATAAGTGTCGCCAGCAATATAAGAACGCTGAGCTAATATTTTATCTAGTAAGTCTACTTGACGTTTCGTTTCCATAGTAAAACGATCAATTGGGTATTTCATAGGCTCTGGCGCATAAGCAAAAAAGTGACCAAACCCTCCACCAACATAAGGGCCCGACCCAATTTGCCAGAATAGCCAATTAAGGGTTTCTGTTCGTCCATGAATATCTGTCGGGATCAGTTGATTAAATTTCTCAGCCAAGTAAAGCAAAATCGATCCTGATTCAAAAATTTCCACGCGTGGACTTTGACTTTGATCGACTAAGGCTGGGATCTTAGAATTAGGATTGATCTTGACGAAATCCGAACCAAATTGTTCCTCAGCTCCAATATTGATTTCATACAAATCATAATCTGCACCATCGACATCCAACTCTTTTAATTCTTCCAGCATAATCGTCACTTTAATTCCGTTCGGTGTTCCGAGTGAATAGAGTTGGAACGGTGCCTCTCCGATTGGTAGTTTTTGTTCAAAACGTTCACCAGCTGTCGGACGATTCCCCCATCTATTTGAATTCTCTTCTTCCCACTTCCACACGTTTGATAATTCATATTTTGTCATTTGAACACTCCTCCTACTATCTATTTATTAACTCCATCATACTAACAGTCTGAAATTATTCCCATAGTTTGCTAACTATTTATATTACAGCATATCGTTATTAATCTTAAACTAAACTGTCCTCTAAAAAAGGTAACTGGGTAAACTTCCTCAACAATCTTAATGAAAAGTTGACTATTTTCTAACTATGGAATTGCCAATGATGTAAAATATTGTAGTAACGATAGCGCTAATAGTGGTATAACTTCTATAAACTGCCGGACTCGTATGTTCAACTAAAGCGACTTCTCCCCATTCAAGCCATAAACGCCAACCCATTCCAAAGCCGTTGAAAATGAAGCTAATCGTAAAAACAAACCATATTCTATCTATAAATAAGCCTACAAATATGTTTGCCACAATGAAATATATCGGTAATGTCAAAACCACAAAAAACAAACTAAACCCTCTCAGTCCTGGAATTACAAAAGTACATGATTTTCCTACTTGGTTATAGAACTGTTCTCCTAAAAAGGGCTTACCTCCAATCTCTTCATTTCGTTTTATTGTAGTGAACACTATGTTTGCAGACTATTTAACAAACGTACCGATTGAAGAGTTTATTCACCTGAAGATAATTCTTTAGAAAGTCCGTTGTCTTCACCATAATCAAACTGGCCGATTCCCCCCTTTTCCTTAGTAGAGAACAGAACCAATCCCGATACATCCGCTGTCTTTTCTTTCTCACCATCTTTTAAATAGCCGACAGTTGCAGTGAAGGTATATCTGTTGGAATCCTTTTCAGTTTGTTTAACGACAGTGTCTTTCAAATTTAATTCGTAACCAGAAAATTCTGCCGCAGTCGGATAAATTAGCCCTGACGTTTGAAAAAATGGGACTAGATAGTCTTCTGTAAAATAATCTCCGTATACTTCTGTGACATACTTATCGAACTCTTCATTGACTTCCTTACCATCTACGACCTTTGTGTACTCAGGATTTTGAAGCAAATCCATAATCTTTTCGTCAGGACCGTTGAACTGAAGCATTAGGACTTTTTCGACAATACTTACATTTGGATCCCCTGCCTCGGTATTTGAACAGGCAGCGAACAGTACCCCAGTAAGTAGCAACATAAAACTAACTAATGACACTTTGAACACTTTGACATTTTTATTTGATATGACATTTCCCTCCATTTGTTTTATTTTCGCAATTCGTTTCTATAATGATTCAATTATCATTACAATTCATCTTCTTTTACTCATCAATTTGGCCCGTTTGAAGGTCAAACCTAATTCATTAATTGCGCCCGGTTGCAGTTTATTATATTTAAGTGGATTTATTTCTTTTTGAATTAAATATGATACTGGCTATACCTACACCAGTAACAGGAAGAATAATTAATAAAGTGCTTAATAAATGGGCTTGTATGTAATTATTGAAGAGCAGAAAGCTTAAAAATGCTACTACAAAATAAACTGGTATAAATTTTTTTGACCACAAAACAGAATTTCCCACTCTGATCATTCCCTTCTTTGCCCCTTTAACGGTACAATCCTTATTACAGAATCGCCCCTGTTAACGGATAACGGGAGCAATAATTAACATTATTATAGAGCTTGAAATTAGAATGGTGCTCATTCTTCTTGATAGTTTTACATTTTCTTCGCCTTTGTAAAATCCAGAGAACTGCAGCTTGTTTCTATACAAAACAAAAAGAATAATTAGAATGGATACCCCTACTAGCCAAGCGCCATTAGTATCATCTACGTTTATTCCAAAACCTGTATAGATTAATTTCACAAGGGCACTTAATAGACCTCCAATAATTAATAATATAAATGCGATACGAATCATTTCCAAGCCTGCTCCCAATGTTTGTTTCATTTTTCACCTCTTAAAATAAATAATTCCTTTTAAGTATCATAATTCTTAAAATGGTACTTTAGCGGCACAATCTTTATTTCAGAATTGCCCCCGTTTTTGGAATAGCATTTCCTTGTGATAATGAGAAATGGCATGCGAAAATAGTTATCTTTTATACTTATTGCTCCCAGGTAATGCTTTAATATTATTCCAAGCTTCAATTGCATCTTCTCTGTTTTTATTCTTATTGTTTGGATCTGCAAAATAATCCCTTGTAAATTGATTGTATTCAAATTGTGAACCTAGTTGTCTTTTATATAATGAGTCTTTTTTTCTTTCTTCTTCCTCGTACCATGCATCAACCACATCCCGATATGTTTTCCCTACATTTCCCTTAAGATAATTTTGAATATGTGTAGAGAAATGAAATTTCGGAATTACTGATTTAAAAAAAGCTCTAACTACCTGACTACAACGATGGTTTTCTGAAATAACCGTATCTAAACGTAACTCTTCCAGTTTTGATTCTTGCGAGGAAGAAATTCTCTTCCTTATTGGCTTTTGTATTTCCCCTGTTTCAAGAAATATAGCAATTCTGTCTGTAATCTCAACTTTAGATCCAGATGCACTCATTCCATGTTCTCTGCAAAAAGTTTGTAATTCCTCTTTCAACCAATAAAAGTCTCGAAACGCATCTGCTTTTAATTCTTTTTCTAATTTAGGTCTCACTTTATAACTTACTCCTAATTCATATTCTATTTTGTAAACTGGCCCTTTAACGGCACAATCCTTAATACAAAATCGCACCCATTAACCTAATAAGAACCCTTGAACTGTAACGAACAAAGCTAATAGAGACGCTGCCAAACATAGCCAACCAAAACCTTTTCGTTTTTCTTTAAATTCCCGAATACTCATCACTAAAAACACTAGACCTAAGCACAACATCATATAACTTTGGAATTGAAAATCTTTTGTAATAAGTCCATATGCTGCAAAAGCAATGCCTAATGCAGTAAATATAAAATGTAGAATCTTAGCAACAGATCGCCCCTTCTAATTCACCAAATTGGTCAGATCGCTATACAATCCTAATTCTTTTAACGCACCCGATTGAAGAGGTTACGAACTTGGCTGATATGATTGTAAAAGAGATAAAAACTTCTCTTTTCTGTATGTATATACAATTGGAATGGAAGTATTTGTAAACGTTAAACTAGATTCAACAGCTTTCAACAAATAAGAATCAACAGTTTTCCACAAAAAAATCTACTTTCTATATACTGAAGCTAGTCTATAGAAAGAGAGGTATAGGAAGTGGAAAAGTGGATGGTTTACAATGAAATACATAGATTGCGTAAAGAAGGATTCTCTAACAGTGCAATCTCCAGAAAGCTCAAAATTTCTAGAAATAGGGTGATTGATTATGGGAAAATGAAACCAGATGAATTCTTCAAATTCACATTGTCTTTACAGACTAGAAGTAAGAAGTTAGATCCCTATCGAGATCAAATACTTGAATGGTTAAAGG
>NZ_AUDQ01000013.1 GCF_000425545.1 Sporosarcina ureae DSM 2281 | reverse complement strand
TTTTTAAATGAGACATCTGTCGTTCTTTCTTGTCCGCTTCACTCGAAAGTTCTGGCCCATGACCGAAGGTATATTGTTTACCTATCGGTTGATCAAAACGATATATTTCATTTGCACGATACCATCTCATCCAGGTTTCAATCTGGGATTTATTTTTGACTCCGTGCTTCTCCATAATTTCTTTAGTTGTTAATTCCCCACTCAATTTATCTTTGACAACTGCCCATTTTACTTCGCTTGAATATACGTTTTTGCCCACGCAAAAACACCTCCGTTGTAAGTACTTTTTACAAGTGTACCACTTCGAAGGTGTTTTATATTGTCTCAAAAATTTAGGTTAGCCCAATGAGTATTTACTCATTGGGGATGTTTTTAATTTCTCTATTCTCTTTCTTCACTTTCTTATTCTCTATCTTCATCTCCTTCTTCTCTTTCCTACTTTGTATAGTCTTTTCCACTTCACCATCCAAGGAATCGGTATCTTTTATAGCATTTTCACCAAACCAGTCAGTTACTTTATTTTTTGCGAGTTGTTTTGTTTCTGCATCAATATACGTAGCTACGACTAGCAAGGCTCCCACAACGATCGCCAAATCATCGGAATATCCCACAATCGGTGTGAAGTCTGGTATAAGATCCACCGGTAGTATAAAGTATCCTAGAGCACCCAAAATAGTAGACTTTACCTTCTTCGGAACTGTTGGCTTTTTAAATGTATAGAATAGTAATAGAGCCCCGTACGTTAACTTCACTCCTGCTTGTTTACCAAACTTAAGAATTTTATCCCAAAACTTTTCTTCTGAGAAATGGCTAGAATAATCTTCATTATTATTAACCAAGATATTACCTGCTTTCTTTTGTTTTCTGAGTTTGTATGTCTTGTTTATTTTCATTCCCTATCATCACCTCAACGACTCGAAACGTTCGGTTGATCATATGTATACCCTCCATGCTCTGTATTGTAACCCATGATATTTGATTATAAAATATACTTGATATACCTTCTGAAAATTTCTCGTTTATCGAAAAAATGATATGTAATGAATGATCTAGTTATAACTAGTTCTCTCGCAACAATCCACTGCATTCTTTATGCTATGATACGTATAATACATAGCAGTTTACGGAGGATTCCCCATGAAAAAGGTTGCAATTATTCAAGATTTGTCTTCATTCGGTAAATGTTCACTCACGGCCGCGATTCCAGTACTTTCCGTAATGGGCGTGCAAGCGTGTCCATTGCCTACAGCGGTTCTGTCTGCACAAACAGAATATCCGAGCTATTACTGTCATGATCTAACGAACGTCATGCCGCGCTATACGGAGGAGTGGAAGAAGCTCAATGTTTCGTTTGACGGTATTCATACCGGTTATATTACGGGCAAAGAGCAAATTCACCAAATCCTCACGTTTCTCGAAAGTTTTTATACTGACCACACGCTTTTGCTCGTGGATCCGGTGCTGGGTGACAACGGAAAAGCGTATGATAATTTCGAAGAAGAACTTCTTGAACAAATGAAGGTTCTTGTCTCACGGGCGGATATTATTACGCCGAACATTACGGAATGCTGTTTGCTGACCGGTTATAGCTATGATGTATTGCACAGCTGCATGGATGAACAGGATTACTTGAAGAGCGTAGAGGACGCAGGTAGACAACTCCAACTATCAACCGGCGCTGAAATTATCATTACAGGAATCCAGCCACCTAGCCGGCAAGATTCTATCGGTAATATGTATATTAACGAGACGGATTCACTTTTCACTACGGTGCCGTACAATGGTAACAGTTATTCAGGCACTGGTGATTTATTCGCATCGGTACTGATGGGCAGTCGACTTCGTGGGGTGAGCATGGAACAGGCGATCACGCTTGCAAAGGAATTTTTGCTCGCTGCCATAGAAGATACTGCTTTATACGATACGTCAGTAGAGGCGGGAGTGAATTTTGAGAAGTATTTGCGGATGTTGTTGTGAGAAGTACATACTATAAAAGCACCGATCCACGAAACTATATTGTGGATCTGGTGCTTTTTTGTGAATTTTATTTGTTTCATTTTCATTAGCATATTGAATCATTGGATTTTGGTACCGTAAGTCCAAACAAAGGTCGGAGATATAAGGCTAAGAACGTTCCAGCAAGTGCGAGAATCCCCCAAATATATCCGTGTAAACTAAATGATGCAATGCCCCCGAAGTAGGCACCGATATTACAGCCAAATGCAAGACGTGCGCCATAGCCCATCATCAAACCACCTATGACAGAAGCCGCGAAATTACCAACAGTCACTCGTGTGAATTTGAATAAACCGCCAGCTGCTGAAGCGACGAATGCTCCGATTATAACCCCAAGGTTCAATACCGTAGTGGAATCAGTGAAAATGGATGCTTCTAACGCGGATGCGTTGGCCCCTTGCCAATACCCCCAACTCGCTACATCAAAGCCCAGAATAGAAGCTATTTTGGAACCCCATAACGCGAAAGCAGAAGTAATGCCCCAAGGCGTACCACGCGTAAGTAATGTTAATGCGTTCAACACTGCTAATACAATTGCAGCTGCAAACAAAGGCCAAGATCCACGAAAAATTCGTTTCCATCCTCTTTCAGTAGGAAGTGTTGCCATTTTCGGCGCCTTTTTCTTTTTCTCGATAATCAAAGTAATACAGGCAATGAATCCAAATAGCGCAATCGACACAAGCCAAGCGCCACCATAGCCTAAACCAGTAGAAGTAGCCAATGAAATTGGAGCGAATGCAGGCATTTCTTCCGTCCAGAATGGTAAGTGGTACGCGCCAACTGTAGCACCGACAATGAAGAATGCTAGAGTTACGAACATAACAGTACGTCCACCACCTATAGCGTACAGTGTACCGGAAGCACAGCCACCGCCAAGCTGCATGCCGATTCCAAATACAAAGGCACCTACGATGAGGCTAACACCTACAGGCGAAACATAGCCGGCTACCGGGCCACCAAAAAATGTAGCGCCATAAGCTAAAATCGGAGCAAATAACGTTACCGCTATGCCCAACATTAGCATATGCGATCGCATCGCTTGGCCGTTTCCGACTGACGCCATGCGCCGGAATGCGGATGTAAAGCCAAAGCGTGCATGGAAGAGAGTGAAGCCAAGTAATAACCCAATGCCGAGAAGCATCGATTGAGAAATATGCTGAGTGGCTAGTAAATAAGCGAATAACACTACTGCCACAAGTACGCCACCCGCAATCAATAGTTTTTGCGGAGGATTCAATAAAAGATCTTCTCGTTCAACCGGTCCTTTTACGTCATTGACCGGTTGTACTCTTATCGTCGTCATTGCATAACATCCTTTTCCTATTAATTTACTAGGTATACTAATTCATATTAGTATTATATGTTTTTAAAGTCAACTTGTTGAGCTTATAGCGATTTTTACATAGATTTGCAGTAAACCACATAAAAAACCTCAACCCTTTTGTAAGGATTGAGGATTCTTCAGTTATTTGATTTCTTCCACATCTTCCCGTGGAGTCGCACGGTACACAATAAACGACAGCACAACCGCCACAAGCGACATGGCAAACGCGATAAAGTACACAAGCTCCACACCAGCAACGAGAGCCAAATCAGCAGTAAGCGCGTCTTCAGGCGTCGTAGACTTCTTTAGGAAGTGCAATTGTCTCGCGTTCATTATACTAATAAATACCGACACGCCAATAGCTCCAGCAACAGGTTGTAGCGTCGACATCACGGCCGTGCCGTGCGGATATAACCGCTTAGGTAATTGATTCAGTCCATTCGTTTCGGCTGGCATCATGATCGCAGAGACACTGAGCATAAGCAAAATATAACTCGTGACAACAACCCAAATCGGTGTATCGAGCGTCAATCGACTCATCATGAACATCGTTCCACTAAGAACAATTGTGGCTGGAATCATCAGCACACGTGGACCAAATTTATCGAATAATGACCCCATGAATGGAGACATAATACCATTCAATATACTGCCTGGCAGTAGGATTAAACCTGCTGTCGCTGCGCTAAGTGCCAGTGGTCCTTGCATATAGATAGGCAAGATGATTTCAGAAGCGAACATCGCCATAATAATGATCAGGAACAAGAAGACCGCGTGCGTGAACATCGGGTAACGGAACACGCGCATATCCATGACCGGCTCCTTCAACTTTAGTTGCCTTATAGCAAAGAGCGCAATTCCGATTACACCGACACCAATCAACAGCAAGACGCGAGGATTCGCAAATCCATCTGCACTTTCACCGACTGAACTGAATCCATACACGAGTGATCCGAAACCAATCGATGAATACACCAATGAAATATAATCAATTTTAGGTTTTGTAACTTCCGTAATATTGATCAAGTATTTATAACCGAATCCAATGGAAAATAATGCGAATGGAATGACGAGTATGAATAAATAGCGCCATCCGAGATATTCCACGATCACACCTGATAACGTGGGACCAATCGCTGGTGCGAACATAATGACGAGTCCGATGATACCCATAACCTTACCACGTCTATGCGGTGGATAAATGAGTAAGAATACGTTGAAGATGATCGGCATTAGTAACCCTGTTCCAACAGCCTGTATTAGTCGACCCGTTAATAGAATGGGAAACGTCGGAGCACTCGCAGCTACGATCGTTCCAATCGTGAATACGGTCATCGTACCGAGGAATAATTGCCTCGTCGTAAACCATTGTAAAAGTAAAGCCGAGATTGGGATGACGACTGCCATGACAAGCATGAAGCCTGTTGCCATCCATTGCACCGTCGGTAACGTGATGGAAAACTGATCCATCAGTGTGATCAGTGCGATGTTCAATAGTGTTTCATTCAAAATGGCGAAAAATGCACCGATAATAAGAGCCAACATAATAGGCATTACTTTACTATTTGGGTTATCCGCCAAGTATTCGTATTTCTGTTCTTCCATCTCAAAACCTCTTTCGTTGATCACGTGTATTCGGCAATATAGTTACCGTACATTTACTCTAATCATGCTTTTTTATAGGCGACGTGTCAATCTTTCGAGATCCAAAATGACAATCTTTTTTTAACGTTATATTTTCTCGTTTACACAGGCGGTCTAGCCTAAATTTTCGCCTTGGCTAAAATCCAATACAGGTGACTGAGGCAAGCATCTTTGCGTAGCTTGTACAGGAACTGCCGGTTGTTCATTCAAATAGTTTTCAAAGTTCGTCGGGTTGAATAACGTCGAAGGGCGTAAGTATGCTCGATATTCGGGATTGTTATTCCACTGTGACACTTTGAGATCAATAACGCGTACGAAATCCTGTTGTGTATAGCCTTCTTTCACTCTTGCGTTAATAAATTTTTTAGTAGCTGCGGATGTAGCTTTAAATTGCTTACCGGTTTTCTCATTCAAATATGCAATGACGAAATGCGTAACGTCGAGAGGCTTCTCGACAAGCTCTTTATTCTTTATTCTTTTAAGTTCTTTAAGTTCTTTGGTTATAGGCCGTACCACATTGGTACAGTCCATCGTTTCACTTTGGTACGACACAGCGTTTCGAAGTGAAACGTCCGTTGTATCAGATTGAAACGTCGCATCGTCTTCTTTTTGATCTGTTGATGTATCAGATTGAAACGTCGCATGATCTATTTCCAGTTCACTATTTGCGGGCGTCACTTCTTCAACCGACGTATCTTCTTGAATAGAAAAAGCGGGTAGTTTGGTATAATCAATCCGATACCATTTCGTCTTATCAATTTTCATCTTGTTGTATTCTGAAGTCGAAATGAGGTATCCTTGTTTTTCCAAATTATAGATCGTGCGTTTAATTGTCATACGTGACAAGAATGAAAATTCCTCTAGCCATTGATCATACGTTTTATACACCCACTGATGGCCGTCGCGCACATTTTTTGAAATGAGTGAACGGAAATGCAGTTGCTGCAGAAATAACGCTTCATTTAATCCGACTAAATGTACAAGTGACGGTAGTAATTGTAATGGCTGTTCATTGATTAATAACTTCATATTGAATTCCTCCTAGAATGTATGTAAGTGGTAGCAATCCACCACTTCACTTACTATATAGAAGGCTTTTTGCATAAGGATACTAGTTTTGAAAATATTTTTTCGAGTTACAAAAGCACACGAAAAAAGAGCGGATGCGTTAGGCCTCCACTCTTTTGTATTAGTCGTTAGTTGATGTTCAATACTTCTTCACTCGCTGGTTGTAGCAGATGTATCGCATTCGACTTGCAGACTTCGTAATCCACGAGGTACATCTTTTCCCCAAAGTTCTGTCGCTTTGAACGAATGTAGCCGGATTTCTCCAGTTTTCGTATCGCACGGATAATCGTAGCCATTGACCAGAAACTCATCACGGTATGCCACTCTTTATACGACCTGCTCACCCATTGTGTTCCTTCTTCCGTATCATTCGGACCGAAAGACAGCTCATGGATTTGTTGCAGGAACATCGATTCATTGAGTCCGATCTTCGCTGCTGTGTGTGGATGAAATTGCAGAAATTCTTCATGGTTCATTTGCATTATGGTTTCCCCCTACTAACTTGTTGTAAGCGACAGCTATTTGCCTCTTCACTAGCTATATAGAGAGCTTTTTGAATAAGGATACATCTTTTTAAAATTTTTTAAAGATATGCACTAAAAGAAGCTAGTTCAGAATGAAAATGTCGTTTGTTAATAAATTAACGAACATGTAAACTCTAATCACTAGCTTCTTTTAGTTTATACATCGGGCAAAGATCAGTAGATGTGTTGTAATTTACGCCATAACCATTCTCTAAAGCCACCAGATCGTTTAGTCTTCGTTACATGCGTCTACCCGTTGTTCCCAAAACTTTAGCGCTCCAGTCGAAACACTATACATTTAGCACCAAACCATTTATTATGAATTCGAGATATCAAAGGGTAAAACTACAAATTTTATTGTAGCATATATAATCTGACGATCTTTCGGACGCGGTTATCTTCTTAACACGTTTTTCTTTTCTAACTAATCTACCCCATACGTAATGCTACTATTGGCAATGAACACTTTCTCATCATTTTTTGTAGTGGTTGATCGCCTTTTCTGTAAATGAACTCAACAATTGCAAATTCATTATGCTGGATTCACTTGAAGTTCTACTGTGATTTTAATATCATCGCCTACTAATACGCCACCTGTTTCTAGTGCTTGGTTCCAAGTCAAACCATATTCTTTTCTAGAAATTTTTATTGCTGTTTCAAAACCAACTACATCTACACCCCAAGGATTTTTTCCAGCTCCCGTACGCGTCACGTTAAACGTAGTTTTCTTCGTAACATCTTTAACTGTCAGATCCCCTGTAACATCATATTCGTCTTCTCCTGTTCTAACAATTTCAGTCGAATCAAATGTAATATTCGGATACTGTTCTACATTAAAGAAATCAGCTGAACGAAGGTGGTCGTCGCGATCTTCGTTATTTGTATTGATGGTGTTCACATCAATCGTAAAGTGAATTTTTGCATCTGTTAAATTGTCTACATCCCCAGTAACTGACCCTTCAAGTCCAGTGAAGCTACCTCTTACATTTGACACCATCATATGTCTAACCGAAAATCCTACGTTCGTGTGCACTGCATCTACATTCCATTTTGTCATTTTAAAACTCTCCTCTTTTTATACGTGTTAAGACGATCACATAGCGTAATTATCTCTAATTCAATATATTTTGTTTGATTGTAACTTAAATCATGATTACTTAGTACATAGTTCTACTCCTATGAACCATATAAAGGCTTTTTACTATTGCATTATTTACGTATTGTATTTAATGCCGTCGTCCATGGGATGACTTGGTCTAACATTTGATTGACTGAAGCAGCTTGCACATCAGCTGGTTTAAGTTCTGTGCCGTTTTCAAAGTCTGTAAATAATGATAATGCAGGGTGAACACGAACATGTGCCACGGATAATTCACTTAAAATGCCACGTAAATGCTCTGCAGCACGAGCTCCACCTACTGAACCGTATGAAACAATACCTGCAGCTTTGTCGTTCCACTCTACACGAAGGTAGTCTAATGCATTTTTAAGTGAAGCCGAAATGGAGTGATTGTATTCTTGTACGATGAATACGAATCCGTCTTGTTTTGCAATGATTTCTGACCAAGCAGCTGCGCCTGATGCATCGCCACCCGCTTCACCTAAAAGTGGTAATTTATAATCAGCGATATCAATAATCGTGTAATGTGCGTCTCCACGTTGATCTGCCAATTTCTTTACCCATTCTCCGACTTGTGGACTAACACGTCCCTCACGTGTTGATCCTAAAATAATACCGATGTTTGATTTTTTCATTGTTATGTCCTCCTCTTGTTTTGTTCCAAATAATTTACTAAAAAAGTTCATTCAACATTTCAACTCCAGACAATTACTCTTTATCGATTGGCTTCACTGCTGCTATCATTTTGTTCTTTTAAATGAAACCATTTTTTCACGAAATGCATTTCTAATATATAGGTAAAAAAATAAATATTCTTTACCTTAGCTAGATATAGCTGTTACGTAATAAATTGCTTTTAATTTATTCAAATTACTCCCCTCTATCATTAGACTGAATTAGCATATTATTAATTCGAGGTAATTTTACTCAAAAAAAAAATGAGATTGCGTGAATTGGAAATCTGAATACATTTGCAATTAATTAATTTATCTCGAATTCGATATAAATATACCACGGGTCCATTTCATATGTCAACACTTTAAATTATGTTAATGAATCCGTCGGCTAGTTCTTCCAACCACTAATAGTTCCATCCATAGACATGGGCGCATTTAGATCAACGAAGAACAATACAATAGTAGTGTCTTCATTCGCAATAAACGGTGGGAGTGGATTGACTACATCGGTTATCGCTTCTTGTTTGCCAATTGTGAGGTGCTGCATCGTAATCTCTCCATTCATGACGTATAGAAAAGGTGTGAGACCTGTATAGGCTGGAACGTCTACCACTTCACCCGCACTAGGATGCGCGTCTAGTATGTAGACGTGTTGTCGTACATAAAGAGGCGCTTCGCTTCCTTTAGGACCTACCATGACATACCAATCCTCATTGTCTACCAGCTTATTATGAAATTGAATTTCTGGTGAGAGATCGGTTTCATTCGGTCGGATGAAGATTTGAAGCATTTGAACATCATCTTCTTTCACTTTTTCTTCATGCCAAAAGCCAGCCCCTGCATTCATCAACATTAATTTTCCTCGTGCAATAGACGCTTCAAAACCCGCCGAATCTCGATGATGCATGATGCCTGAACTAATATAGCTTAAAATTTCATCATTTTTATGCTGATGCATGTTAATCGTTAACCCTTTTTTCATTACCGCATGATCAATGATCGCCAACGGTCCAAATGCAGTGTCTGTCGTTTCATCTCCAAGAATATCCCCCGGTTGAACGCGTGTAATGGTGAATGGCCCTCTAAACGGCACCGTATGATTTCCTGCTGCAAGTTTTTGTAACACTAGTAACTCCCCCTTTTTCACCGTATATAATAAAATCGACTATCCAAAAGGAAGTCGATTTTATGTTGTTGTAAGTGTTTATACTAATACTTCAGGTTTTATTTTACGGGTCCTTTATTAATTGCAGTAAGTGTAGAATTGACAGCAAAGATTTTCGCATTAATGTCAGTGATACCAAAGCTAGCTAATCTCTTTGTATGCATCTCTACATATTTTTCAGCTGATTCCTTTGTTTCAAAATTGTAAATTCCACCTGCTTCATTTGCTTCAGGATCTTCTGTCCATATTTTCCAAATGAATCCTTCTTCCTCATTGATACTTTTCGCTAAGTCTGCAAAACCCTCTGCCATTTCTTGTCCGAATGGCCCATTCATCTTAAAATCGACTTGTAATACGTATGTCATGATCATTCTCCTTTGGATTCAGTCGTTGTGAAATAGATTTCTCCTAGCATTTCTATTGCTTGATAACCATTTGATGGTAGTTCTTTTTCTACATAGGAAGGTATATTGGATTGTTCAACATCGTACATGACTTCAATTTCTTTTGAAAAAAGTAGTCTCTCCTTTTCAAGTAAGCTAGAAAGTGCTGGTTGTTCCTTCGGCTGAAGTACTTCCACGTCTAGCACTTTTTTTAATCCGTCAACGTATGATTCAAATGGACGGCCACCTACAATTTTCACGCCCTTATTTTCCGCATTGATCATCAGAATACTTGGGAAACCTCTAGCGCCTAAACTTCTAGCTAAAGCAAAGTCTTCATTCAATAATTGTTGTCCGATTGGTTGTTCAGCTTCATTGACAATCGCTTCCCCGTCCAGGTCTAGAGTATTGACGATTTCAATCATTACAGAACGCTCCGAAATATTTTGATTGAATACGAAAAGTTCTTCTCTTGTACGACGTAAATAAGCAGATGCTAGTGCGTCACTATAATTTTTTTGAATGATTTTCCATACACGAGATGGTGGATAAGAAGATTGAACGGGATGATCAATCATTACACTACCATCAATCGGCATTCTTGAATGTTCTCCAACTTCTCTCCAGTGACCCGCGACGTCAGCTGGCTTATAAATTCCGTTGGCGGGATCAATCGGCCCGTCATGCCATTTTTCTAATAAACCACCCATCACCGTATGCATGTTGAAATAACTACCATACTGCTCTACAAAACGACGGAGCTCAGGTTCAATCGCCCAACAATGAGAACAAATAGGATCCGTCACGTAATAAAGATTAATCTCTTTTGCCGGCTGATTAAAGTCGATGATTTCCATCTTCTCATTTCCAGCTTCTCCACATACACCTGTTTCTATATCACATATCATATTCTTGTTGTTTTTCAATGAATTATTCCTCTTTTCTATACAATACGTATCGATCAATTTCGTCCGCTTGAATTAAGTTACTGATCGCGTTTACTCCTACTGTGTATTCAGATTGTAGAAAGTATTCATTACTTCACGGGTTAATCATTTGATTACAACTACATTCTATAACATAATGAAATTTATCAACACCAATAGAAACTGGATTTTGTCGCTTATGCAACACCTTGATGAAATTGTTGGAAAAGTAGGAGGGAGAACAACATGAATCAACCAAAGACGGACCCACGAATTCAACGTACCCGTAAATTAATCATGGATTCATTTATGGAACTGTCGGGTAAAAAAGAATTTAAAGATATTACCATTACAGATATTGCAGCTGAAGCGATGATTAATCGTGCCACGTTCTATTACCACTTTGAAGATATATATGACTTATTGGAAAAGGTATTATCGGAAGTATTGTTAGTAAATTTGGATTGTAGTAATTACCAACACAAGGAATTAAATGAAGAAGTCATCACGAGTATTTTTGTAGCAATCACGAACTTCCAACAATCATTATCGAATCGTTGTCACAGAGGATATGAGGATACCATAGCTCGGAATATTAGAGAACAGCTCGAAATCATTTTTTATAAAATGCTGTTAAAACCACATCCCACGGAAGAAGATGAAGGGTTGAAAATTACCGCTGTTATATTAAGCTGGGGAATTTACGGCGCTTCTGTTGAATGGAAAAGAAAGAGTAACGAAATTACACCGGAGGAATTTATTCAATTAGCCCTCCCTCATTTACTGCCAAGGGATAACGGTGTATAAGCATGTAACATGTACATAATAGATGAGATATGACAATATATGAATGGATTATATACAAGGTTTCGTGCTGTCTTAGTCATTCTCTACATCTTGCTGCTACCCTCAATAGCTCGTGCTTCTGACAATGCACTCCACAGCGCGATGAAATCCACAGCCTTTAGTGAAGGGTTAATTCACGAAAAGTATCGAATAGCCAAAAACATAATCGGCGTTTTAATAAACCTAGTATCGGTACTACAATAGAAAAACTCTAAACCTTCCACTCTTGGCTGAATTTTCCTCCTATTCCAACAAATAATATCGCGTTAATATTCTGAATATATTAAAATGTATTGACGTTTCTAATAGTTATCTGTTAAATTGTATTGTAGTATATAATATTCAATGACGAGAAAAAGTACGATAGGAAGCTTGTTCCCCAGAGAGTCGACATTTGGTGAAAGTCGATGAGCAAATCTTATCCGAAAATCATCTCTTAGATGCAAAGTTGAAAATAGTAAATTTTGCCGGATTTCCAACGTTACATGGAACACGTATAATCGTAAGGTGATCAAGAATTAGATTTTTTCATCATTTACGAAGCTTTTTGGAACATGGGTGGTATCGCGAGTAAAAACTCGTCCCTATTTAGGGGGCGAGTTTTTTATGCGCAAAAATAAAGGAGAGAAGATTTATGATGTACATAGCAACAGACTTTTTATAGAAATGATGTTTCGTAGTGAAATGTATACGTCGAAATCAACTATGTCGGGAAATTAACGGATTTAATTGACACTATATTTTGCAAAGTCGCAATATTCTAGATTACAATTACAACGAGACCACATTTCTACACTTGATACATTCATTTTGCTCTAGACACACATACACATACAAACATCAGGAGGTACTCTAATGAGTAAAAAACACATACTATTCACAGGATTCATGCTCTTCTCTTTATTTTTCGGAGCTGGAAATCTCATCTTTCCCCCATTTCTCGGGTTAGAATCAGGAACGAACTTTGCCCCCGCAATTGCTGGCTTCCTCATCACAGGCGTTCTACTACCGTTTATGGCGGTCATGGCGATCGCCTTGTCTGATAACGGTCTGTTATCGATGGGTAGCCGGGTACATAAAGTATTTGGAATCGTTTTCGCGATTATCATCTATATGTCTATCGGAGCTTTTTACGGCATACCAAGAGCTTCAAATGTTGCATATGAATTAGGGTTCAAACAAATAGTTCAAGTCGATGGCAATTTCCCTTTGCTTGTATTCTCTATACTATTTTTCGCCTTAACATACTACATCAGTTTAAACCCTAAAAAAATCGTGGATCGTATCGGCCAATTTTTAACACCTATTCTATTGTTGGTTTTAGGAGTGCTAGTCGTCCAAGCGTTTATCAAATTTGATAATATTTCCTTTGCTCCGAAAGAAGATTATGCGTCAGCTCCATTTGTTAACGGGTTCTTGGAAGGCTATTTCACGATGGATGCTGTCGCAGCGCTGGCGTTTGGGATTGTCGTGATCAACGCTTTAAGAGATAAAGGTTCGAAGTCGAAGTCGGAACTTGTTAAAGGCACGTTTGGTGCCGGCATCATAGCTAGCATCGGATTGGCTACTGTCTATTTTTCACTAGGATGGATTGGTAAGGTAATTCCTAAAGAACAAGCTCTTGGAAATGGCGCTGAAGTATTAACTGAAGCAGCCCGCATGTTGTTCCCAAGCGGTGGTGGACTTCTTTTCGGAGTCATCGTCATGCTGGCATGTTTAACGACTTGTGTCGGTCTAATCAATGCCTGTTCAAGATTCTTTAATGAAATATATCCGAAGATCAGTTACCAGGCATATGTCGCTATTTTTGTATTATTCGCCTTGTTAGTATCTAATTTAGGATTGAATGCTATATTAGCATTGGCAATCCCTTTATTAGTGTTTATTTATCCGATCTCTATTGTGTTAATCATTTTGTCTTTATTCCAACATGTTGCAGGTGGTGGAAAGATGATGTATCGTCTTTCCATATGTATTACATCCATTTTTGCGTTATACGAAGTATTGACTAGCACAGGGTATAGCCCGGATCGGGTTACCGAGTGGTTAAAAATTATTCCGTTTTTCGAATACGGACTTGGCTGGGCATTACCAGCGTTCGTTGCAGCATTGACTGGTTACATAATTGATAAGTTCAGCCAAAAAGGAAATAAGTAAAACAAATAGAAAATCCCGCTTCTTTTATAAAAGGAGCAGGATTTTTTGTCTTCAGGTTTACTTCTGTACTGTATTCGTCAATCCAATAAACTCTTCTACATCTTTAGCAACTAGCGCAATGCCGGCTGCCCAAAAATCTTCTTTCGTAATATCTACGTTTAGATGTTTCTTCGCTAGGTCTTCTACTTTCATCGATCCTGTTGTATCACGCAATAGCGCAATATACTTCTCTTCAAATCCTTCAGGCTGTTTCAAGTATTCTGCGTAAATTCCTAGGCTGAACAAGTACCCAAATGTGTACGGGAAGTTATAAAACGGCACGCTATCGATAAAGAAGTGTAACTTGGCTGCCCAGAAATGCGGATGATAAGAAGATAAGCTAGTACCAAATGCTTCTTTTTGTGCTTCTACCATTAATTCATTCAAGCGATTTTCTGATACAATGCCTTTTGCACGTTCAGTATAAAAGCGGTCCTCAAATAAGAAGCGGGCGCGGATATTTAAAAACATCGCTGTCGCGCCTTCTAATTTGTTAGCTAAAAGGGAGATTTTTTCTTCATCCGATGCAGCATTTTTCACCGTCGCATCCGCAATAATCGTTTCAGCAAACGTACTCGCTGTTTCTGCGACGTTCATCGCATAACTACGGTTCAGTGTCGGTAAATCTTTCATTACGTGACTATGAAATGCATGGCCTAATTCATGTGCTAATGTACTCGTATCACTTGGTGAACCCGTGAACGTCATGAAAATACGTGACTCTTCAAATTCAGGCAAGCTTGTGCAATAACCACCTGGACGTTTGTTTGCACGATCTTCCGCTTCAACCCAGCGATTTTCTATTGCGTGTTTCGTAAATTCAGTCAATTTTGGACCAAATGAAGCGAAGTTATCAATAATAAAATCACAAGCTTCGTCATATGTGAAACGTGTCGGCTTCGTTTCGCCTACCGCAACTGGAGCCGCCACGTCTTGCCAACCGAGTTGATCCATGCCAAACAAATCTGCTTTTCTTCCTAAATAATTAATAAATGTTTGCTTTTGCGCGTCCACTGCGGACCACATCGCAGTAAGCGTATCTTCAGACATTCGGTTATATTCAAGGGGCTCTTCTAAATGGCCCTCTCTTCCGTGAGCCTCTTGTAACGTTAAACGATACCCCGCTAAATGATTTAAGATGTCTGCAAAGATTGGTCCATTCGTAGACCATGTCTTTTCCCAGTCTTCAAAAAGCACTGCACGCACTTCTGCGTCAGGATCTGCGTACATTTTGTTCATAGCTTGCCCAATAGACAAGTCGATTGTTTTTCCGTCTTGATCTGTAAAGGGAACGGTCATAGTAGAGCCTACTGTATTGTAAAGATCACTCCATGCAGCGAGACCGTCTTTATTTAATTTAGCAATGAGCTTTTCTTCTGCTTCTGATAATAGACGTTTACCGTCTTCACGTATTTCATTTAACGAGAAACTAATTACGTGTAAATTATCGTTTTTAAGAAGTGTATCCCAGTGTTCATCCGAGATGGCTACTAATTTTTTAGTAAAGATTGTAGATAGTTGCTGGATTTCACTGCTTAGTTCCATTACTTGGCCTTTGACAACGCTTGCATATGGATCATCCATAAAGGCGTCACGCCACATATTGATAAATGTTCCTACTTGGCCCAAACTTTTACCGATGACTTCTTGCTTTTTTAATAGTGCTTGCAAAGTAGCGGCATCGTTTGCTGGCTCACTGTTCCACGCGTTTAACTCAACTGCATAAAGGGCAATATTTTCTTTGACAGCCAAAAGTTTCGTTTGTACTTCCTCAGAATTAGTTCCACCCGCAAAAATACTTTCTAAATCCCACGTGTTACTATATTTCACTGTATGTCACTCTCCTTTGATCTCTCTACTGTAAACTTTGTTACTAAAATAAGAAAGTTTTGTTAACCGTGTGTAGTATACCCTACTCATGATATGGCTTTTTCATTCTTCTTGATTTCAACTACGCATCCTTTAATTTTTATACTTATTTAATAACTCATCGGGTATATGACAATAATCAGTTGGGCATTTAGCCAATCTGTCTTGATGTTCGTCTGCACTTCTCACATAATTTGTAAGAGGAAGTACTTCCACCACTATACGGTCAGCATCACTTCTCTCCTTAAGAAACGCTTTCGCTTCTTTCAAGTGTTCAGGATTTTCACTATAGATACCTGTTCTGTACTTCTCGCCAATGTCTGCCCCTTGTTTATTCAAACTATATGGATCAATGATTTCAAATAAATACTCCATTACTCTCTTGATTGTTACAACTGTAGGATCAAATTCTGTTTTTACACATTCAGCGTACCCATCATAATCGCCTTCCAGTGTATGACCCGATCCATTTGCCCTCCCAGCTTCCGTACACGTCACGCCAGGTAAAGTTTTTATAAAAGCCTGTACTCCCCACAAACAGCCACCGGCAATATATACAACTTCCATATTGAGACTCCTCTCATGTGTGAATAATTGACATAATGAATATTAATAAATAAATTTTAGCAAATAAAAAAAGACCCTACAAGTAGGGTCTCTTTCAAGCTGTTATTAAGCTTTTTGAACGTTTGTAGCTTGTAGGCCACGTTGTCCTTGTTCGATTTCAAATGTTACACTTTGACCTTCGTCTAAAGATTTGAAACCTTCGCCTTGAATTGCTGAGAAGTGTACGAATACGTCTTCCCCTGCTTCACGTTCGATGAAGCCAAAACCTTTTTCTGCGTTAAACCATTTTACTGTACCTTGTTCCATAATTAATTGCCTCCTAGTGCGGTTGTCCACACAATAAGTTACTATACTTGCTCAAAACTTTAGACGAAAAACAAAATATATTTACTGGAAATATATTCTCGATCTGAAAAAGAACAAAGATAATACTCTTTAAATATAACAGAGATTAAATAAAAAAGCAACTCAAATATTTCTTTGTGAATTAAAGACCAAGAAGAACATCCTTCAAAGATTAAAAACACTTCTCCATACGGATGTCAGCCCACATGTCTCCTTCATAATATGTGAAGTTTTCTATGCGTCCTATTTCTTGATATCCTAATTTCTTATACAGCTTCAACGCAGGCTCATTAAATTCAAACACGCCTAGCTCGATTCGCTTGAGACTATGCTTTCTCACTTGCTCTTCCAAGTACTCCAAAGCCATTACACCAATCCCTTTTCCGCGACATTGAGGCTCACCAATCAAAATACTGATCCATGCTGTTTCCGACTTCTTGTGAAACAGATGTTCAGGGTCAACGGTATAACTCATTTCACCTATTAATCGGTTTTCCAAATAAATCAGGTATACATGTTGGTATTTTAAACGATGGCATATATCTTCTATAGTCAAAATGCTTTCTCGTTCCAATTCCGCTCTACTTGGATTAGGTTGAGACAATGATTTTAAATTCATATCGTTGCCCCACCGATTAAGCGTATTCACAAGCATGGATGTTGGTTCAGTTAAAGGTATAATTTCAATCTTCATTGACAGCACCTCCTGTTTTCTACGTTCTGCAATTTGATGACCATTTTAAACGATTACGCTTTAGACACTATCATTATAATATAACTACATGCTTTCTACGTACTATAAAGAACATGAGGCTGGGACATAACTATCTCAACCCGTTTCCCTGCACTCCGAAAGGCACGCTTTCCGAGGGGCGTGGCTTGAGCCGCTTCCTTCGCTTTGCTCCGTCCAGGGTCTCAAGACGCACGCTGATCCCTCAGGAGTCGGCCTTTCTCCGTTCCGGTACACTCTGATACTCTAAAAAATATTTACTGATAAGAACAGAAAAAAGCGTAAAGGACTCATTCCCTTTACGTTTTTTTCTGTTCTGTCCCAACCTCTGCAAGTTGATTTCCTTCTATAGTAGTAATCCACTTGAAGTCACTATGTGAAATAGCAAACATGTTATAATAAAAGAAACACCTAGATAGACAAGGAGCGGACACGTTGAGGTTAAATCAATATATTAGTTCTTCGGGATTTTGTTCCAGAAGACAAGCGGAGCGCTATATTACGGCAGAGAAGGTTGTAGTGAACGGTGAGATTGCCTCACATGTTTATTTTGTTGAAGAGGATGATCACGTCGAAATAGACGGACAGACCATCACGCACACGGCACAAGACATTTATATGATGCTTAATAAACCGAGCGGGGTCACTTGTACAGCCTCTCCTGCTATTGCCGGTAATATTATCGACTTTATATCCTATCCTGAACGTATATTCCCCGTTGGACGACTAGATAAAGAAACGGAAGGTCTCATTTTATTAACCAATGATGGCAGTATTGTAAATGAGTTAATGAAAGAAGAAAACCAGCAGGAAAAAGAATATGTCGTAACCGTCAATAAAAAAATCACGAGGACGTTTATACAAGATTTATCAACTGGTGTAGATATTTATAATCCAAGAACAAAAGGCTATACGACGACTAACCCTTGTCCCGTTACGCAGTTGGATGACTTGACGTTTCGCATAACATTGACACAAGGATTGAATCGACAGATCCGGAGAATGTGCAGACGGTTTCAATATACCGTTACGCACTTGCAAAGGGTTCGTATCAAGCATATTGAGCTCGGACCACTGGAACGTGGACAGTGGCGTTACTTGACTGAAGAAGAGATAGCGAAGTTAAAACCGTAACTTTTAAAAACAGCCTAGCATCGCATGTGCAACGCTAGGCTATTATAGTAGGACATTCTTACACGTACTGTTGTGAAATTACGCTTTGCTCGTTTGTTTGGCTTCTACTAACAAGCCACCCTCACCGCCAAGGTACTCGATCATACCTTCTGAAGCACGGTAAGCGAACGCACCGATTGTTTCAGTAGGATCATGGTTACTGTTATGCGGGAAGGAAGATCCACCAAGCACAAACAAGTTGTCCATATCCCACATTTGCGAATAATTATTCACAGCGGATGTAGCAGGATCTTCACCCATTATGGCACCACCAAGGAAGTGGTTGGTATAGAATTTACTATCAAACTTCACGTCGTCCGGCACGTCGACTAGGTCAATAATATCCGCGCCCATTTCTGTCATGATTTCCTTACATGTTTCAACGCCATGTTGTGCACGTTTGATGTCTTGTTCTTCATAATGCACTGTCGCACGAATTAGTGGATCGCCAAATTCATCTTTATATGTAGGATCCAAATCTAGATACGTATAGCGGTTAGGCAGGAAAGCAGTTTTCGCTCGAATGATTAAACTACGGTTATGATAAAACAAATTTTTCTCTTTGTATTCCTTACCCCATGCAGGCGTGCCCTCTGGAACGTGGTTATTATCAATCGGACGTTGCCCCAAATGGTAGTAACGGATTTCATAACCATGAAGGAAATCAAGGTCCGTATGATCTACGTTATCACCTGCATAGTCATCCACTTTTGCACCTAGTGCGCCTGTACCCATTGATAAATTCCACTTTTCATTATTAAAGAAGCCACGTGCACCTATGTAGGTACTAATATTACTAAAGTGACCTGTAAAGTTTTTCCCGATCACGCCTTCTTGTGTTTCCGGATTATACGGCTTGCCTATTTTAGACTTTAATAATAATTTATTATTCGTAAAGACAAATCCAGCTAAAACAACAATATCTGCAGGCTGGATATATTCAATACCTGTAATATTATCAATATACTTTAACCCGATAGCTTTCGTTCCATCATGAATGACTTCTGTTACCGTGGATTCATTACGAATTTCAAAGTTCCCTGTCTTTCTGGCTGTTTCCAGTACAGTTACGATTGGATCTCCTTTGGCGCCGAAATCACAACCATACTCTTCACAGAACGCACAGTACATACACGCATTGATCGTTTCGCCGTCTGGATTTGTATAGGTCTCAGACATATTAGCGGCTGGCAAACGATACGGGTGATATCCAAGATTCGTCGAAGCTTTTTTAAACAACTCAATCGATGGCGTCGTTTTCAAAGGCGGATTTGGATACTTATCGGAACGTGGAGGTCCAACAGGGTTTTCTTCACCAGACACTCCAGCCGTTTTTTCGAATTTATCATAATACGGTTCTAGTTCATCGTATGTAATGCCCCAGTCCTGAATCGTACAGTTTTCCGGGATTTTTTTTGCGCCGTATTTTTCAACTGTTTGACTATGAATCTCAAAGTCATACGGTAACCAGCGTAAGCTGACGCCATTCCAGTGGACACTAGCGCCGCCTGTATCATTTCCAAATCGTGCATAGTTATTATTTCGGACCGGTTTTGCAGTTTCTTCCATACTACCTCTAGCCGTCACAGTATCTTTAGATAAATCTTGCATCATATCGTAACGAATGGAGTACTTTAATTCGTCTTTCGCACCAATGAAGTCGTTTCGTGATTGTTCTTTACCTCTTTCAAGTGCCACTACTTTGTATCCTTTTTTCGTGAGTTCAGCAGCAGTAATTCCACCAGCCCAGCCAGTACCTACAATTACTACGTCTACTTTCTTTAGTTCTTCTGCCATATCTTCTACCTCCTGAAAATGTTGAATTTATTTCTTTCTTTGATAGTCCGTCAAACTAATTGGATCTAGTTTAACAAATTCTTCACTTTCAATGACGTCTGCATAAGATGGTCGAGCCCCAGCAAATTCTTTCATACGCCAACCGTCCATATTTTTATTGCCACCATATAAAGGATCTGAAAACGCGCCTTCTAATGTGGCTTGCTTGAGTAGCGCAAAGAACGCATCTGAAGGAATAGATTTCATGTCGAGCTTACCCGCTGCAAGATCACCCATGATTTCATGTTGTTGCTCTTCAGTAGCTTGGTCAAAAGAAGCATCAAATCGCTTCATACTTTCTGCATTCATCAAGCGTAAACCTTCCAAGAAAATTTTCCCGCGGTTCGCCCGTGAATGATTCACTTTTTCATCAGCCTTCTCAATCTTCTTCAAACCTTCGAGATTGGTAAAAGGTGCTTGGCGATAGTCGTCACCATTTATGCCCCAAGTTCCTGCCAGTTGTTTATCGATAAAATACGGTACATCTAAACCGATAGCCCCCGGGCCGTTGTCGTCTTCAGGGAAAATCAGTTCTGTAGCCGTTGCTAACACGATAAAGTCTTCAAAGCGTCCGAAAAACACCCGTGCATGGGACGGATCCACTTTGGCCGTTTCTTCATTCTTTCCTTTTTTTCCGTCATCTGATTTCATCTGATTCGTAAATAAACCACCTAGTAAAGATCCACCTGCTACACCACCTACAACTAGACCGGTGTTTTTCAGAAAGTTTCTACGCCCTGGATCATGACTTTCTGTTTTTGGGTTATTGTTATCAGCCATTTAATCACTCCTATACACGAAAGTTAGTAACTATTAGTATCCGTTGCTTTAATGCGTTGCGCTTAATTGTTCATTCGTTCCTACCCAATTACAGACTACATTTATCGCCAAAATATTAGCAATTTCACCATAGTATCCCGACTTTACCACAGTTCATTTTGCTATTCAATACGTTATGTATGAATATATTTATTCTTTAGATAATATAGATATATAATAGTCTTATAAGTATAAGTAAATAAATAATTTATAAAAATGGCCTGACAACGCTAATGCGCTGTCAGGCCATTTCACACTCAGTTATTTCACACTTTTATTAACCAATTCCTTCACAGGTAGGAATAACTCACCCGTTTCCAAATACGTCACTGCCAGCTGATCGCCTTCTTCCACATAAATCGAAAGTGGCTCGACTTCCGATGAAACAAGGAAGTTTCGACCATCGTTTGCTAAGATTGAAACGAGTGTAAAATCACCGACGCGTTCTTTAAACACGCGCATGGCTGTAATCGTCGCTTTCGCTTCTTCTGCATCAGAACTTCCATCGACTGTACTACCACCACGTTGAAGTGCTGTCTTATACAATTTCAACGCTTCGTTTGGTGAATTTGCAAATACCGAGATCTCAGGATTCGCAGCGGAAACAATAAAGTAATTTTGTAAGAATCCATTTGAATCGAGTACCGGTGTCAACCAGCTTGCTTCACCGTAGAAGTTATACAAGACAGGCATTTCACCGTTCCATTTCTTTTCGATAAACTTCTTTTCAATAATCTGGAGCGCACCTTGTGAATCCATATACGACTCTTCCAAATCCCCCGTATAATACGTAGCTTTCCCTGTTCGACCATCTGTTAACGCATAGCCAAGCATAGAATCCACGCCTTCTTTCGGACTGGTGAAATCAGTGAAGTAATACATATGTCCTTCCGCATCAAAGATCGGGCTAACATTCGCTTCTGTCCCTTCATCTGAAGGAATCTTCACATCTTTTTTCCCAACAAGTGAATTCCAAAAACCATGAATATAATTTCCGAAATAGCTATTTTGAAGACTTACCGCTTCAGGTGAAACCGCTCCATTAATAAATTCAGGAACATCTTTTAACGCATACTTCTTCGTAGCACCTGTTTCAGGATCCAACATGACAATGCCTTTTGCGTTAAATCCGTTACGCGCCGTAATGAATTCTCCATACGTGCGAATATAATGCGGCTTCCCTTCATCATCAATTTCTAATTGAACATCTCCGTAAAATATCAAATCTGGCATTTCCATACGCATTTTACGATACACTTTTTTATGGAAGTAAGAAGACGTCGTATAGGCCATTTCCGTTTTAATGAATTTCGGGTTATCCGAGGAATCCGTTGCACTCATCGTGAAGTAACCAGGTGTCGTTTTGCCATTAAACCATTTGAAAAACCCTGAAAACTCAACAGGTGCAATATAGACAAATTCGTCATTCACTTTTTGAATTTGTAAATGTCCCAGTTCATAATAACTCGTATCCGGTACTTGACCAAATGCTTTTTTCATTTTATTGCGTGCAAACTTTGGTGGTACACTAGCCGGCGTTTTCGTTTCATCAAACGCAGTAATTTCCACTTTTTGCGTCATCGCAACCGTTTCATACTTTTTATTTGCGTTAAAAAGAGGTGCACTTAACACATACACTCCAACGAGTAACGCTGCCAACGACACGACCATTTTGACTTTACGCTCCATACCTTGAGAAACAACTGCCCCTAAAATAGCGACGATCAGTAGCAATGCCCACAGCGAGGTCCAGTTTCGATCTAAATTCGTCACGTAATAAAATATGAATACCCCAATCGAACTGATCACCGTCAGTGTCCCAAAAGCGACCCACCGGTTAAAAGACAACGGTTCTTTTTTGTTATTTACAGAGAGGAATGGAACGATAATCGTACTCGCCACGACCCCTACAAGTAATGAAAATAGTAGTAAACTCAACATATCCAACACTCTTTTCCGGTTACTAGATTTTGCTTCCTACTACGTATACGGATAAGTTAGGAAATCGTTTCATATTTATTTCAACTAAAAAACAGGAGATGTAGTGTGTAATTATCAAACAGCCCGATTAAAGCACAGTACCGCCAAGTTAATCCGTCAGTAACGTGGTACAAAAGTGAAGTTCAAACAAATTAACATGCGATTTAGCACATTAATTCGCACCGTATTCAGCGCTGTTTTTCACTTTTTTGAAGGTTCCTCTAGAAGTTTTGGTACAATGACATTGAGTTATGAAAAAGATATCGTTGTTCAACAATTGAGCCAGATTCTAAAAAAGGAGATGTTCAAATGTTTAAACGAACTTTATATTGCTCTACTAGCAATCGAGAAATTCTAGATGGAGAAGAAATCTATGCAAAGATGAAAGCTCCAAAGAATAGCATGGTGGTCGAAATTAAAGCGTATTTGAAAAAAGAAAGTGATATTTTTTGTTCGAATTGTATGGATCAAGATAGCGCAAATAAATATTCTTTATAAATACCCGATTTTTGGAGGGCGAACTAGTTGATAACCAAAGCGGAAATAATAGACCAACCATATTCAGGCCTATACCAAGAGAAGATTTATGATGTTGCAAGTCCATGGAATTCCCAAAGTTGGACATGGATAAAATTTGAGAACGAGGATTTTATTGAATGGTGTGGTGAATTCAGAGACGCGCCGCGTGCTGTTGCATTATCAAAGAAATATAATAATGTACTAGTTCTCACTTCAGATTATCTATTTCAAATGGATTGTCTTAGTGGAGACATAATCGAATATGAGTCTCGACATATTTATCAAAGTTTAACTGTAACTCCATCAGGGGAATTCATACTGACTGATGATTATACTATTGAAAAGATAGAAGCCAATTTAAAAGATAAAACACTTTTGGAAAGTCCAGTAGAAATGATGGACATGATTACATTTACTGGTTGGGTCAATAATACGTTATCTATCACATGTAAGGAGTTAATGAATTGGGATAATACATTTTTGTTAGAACTAGATGGAGATACACTAGAATTAACTATAAAAGACTTTATATAATACCCTATTCGCGTTTGTACTTTTCTTACTCAAGTAAGGGGGTGCCATTCCAAAAGAATGGCACCCCCTTACTTGAGTACAAGCATACTATAAACTGACCTTTTTTATAATTTCCATTTCATCCTTGCATATATAACAAGCATCAAAAAGTTTGCGGCTGCACTAATTGTCGTACCATAAGCAATTGCGGAAGCACCAAATGAGTCCATCATCAGATAGATAACTCCTACATTGATGCCAAGGACACTAATTACACTAAATAATACCGGCGCTATTGAGTTGGCTTTTGCATAGTAGAATCGAGTGATAAAAGTATTCGCAGCGAGAAAAAACATCGACAGCGAAAATGCACGGAATATCGGTACCGTAAGCAAGACCGATTCTCTTGTAAATTCTTTACGCTCAAAGACAAGACTGATAAGCGGTTCAGCAAAGAAATAAGCGATAGCTGTTGCTGGTACGAGTAGGGCGAATAAATAAAGTAATCCTTTTTTATAAAGAGTTCGGATCGTCTCCATGTTACCCTCCCCTTCTTTTTTACTAAGGAGAGGATAAATTACGGTCGTTACTGCAGTCATCAAGATGGCCTGAGGAAGTCCAGTCGACTTCGAAGCAATGTTAACCACGGTAGTCACGCCTTCACCAAACCAGTTAGACATAATTCTATGAATCAGAATATAGAATTGTAACGAAGCCCCACCAAACAATATCGGCAAAGCAATCACCCATAACTTCTTAATATCTTCAGACATACCGAGTGACGGTTTTAATGAATACAGTTTTGATTTTCGAAGTCCTACATACAGAAATCCACCCATTAATAGAGCACTACATAAAGCACCGATTCCATATGATTCGGGACCGAAGTAACTGGTTAGCAAGACAGCTATCGCTACGAAAGCTACATTATATAGAAGAACTGCAACACTGGACAGGTTGTATTTACCGTTTACATTTAGCACTCCGCTCATCCACGTCGATAAGACAAGGATAATTGCAGATGGCATCATCCAAAGGTATAGGTTGTGTAATAATGCATATTCTTCTGCATTCCGATTTTTGAAAAAAAGTTTCAAAGTGGGATCTACAAAGATGATTAATGTAACGGTTACGAAAACTGAAGTCATAAGAACAGTCGTAAGTGACTTCCGAACATACATCGTTTTATCTGATCTCGTTGAATGATACACGGATATAAACGCAGTCGTTAATCCACCGCCAACAACAAGATAAATAAAGTTTGGAATTGAATATGCAGTTGCAATAGCATCAGCTGTATTCGATGTACCATACTCATTCGTTATAGCTATCTCTCTAATAAAACCAAATAACCTGGCCATTATATTGATGATCGCAACGGCCCCAATAATTTTCATCATTTTACTCATTGATACAATCTGACCCTTCTACACAGACCGAAATACAAAAGTAATTTCGAGTGTTTTATTAAACGAAGACTATGCATTTTTTTGCACAACTGTTTCATAAATTATATCAGAATTATCATACATGAGATGCTTTATCCCTCAATATGGTAAAAGTATTTTGGACAGACGATGCTATCACTCTGTATTCTACAGATAATTAAATGAAAATAGATGAGATATTAACGAATATAATAATTAACTTTAATCGTCACTACACAGACACGAAAGAAACACTTCTTTATTATCATACATATTTAAATTAAGGTGATTTTAAAAAATCATCTTTCAGATGCGATTCTGGCATGAAGTATCTGTGTACATTCAGTATTCTAATCTTTTAAAGTTATAAGAAAACATATCATTTTGAATCAATTTGGCTATAAGGGATGAAATTATGGCTTTACAAAAGAAGAGTAAATGGTCACTTGCATTAAGTATGTATTGTGGGTGTAATCTTATTTAGGATAAGTTATTTTATATCTGTAAATCCAAATTCTAAAGAATAGGTCTTTATTAGAATACTCTTTTCTCTGGTATTGTACTTAGTAATAGACGGTATTATTCTTGGTGTTCGGGCCTTCAAAAAAATGGAGAATGAGAAGCTTAAGCACTTGGGCTTTTCGGTAATAATTCTCTTTATGATTAGTTTAGCTTTACCACTGTTGTTAATAGTTTTGTTTGGATTTGGAGTATAACTTGTATCCGGTGATCCTCCAATTGGGGCTGTAATAAATAAGTTTAGAAGCACTCACTTAGGTTTTCTGAGCGAAAGCCCGTAGTACGATTTTGCGAGTAAAAGCGCAACGTTAGGAGCACATCTTTGCAGTGGTGGTGTGTTTAACCGCCCGCCCTCCAAAAAGCGTCCGACTGAAGCGCAGATCAACGGGTTCCAATCACTATCCCGTCATCGGGTTCGATCATGAAATAAAAAAATTGATAGGGTTTAATTAATAGTACCTTTTTAATGAGTTAGTAAAATCCAACAATGTGTTCTTAACCTACAAATCAACAGTGAAATTAGAACATATATTAGCAGAGTTACAACAGTTATTGCATACGTGTTAATTCATCAGCAAATAAACCATCTAATAATTTTTGTTTTTCAGCCTCAAAGGTTAATACAGAGTTAAACAACAAAGAGTCCCCATTCTTAAAAAATAGGAACTCTTTGTTGTTTAATTGCGTTTTTGTATCAGTGAACTAAACAGGATACTTCAATATAGAGAATTTTTTAACTTATTGTACTTAAATATAAGTCGAGAGAATCTTCTACTTCATGTTCTACTAGTGCTATGAAATCGTTATAATCTTCTGTTGTATGTGCTTTATCAAGTGCATCATAATAAGCTAATCGATTTTCCACCTTAATAATGACTGGAGGAAATCCGTCTTTCATTAGTTCTAAATTAAGCAACAGTCTTGAGGTACGGCCATTCCCATCTATAAAGGGATGGATGCCAACAAAAATAGCATGTAACATAGCTCCACGCTCCACTGGATGAAGATCGACACCTTCGTTACGATACCATTTCATCATTTGATCCATTTTTTCTTGAATCAGATAATGTGCGGGTGGTCTGTGTCTAGCACCAGCAATAAAGACTTGTTCTTGACGGTATGCACCTGCATATTCATCATGAATTCCTTTCAGCACTAAACGATGTAGATTTTTTATTTGCCATTCTGAAAGTGTTTCTTTCATTTGGACAATTTCTTCGACATACGTAATAGCGTCACGATGATTGATTACCTCTAAATGTTCTCTTAGTGTTTTACCGCCAATCGTAATCCCCTCAAGAACCACTTTCGTTTCATTCATGGTTAATGTGTTTCCTTCAATGGCATTCGAATTATAGGTCCACTCTAGAAATAACTTTTCTCGTAAACTTTTCAAAGTGAATTTAGGCAAGGGACGAGCAGCATCTAATTGCATTTTTTTTTCATTTACCATTTTAAACAAATGAGTAACCTCCTAATTATACATCCAGAGTATCTCTATTATTGTACTGTATATCGTGAAATTTCTACACTTAAATAATACCTTCTTTTAAAAAGCATCATTAACTAAAACTATTGCCAAGTATACTATACACTTCATATTCTACCATTCGTTTATTTATCATTATACGAGCAAACTGTGCATCTGCGGCGCCAATACGACAAAAATGGTCCGCTAACTTCCGATAATATATCGGATTCCAGGTTCGGCTTTAATTAGATAAATGTTTTGGAATACTACTACTACAAATTTTAAAAAGGCGCCGCATTCCTCTACCGGAATGTCAGCGCCTATATTTCTTCCAACATACATTTACCTATCTCACGTACCTTATTTTAAGGTGCATATGAGTGAAATCATATATCATTTGACAATACAGTAACTTCCATGAAATTCACAATTCCTCCGCAGAAATTTCCTTCATGCAAATACTTTTCAACATAGGCTTCGCTTCCAACTCCGTCACATCCACATCCACCGCATGCGCGTTCATTCGAATCGTCAGCAAGAACGCCAAAGCGAGTAGGACACTGCACATAATTAGCGCGAGTGGAATTTGCTCGAAACGGTCGATGATCCAGCCACCGATGCCCGGTCCGAGCAACTGTCCTGCCGCAAAGAAGAACGTTACATAACCTAGTGCAACAGGTGCGTACGTCGGATGCACTTGTTCCGTAGACAACGCTTGGCAGAGCGACAGCATCCCGACAATTGTCGTACCCCATAGGAATTGACTGACGATAAGTCCACTATACACTGGGAAAATCACAGGAATAATGAGGGATACTGCACCAATCCCGAGTGTCGCTAGCAACGCAGATTTTCTTCCGATCCGGTCAGATACTCCCCCCCATAACGGACCACTAAAAATCGTCATGATACCGCTAATCGCCATGATCTGCCCCGCTTGAAATTTCGTAAGTCCCACTTCGAGAATATAGCTGAACAAGAAGCTTTGCGGGACCAAATAAGCAAATCCAACGAGTCCGTAAATGAATGCGACACGAAGCACGCGTTTATTTACGTATACTTTCGTCCAAAATGAGCGTTTCTGGGTTTCCTTTGGCAGTAATGGGATCGGCGGGTCACGTAAAATAATCATCGCAATTATTATTGAAACAATCGACACAGCACCATAGAAGAACCATAGATAGCGCCAGCCCATATCGCCGAACCATGTGGTGAAGAACGGAATTAACGCGCTTGAAATGAGTGTTCCTAACCCCATGCCACTAACGAGAAATCCGATAAGCATGCCGCGCTTCCTCGGAAACCAACCGACGAGTATGGTGATGAGCGGCGTATAGGTGAAAGCAGTTCCTATTCCGAGGAGCAGCATGGCGAAAAGTGTCCAGCCATAACCAGAGACGAATGAAAGCATAAATAGTCCGAATGAAACGAGACCTGTTCCAAAAATCACGAGCTTTTTCGCGCCGTATTTAGTCACAAGCAATCCAACAAATATCACCATCAACAAATAGCCAATTGACACCGTCGTTGCGAGCAGTCCTGCTTGTTTATAGGACATGGCTAGGTTTTCTTTCATGAAAGGCATAATGATTCCATACGACATCCGTCCAAATCCGAGAGAACTGACAGTGACGGCGACGCTTGCAAATGCGTATTTCCAAATGTTTTGTTCGTGTTCCTTAGCTAGCATACGGATCCCACCCTTTTTCATTCATTGTAAAATTTCTAGTGAAGATATTTACTCAGAGTTGCGTCAGGGTGTTTAATCATAGTAGGTTTGGCAACATTTCTGAGGTGGTTAACTTATGTCTAATGTGTGAACTCTAACATTTACACTATAGCATTCATGATAGAATATTCCAACTTCTTTATAATAAAATTCATTCTGGTTTACATAATAATATTATCGAAGAGTCGATATGGAAAGCAAGTGGGATGGCACCGTTGATCTGCGTTCCAGGCGGACGCGTTCCGCGGGCACGGCTTCAATCTCCTCGTCACTTCGTTCCTGCGGGGCTTTCAGCTCGCGCTGTTCCCGCTGGAAGAGCCGTCACGAAGAACAGCTTTTGCGAGTAAAAGCGAAGCGTTAGGAGCACATCTTTGCACTCGCGGCCTGGAACGAAGATCAACTAGTTTATTCTACTATTTAATGTTACGTGTAAAGAAAACCCACTAACCAAACGCAAGGGCCATCCACCAGCTTTATAGTGGTTCCGGTAATATCATCTACTTTTACTCCCCCATTTCAAAAAAACGCTGCCGCCACAAGTCGGATCGTTACGACTTCTAGCAACAGCGCTTTAGTATCTCTTTACTTTTTATAGAAAAATGGCTTCCCTATGGTTTCTACTACGCTAGGTGCCAATGCGTAGAGTCTGCTTGTCAGACCTGTGATTTTTGGCAAGTTTACTTCACGTTTAGGTCGCTCGATGGTTTCCATAACAGCGCGTACGACTGTGTCTACCGACAGTAATTGGCTGCCCATTGCTTGTTTGTAGCCGCCGGTGACGTCTGCTAGCTCGATAAATGGTGTATCGATCGGTCCTGGATGGATGACGGATACGTCGACGTCGTAAGGTGCGACTTCCATACGCACGGCGTTTGTATAGCCGATCAGTGCGTGTTTTGTTGCGGCATAGACGGATGTTTTCGGTGTGGCTACCTTTCCTGCTTGTGAACCAATATAGACTAGATGACCGTGCTTGCGCTCGATCATTGCAGGGACTACACGCGCAGTTAGTTGCATTGGTACGAGTACATTCGTCTCAAGCATTGCGGACGTGTCTTCATCAGTCGTTTCATGTGCTAGATGGAACTTCCCTACTCCAGCGGAAAATACGATGAGGTCCGGTGTGCCAATGCAAGATACCAGCCAATCGAGCTGCTTCGTATCTCGCAAATCGGCACAGTATCCTTCTACGCCAAGTACGCGTAACTCTTCTAATGCCTTTGTATTGCGTCCTGTTGCGATGACACGATACTCGTTTGACACCGCCAAGCGCTTCGCCAGTTCAAACCCAATCCCACTCGTCGCTCCCGTGATCAGCACGGTTTTAGATGCGGACATAGTGATGAACTCCTGCTGAATCGACCGTTTCTGAGATTAATTCTGCCGCCACTAGATAATCTAGCTGCCCGATTGTTTCAGACAGCGTCAATCCCAACTCTTTTTCATAGACTGCTGGGAACAATCGCTTCGTTACGTCAAAGACCGTTTTCGATTCATCTAGCATCGCGAGAACTTTCATGGCGCGGTCGCGTTGCTTTGCCAAGCGTTCCGTTATGAGCTCATGTGCATTCGTAATCTCTCCACCATGTCCTCCATAGACGAGTGACACGGGTAAATCCAATAAACGTTCTAGCGATGCATTGTATTGAAGCAAAGACTTCGGACGTCCTTGTTCTTTCTTAAAAGGCGGCTCGATCAATGGATTGGATGAGACTTTCTCAAGCAATAAATCACCACCGATTAGAATGCCTTCGTGTTCATTGAACAATGATAAATGACTTTGTGCGTGACCTAGAGACTCTTGGATTTTCCAGCCTGGATGTCCCGGCAAGTCGTCACCTTCATTCATCATGCGATCGACGGGACGCCCCCCCATTAAATCGACTGATCTACGGAAACGTTTAACCCATTTCAAATATTGCTCTGGTACGCCTTCTTCTATTAATGATTGTTCATAGAAACGGTCATGACGATCCAAAAACTCGGTATCGCGTGTAAGCCAGTAGTTTAAATACGGATGACCGAGGATTTCCGCGCGGTCAAACATCTCGACTAATCCGCAATGATCGGGATGGTGATGCGTGACGAATACTTGCTCAATATCATTGAATGTATAGCCCATTTCTTTTAATTTCATCTGCAACACTTCTCGCGCTTCTGGCGTTTTCGTTGCCGCGTCTACCAAAGTTAATGTGTCGCCTTTTAGTAAAAAGCAGTTCACGTCACCTACCGCAAACGGCGTAGGTGTAATAATTTTTGTGATCATCTACTGTTCCCCCTATAAAATGAATGACTGTTCAGTCTATTGTACTCTTTATTTCCATGTGCGTCACGCCTTGATTATTCATTTACCGAAAGATATTTCGCACAAAGTGAAACCATTTTGTCTATTCTTCGTATGGTATACTACAATAAATCGCATGATTTGCATAATGATGTCGAGTTGGAGGGATCACGATGGGATTTTTTAATATGTTCAAAAACCAATTTATCGAAGTAATCGAGTGGCAAGCACAGGACGCTAATACATTAGTCTATCAGTTCCCCGTGCATAATAATGAAATTAAAATGGGAGCGGAGCTGACAGTCCGGGAATCGCAAGTCGCGGTCTTCGTCAATGAAGGCGAAATCGCGGACGTATTTGGTCCAGGACGTCATATTTTGTACACGCAGAATATGCCTATTCTAACGAAGTTGAAGTCATGGAAGTACGGCTTTAACTCACCCTTTAAAGCGGAAGTATATTTTATTAATACGAAGCAGTTTATCAATCAAAAATGGGGCACGTCAAACCCAATTATGATGCGTGATCCAGACTTTGGTATGATTCGTCTTCGTGGGTATGGAATTTATTCGTATCGCGTATCAGACCCTACCGTGTTCTTGCGCGAGCTATTTGGAACGAAAAGTTCGTATGATACAAATTCTATTGAAGGCCATTTAAAGAAAATGATCATTTCGGGATTATCTGATTTATTCGCAGAGTCTCAAATACCCGCGCTTGATTTGTCCATGCATTACGACGAATTAAGCGAACAAGGCAAAGAGAAGATGATCTCTCGTTTCGCAGCATTCGGTTTCGAGATCACATCACTTTATATCGAGAACCTTTCTTTACCAAAAGAAGTCGAAGAAGCGATGGATAAGCGTACATCTATGGGTGTGCTCGGCAATATGCAGCAGTATCAGCAATATCAGGCCGCGGAAGCGATGCGTGATGCGGCGCAGAATGAAGGCGGCATGGCGGGCGCAGGTGTCGGCATGGGGGCTGGTATGGGCATGGGTCAGGTCATGGCCAATGCGATGAATCAAAACCAAACGCAGCAGCCTCCAGCACAAGCCGCGACGAAATCCTGTCCGCATTGTCAGGCAACGATCAACGCCGATGCCAAGTTCTGTGGCCAGTGCGGAAAATCCGTTGAAACCGATAAAATACCATGCATCAAGTGTGAGACCATGATTCCAAAAGACGCGAAATTCTGTAGCAGCTGTGGTACATCTCAGGTCACAGAAAAAATTTGTCCTGCTTGCTCACACGCCAATCTGCCAGGTGCAAAATTCTGCGCAGAATGTGGTGAGACGTTAGACGAAAAGTGAGGGATGGACGTTGACTTCATTTGATGAACAACACACTGTCGTAGAAGATACGGAGAACATTAAATGCCCTTCGTGTGGCGGAAATACGGAATATAATCCAGAAAGCCGCGGCTTGAAATGTCCTTTCTGTAGTCATGAAATGCCAATTGAAGCAACGTTCGAACATCATGTAGAACTGGAGTTCAATGAGGCAGGAAATAATCTTCAACATGTATGGAATGAAGAGAAACGGGTTTTCTCCTGTGATAACTGCGGGGCGGAATCGGTACTGGACGCACATATCGTGGCGGATTTCTGTTCGTTTTGCGGATCTTCTCACATATCCGTCACGAATCACGATGCCGGGATCCAACCGAGGTTATTAATTCCGTTTCAAGTCTCCGAGGAACAAGCACAGGCGAAGTTTAAAGACTGGATTAAAGGGCATTTCTTCGCACCGAATACATTGAAGAAAACGTATCGAATGAATAAAATATCCGGTGCATACTTGCCGTACTGGACGTATGACAGTCAGACACAGTCACAGTATGTCGTGAGTGTCGGGAATTACTACTATGTCACCGAAACACGGACGGTCTATGAGGACGGTAAGGCTAGACAAGTGACAGAGCAAGTACAAAAAATCCGCTGGCATCAGGAAAGCGGAAATTATCGTGAATTCTTTGATGACATTCTAATCAAAGCGTCACACACAGTAGAAGCGAAACTATTGCAGAAAGTACAACCTTTCCAATTAACAGGTCTTACCGATTATAAAGTGGAATACATGTCCGGTTTTCTTGCTGAGCGCTATTCTGTTTCATTACAACAAGGATTTACGCAAGCCAAGGACATCATGACTAGAAGAATTGTCAACGGGATCGAGGGTAGCGTAGCCGGAGATATCGTACAGGTCGTTAACGTCTCGACAGATTATACGGATATTACATATAAACATATTTTATTGCCGATTTGGATTTCCTCGTTTCATTTCAAGGAAAAAATCTATCAATTCGTAGTCAATGGCCAAACGGGAAAAGTGTCTGGAAATTATCCCGTGAGTGTGATAAAGATCGTTTCATTGGTTATCTCGATTGCGGTCATTTTATTCATCATGTACTTGTTCATCGGCAGCTAACGACAATTTGACATTTCATTGAGTACATGACATAATCATGAAAATAGTATGGAACGGGCATTGAGGAAGATCAGTAGACGGGTGACGGATAGAAGAGAGCATGGCCGAGGCTGCAAGTCATGTATCCCACTCCCCTTCGAACCTCCTTTCGAGCTGTCGTGGAAACACGACCGTACCTTCTGCGATAAAGGAGACTTGAAGTTGTGCTGTCTCAAACAGCAAATTTAGGTGGCACCGCGGAAACCAAGCGTTTTCGTCCTGAAACACAGGACGGGAGCGCTTTTTTATTTTGGGGAGGATGTAAGATATGGAAAAGATTTTATTTGTAGGCGCCGGACAAATGGCAGAAGCAATTATTGCGGGGATTGTCAATAAACGAGTTATATATGAAGACAATGTCTATGTGATGAATCGTTCAGACGCCGAACGTTTAGATGAACTGGAGTCGCGTTATGGCATTACGAAAGTATGCGAAGACCGAGATTTCATTAAAAAAGTCGACTTGGTTGTACTCGCGACGAAGCCAAAAGATGTAGAGAAGGTGATGGAGGATATTGCACCTTACCTTGGGGAAGATACGACGGTTCTCTCCGTCATTGCAGGCATTTCCATCAATACGTTCGAAAAAGGACTAGGCAAACGTCCGATAGCACGCTCAATGCCGAATACGTCGGCGACAATTGGAAAATCAGCAAGCGGGATCGCATTTAATGAAGCAGTTTCAGACAGAATGCAGCAATCGATCTTAAGCTTGCTGAATGCAATTGGTATCGTCAAAGTCGTCGAAGAAGATGATTTACATGCCGTAACCGCCCTTTCTGGTAGCGGTCCTGCATATATCTACTATTTAGTAGAAGCGATGGAAGAAGCGGCGGTAGCGCAAGGTCTAGATGCGGTGGATGCACGTGAATTAATCGTCCAAACGATTTACGGTGCTGCGTCCATGCTGAAGAAGACTGGCGAAGAGCCGAGTGTATTGCGAGAAAATGTTACGAGCCCTGGCGGTACAACAGCAGCGGGTTTGCGATCACTAGAAGACCACAACTTCAAGACCATTATTTCGGACTGCTTGATTAGTGCGGAAAACCGTTCACGTCAACTAGGTTCATCAAAATAAAAAACTAAGCATCCATTGGTCTCCTTCAAGAGTGAGCCCATCTGGATGCTTAGTTTTTTTGTAGCTTAATTAATTGTCCGTGTTTCCATTGAAAACGCGCGAAATCATCTGCAATCGAAATCGCTTCAAATACGTCGGTACCTTCTGCTAAGAAAGCTGGCATTTCACCTGGCATGAAACGTGCGCTAATATGGTTCGCAATGAGGTTTTTCGCATTAGCTTCTTTTGCGACGGTTGCCGCTTCAACAATCGTTGAATGACCGAATTCCTTCGCACCTGCTGCATATTCATTCGTAAACGTCGCTTCGTGAATTAAAATATCGGCGTCTTGTGCCAGTTCAACCGAAGCCTGACAATATGATGTATCTCCAATGATGGCTATCACAAAACCTTTTTTCTTATCTGTCGTCACGTCTTGACTGTATACTGTCTGCCCGTTCTCAAGTTCCACGTCAAAACCGTCTTTCAAACGCTGCAACATAGGACCTTTTGGAACGCCTTGCTCTATTGCTTTGTCGATTAATAACGTCCCTGGCAACTCTTTTTGTTCAATACGGAAGCCGAAACTTTGTATGACATGTTGGACTTCTTTTGCATAGACTTTGAATTCATCCGTTTCAAGAATTAACCCTTCATGGACCTCATGCACGTTCAACTTGTAGGGCAAGTACGTTCCCGTCACTTTATACGTATGCTGCAACCATTCTTTCAAACCGGCAGGCCCGTACAGATCAACGGAATCATCTCCACCTAAAAATGCACGTGAGCTGAGAAAGCCGGGTAATCCAAAAATATGATCACCATGCAAATGGGTGATAAAGATTTTTGTAATCTTCTTCGGCTTGATTGCGCTGTGTAACAATTGATGCTGTGTTGCTTCACCGCAATCGAATAACCAGTTTTCCTTATTCTCGTCTGTCAAATCTAGCACGAGCGCTGACGTATTGCGCTGTTTTGACGGCATCCCTGCGCCTGTGCCAAGAAATTCTATATCCACATTCTTTGCCTCCTTGCTATTTCTTCGTACATCCTTTTTTAATAATACCATCTCCGAAACGCTGTGTCAGACTCGACATTAACTGATCCATTTCATATTCTTTTTCCTGTTGCTCAAAATTATCGAATGTAAGTTGCTTCACCATTTCAGATCGTTCGATGACATTGGCCGCCGTGATACCTAGCAAGCGGATTGGCTCATGGTTCCAGTGTTGCTGAAATAATTGAAGAGCTACTTTCGTAAGATCTTCCTCAAGATAAATCGCTTGTTGGAGTGTTCTGCTTCTCGTCGTGTTTTGCCAGTCAGCATAACGAATTTGAATGCTAATTGTCATGCCGGCCAGCAGTTTCGTTTCCAGTCGAGCAGCTACCTTTTTCGCAAGCCGTTCAAAAATCGGAACACAATCTTCAAGTTCGGTTAGATCAACAGGCAATGTGGTGGAACTGCCAATACTTTTACGTTCTTCCGCACTTTCGGGGTCGACAGGCCGTGTATCCATTCCGTTCGCCCGTTGTTTAAGGCGCAAACCATTTTTGCCAAGTAGGGCTTCCAATGTGATTTTCTCTGCAGTGGCCAAATCACCCATCGTTTTAATACCTGCGCTATGCAATTTTTCTTCCGTCCGTTTACCTATGCCGTGCATATCAATGACTGGCAACGGCCACAGCATTTTCGGCACTTCGCGTTTACGTAAAATGGTGATACCCATCGGTTTTTTCATATCAGACGCTGTTTTCGCAAGAAATTTATTCGGTGCAATTCCTATTGAACAGGGCAGATCGAGTTCTGCTAAAATACGCATCTGGATTTCCTGAGCTAAATCATACGCACGTGTCAATCCGCCAATATCCGTCGTATCGATATACGCTTCATCAATTGAAACAGGTTCGACCCATTCGGTATAACTCCGTAAAATATCAAATACTGAATCGGACATTTGCCGGTATAGTTCATGACGTGGCGGAACGATCGTTAAATTCGGACAGAGTCTTTTAGCTTCTCCTACGTTCATAGTCGTGTAGACACCGAATGCCCTTGCCTCATATGAACAGGTCACAAGAATTCCTCTGCGTTCTTTCGGGTTGCCAGCGACCGCTAGGGGTATTCCTTTTAATTCAGGATTCGCAGCCTGTTCAACAGAGGCAAAGAAGCTGTTCATATCAAGATGCATAATGACCCGTGGATTAGCGATTGTCAGATCCGTCATGTAAACACCTTTCTTTCCTGGGAAATAAATATGTAATAGGAAAAAGCGGCAAACCGACTTCAGTCTGCCACTCTTTCCATTTTATCAAATGTATGTTCTTTTTGCCTACTAATTTGATTGGTGCTGCTCTTTCATATAACTGGATATTTCATCCATGCCATGGAGGGAATCCGCCATAATATTTGGATCGATGACCGTCACTACACGGTCATCTAGATTCGCTACTGTTACGAAGTAAGGCGTCTTGGAATACGCTTTTAATGCAGTAGACGTTAACCGATCTTCTGGCAATTCGAGGATCTCTCTTGCATCTAGCACTAATAAACCGACTTCCAACTGATCCGTTTTCACAACCACTACGTGCGTATCATTATCCCGTGGGGTCGCCTGATGATACAGGATCTGACTTAAATCTAGAATAGGAACCAGTTCGCCACGCGATTTCATCAGTCCGAGTAAATACGAAGGAAGATGAGGAATCGGTGTGACGTACTCCAGTTTCTCGATGGATATTACCGATTCCACTGGAAGCGCATATTCTTCATTGCCCGTCCGTACAATCACAGTTTGCATAGTTGCACCTTCTTTCAAGGCTGTTTGTTGAGACTGTTACACCGTGCGGATTGCTTGACCGACAATCTCAAGTACTAATTCCGTCAGCTTTTCCAACTCTTTCACCGGCATACGTTCATTCTTCGTATGAATCTCTTCATAACCAACAGACAATGTCACAGTGGGGACTCCCATACCGTTGAAGACGTTGCCGTCACTTCCACCGCCGCTCGTCATGATCTTCGGTTCACGTCCTACGTTGCGGATTGACTTCATCGCCACTTGCACGACTTCTTCGTCATCCCCAATTGAGAAACCAGGATACATAAGTTGTGTAGTAGTTTCAGCTTTGCCGCCTAAAGATTCAGAAGTCGTTGCGAATTTCTCGACCATTAAGTCGATTTGATTCTTCATTTTATCAGGATTGATCGAACGAACTTCCGATAAAATGAAAGCCTCTTCACAAACGATATTCGTTGCTTTTCCGCCTTCAAAACGACCGATATTCGCAGTCGTCTCTTCATCTATACGGCCAAGCTTCATGCCTGCAATAGATTTAGCAGCGAGTGAAATCGCAGAAATTCCTTTTTCAGGGGCAACGCCAGCATGCGCTGTTTTCCCGTAGATCGTCGTCCATAATTTCGACTGGTAAGGAGCAGCTGTAACAATGCCGCCTACCTCGCCGTCGCTGTCGATCGCAAAACCATATTTTGCGTGTAAGTAGTCCGGATTCATCGCTTTCGCGCCTACTAATCCACTTTCTTCACCCGCTGTAATAATGAATTGAATCGGACCATGTGGTTTGTCTGACTCTTGGATCACTTTGGCCATTTCCAGTAGAGCGGCAATGCCTGCTTTATCGTCGGCACCTAAAATCGTCGTACCGTCACTGTAGATATAGCCATCAACTTTGACGATTGGCTGAATAGATTTCCCTGGTACTACTGTATCCATATGACATGTAAAGAATATCGGATCCGCGTCAGCCACTGTACTCGGCAAGTTGGCAATCAAATTGCCCGCGCCGTGTCCTGTCTTTTCCGCTGTGTCATCTTCCGTTACGTCAAAGCCCAATTCTTGCAGTTTCTTCGTCAGAATATCTGCAATGTTTCGTTCGTTTTTAGTTTCAGAATCAATTTTTACTAACTCCAAAAATTCTTGGAGTAATCGTTGTGTATTCAAGATGTAAGACTCCTTTTGTTATAGAGGTATGTTGCCGTGCTTTTTCTTTGGTCGATCTTCGTGCTTATTGCGCATCATTTCAAGTCCTTGAAGCAATTTGATACGTGTTTCGCGTGGATCAATTACATCGTCGATCATGCCGTGTGAAGCTGCAACATATGGATTTGCAAACTTTTCACGGTATTCTTCGATTTTCGCAGTACGAGTTGCTTCTGGATCTTCACTATTTGCAATATCGCGTGCGAAAATAATGTTCGCCGCACCTTCAGCACCCATTACAGCTACTTCTGCGTTCGGCCAAGCGAGGACTAAGTCTGCACCGATCGATTTAGAGTTCAACGCAACATATGCGCCACCGAAAGCTTTACGCAAGATCAATGTGATTTTTGGTACAGTTGCTTCCGAATAGGCATACAGAATCTTCGCACCGTGACGAATAATTCCGCCGTGCTCTTGCTTGATTCCAGGGAAGAAGCCTGTCACGTCTTCAAATGTAATCAATGGAATATTGAATGAGTCACATGTACGGATGAAACGTGCAATTTTATCAGAAGAGTTAATATCTAGTCCGCCTGCCATTACTTTCGGCTGATTACAGACAAATCCTACTGTTTCACCTTTCATGCGTGCATAGCCAACTACCGCGTTCTTTGCGAATTCAGGCTGGATTTCGAAGAATGAACCTTCATCCACTACTTGCTCCAACACTTTACGCACGTCATATGGACGAATTGTTTCGAATGGAACCGTATCCGCCAAATCTTCGCGATAATCATCTTGCTCATCGAATGGCTGAATCGGCGTCTTTTCTGTATTGTTCTGTGGTAGATATGTTAATAGATCACGCGTTTTTTGCAATACTTCTTCTTCACTTGCCCCACGAAGATGCGCGTTACCACTGATCGTGTTGTGAACTTTTGCTCCACCCAGATCTTCAGAAGTAATTTTCTCGCCTGTGACCGTTTCAATAACTTTTGGTCCCGTGATGAACATCTGACTCGTTTTATCTGTCATAATCACGAAGTCTGTGATCGCAGGTGAATACACCGCGCCACCTGCACAAGGCCCAAGGATAACGGAGATTTGTGGAATAACTCCAGAATAGATTGCGTTACGGTAGAAAATTTCCCCGTACCCATCAAGAGACAATACACCTTCTTGGATACGCGCGCCACCTGAATCGTTCAGACCAATAAATGGTGCACCGTTTTTCGCAGCCAAATCCATAACATTGGCAATTTTCATTGCGTGCATTTCCCCTAAAGCCCCGCCAAATACCGTAAAGTCTTGGGAGAATAAATAGATAGGACGACCATGGATTTTACCGTAACCTGTTACGACACCGTCACCAGGTCCTTCTAGCTTGTCCATACCGAAATCACGTGTACGATGAACAACGAATGGATTCAACTCTACGAATGTACCTTCATCAAGTAAAATTTCAATACGTTCACGTGCAGTAAGTTTACCTTTTTCGTGTTGCTTCATGATTCGCTCATCCCCGCCACCCAACTCGATTTCGCGTTTCTTGTCGTAAAGTTCATTAATTTTATCGTAGATGTTCATCTATTATTCCCCCTTAGTCTTTTCGCATAATTCATAGAGCACGCCATATGATGATTTTGGATGCAAGAAAGCGACTTCTGCTCCGCCAGCACCTGGTTTTGGTTCATCTGAAAGTAGTTGAACGCCCTTTTCTTCCAATTCCTTCATTCTTGAGCGAATATCCGTTACACCGAAAGCGACATGGTGAACCCCTTCACCGCGTTTTTCAATAAACTTCGCAATAGGGCTTGTCTCCGTCATCGGTTCAAGCAACTCGATCTTGACATTATGCGCATCAATGAACGCCACTTTAACCCCTTGGCTAGCCACTTCTTCTATAGCGATGACTGTCAAACCGAGTGTATCTATGTAATAGTTAACTGATTCATCTATACTTTTTACAGCAATTCCTATATGATCTACTTTGTTCATAGCACATTCCCCTTTTACTACGATTCTACTATCTGAACACATAACAGCCATTCTAGTTGTGAAAATCCTCATTTCTGTTAAAATAGAAACAAACCCATTCCAACGCATAAGGAGTTTTGCTGCATGAGTAATAAAAAAATTCAAAAAACAGTTGTTTACTTAATGATCGTCGCTATGATCGCATCTACCATGGTCATGGGTCTCAGCATGTTCTTATAATTCGTAATGACAGTTCGCATATAAAAATATGCGAACTGTTTTTTATTACCTTCTAGCTGCATGCGCCAGTCTCTCGGATCGCTTCGGCCCTGATTCAAAAGGCAAGTTCGGCCTTTTGCTTCAGGTCCTCCAGCGTCTGTCGAGACTAGACGGCGCATTCCGCTTTAGTTAATTACAGTTCTTCACAGTGCTCTTCAAATTGTTCTTGAAGATTGACAACGACTGACATTGGGTCATGTCCTTCGATTTCAAAACGTCCTACTTCACCGATCAGTTTGCCGTCTTTTAGCAAAGCGAATGATGGAGAAGATGGGATGTGATCTTCACCGAAGTGCATACGTGCTTGTGCAGTTGCTTCTTTGTCTTGTCCAGCAAATACTGTTACTAAGTGATCAGGACGCTTGTCGTAATGTACTGCGTGTGCAGCTGCTGGGCGTGCAATGCCGCCAGCACATCCACAAACAGAGTTGATCATTACTAATGTCGTACCAGGTTGCTTGAATGCTTCCTCTACGTCCTCAGATGTTTTCAATTGCTTGTAGCCGCTCGCTTCCATTTCGGATCTCGCTTGGTTCGTCATATCGTTCATGTAAAAATCAAAGTTCATAGTCATTTTACAATATCTCCTCTCTTGTACTCTATAATTGTGATAGCCTCTTCAGTTCCGCTACGACACTTCCCTGATCATAATTTGACTATCCTCTTCAATCATAGCATATCCCTACAGGAATTAAGAAGAAAACAATCGGTCAATTGCGCCTGTTACAGTTAAATGTCCGTCTAGCAATTCTTCCTCAAGTGCCTTCACCTGCGTTTTTCGTCCTGACTCCGAGAAAAATGAATCAATCAAGTGATCTCGGATCATCGAATGGAACCAATCACGAGTCTGATGCTGACGTCTTGTGTCCCAATGATTCTTTTCCTTCATTTCTTTTTCGAATTCCAAAACCGTTTCCCATACCGCTTCTAAGCCGGTCTTTTCTATAGAAGAAACCGGTTGTACTCTCGATGTCCATTCGGGAGAAGCAGGTTGCAGCATGTGCATGATTCGAGTATATTCACGCACCGTTTTTTTAACGAGCGGCTTATTGGCACCGTCATTCTTATGCACCACAACACCATCCGTCAGCTCCATGATCCCTTTTTTCATTCCTTGCAGTTCGTCACCGGCGCCAGTCAACACAAGCAATAGGAAATAATCGACCATACCGCGGACAATCGTTTCACCTTGGCCAACCCCTACCGTTTCAATCAATATGACGTCATAACCTGCTGCTTCACAAAGTAACATCGTTTCGCGAGATTTCTTATGCACGCCACCAAGTGTTCCCGCTGACGGAGAAGGACGGATAAAAGCATTTTTATGCCGTGCCAACTCCTCCATACGGGTCTTGTCACCTAAGATACTTCCACCAGTCAATGTCGAACTTGGATCAATCGCAAGCACCGCCACTTTATGACCCATTTCCGCGAGCATTAGTCCAAACGCCTCGATGAATGTACTTTTTCCAGCACCCGGTACACCTGTAATCCCAATCCGGATACAGTTGCCCGTTTTCGGCAGAAGGTTAGTCAACACTTCCTGACCGACCTTCTTATCGCTAGGCTTCGTACTTTCCAGCAACGTAATACCTCGTGCCAAATACAAACGAGAACCATTTTCTATTTCCTGTTGCAATACATCCAAGTTTTTGTGAGATGGATCTTTCTTAACAAAGCGTTTACGTGAAGAGGCAACAAATCCATCATGTGTGGATTCAATTCCGCGCATCACATGCATTGCTGATTCATCTCGTCCGTTTTGTTTTTCTGTCAATCCGTCACTTCCTCATAGCCGAGCTGTCGGTAAATCTCCTCAATGACTTTTTGAGCTGCCACTGGAATGACTGTACCCGGACCAAAGATTGCGGCCGCACCATTCTTGCGCAAGAAATCGTAATCCTGTGCCGGAATAACGCCACCTACTACGACTAAAATATCTTCACGATTAATTTTTTTCAGTTCTTCACGCAATGTCGGCACCAATGTTTTATGACCTGCTGCTAGTGAACTCACACCGATGACGTGCACATCATTTTCTGCCGCCTGCAAAGCTGTCTCTTCAGGTGTCTGGAATAAAGGGCCAATATCTACGTCAAAGCCTAAATCAGCAAATGACGACGCGATCACTTTCGCTCCACGGTCATGTCCGTCCTGACCCATTTTCGCGACCAAAATACGTGGACGACGCCCTTCGTTTTCCAGGAACTCATCTGTCATATCTTTTACTTCTTGTATCTCTTCTTCATTTGAGAAGTTCGCGCTATATACACCACTCACTGAACGGATCACCGCCTTATGTCTGCCGGATACGGATTCAATCGCATCCGATATTTCACCGATGGTTGCGCGCGCTCTTGCTGCGTCAACTGCCAATGCAAGCAGGTTCCCTTCACCGCTCTTCGCCGCTTCCTTGATTGCCGTAAGAGTCGCTTGAACTACTTTCTCATCACGCTTGTCCTTCATATCGTTAATGCGATCAATTTGCTTTTGACGTACCATCGTATTGTCGATGTCCAGAATATCAATTGCATCTTCTGTATCCAAACGATATTTATTAACGCCGACGATTGTTTCTGCCTTCGAATCAATTTTTGCCTGACGCTTAGCTGCAGCTTCTTCAATCTTCATTTTCGGCAAGCCGGTTTCAATCGCTTCCGCCATGCCACCAAGTGATTCAATTTCACCAATTAATTCCCATGCTTTCTCCATTAACTCTTCCGTTAATTTCTCTACATAGTATGAACCGCCCCAAGGGTCAATTACTTTCGTCATCATCGTCTCTTCTTGCAAGAACAACTGCGTGTTACGTGCAATACGAGCCGAGAAATCTGTCGGTAATGCGATCGCTTCATCCAATGCGTTCGTGTGCAATGACTGCGTGTGACCCATGGAGGATGCGTTTGCTTCGACCAATGTACGTGTGACGTTGTTGAACGGATCTTGCTCCGTCAAACTCCAGCCTGATGTTTGGGAGTGTGTACGCAATGCAAGTGTCTTCGGGTTCTTCGGTTCAAACGACTGCATCATTTGTGCCCAGATTTTTCGTGCCGCTCTCATTTTCGCTACTTCCATATAGTAGTTCATGCCAATCGCCCAGAAGAATGACAAACGAGGTGCGAATGAATCGATATCGATTCCCGCCTTCAAACCGGTACGAACATATTCCAAGCCGTCTGCAAGTGTATACGCAAGCTCGATATCCGCTGTTGCTCCAGCTTCTTGCATATGGTAACCCGAGATCGAAATCGAGTTGAATTTCGGCATATTTTCAGACGTATACGAGAAAATATCCGCAATGATCCGCATCGACATAGCCGGTGGGAAGATATACGTATTACGTACCATATACTCTTTTAAAATATCATTCTGAATCGTACCAGAAAGCTTTTCAGGACTTACACCAGACTCTTCAGCCGCTACGATATAAAATGCCATGATCGGCAATACCGCACCGTTCATTGTCATCGATACCGACATTTGATCGAGTGGAATACCTGCGAATAAAATCTTCATATCTTCAATAGAATCTATGGCAACACCCGCTTTACCTACGTCACCTGTTACACGAGGATGATCGGAGTCATATCCACGGTGAGTCGCAAGGTCAAACGCAACAGAAAGTCCTTTTTGCCCCATCGCCAAGTTCCGACGGTAAAACGCGTTACTTTCTTCCGCTGTAGAAAATCCAGCATACTGACGAACGGTCCAAGGACGCGCTACATACATCGTCGGATACGGTCCACGCGTGTTCGGCGCGATACCGGGGAAGTCTTTCAAATGCTCGGTATTTTCAATGTCTTTTGCTGTATAGACAGGCGCTACATTGATTCCTTCATTCGTTAAAAAATTCTCTTTTGACAATGCGTGTTGTGAGAGTTCATTGAGTGATTGCTCTATATTCACTTTACGGAAATCAGGTTTACTCAACGGAACGGCCTCCTTTAGTTTGCGTAATAATAGTATTCAACTTTTCAATTTTATCTTGTCCTGCGAAAATGAAACCATTTAGTCCATTTGCAAGCCATTGATCTGCTGTTTCTGATGGATATTTACCTGCTGTATCGATTAAACAATTTCCTTTATACGAAGCTAAGAAGTTGGTTACAGCCTCTTCTGTATCAGCAGCCGATGCACAAATCACTGCATAATCCGGCTGTTGCTCATCGATCCAACTGAGCGCTTGATCGGTTTTCTCGAAAGAAGGACTCCACGTCGCTTCGATGCCACCAACTGCCAAGAATCCACTGACAAAATCTGCACGTGGTTTATAATCTTTCAACGCACCAAAGTTTAGTAATACAGTTTTCGGTAACTCCTCTTTTTTCTTAGAACGAATATGTTCAAACGGTTCAGCCAATCGTTTCGACACAGTCACAGTTGATTCATTCGCATAATTCACATCCGTCAATTCCGCATAAACATTCGTGCCGATCAACGTCTTCTTGCCCGTCGCCATTTCTTTCTGGCGCTGCGCGTAAAGCTTGCTTAATTCACCAGACTGCAAGAAGGCTTGATAACCGCCATTCTCTTCAATCTCAAGAAACTTCGCCCATGATTTACGGATTAATTCTGTAGTCAACGATTCAATGAAGTATGAACCACCTGCAGGATCAAGAACTTGATCGATATGTGTTTCTTCCTTCAGAATCAATTGAATATTTCGAGCGTAACGATTCGAACTTGGTGACGTTCCCGTCAAAACATCATGTGGTAATACCGTCAGCCAATCCGCGCCACCTAAAATGGCTGAGAATGCCGAGTTGCCGCCACGTAATAAGTTTACATACGGATCGAGTTTCGAGTATGAACGCAATGAGGTAATACCTAGCAAAGGCACTTGCTTCGCATTCTCTACGCCGTATGCTTCGTTAAATAATTTCCACAACACGCGGAACGCACGGAACTTCGCAATTTCCATAAAGAAGTGTGTGTCAGCAGCGAATCGTGCATAGAAGGCGTTTGTGAATTCTTCAAACGAAGAGGCTTCTTCCGCAAGTTCAGCTGCGATTGAAAGTGCTAGCGCCAGTTCTGTTACCGCGTCCGCCCCTTCATGATGCGCTGTCCATAAATCGGCACCCTTTGTGCGGACTCCTGGGAATCCCTCAGGTATTACCGAAGCCGCACTGATGCAAATTCCTGTAACGTCTTCGCGCTTTGCATCTTCTATATAAGTAAAGGCTTGCAATATCGGATCATTGCTTTGCACTTCAGTGAATAAAATTGGGTAGTGCGTAATCAGTTCAGCTACTTGCTTAATGTCCGGTTCCGCCCAAACTAAAGGCTTCAGTCCGTTGTAGGCGATTGCTTCATTTCCCCGTGCCAAAGATTCTTTCATCTGCTCAACAAACTGTTCCCCATTTGTTGCACTAACAGGTTGTGCAATAGTCCAGCCGAACGCAGGTTTCGTTACGCGTGAAACTTCCAATTGGTCCAAGTCTTCTTTAGTATAAAGTGGATTGAGTTCAATGCCCTCAATCGTTTTTGTGTACAACGAATCAAAAGACTTTCCTTTAAGTGATAATACAGCCGCTTCTTTCCATTCAGTAAAGTTGGGGGCTGTGAATGTAAATGTTTTCATATTATGTATAGGCATAATGGTGCTCCTTCCCCTTTTTTAAACCATTAATAATTCTAGTGTACCGCAGAGTACGTAATGAAGGAAGGGGGAAATCAGAAGTTTCCGTCTAATATCGTTATATTTATACAAATTTATGACTTTTTATGCGTGAGCTATTGAATTATTTGAGTGAATGGGATACATTAAACATCTTTTAATTGGAAAAGTGGAAAAATTAGTGAAAGCCAATTCGTTTGCGCTCATTCATTCGTGTAAGCGCTCATACTATCTATGTATCCGCTCTTAACATCCTACAAACGCTCATACCTCATCCTTATCCGCTCTATATTTACCGCTAGCGCTCATAAAGTTTGTCTAGCCGCTCATTACGCAATTATTAGCCCACTTCATATAAAAATTGAACTGCACTATATAGCTACTTAGTGATCATCATCTATCTTCAAGATTCCACACTCACTACTTTCCCTCCAAAAAAACCAAAAAAACAACCTCCAAAACCAAGTTTGGAGGTTGTCAAATATTAATATAAAGATGTCTTATCTTTAGCCATGCCTTCCAACAATTCTTTCACACGTGCAAGGAAACGTCCACAAACGAGTCCATCAAGCACGCGGTGATCAAGCGACAGACAGAGGTTGACCATATCGCGTGCAGCCATCATGCCATTGTCCATAATAACCGGACGCTTGACGATCGACTCCACTTGCAAAATAGCGGCCTGCGGATAATTGATGATGCCCATTGACTGGACGGAGCCAAATGAGCCCGTATTATTGACAGTGAACGTACCGCCTTGCATCTCTGTCGACTTCAGCTTACCGTTACGTACTTTTCCTGCCAACTCATGAATTTCGCGACCAATACCTTTGATCGTCTTTTCATCCGTTTCTTTGATGACTGGAACATATAACGCATCGTCGGTTGCCACCGCAATCGAGATGTTGATGTCTTTTTTCATGACGATCGTATCGCCTGCCCACATCGAGTTCATTTCCGGGTATTCCTTCAATGCCTGTGAAATGGCCTTGATAAAGAAGGCGAAGTACGTCAAATTGAATCCTTCTTTTTCTTTGAATTCCTTTTTGACGCTATCCCGCAATAGCACGAGTTCTGTTACATCCACTTCTATCATCATCCAAGCGTGTGGTGCTTCGGTTACAGAACGTACCATATTGTTCGCAATCGCACGACGTACACTCGTTACCGGAATTTCGATATCACCGTTTTCGAGTTTCACATTCGACGACACAGCTTGTTCAGGAGCCGACTGTTGATCGGAAGATGCTACTTGTGGTTGCGGCTCTTCTTGAACAGCAACTTCTTGTGGTGCTGTTTGCGACTGTGCTCCGCCACTATCAATGAATGCCTGAATGTCTTTTCGTGTAATACGTCCTTCGCGTCCTGTACCGCTTACTTGTGCCAAATCAATGCCGTTTTCCTGAGACATCTTTAATACAGCAGGAGAAAATCGTCCCGCTGCCTTGCCACCCGTCACAGGCTGTGACTTCGCTTTCGGTGCTTCCTGTACTGGTTTCTCAGCAGGCTTTTCAGCTGGTTCATCTGCTTTAGGTGATGAAACTTGTACTGGCTCTTCTGCGTCGCCTACAATTTCAATCAAACAAACCGTTTCGCCTACTTCGATTGTATCGCCTTCTTTTGCGATGATTTCTTTGATCGTTCCTGAAAATGAAGAAGGGACTTCCGCTGTCACTTTATCGGTCGTCACTTCCGCAAGGGAATCGTATTTTGCTACCGTATCTCCTGGAGCGACGAGCCATTTTTCGATAGTTCCTTCTGTTACACTCTCACCCAGTTTCGGCATAGTGATTTTTTCAATGCCCATTTCCTTACGCCTCCTTAGTTAAAATTCCGCTAAATCCCTTGCTGCCTTTTCGACCTTTTCAGGATTCATCATAAAGAACTTTTCCATAGAAGGGGCATATGGCATGGCAGGTACATCGGGTCCTGCTAATCGTTTGATTGGCGCATCTAATTCAAATAAACAATTTTCTGCAATGATAGCCGAAACCTCACTCATGATGCTGCCTTCTAGGTTATCTTCTGTTACTAATAGAACTTTTCCTGTTTTCGAAGCAGCTTCAATGATTGCTTCTTTATCTAACGGATAGACCGTACGTAGATCCAATATATGGACTGAAATATCATCTTCAGCTAAACGTTCTGCAGCCTGAAGTGCAAAATGTACGCACAAACCATACGTGATAATCGTTAAGTCTTCTCCTTCACGCTTCACATCCGCTTTACCGATTGGCAATACATAATCATCATCCGGAACTTCCCCTTTGATTAACCGATACGCTCGCTTATGCTCAAAGAATAACACGGGATCTTCATCGCGAACTGCCGCCTTCAACAAGCCTTTCGCATCGTAAGGAGTAGATGGGATGACAATTTTCAAACCAGGTGTCGAAGCGAACATCGATTCGACTGACTGCGAATGATATAAAGCTCCGTGAACGCCACCACCAAAAGGTGCGCGAATGACGATAGGACAAGAGAAATCATTATTCGAACGATAACGAATTTTCGCTGCTTCCGAGACGATCTGATTGACCGCGGGCATAATAAAATCAGCAAACTGCATTTCAGCAATCGGACGCATACCATACATCGCAGCACCAATCGCGACACCCGCAATAGCGGATTCAGCGAGAGGCGTATCAAGCGAACGATATTCACCGAACTGATCGTATAAACCCGTTGTCGCTTTAAACACGCCGCCTTTACGGCCGACATCTTCACCAAGTACGAATACTTGGTCGTCGCGTTCCATTTCTTCTTTCATTGCCAGGGTGATGGCATCTATAAATGAACGAACGGCCATTATGCTTCGCCTCCCTCTTCTTCATAGACGTAGCGTAGTGCGTGTTCCGGCTTCGCGTATTCCGCCAGTTCCGCATACTCTGTCGCTTCATCGACCTGCTTTTGCACTCGTTCTTCTATTTCATCATACTTTTCATCCGTCAAGACATTAACTTCTTTCAGATAATGAATGAAGGACAATAACGGATCCTGTTTCCTTTCGTCCTCAAGCTCTGCTGCATCACGATATTGACGTTGATCATCATCTGAAGAGTGTGCAGTCAGTCGATAACATACCGCTTCGACTAATGTCGGACCCTCTCCGTTTCTAGCACGGTCTGCCGCTTTTTTTACCACTTCATACACGGTCAGCGGATCTCTTCCGTCTACCGTGTAGCCTGGCATACCGTAACCGATTGCACGATCGGAGACATTCTCACATGCCATTTGTTTATCAAGAGGTACGGAGATTGCATATTTATTATTTTCCACCATAATCACTGTCGGTAATTTATGCACTCCGGCAAAGTTCATGCCTTCATGGAAGTCTCCCTGATTGGAAGAACCTTCTCCAAGAGTCACAAACGTGATGAAGTCTTCTTTATTCATTTTCGCGGCTAGTGCTACACCGACAGCATGTGGTAATTGCGTTGTAACAGGTGAAGATCCTGTCAAGATACGATTCTTGCGTTGGCCAAAGTGACCTGGCATCTGCCGTCCGCCGGAGTTTGGGTCTTCCGCCTTGGCAAAAGCCGATAACATCAAATCTTTCGGCGTCATACCGAAATGTAAGACAACTCCCATATCACGGTAATACGGTGCGATCCAGTCCTTTTCGTTATTCAAAGCGAATGAAGCCCCTACCTGTGCCGCCTCCTGTCCTTGACAAGAGATGACGAACGGAATTTTCCCCGCACGGTTCAGCAACCACATTCTCTCATCTAAACGACGTGCCATCAGCATCGTCTCGTACATCTGCAATACATCTTCATCTGTCAAACCCAATTCAATATGCCGATTACTCATTCCATTTCCTCCTTTACATGTGAATGGCTAGCCCATCAACCGCTAATGCCGCTTCACTGAACGCTTCAGATAATGTCGGGTGAGGATGAATTGCCGAAGATATTTCCCAAGGAATTGCATTCATCACCATCGCCAAGCCCGCTTCAGAAATTAGATCCGTTACGTGCGACCCCATCATATGGACACCGATAATGTCATCCGTCTGCTGATCCACAATGATTTTTACGAATCCATCTGCATGACCGTTAACTAATGCCTTACCATTCGCCTTGAACGGGAATTTGCCGATCTTCACATCAAACCCACGATCTTTCGCTTGTTGCTCCGTCAAACCAACTGCCGCTGTTTCCGGGTAGGAGTAAACACAACGTGGTACTAGATCGTAATCAATCGGATCTACCTGTTTTCCTGCTATATGTTCGATCGCATGCAATCCTTCATGTTCCGCTACATGTGCCAATTGAAGGCCACCGATCACATCACCAATTGCATATATATGATCATCTTTTGTTTGATAATGATTGTTCGTTTGAATCGAGCCCTTTTCGACTTGGATATCGGTGTTTTGTAAACCGATATCATCGATCACTGGAGCGCGTCCCACTGACACCAACATCTTCTCGCTCGTGATGGACTGTTCTTCATCACCTAGTTTATAAGAAATCGTGACCTCACTATCGTTTTTCTGCAACGACTCCGTCAAAATTTCTGCACCTAATATGAATTTTACACCGCGTTTTGCGAGCGCTTTGTGCATCGCAACAGCTACTTCACGATCTTCTGTAGCCAATATCTGCTCCAGACGATCCATGACTGTCACATCTACGCCGAAATCTACTAGCATGGAAGCCCATTCGATGCCGATCACACCGCCACCAATAATCGTAATTGAAGATGGAAGCGCATTCATTAGTAGAGCTCCGTCGGATGTCATTACAGACTTTTCATCTACATCGAGTCCAGGCAATGATCTTGGTTTTGATCCAGTAGCAATCACGAGGTTTTTCAGAATCAATATTTCATTTTCATTACCGTTGTCCATTTCCACGGAAATAGTTCCAGGCATTGGAGAGAATATAGAAGCCCCTAGTATTCTACCTGTCCCATGATAGACGTCGATTTTACCTTTTTTCATCAATCCTTCAATACCTGCATGCAATTGATCGACAATTTTACCTTTACGTTTTTGTACTTGTGAGAAATCCAATGAGACATCTCCCGTATTCACGCCGAATTCATTCGCTTCTTGACGTGTTACGCGATAGACTTCCGCACTTTTTAGCATTGCTTTACTTGGGATACACCCGCTATGCAAACACGTACCGCCCAGTTTGGATTTCTCTACAATTGCTGTTGTCAAACCTAATTGAGCCGCGCGAATGGCTGCTACATATCCGCCAGTACCGCCACCTAAAATCACTACGTCATATTCTTTACTCAACGTAAAGGACTCCTTTCACTTACAGTAATCAAATAAATGTAGACAGGCGAGTGTAGCGGTGGACAGGTACACCCTGCCTACCGCTATGACTCATCTACTAGATTATTATTTTGATATAATACTTTTTTCATTGCGCAAGAATGTACTTCTCGTTGCGCCAACTCTTGCAATGCGCTCTTCCGCCAAGCGATCGGCAGCCTGATAGGATGGAATGCCGTCTCGTTTTGAGATAGCGAAAATCTTTAGGATCGTGTCGTAAATACCTTCTACGCGCTTCAGTGCACGTGCTTCATTGTAACCAATCAATTCGTCAGCCACATTAATTACTCCGCCTGAGTTGATCACGTAGTCTGGAGCGTAGACGATACCCATTTCATGCAAGCGATTGCCATGTTCAGGTTCCTTCAATTGGTTATTGGCAGAACCCGCAACGACTTTTACTTTCAATTGAGGAATCGTTTCGTCATTGATTACTGCACCGAGAGCACATGGAGCAAAGATGTCCGCTTCTTGTGAGTAAATCTCGTCCGTCTCAACAGCCGTTGCTCCGAATGCCTCTACTGCACGCTGGACTGCCGCTTTATTAATATCCGTAACAATTAATTTTGCGCCTTCTTCATGCAAGTACTCACAAAGTGTGTACGCAACATTTCCAACGCCTTGAACCGCTATAGTTTTATCTTTAAGTGAATCATCACCGAATGCTTCTTTCGCAGCGGCTTTCATTCCTTTGTAGATACCAAGTGCAGTAACTGGGGAAGGATTTCCTGACGTACCTTCACCTGAAGAGATACCCGTAACAAAATTTGTTTCCAAATGGATTAAGTCCATATCGTATTCAGTAGTCCCAACGTCTTCCGCTGTAATATAGCGTCCGTTTAACCCCTCTATGTAACGACCTAATGCTCTGAACAGCTCATCGTTCTTATCCGTTTTCGGATCGCCAATAATGACTGTTTTTCCACCGCCAAGGTTCAAACCTGCTGCAGCGTTTTTATATGTCATGCCTTTAGCCAGTCTCAATGCATCTTCAATCGCATCTTCTTCGCTAGCATACGTCCACATGCGTGCGCCACCAAGTGCCGGCCCAAGTGTTGTGTCGTGAATTGCAATAACCGCTTTCAATCCCGATGTCTTGTCATAACAAAGCACCAGTTGCTCATAGTCGTGATCTTCCATGTACGTAAACAATTCCATTTGTATCCCTCCAGGCTAGTAAAAGATTATAAAGTTTCATGCGTATGGTATTGATTCTAAATTTCCCACGACAAAAATGCAAATTTGACACATTTTGGTCATTATTTCCGTAGGTGTTTTGCAAACAATCTACCTATATCGTACATGATGGCAGAGTCCTTGACAATCCATGACCACACGGTAAAATTAAATAGGTAAGGGGTTGAATGATATGATACGTCTTGCTGCGTTTATTGTGCTGTTGATTCCAGGGATTGCAGCTGCTCTGGGTATAAAATTAATGCGCGATTCATTGTTCGGACATCTTTTTCCGCCATTTCCATTCATATGGATGCAGTTTTTAGGCGGTTTTATACTGTTCGCCGGAGGTCTTGGATTCTTTGCAGGCTTTTTATTACGCCGAGACCGCAGAACTGGACGGGCAGCTGACAGATTTAAAAAAGATTTGAAATAAAAGGGCCAAGGTGCACTACCTTGATCCTTTTATTTTTTTGCGTACACGCTTCGGATAATCCGTTATCCAACCTGTCACTTCGGGTGTAGTGGATAAAATAGATTCTGCACCGGTTACCCCATACATTCGTAATATCTTACCACTTTCTAGCAGATGACTCTTAAACGGCTCTTTCCACAACCTTTTGTGAAAATGAAATGCATCGACTTCATAGGAATCAAGATTCTGCCAGTCGACCGATTTTTTTCTAAGCAATAATGCGGTTTCCATGTCAGGATTCAATTCCTTTACCATACACAATGTCTCATAATCGAATGAAGAGAGATGTACGTCTGATAACGGTTCTACGTAATGCAAGATTTGCTCAAGTACAGCCACTTGCCCATACACCGTTTCCTTTAATTCGACATTAAGCGCCAAATTATGTTCAGAACAGAAAGTAACTACATCAAATAATAGAGGGATGGGATGGCCAAACATTCGCCTGTATCTGCTCTTACCTATTTTAATCTGTTGCAGTTCCTGTGATGTCAATTGATCAATGCGCTGATCAATTCCAGCGAGACGTGCTAAATCATTATCATGAATAACAACTAGTTGTCCGTCGCTCGTTTGCTGGACATCCAACTCGATTCCATCCGCACCTTTTTGTAGAGCCCCTAAAAATGCACGCATCGTATTTTCAAAGTAGTTGCCAGACGCGCCACGATGGGCAAATATTTTACTGTCAGACATTTAATACTCCTTCGCTTGTTATTTCGAAAACGCCTTTCGTTGCACGACTCAACATGCTAGTTTTATTACCTATTACGATCTGGACACCGGGGTGTGCTTCACGTGTGATTTCAATTTTAGGCGTGCTAGCTACTTGCACAAGTTGCAACTTATTTTTAATCGTCTGATCTAGCGATACAATTTCTTGCTGTTTTACTTGCAATGTCTTTTCTAGCCTATCCAACTGGCCTGCAGGAAGACTCGCTTTCATACTCGCCATTTCATCAAATGTCAACTCAACTTTCTTCAGCTCCGCGTGCTCCGCTTTGAGCTTTTCTGCAAGTTGCTGAATTTCTTCGAGCTCCATTTCTTTATTGACTCCTTTGACGATCAGTTTCGTCAGACGTTCATGATTATTGCCGGCCGTTGCACATACGATGGAAAACATTGCTTCTGCAACACCACCGATGATCCGACCTTTATGTTGATCAATACAAATATGATCGCCGTATAATTCAGATCCAAGTGAATAGAGGCCGATGTTCACTCGTTCCCCATAGATTTTGCAATTATTCGCATGTTTTACAAATACATTCTTTTTCGCCTTGATAATAGTTTCTCCTCCACCAAACACGCCACCTTTAATATAGACATCGCCTTCTTCGGAATAGATTTCCTTGGCGTTTGTCACACCTTCTTTTCCTTCGATGGAAATATCCCCTGTCGCATTGACTGAGAAGCCCGCCAAAACCGTTCCCATTACACGCACTAATCCATCAAATGTAATGGATCCGGTTTTCGTGCCGACGTCGTCCGGAATGATCAATTGCTTTCCAACACTAATTGCTCCGTTCAGTTCCTCAAGTGCACCGCCATGCAAAGCACGTAAGACCGTTTTGCCCTCTTCCTCAAACTCCCCAACAGATTTTCGATCATACACTAATTTACTATCCTCGCCTTTTTTAGCTGCTATCGGTTCACCAAAGACGTTATAGCCTTCTAATCCTTCTTTAGCAGGCGTCTTCTCACCTAACCAATCACCTTTCACAATCGGTGTCACGAAATTCAATTCATAGTGATCGACAGAACCATCATCCCGAAGACTAGGTTTACGATCCGGCATCGCAATATACTCAACCCGTGCATTTTCTCCTTTGACAGGCTCTTTGCCTACCGAAATGATGATTGGATTACTTGGTAGATATGGTATGCTAAACAGTTTTTCTTTATCATAGTGTACTTCTCTTTGGTCGAGTATTGCTTCCGCCTGTTTCAGGAACTGCTCTTTATTTGCAAGAAACTCTTCATTTGTTGCATGAATATACAATTCTACCTTCATTTTACTAGGTGATATATATACTTCACAAGGAGCGGAGTACGAACCGATAGGATGCTGGCCTTCCGTCTGAAGAGCTTTCATTAACTCCTTGAATGAATTCAGTTTTAATCTAGGTATATCAGAAGCCAGTGTGTCAAATGACTTGAGCGGATATCCTACTTTTTTAGTGTTCATAATAATTTTGTTATTTTCTTCTAGAAGTTCAAAATATTCATTTTCAATTAACAACGAAATCCCTCCCTCGGTCATTACTAGTATAGAAGACTACAACGCACTTGAGATAGCTATTATGTAATTACACTGCATAAATAAGCATTTACTCACAGCGTTCTCCGATGTTCTTAAGCATCGAAGTAAATACTGACTTTATTCCTATCTCTCGTCTACTGCATAAACTTCGTCTTGAATTGTTGTGCGAGCGTATTTAAGTTCAAAATCAAGTGAGAAATTAGTATGTATTGAGCGGTTAAATAAACTGTATGAGCGCTTAGAGCGGAGTATAGAGCGGATTAGGGTGAGATATGAGCGCTTATGGCAAGGTATGGGCGGTTGCAGAGAAAATATGAGCGCTTACACGAATGAATGAGCGCAACCAAATTTGCAATCGCTAGTTATTCGCCTTTTCAACCGATAAATGAAACATAGCGCGGCCTCGCCAGAACGCGTTGACCTAGACTGTCAGTCCCCAGCGTAACCAATGTCATCCTTCCCTATGTACAAACGAAAACCAACTAATACACCCGATTAGTTGGTTTGTCATACACTCTCTATCCATTTATTATTTCGATCAGCTCACCATATGCTCCAAACGGATTTTATCCGCAATCATCGCAATAAATTCACTATTCGTCGGCTTACTCTTCAAATGATGCACTGTATATCCAAACGTCTTTGAAATTAAATCATAATTTCCACGGTTCCACGCCACTTCAATCGCATGGCGAATTGCACGTTCCACACGGGATGGTGTCGTATTATACTTCTTTGCAATATCCGGGTACAGAATCTTCGTGACCGAACCGAGCAACTCCACATCACTATAGACCATCTGAATTCCTTCACGTAAAAACGCATAGCCTTTAATATGAGCAGGCACGCCGATTTCTTTGATCATTGACGTAATCGCTGTATCGAGTACTTTCTGAGTAACGACACCTGTCTGCTGCGTGGACTCCTGTACGACAAACGAAGGTGTTGAATTTTTTGGTTTTCCTGCAGCTTTAAAAATTTGTCCGATCAAGCGGTCGAATTCAAATGGCTTTAGCATGAAGTATGAAGCACCAAGATTTGCGGCTTGTGACATAACATTTTCCTGTCCGAAAGCTGTTAGCATCATGATTTGCATATCCCCCATTTTATTCGTTTCATTCAGCGTCTCTAATACTCCAATCCCGTCAAGATGCGGCATAATAATATCCAACAATAAAATATCCGGACGCTCTTCTTCTAGCATCGTCAAGCATACTTGCCCATTATTCGCTGTCCAAATTACTTCTATTTCGTCGTGCTTTTCAAAATAAGACGTCATCGTTTTCACAAGTTCTTTATTATCGTCAGCAATTGCTACCTTCACATTTTCCATAACCCATTCCCCCTGATATAAAATCGAAGATCCACTTCTTTTTCCCGCTGTTTCTCTCCTATTATCGTAAGTCATCTATTTGCCAAATTCTACATTTACTTATTTTTTTATGTAAAATGATACTTCCGAACGATGCTTTCTACCTATTTCGACTTTTTTCCCTTTTCTTTGTATCGAACACCTATACTAAAAAAAAGCAGCCTGTGCTTTCGCACAGGTTGCTTTTTCATTTCTCATTCGTTCTCATCGTTTCCACGAAAAGCGCGGCCCCTTTTTCGGGCTCGTCCACGAACATGTGCGTAATAGCACCGACAAACTTCCCGTTTTGGATCACAGGACTCCCGCTCATGCCTTGTAAGATCCCGCCCGTCTTACTCAACAGTTTCTGGTCAGTTAATAGGATGTGGAATTGTTCTTCTTCTATCTTCGTAATTTGGATGGTGAATTTCTCTACAGTAGAACCTTCTACCGTGGTGTAAATTTCTGCAGGTCCGATCGTCAATTCAAACGGTTGCATAATTTCAAGAGGTTCAGCCAACACTTTATTATAGGAATTTTTCCAATGACCAAATATTCCATACACATTATTGATTTGAATATTCCCAAGAAATTTATTCTGATCAATAATGGAGGAAATTTTATAGCCTGGAATTCCTGGAGAGCTCTTCTTGATTTGGCTGATTTCAGATAAATAAATAGCTCCTTTTTCAAAAGACGGAGCAGACTGCAACGTACTATCAATGATCTGGTGCCCTAGTGCACCATACGTGCCGCTTTCTGGGTCGACATATGTCAATGTCCCAGTACCTTCCGTTCGATCCTTTAGGAAGGGCGTGACGCGCTTAATGAGCGACCCATCTGCTTGAATGGTTTCGTGCTTCCCATTACGCAAAATGTCGAGCATCATCGTAGCGCTGTCTTTTTGCAAGGCACGTTCGAAATGAACAAGTTGCTTTGTTTCCGTACCGTTCAACTGGCGAATTATATCCCCTTTTTTTAGCCATTCCTGTTGATCCACCTTGACGTCAGTCGTCACATAAATACCACTTAAATCCATTTGAATACCGATGGAGTCACCCATCGGAATGAGTGTATCTTCTTTAGCTAATGAAATTCCAGGCACAAGGCAGAGCATCAGGACAAGCGCTAAAAGCGTTTTGAAAGATTTATTCCATCCCATGTTTCACCTCCTCAACGAAAGATACCTTTGGTATGTCCTTTCGAGGAGAAAGTATGAAAGGGTAAAATAAACAGTGCCAATTCCCATGGAAAACGTTGTGAATTCATACTTTATTTACGGAATTCCTGCTTACGTTGATCAGCTAGAAGCAAAAGTTCTTCAGCATGCTGAAGCGTCAACGTAGTAATTTCTGCACCGGAAAGCATGCGAGATAATTCTTCTGTACGTTCTGTTTTCATAACATCATGAATCGCCGTAGTCGTTCGTCCATCATGCACTTCTTTTTTGATAAGATAATGATGATCTGCCATTGCAGCCACTTGCGGTAAATGCGAAATACATAACACTTGCGAATGACTGGAGATCATGGAAATCTTTTCCGCTATGGACTGTGCTACGCGTCCACTGACTCCGGTATCCACTTCATCGAAAATAATCGATGTAACACCTTGATGTTGAGAGAAAATCGTTTTTAACGCCAGCATCATTCGAGATAATTCGCCACCAGACGCCACTCGTACCAACGGCTTAAGCGGTTCACCCAAGTTTGTGGAAATCATAAATACGACTTCATCAAATCCATTGGCATCAAATTGTCGAGGTTGTTTTTGGTGAATTTGTACTTTGAATGTAGCCTTTTCCATATATAACTGCTTTAACTGCTCTTCAATCCCTTTTTCGAGAGACAGTGCCGCTTTTTTACGGATAATCGATAATTCATTCGCTTCTATTTCAAGATCTTCTACGTATTGTGCCAATAATTCTTGGTTTTGATGCAATCTTTCGTCACGATTGACAAGTTGATCGAGTGCATCAGCAATTTTATCGCGATAAATTAAAATATCTTCAAGCGATTTTCCGTATTTTCGTTTCAATGTCAAAAATAACGCTAACCGATCTTCGACAAACTCCAATCGATCTGGCTGGAATTCCATCCCATCGATCATCCTTTTTAAATCATGCGAAACATCTTGAAGCGCATAAAAGGAAGAATTCACCGTTTCAGACATCGTTTTCAGCTCTTCATCAATCGAAGCCGCTTCTTCGAGATCGCTCATCGAATTGCCAACCCAATCGAGTCCATGCGACTCTAGAGACAATGCTTCATATGAAGTATTCAAGCGATCAAATAACCGATTAAAATGTTGAAGCTTTACAAGTTCAGACTCCAATTCTTCTTCTTCACCGACCTTCAAATTCGCTGCATCGATTTCTTCCAATTGGAATTTGTATAAATCAATTTTCTGCGCGATTTGCTGTTCATCTTGTGTTTTAGCTGCAATGAGTTGCTGGAGTTTTTTAAATTTATCATATAACTCGGTATACGTCGACATCGCACGTTCAATCGGCTCACCTATAAAGAAATCTAGCAAATGAATATGACGCTTTTCGTTCATTAACTCCTGATTTTCGTGCTGACCATGGATATCGATTAGCAAGGCGCCAATCTCACGCAATATAGCAATTGTTACGAGTTTACCATTGACACGGCAAACAGATTTCCCGCTGGCACTTATATCCCTGCGTAAAATCACAATGCCTTCTTCCGTATCAATACCAAATTCCGTCAACTTCTGCGTTACACTATCAATATTTTTGTCGATTGTGAAAAGTCCTTGAAGCTCAGCTTTCTTCGCACCATGGCGAATGAATTCCTGTGAACCACGGCCGCCAGCGAGGAGCTGGACAGCATCAATAATAATTGACTTTCCAGCACCCGTTTCACCAGTCAGCACCGTTAGACCGTCGTCAAATGCGATTTCAAGTTGTTCAATAATAGCAAAGTTTTTAATCGAAAGTTCGCTTAACAAAGAAATCCTCACCTCGCTTATAACATGGATAATATTTTATCTTTTACATATTCTGTCTGAGATTCTTCACGACAAATGATCAAACATGTATCGTCGCCACAAATCGTTCCGAGCATTTCATCCCAGTCTAAGTTGTCCACAAGTGATCCAACTGCCTGCGCATTACCGGGAAGCGTTTTCAACATAATAAAATGACTGGCACTGTCAATGCCCACAAACGCATCTTCCAACATACGCTTCAATTTCTCTTCCGTATTATAGCGATGGATAGGAGGTAGACTGTATTTATAATTGCCTGAAGGTGAAGGTACTTTGATCAAGTGCATTTCTTTAATATCACGCGAAACCGTTGCCTGCGTGACATCCGCACCGGCAGCTTTCAGACTCTCGACCAACTGATCCTGTGTTTCTATTTCATGGTTCGTAATAATTTCTCGAATACGTAGATGGCGTTGTCCTTTATTCAAATTTATTCACTCCGATTCTGTTGAGTCCCTAAACAAAATTATACTAATCATCTAAAAAACGCGCAACTCATTGCGCGTTATGTTAAATCATTATGTGCCTGTTTCACTAATTGCTTGAAATCTTCCGTTGTAAAATCAGCCACCGCTTCGTCCTCGGCTACTAAATAATACAAGAACTCAATATTGCCTTCTCCACCTGTAACTGGCGAATACGTAGCACCTTTAACGGAAAACCCTTCCGCCACTGCCATCGCAGCGATTTTTTCCAACACTTCAAGATGTATCGCTGGATCACGGACAATACCTTTTTTACCTACTTTATCTTTACCTGCTTCAAATTGAGGCTTCACTAGCGCCACCACTTGCCCACCTGGTACGATGATGTTCTTTAGTGCCGGTAAAATCAACGATAACGAAATGAATGAGACGTCAATTGTAGCGACTTCGGGTAATCCTTCCGTAAATAAATCAACGGTCGCATGACGAAAATTTTGTCGCTCCATCACTGTCACTTGTTCGTGCTGACGGATTTTCCAAGCGAGTTGATTATAGCCTACATCCAGTGCGTAACAATGTTTCGCACCATTTTGCAGTGCGCAATCCGTAAAGCCGCCTGTTGAAGCTCCAATATCAAGAACGATCTTTTCTTTCACAGAAATAGGAAAAGACAGTAACGCCTTTTCCAGTTTCAAGCCACCACGACTTACATATTTAATCGCAGGACCTTTTACAGTCAATGGGGCATCAACTGCAATTTTTTCCCCTGCTTTTTCTATTCTTGCCGTATCAGAGTAAACGAGCCCCGCCATGATGGATCGCTTAGCTTGTTCACGGGATTCTGTTAATCCGCGCTCGACTAGCAACAAATCCACTCTCTCTTTTTTCATAGATGTACTCATACTCTCGCTCTTTCTGCTGCTTGCTGAATAGCCGCTGCGGTAACTTCTGCTACGTGATCCGGTGTCATATGAATTTCAACGAGTAGTTTGTCGACACTACCGTGTTCAATGTAATCATCTGGAATACCAATTCTTTCGAAAATCGTACCCGTATGACCTACTTGTTCTGCATATTCCATCACGCCACTGCCGAATCCACCTGCAAGCACAGCTTCTTCAATTGTAATGATTGGTTTCCCTTTAGAAAATAGCTCATCCAACAAATTCGTGTCCATCGGCTTAATGAAACGCGCGTTGACAATCGCGACATTTTTGCCTTGTGATTTTAATTGTTCAGCAGCGGAGAACGCCATAGGAATCGTTGGGCCGAACGTCAAGATGGTTGCATCTTCACCTTCTTGCAATACTTCCCATGTGCCGATTGGAATTGTATGAAGCTCTTCATCCATTGGTACACCATAACCATTTCCACGTGGGAAACGAAGTGCAATCGGACCTTCGTCATAATCAATAGCTGTCTTCACCATGTGTTGTCCTTCATTCTCATCTTTCGGCATCATAATGACCAAGTTCGGCAAATGACGCAAGAACGCAATGTCAAACACACCATGATGCGTTTCTCCATCGGCTCCTACAAGTCCCGAGCGGTCAATACCGATAAAGACATTAAGCTTCTGACGCGTAATGTCATGTAACATTTGATCGTATGCACGCTGCAAGAATGTCGAATAAATCGCAAGGAATGGTTTCATTCCAGTTGCTGCAAGTCCCGCAGCCATAGTCGTCGCATGTTGTTCCGCAATCCCTACATCAAAGAAACGATCTGGGAATTCTGCTGCGAAGGATTCGAGTTTTGATCCTACCGGCATAGCAGGCGTAATCGCAACAATTCGTCGGTCATTTCTCGCAAGCTTGCGTACCGTTTCAGAAACTAAAGCACTCCAAGCAGGGCCTTTCACAGGAGATTTCACAAAATCTCCAGTTTCAATCTTATAAGGACCTGTACCATGCCATGTACCAATTTTATCTAACTCGGCAGGGCTATAGCCTTTACCTTTTTTCGTAATTACATGAAGTAATACTGGCCCTTCCATTTTCTTTGCGTATTGCAGCGAACGCTCCAATTCTACAAAGTCATGGCCGTCAATCGGACCTAAATATGTGAACCCAAGCTCCTCAAAGAAGACGCCGTTCACTACCAAATATTTCAAACTGTCTTTCACACGTTCTGCAGCCGTCGCGACTCTACCGCCGACTGCTGGAATTTTACGTAATAGGAATTCTAGTTCATCTTTCACATTATTGTACTTTCCAGCCGTCCGTAATTTCCCAAGAATCGAGTGCAATGCACCAACATTCGGGGCAATAGACATTTCATTGTCATTTAGAATGACTGTAATATTCGTCTTTTCGTGTCCGATATGGTTCAAAGCTTCGAGTGCCATACCACCCGTCAACGCACCATCGCCAATGATCGGAATGACAAAACTTTTTTCCTTTTTAATATCTCGTGCAACAGCCATTCCCATAGCCGCTGACAAAGATGTTGAACTATGGCCGGTTTCCCATACATCGTGTATGCTCTCTGCCATCTTCGGAAATCCGCTCAATCCTTTATATTTTCTAAGAGTATCGAACTCGCCGGCTCGGCCTGTAAGAATTTTATGGACATATGACTGATGCCCTACATCCCATAAAAATTTATCGGTTGGACTGTCGAAGAATTTATGCAAAGCAATCGTCAATTCGACAACACCCAGATTCGGTCCGATATGCCCGCCAGTAACCGATAAATTTTCAATTAGAAAATGACGTATATCTGCCGCCAGTGACTCTAACTGTTCTTTATCGAGCTCTTTTATAAAAGATGGATTGGTAATCTTTGTTAGATCCATCATGATCACACACCTTCATCAAGTAAGTAGGTCTTTCTATTTGTACGTCGCACTTTTTCTTGTTTATTAGACAAAGTAGTTGCTGTTTGTTTTCTACATTATAACAGTAACAACGTGCGACACAAATATAACGGTTCCAAATTACATATTTCGCTCAATAATGTAATCTGCTAACAATTGCAACATAGACTCCCCTAAGCCGATGGACTGTAACGCATGGATTGCTTCTTCATGACGTGCTTGTAATTGCTCTCGAGCCCCGTCTAATCCAAGCAATGAAGGATACGTCGACTTTTCGCTTGAAGTATCACTATTTGCTGGTTTGCCGAGCTGCTCAGTAGTTGCTGTCACATCCAAAATGTCATCTTGGATTTGGAACGCCAACCCAATGTTGTGAGAGAATCGGCGAAGTTGTTCGCGCTGTTCATCCGTAGCCTCTGCTAGCACAGCACCCGCTTCAATACAGTATGAGAGTAGCGCGCCCGTTTTATGAATATGAACTTCTTCCAATTCTGCTAAAGGCAATAATTTCTGTTCGCCTTTCATATCGAGGACCTGGCCTTTGACCATCCCTTGTGCGCCCGACGCTCTCGCCAGTAATCCGACGAGTTCAATCGCTGCTGCCGGTGGTGTTTCTTGAAGATCTGCGAGCGCTTGGAATGCCATTGCCTGCATTGCATCTCCTGAAAGCGTCGCCACATCTTCACCGTACACTTTATGATTAGTAGGTTTCCCTCTTCTAAAATCATCGTCATCCATGCACGGTAGATCGTCGTGGATTAATGAATATGTATGTATCAATTCAACAGAAGACGCGACTTTTAACGCATCAGCCGAATCCTTTTTCATATCAAATAAAACTGCCATAACCAATAACGGACGAATCCGTTTGCCGCCCGCTTCTACAGAATACATCATGGATTCGTGCAAAACGTCTGGAATATCAGACTTCGCTAGTTGGTTTTTCAGTTCACGTTCAATTTCAGGAATCATATCATCAACAAACGCCTGTAATTTTTCATTCATTCGGCTCACCTGCTGTCGGATCAAATGAGGATTCGTTACCCTCTTGATCAATCATGCGAATCAATTGTTTTTCTGCGTTCTGTAATTTTTTCTGGCAATAGGCTGAGAGCTCCATCCCTTGTTTATACAATGTGATCGTATCATCCAAAGGCGCTTCTCCAGCCTCCAACTTTTGTACAATTTCTTCTAACTGGTGCATTGCCTGCTCGAATTGCATATTTTTATCTTCTGCCATCCTTACTCGACCTCCTTTGGAATGATTCCTTCTACTAATGTGGAAATAGACCCGTCTGCTAATTGAAGCGTCATTCGATCTCCGCTGGCTACATCTTTTATGGATTTAATCACTTCATCATCTTTATAACCGATTGAAAAGCCTCTTTCCATTACTTGTAACGGATTCAAGGCTTGCATCATGCGCATCAGCGACACAAAATGTTGCTGACGTTGTTTAATGGTGTGCTCTGCAGCACGATGTAAACGCATTTCCAGTTGTTTCGTCTGTTGCTGTTCCAGCTGAATGCGTCGAATTGGTGTGTAGTACTGAAAACCAGCATATACACGATCGAAGTTCATCCGTTTCCCTTGAATGACTGCCTCACTGCCGCGTTGCAATCGATCTTCGAGGTTGTCAAGCTTCTCAATAAACGGTCGATATAATCGTTCCGGATATTGTAGCGGATAGGCAGCTTGAGCCGTTTCTAAACGCTTGTTCAACTGTTTAATCAAGGTCTGTACCGCTAGATAGATCGAACGCTGCTGATTTTTCAAGTGTTGGAATAATTGAAGCTGATCCGGCACGGCCATTTCTGCTGCTGCAGTCGGCGTCGGCGCACGTAAATCCGCCACAAAATCCGCGATCGTCGTATCGGTTTCATGACCGACTGCACTGATAATCGGAATCCGACTTGAGAAGATAGCACGGGCTACGTCTTCTTCATTGAATGCCCACAAATCTTCAATGGAACCCCCGCCTCGACCAACAATCAATACATCGACATTTGCCATTTCATTCGCTTGTTCAATCGCTTTTACAATTGAAGGAACTGCCGTGCGTCCTTGCACGAGAGCCGGGAACAAATGCATCTCCGCCATTGGAAAGCGTCGGTTAATTGTGGAGTACATATCTCGCAGCGCGGCACCCGATTCAGCTGTAATGAGACCGATTCGTTGTGGTACTTGCGGAATAGATTGCTTAAATCTTTCTTCAAACAATCCTTCTTGCTGAAGCTTCTTTTTCAACTGTTCAAAAGCTAGATACAGCGCCCCTATACCGTCCGGCTCCATTGTTTGTACGTAGAGCTGGTAGGATCCTGCCGTTTCAAACACGGTCACATCACCTGTAATCAGTACATTCATACCGTTCTCAGGTTTAAATTGAAGTGTATTGGAACGGGAACGGAACATGGCCGCCTGAATTCTCGTCTTATCGTCTTTCAAAGTAAAATAAATATGTCCGGACGGATGCAGCTTAACGTTCGACAGTTCTCCTTTTACATAAACATTTCGTAAATGTGGATCTGCGTCAAATTTACGTTTGACATATTTCGTTAGCGCTTGAACGGTTAAAAAAGTTTGATTGGACATGTTTCCGTCACCTGCCCTTTTATGTATAGAGAGGCGCTCATGAAGAGCGTCTCTCGTGTAGAATTACTTATTTTGCATACGTGCCTTTAATTTATTCTCCGCACTTTCGACAGTATTTTTCAATAGCATCGTAATCGTCATTGGACCTACTCCACCTGGTACAGGTGTAATAGCACTAGCCTGCTTCTCAGCTGATTCATAATCAACATCTCCACATAGCTTACCATTTTCGTCACGGTTCATACCGACATCAATAACCACTGCGTCTTCTTTTATGTAGTCACCCGTAATGAATTTAGCTATACCAATTGCAACGATTAAAATATCTGCTTGTTGCGTGAATTTCTTCAAATCTTCCGTACGGGAATGACAATACGTCACCGTTGCATCTTTTTGTAATAAAAGTTGGCCCATCGGTTTCCCTACGATATTACTTCTACCGATAATCACCGCGTGCTTGCCCGCAATATCTACATTGGAACGCTCAAGTAACTGCATAATACCATATGGTGTACATGGCAAGAATGTTTCTTGACCGATCAGCATTTTCCCTACATTCATCGGATGGAATCCATCGACATCTTTTTCGGGGCTGATCGCGCGGATCACTTTGTTTTCATCAATATGTTTCGGTAATGGCAATTGCACCAAAATACCATCGATCGTATCATCTTGGTTGAGTTTCTCCACTTCAGCTAGAAGATCTTCTTCTGATACTGTGTCCGGCAATTTAGTAAGTATAGATTTCATACCTGCTTCCTTGCTGGATTTCTCTTTGTTTTTCACATACGTTTCAGATGCTGAGTTTTCCCCAACTAAAATAACAGCTAGTCCAGGTTGAACCCCTTGTGCGACTAAAGAAGCTACTTCTTCTTTTAATTCATTCCGGATTTCCTGTCCTATTGCTTTTCCATCAATCTTTTTACTAGACATGATTTTCCCACCAAACTTTTTTTATTTGTAATGAAAGTTGATCGAGCTCAAGCTTGCTACTAGTAGTGACGATTTCGGTTATTGGAATTTAGAAAGTACCCCATTAACAAAACGGCCTGACTTCTCGTCACCAAACGTCTTGCATAGCTCAATCGCTTCGTTCATGATGACCCGATTCGGAACTTCTTCGTTATAAAGGAGTTCATAGACAGCCAATCGTAATACTGTTCTTTCGATTTTTGGCAATCTATCGATGGTCCAGTTTTCCAATTTATTTGTGATTTCACTGTCGACTTCTGTCAGGTGTTCCGCTGTGCCTCGAACTAGTTGTTCGTAAAATGAATCCAGTGGTGTTTCCACGATATAACCTATCGCTTCATCCACGTTCATCTCGCTATTATCCAGCTGAAACAATGTTTGAATTGCTTTTTCACGTGCTTCTCGTCGTTTCATAATTGTTATCTCCTCTACCGCTCATCTTCAAAACCTAATGATAGCACAAAACGCAGGAAAAGAACTAGTGGAATCAAGCGATTTTATGTCATCAGTTTACTTTTCGATCAAGATGTTCATAAATACTTGAGTAGTTGATAGCTGGTGAGGATGGATGCACCGTTGAATGATGTTCCACGCTGACACTTTTAGCACTGTTGATCAACTTTTGTTGCAGTTTGAAGTGCTTGTCGTAGATAACTGCTTAGAACTGAAGTAGGTTTCGCTCATTCATTCGTCTAAGCGCTCATAGTCCATGCGCTCCCGCTCTATAGTCACCGCTAACCGCTCTATCAATGTCCGCAACCGCTCATAACTTTACGCGAAGGGCTCTATCACCGCTTGTAACCGCTCAATGCCCACCCCATCTCTAATGGTCCTAACGTATTTCTCGAAGTTCCCCAACAAAAAAACCGAAAACAAACCTACTAAAAGGTTTGTCTTCGGTTATACGCTCATTCAATAAGACCCGCTCAGTCTTCGAAATGAATGCCCGTTATGTGAACATTCACTTCATGCGTTTTCAGCGAAGTCATATTCAAAATCGCTTGGCGAATTTCGTTTTGAATCTTCGCCGCAATCGTAGGGATGGAATGGCCATACTCGATAATGCAATACACATCGATTTTTAGTCCTTCGTCTGCCCATTCGGTTTTTACACCTTTTCCGTACATCACTTTACCCAACTTCTCCGCAACACCTGAAGCGAAATTCCCTTGGGTAGCAATCACTCCGTTTACTTCTGACGTGGCGATGCCAATGATGACTTCGAGTACTTCAGGTGCGAGTTGGACTCGTCCGAGTGCAGCATCTCCAGACGGTGTCATTCCGACAAACGATGCATTTGTTTTATCAGCCATTACACTTCACCTCCAATTATTTCATGACATCGTACTTTTCTAAGAACTTTGTATCAAAATCACCAGACTGGAATATTTCGTCATCCATTAAGTTCGCGTGGAAAGGAATCGTTGTATGGACGCCTTCAACTACGAACTCATCCAATGCACGTTTCATCCGAGCGACCGCTTGCTCACGCGTATCCGCATGAACGATCAGCTTTGCGACCATTGAGTCGTAAAACGGTGGAATCGTATAGCCTGGGTACACTGCTGAGTCAACACGTACGCCAAAGCCGCCTGGAGGCAGATACATTGTTACTTTACCGGGTGATGGCATGAAATTCTTTTCAGGATTTTCTGCGTTGATCCGGCATTCAATAGACCAGCCATTGAATTGAATATCTTCTTGTTTAAACGCTAATTCTTCGCCTGCTGCTACTTTTAGCTGTTGTTGAATCAAATCGATCCCTGTGATCATTTCTGTTACAGGATGTTCCACTTGAATTCGTGTATTCATTTCCATGAAGTAGAACTTTTGATTAATATGATCAAAAATGAATTCTACAGTACCTGCACCACGATAATTACAAGCTTTAGCCGCTTTAACAGCCGCTTCACCCATTTCCGAGCGTAGTTCAGGACTCAACGCAGGAGATGGAGCTTCCTCGACAAGTTTTTGCATACGGCGTTGGATAGAACAATCACGCTCACCTAAATGAATCGCGTTGCCATACTTGTCCGCAAGCACTTGTACTTCTACGTGACGGAATACTTCGATATATTTCTCAATATAGACGCCTGGGTTACCGAAAGCCGCAGCCGCTTCTTTTTGAGTGATTTTAACGCCTTTAACTAGCTCGTCTTCATCACGCGCTACACGAATCCCTTTACCACCACCACCAGCTGTTGCTTTAATGATCACGGGGAATCCAAGTTCTTTTGCAATTTCAAGTGCATGGTCTGCGTCATCTACAATGCCGTCAGAACCAGGAACGATCGGAACTCCTGCAGACGCCATTGTATTACGCGCAACGTCTTTGGTACCCATTTTGGAAATGGCCGCTGCAGTTGGCCCGATGAATTCGATATTTACTTCTTCACAAAGTTCTGCGAAGCTCGCGTTCTCTGCAAGGAAACCATAACCAGGATGGATCCCGTCACAGTCAGTTGCTTTTGCAGCACTGATGACGTTTGAGAAGTTCAGATAACTGTCAGTCGATAGACGTGGTCCGATGCAAACTGCTTCGTCTGCTAGTTGAACGTGTAGGGCCTCTGCATCTGCTTCAGAATAGACAGCTACAGTTTTAATACCCATTTCTTTACACGCACGAATAATTCGTACGGCAATTTCTCCACGATTTGCAATTAATACTTTTTTCATTAGATACTCCCCCTTAGTTTTCTCTAACAAGGAATAAAGGCTGTCCGTATTCCACAAGTTGACCGTCTTGTACTAAGATTTCAACGATTTCACCATTCACTTCTGATTCAATTTCATTGAATAGTTTCATTGCTTCTACGATACAAACGATGGATTCAGCTGTCACTTTATCACCTTTTTTAACGTATGCTTCTGCGTCCGGTGATGAAGCCTTATAATATGTTCCAACCATAGGGGAAGTAATTTTGTGTAGTGTTTCGTCAGTCACCACTTCAGCTGCTGGAGCTTCTGGTGCCGCTGTTGGAGCTGGAGCTGCTACCGCCGCAGGTGCTACTGGAGCTGGCGCTTGAACTGGAGTCGGTGCTGCTTGTGGTGTTTGTGGTGTTTCTGTAACCGTTGTCACGGCCTGTCCGTCATTTTTTTCTAGTTTAATCTTGCCACCATCTGATTCCAATGAGAACTTCTGGATGGATGATTGATCGATTAGCTTAATAATTTCTCTGATTTCTTGAATTTTCAACATATCTGATTCTCCTAACTAATTTTTCTTGCTACCATATTCTATGATAGTCGTTTTACAGTAAATATGGAATAGCAAAGACACAAATTATTCTATTATTCTCGAAAGATACCGTTTGTTTGCAAATTTTGTGACAATTTATTCAAAAAAACGCCAATGTGTTAGCCTCAAGTATTATCAGGTTTACCCATTAGGTAAAATATGAATGAAATCCTATAACTATTCCTACGTTTAATTTTTCTACGTAAAAAAAGGAAGCCACATGGACTTCCTTTTATCGTTATTCTTTTATTTCTGCAAAATCTACTTTGACAGTTTGCGCGCCTTCCCAACTCGACATGACATACTGGGTTATTTCATCCGCCATTTTCGGTGAGTGGCTTTCATTCGATAATACAGTGACGTTGACACGATCGCCATCTCCACGTACAAACACTTCAGGATAACCAAGTGCTGCGATTTGCATCTCCATCAACGCTTCTGTGGAACTTACTTTTCGTAAATCAGCAATTTCATTAAAAATTTCATTTTTCTCTTCAGCGGAGAAATCAGAAGAAGTCATTTTTTCTGTCAACTGTTGCACCGTCTCACTGCGTTCGTTACGCACTTCCATACGCATATCCTGGAAAATATACGATTCAGCAAAGACCGGCTTCACTTCCTCCGACTTGCCTTCCTTTTCGAGTAGATTCGTTGCGTCCTTTGTTTCTTTCGTGAAGATCGCAATTCCGTCAAACGGCATCGGTGCTTCCTTCTTCACGTAGTAGATTGAAATCACTGCGACTAGACTGAGTAATGTTAAAAACCAAACTGTTCGTTTATTGGCTTTCATGTTGATTCCCCCTTTTCTTCATTTCCACGATGACGATACGATGTTCAGGCAATTGTAGGACGTTAGCTAAGAGTTGTGAAAGTCCGTTTCGCACAGCCGGATCTTCTGCTCCTTCCGCTACGACGAGCAACCCCTGCAAAGGTGATTGGCTTTTCCCAGCGGATGAAGCGGAGAAATAATTGGCTAATGGGCTCTCTTCTTCCTTTTCATCGTAATGAAAATAAACCTTCACATTTCCTAGTCCTTCCATTTGTTCAAGTGTTTCTTCAAGTGTTGACAACATGCGCTTCTCTTCTTTTTTCTGTTTCTCCCCTCCTACATTCGCCGTACTGGTGATGTATAAAATGCTAAACACCATAACCATCAAACCGATCATGATCAATCGGGGTTTCCCTGTGGGCTTTTCCATAGTTCCATCACCATCTCAACGTGAATTGACTAAAACGAATTCTACATTTGCATAATATGTAGCGTCACAGTAACTTATGACTCGCGAATTGTAGAATATATTGCAAAATCCATATGCCAATCGCTACTTTACACAAAGGAATAAACAGTCTTTCCATTTCATAGCTCGCTAGCAATTGAATAATTAGAGCAAGGACTACCAAGTTTGCCAGTCCCAATAAAAATACTTCCATACACTCGCCTCATTTCCCGAACGTCATGAGTTTAATGAACGTCACAATGAAAATCGTCGTATAGATGAAAGCGAATGTCAGCAAAAACGAAATGGCGCATAACACAAACAACGTACGGCCAATATCGTCCAGTAACCCGCATACTTCCTTTTGCGAAAACGGTTCGATGATTGCCGCCGTCCACCTGAATAAAAAGGCAATACATAGAATCCTAACCGCCGGCAATAGCGCAACCGTCCAGATGGATACGAGCAGCCAAATACTCATATAAGCCGTGGCACCGGAAGAATAACGGCCGATCGATCCAAGTGTATCGGTCAACAATGAACCAATGACAGGAATATTATTCTTAATCAGCTCTTTTAACGGCTCATTCAAAGCTCCGTTCATCGTCCAAGACAACGCACCACCCGCTGTAATGAAAATGGAATACGCTGCAACCATGGCAGAAACAAACGCAAGCAATGACGTACGCAATAAATCCGCCATTCTCGTGAAGGCAATTTCTGGCACCAACCGCGTAAAGATGTCGAACAATAGCGCCGTCAATAGCACTGGCAACAGGAACTTATCTGCAAAAACGACAGCCCCTTGCGCAAATAACAACATAGCGGGTTGGAAATTCAAAACGCCAAACGTTGCTCCGGATGCCAAAATCATCGCCGCAATGAGCGGGTACATTCCAAGGAATAAAGAAGCAATCGTATGTGTGATGACTTGGATCTGTTCGAAACTTTCCCTAGCCGGTTCAATTAACAATACTAAAATGAGGATGAGCAACAGAAACCTCGTCCACTTTTGAAACGCTGGAAGAAAGAAATCGACAAGAGAAGCAATGAGCAACATAATGAGCAACAAGAAAAATGGTCCGATGATGCCCGCAATACTTTCCTGCAGAAAATTCAGCATAGATGCCTCGTCCATTCATTAATGTTAGGATTCGTTCACCAGGGAATGAACGCGTGAATCGTCTCGATCAATTGCGTGATATACGGCAGCCACAATGTCATGATGACTACTTTCATGCTGGTTTGAAACAGCTGCCCGTATGCCCCGTACCCTTCGTCTTTCATCTGAAGCGACAGTACATCTGCTACATAATACAGACCTGCACTCACCACTAGCAGTGTCGCATAAGGCGACGGTAACTTATCCGTCAACGCTAACAATGTCGACCCGAAAGGTACAAGGACCGTGAACAATACATACACCGTGACCAGTAAGAACAGTGCGGTATACAGAATAGGATGCAGGGCAGGTGCAGCAAATGAAAGCAAAAGTAGCAAGAGATACACGACAAATAATTGAAAGAGAATTGCCATTTACATCGCCATGGATAGCCAGCTAAAGAATTCCGTGATCTCTGTGAAGAATATTCTGAGGAACATCAGCAACTCGATCGAGATGTACAGGTATGCTAAGAAAAATAGGAAAAATGAGAACTCCTTCTTGCCTGTTTGCTCGAAGAACACGTGAAGTACCCCTATCACCAATCCGACGCCGGCGATGCGCAATAAATCATTCAGTTCCATCCCGCTACGCCTCCTCCATAGTCCACTCTATGAAGCTTGGATCGGAGATATGCAAAATTAAAAAGTATAGAGGACATTGTGGATTGAAAGAGCTAGGGAGGAGTTTGTGTTGGGGTGGGGATTTTAAGTGCAATAGATGTTCTCCCACGGAAAGCGTCCCCAACTGGAGCTTCAATCCCCTCGTACTCTCCACTAACTTACTTTGTCTAAAGAATGTGCTTTTGACCTTAAACTTAATTCCACGCAAAAAAAGATGCCCCATTACTGGGACACCTTCGATACGTATTTCATTATGCGCGGGAAACGTATTCCGCTTCTTCTGTGTTGATGATCAACATGTCACCTTGGTTAACAAAGAATGGCACCTGTACGACAACGCCAGTTTCCATCTTAGCTGGCTTAGAACCGCCACTAGCTGTGTCACCTTTGATCCCAGGCTCTGTTTCAGCTACTTCAAGCGTAACTGTTACTGGCAATTCAACGCCCAGTACTTCTTCTTTATACGTGATCACATGAACTTCCATGTTCTCTTTCAAGAACTTCAGTTCATATTCAAGTTGCTTTTCAGATAGTTCGATCTGCTCGTATGATTCGTTATCCATAAATACGTGCATATCTCCGTCAGCATATAAATACTGCATTTTACGGTTGTCAATTTGTGCTTTCTCTACTTTTTCTCCCGCACGGAATGTCTTTTCGTTGACGTTTCCTGAGCGAAGATTACGCAGTTTCGAGCGAACGAATGCTGCACCTTTACCTGGTTTTACGTGTTGGAAATCCATTACACGCCAAATGTCACCATCAACTTCGATTGTTAGTCCTGTACGAAATTCGTTTACTGAAATCATTCGTATTCCTCCAATTTTAAGCGATTATAAAATAAGCAGTTCTTTAGTAGACTTTGTCAAACGTTCATTACCTGTTTCTGTGATCAGTATATCATCTTCAATACGCACGCCGCCTATACCAGGAAGATAGATTCCCGGTTCCACTGTTACTGCCATATTCGGTTCTAGCACTGTTTTAGAGCGGAACGATAAGGCTGGAGCTTCGTGAACTTCCATGCCGATCCCGTGACCCGTTGAATGACCGAATGCTTCACCATAGCCTTTAGACTTGATATAATCGCGTGTAATGGCGTCGGCTTCGATACCTGTCATGCCAGGCTTGATCTGTTCTACACCCAGTTCTTGTGCGCGTAACGTGACTTCATAGATTTCACGAAGTTTAGCAGAAGGCTCGCCGATCGCAACTGTTCTCGTAATATCAGAGATATACCCATTATAGAGGGCTCCGTAATCCATTGTAACTAAATCACCAGTCTCAATCACTTTATCAGATGCTACCCCATGTGGTAAAGCCCCTCTTTCACCAGAAGCGACAATTATGTCAAATGAAGAGGAAGTCGCGCCTTGTTTTCGCATGAAAAATTCCAATTCATTAGCGATTTCCAACTCCGTTTTACCTGCTTGGATGACCGAACAAATATAGACGAATGCCGCGTCTGCGATTGCCGCCGCTTGCTTTAATACTGTAACTTCTTCTGGTGTCTTGATTAAACGCAGCTTCTCTACTAAACCAGCGACTGGCACTAGTTTTGTTTTTACATGTTCGGTATACACTTCAAACTGGCTGTAGCTAAGATCTTCTTTTTCAAAGCCAAGTGTCTCGATCTTCATTTCTTTCACTTGATTCGCAACTTCCTGAATCATCGTGCCCGTGTGCTGGACAATGCGATAGCCAGACAGTTGGTCATTGGCTTGCTCCATGTATCGGAAATCCGTAATGAACACTGCATCATCTTGCGAAACAATCGCAGTCCCTGCAGATCCCGTGAAGTTCGTCATATAGCGACGATTGTAAGGATTTGTGATGACTAATGCATCTAGTTGCTGTTCCTTCAATAATTTTCTTAATTTCTCTAGTTTCAAGATTATCTCTCCTCTCGTTTTAACAAAAACGCTTGGAAGGCGAGATCGTAGCCCGCTGTTCCAAAACCACAAAGTTGTCCTGCCGCTACAGGCGCAATGACAGACGTGTGTCGGAACTCTTCGCGAGTATGTATGTTTGAGATATGGACTTCAATTACCGGTACGGAAATAGAAGCGATCGCGTCACGAAGCGCAATGCTGTAGTGTGTAAATGCGCCCGGATTAAAGATGATCCCATCAATTTCCCGATCTCCTGCATCATGAATGTAGTTGATAAGCTCGCCTTCTATATTGGATTGAAAGCATGAGAGCGTGATGCCCGATTCATTTGCCATACGCTGAATTCGGCCTTCTATATCCGCAAGTGTCTCTGCACCGTAAATATCCGGTTCTCTTTTGCCTAGCCGGTTTAAGTTTGGACCATTTAAGAGCAATAGTTCCATTTAATCCCCTCCCACTCATTTTTCTTCCTATTCTAGCACAATGAGTTAGCAGGACATACTAATACTGTTCTAGCCGAACGTTTTTTTCATGTAGACAGATGTTCCAATGACAAAACGGAAGATCATCGCAAACAGACAAGCAAATGGTATCGATATTTTTTTAATGAATTGTGTCATCGTCAAATCCGCTTTAACGTGGATCATCCATTCAATGAATATAATCACAATGATTGTGACGATCAGTGAAGATAGAGTCGGTGGTACCTTAAACGTCAAACGCGCAATAAAGTACAGGATAAAGAACAGCAAAAAGCAGATCACCCCTAATAGCACCCACTTGAACCAACCAGGAAACGTCGTAAACATATGAAGTTTTTTAGTCCAGCCAATCGGCGACCACTTTATAAATTTAAAAACTTGTAGGAATTTCAGTGAAATTATAGATAGTACCGCAGCCATAATAGCTGTCCAGACATGCGTTGTAGTAATTTTCATAACAATACCTCCCATTCCAGTGTCGGGTTATTTACACATTTTTAAACATCTCAATGGTGCAACTTCACTTTTTTTAGTACAATAGGAATATCGTTTCTTACGACAGAAAGCGTGGGTATGTTATGAGCCAACAGAAAACTCCTCCAGCATACGGAGGTCAAGCACTTATAGAAGGTGTAATGTTCGGTGGAAAGAAAGATACGGTAACAGCAATTCGCCGGAAAGATGATACGATCGAGTACTACCACGTACCGAGAGAATCACATCCTGTACGCACTAAATTAAAAAAGATTCCATTAATCCGCGGCATCGTCGCATTAATTGAATCGGCCGGTAATGGTTCTAAGCATTTAACGTTTGCGAGTGATCGCTACGACGTGATGCCTGGTGAAGAAGAGGAACATGCTAAAGAAGAAGAGACGTCGAAACTCGTAATGATTCTTGGAGTGGCGGCTGTCGGAGTGCTATCATTTATTTTTGGTAAGTTCGTCTTTACACTCGTTCCTGTTTTCTTAGCAGAGTTATTCCAATCCGTAGCACCTAGCAAAACAGCACAAATTATGATTGAAAGCTTCTTTAAACTGTTCTTGTTGCTAACGTATATTGGATTAATTTCTATGACGCCGCTGATCAAACGTGTTTTCCAATATCACGGAGCAGAGCATAAAGTCATCAATAACTACGAGAGTAATATGGAAATGACAGTAGAAAACGTACAGTCACAATCTCGATTGCATTATCGCTGCGGCAGTAGTTTCATTTTGTTTACGGTGATCGTTGGAATGTTCATCTATTTCTTAGTTCCAACCGATCCACTTTGGTTGCGCGTCCTCAATCGGATTTTATTGATTCCTGTAGTGCTCGGCGTGTCATTTGAAGTATTACAATTGACGAATGCAGTGCGCAACGTACCGGTACTTCGATATCTAGGCTATCCTGGACTTTGGTTGCAATTACTGACTACAAAAGAGCCTGACGACAAGCAAGTAGAAGTTGCGATTGCTTCTTTCGAAAAATTATTGGAAGTGGAAGAACACGGAGTAGGTGTGTTGAATCCTCAAATCGCGATAGATACAGAAGAAACGAATGATCCGAAACCCCTTCTTTCATAATATTAACAAAGAGCCTCGAATGTATTTTTGTACATGTTCGAGGCTCTTACTTTTCTACAAACGTTTATAATTGCGTAAAAAGGGCCCTTAGCGTATTCGCTAAAGGCCCTTTCTTTTTATTGTTCGCTTACAATAACCGGGACTTGTTTCGATTGAATAACTTTCAGTACGTAAAACACACCGAGCGCACTTGATACTACGATTCCAGTGCCTACCGATACAGCGTAGTCAAGATGCAAACCTTCAGGAGCATACATCCAGTACGTCACGACGACTGCGGTCATGAACATCGCAGGAACTCCTGCAATCCAATGTGCCCGTCTTTCCCTTATTAAGAAAGACGTTGCGGTCCAGAGCATAACGGCCGCTACTAATTGATTTGTCCCACCAACATAACGCCACAAGAACGAATAATCGATCGTCGATAGATAGAACATAGGTACACCTAACAGCAATGTCGTAGCAAGAATCACCCATTTTTTATTAGGATTCAACCACTTAGATGTCGCTTCTGTGAAAATCATCCGAGCTGAACGAAGGGCTGTATCGCCCGTTGTAATTGGCAAAATAATAACACCTAAAATAGCTAACATCCCACCAAACGAACCAAGCAATGTGCTCGAGATTTCATTCACCGCACCTGCTGGACCACCGGCAGCTAGAGCACCTTGCAACCCCGCTGTGCCACCAAAGAATGTCATACCAGCTGCAGCCCAAACCATCGCGATGACCCCTTCCGCGATCATTGCGCCATAAAATACTTTACGGCCTTCCGACTCTTTCTTCATCGTTCTGGAAACAATCGGACTTTGCGTACAGTGGAAACCAGAGATCGCTCCACAAGAAATCGTCACCATTAGCAATGGCCAAATTGGCAATTCTCCAGGATGTAAGTTCTGCAAAGTTAAATTCGGAATTTTTTCAGGGCCAAATAACAAAGCGCCACCAATTCCAACTGCCATAACGATCAAAACCACTCCAAACACTGGATATAAACGACCTATAATTTTATTGATCGGCAAAATGGCTGCCAATACGAAGTAACCAAAGATAATGAGAAGAGACACTATAAATGATAGCGGTGTAATGGATGAAATAAGTTGTGCCGGCCCCGCAGTAAAGGCAGCCGCCACAAGAACCATTAACACAATTGAAATTACATTGATGAAACGTCTAGCGATATCGCCTAAATACTCTCCTACTACTTTAGGAAATTGTGCACCCCCGTGTTTCAGTGATAACATTCCAGAAAAGTAATCATGGACAGCTCCTGCAAAAATACTACCGAACACAATCCAAATGAACGCAACAGGTCCATATAACGCACCTGCAATCGCCCCAAATATCGGCCCTAACCCTGCGATGTTCAATAATTGGATCAGCCAACCTTTCCACCAGCTCATTGGCACGTAATCCATCCCATCAGCTTGTGTATAAGCGGGAGTTTTTCTTGCATCATCAATCACAAATACCTTTTCGACCACTTTCGAATACGTTAGGTAACCTATAATTAGCAAGACGATAGATGATAAAAATGTTAGCATAAAATCCCTTCTTTCTCGTCTCTTAATGTATTTGTCTGATTGATTACTAATAAATCAAACAATTTTTAATTTAGTATATAATAGTTTGAAAATTATATCAACATAGATTTTTAAAATAATTCTACTTATTATGAGTACATTAAATTTCAAGTGAATGAGATTGCAAACTTTTACTTTTCTATACATAAAAAGCCCGAATGCTTATATAAGCATTCGGGACCTTTCCTACTATTTAATTATAATCCACACTTCAATTGCGCTTGGCAATTCGTACATGTGTTACATCCACCTATTTCTTCTACTGTACCTTGTCGGCAAACCGGGCATGTGTCGCCCACTTCTGAACCGATCGTGACGTTTGTGGAACGCAATGCTTGAATTGTATTGACAAGCACTACTTTCGGCTGTTCTGTCACTTCGACTACTTCTTCTGTATCCGGAATATTATCTTCCGCTTTCAGAGTCAGAACTTGTGCATCACGGCTACCGTCGACGTATACTGTACCGCCTTTTGCTCCGCCTTTATACAATCTCTCATACACACTCTCAACTTGTTTCACTGTATAGCCACGTGGCGCGTTAACCGTTTTAGAGATAGAGCTATCGATCCAGCGCTGAATGATGCATTGTACATCGGCATGCGCTTCTGGTGCTAGTTCCATTGAAGAAATAAACCACTCAGGCAAGTTGTTCGGATCTGCATCAGGATTAGCCTGCAAATACTCCTCTACAATCGCTGCTTTTACTTCAATGAATTTACCCAGACGTCCACTACGGTAGTATGTGAATGAGAAATAAGGTTCTAATCCAGTTGAAACTCCTACCATTGTTCCAGTGGATCCAGTTGGTGCAACTGTTAGTAAATGGGAGTTTCTGATTCCATATTCCACAATCGCTTCGCGGATATCTTCCGGCATGCGCTTCATAAAGCCAGAATTAATGAAAGCATGACGTAATGCTTTCGTTTCTTCATCCGTTTTACCAATTAGGAACGGGAAGCTTCCTTTTTCTTTCGCCAATTCAATCGACTCGCGGTAAGCAGTTGTTGCAATGGCTTCAAATACTTCATCCACTAATTGATTTCCTTCAGGCGAGCCGTACTCTTTTTCACAGTAGATGTGAAGATCTGCAAGTCCCATAACACCTAGACCTACACGGCGTTCGCCAAGAGCTTGTACTTTATTTTCTTCAAGGAAGTACGGTGTAGCATCAATGACGTTATCTTGCATACGTACACCAGTCCGTACCGTCTCTCTCAGCTTTTCAAAATTAACCGTCTTCGTATTTTTGTCTGCCATCTCCGCAAGATTGACAGCAGCTAAATTACAGACAGAATAGGGTGCAAGTGGTTGTTCCCCACACGGATTCGTTGCTACAACTTGCTGTCCGTACGCTTTCGCATTCGTGTCGTCATTCGCATTATCAATGAAGAAAATGCCTGGTTCCGCTGAATACGTAGCACAGATATTAATTAAATCCCATAGTGCGCGAGCTTTGATCGTACGATAAACACGAACTTCGTGACCTTGACGTTCCCATTCGCGTACGTCGCCAACTTCATGCCACTGTTCATTATAATACTTCATTTGTTCAGGTGAGTAATTTTCAACTGCCGGGAAACGTAAGTCGTAATCCGCGTCTTCTTCCACCGCTTTCATGAAATCATCCGTTAAGGTTACGGAAATATTCGCTCCTGTCAGGAATTCCGAATTATGAACGGTGTACGTTCCACCATCCTGAAGCTTCAGCTCAGCGTCACGGATAATCGCTGCGTTAAAACCACCTTGACCTGGGATTTGTTTATAGTTTGTGATGCCTTGATACATCGCTTCTTCTTGTGCTGTCAAAGGTTTGAAATTCAATTTCTCATTGGCCAGCTTTTTAATCATTTCATCTTCTGTGTTTTCGATCAAATAGCGCAAAATTCGCGGATTCTGCATTTTGGAGATGATGAATTCATAAATGTCCGGGTGCCAGTTTGATAACATGATCATTTGAGCCATTATGTTACGTTGATACGCTACATCAACTCTCTATGTCACCATAGAGTTCAGACCATATCTTACACCTTCTAGGGGTGTCCTCGCACTTCGAGTTCGCTTGAACCCTACTCTACTCGCTTATGCTGTTTGCATGCTTTCGATGGTCGTTGAACCTTCCTCATAACATTCGCTTTAGAGGCTTGGCTGCTGATTGTCTTTAACCACTTGTTGTTTTCAAGCATTCACGCTCACCGTTTCCAGTCACGTTGTAGCCAACAAGTCATTTATGATGTCTTTCACTATTTCAAAATTATTCAGAATGTCATCTTCCCAAAAACGTTTTATCTCATATCCATTTCTTCTAGCAATTTGATCTTTAAGCAAATCAATTTGAATTCTTTCTAATTGCCAGATTGCAGGTCTTGGATAAAATTTAGGATTTGCATGCCAGTAGTCCCCATCGCATTCAATGATCAAATTATAATCTTTTAAGAAAAAATCAAATTGTCTTTTATCTAGAATAAATGAATATTTATAATTCACTTTCAAAGATATCAGATACGCCTCCATCAATTTCTCAATTTTTGTTTTTTGAAATGAATGGTTTTCTAATTGTCTTAGAGTAGCTGCTCTGATTTTTTCAATTGTCTCTTCTGTATAGATGCCAGTCTTTCCACTATTCCATGATGGTGTTCCATTTTTCTTACGAGTTTTTGCCGTTTTAGAAATTATTTTTTCAAAATGCTTCAATTTATCTTCAGCGGTCATAGTTTTATGCCAGTCAATTATGCTGTTGGACTTTAAGATTTTGGCACATTTCGGACCGCATGTTTTTGTTTTTCTATTTGATGCCTCAAACTTCTTAAAACATATATGGCATTCTAACGGTAATCCTTTTCCACCACATGACCTACTGCAGTATTTTTTCGGAACACCCCTTCGTAATTGAACCAACTTATCACAAAACTGGTAAGAACACTTTAAAACATTCTCATCATAGAAATGGATTAATAAATATTCATCTAAACTTAAGTAATGATTTGATAAAAGATGCGATGTGAATCTTCCTTGCTTGTTATGTGGGAATACGAGTCCACAAACTTGACACTTCTGTTCAACTTTAGCATCATATTTTTTCACTAGTAACACCCTTATTAAATTTATTGGATGTTAAGCGATAAAGATATCCCAGCAATTCACGAGGTTTATTTATAGACGAGGCACTTCTTTTTACCACGTCTTGATCCGCCCTGCTCAACCAAATGAGTCAACTTCGCAATATCATCCAACCAAGAAACCGATCCTGATGACTTACCGTTGACACCACGCGCCAATGTGTTGCGTGGACGCAATGTCGAACCGTTTGTTCCTACACCGCCACCACGACTCATGATTTCCATCACTTGCTTACGGTGATCGGAAATCCCTTCACGGGAATCGGGTACAAACGGCATCACATAACAGTTAAAGAATGTGACATCCGTATCCGATCCTGCGCCATACAGCACACGACCAGCCGGAATGAAGTTCAATGCCTTTAACTGATCATAAAACATGTTATACGACTGCGCTTTTCGATCTTCCGTCTTTTCAACAGAAGCAAGTCCGGTCGCATTACGTTTCGCAATTTGCTCGTAAAACACTTCCAGTGGCTTCTCTAACACATCAAGGGGACGTGTGATAATACCTTTTTGCTGCTCGTCCATATCGTCAATTGATGAACGATATTCTGGTTCGATCCAGATATCTGCTTTTCCGTTCTCTGTATCAAGGGTCATAATATACCCTAACCCTCGAGCGGGGAACTTTGGATCTTCTCTCACTGTTAGAACGACAAAATCGCCCTCTTTCAGTGTCTTCTTTTCCATATCTTTAAATGAATACCGATCGATCATTACTAGACGGGATACTCCACTATGAGTTAGCTTCATATCCTCCGTAACCGGGTGAACTTGAGGGAACTGCGCAATATCCTCATTCAACTGTTGTTTATCGAGCATCGGTTCGCCTTGCTTCGACATCGTAACCATGTAACATCCTCCTCATAACGCTACAAACACTATATATAGTGTTTGTCTTATTAAATAATCTACTACATATTGAATGTTATATCAATCGCCACTTACTCTTCCAAAACAGTAAATCATTGATATCGCGACATTTTGACAAAAAAAATAAAACAAAAGGACCAATTTTATTTTTTAAAATTCCAGTCATTATTCGCATATTTCTCTTTCTCAATCTGATGAACCAAAGCGAGCTGTTCAGGTGTTAATTCTAGCGGTTCCAATACGATATCGAGTGACGTTTCAAATCCTTTGGAAAAGGCTTGTTTGCATTCCTCCACTGAAATCTCTCGATCCGTCAATCGGTCAATCGCAATTGCGCGATCTGGCAACGTTCTACGTACACGTTCTTTCAGTGCAGGTGATGAATACGTGAAAATAGATGTTAATTTATCGACATCCAAGCTCATCAAAATTGCTCCGTGTTGTAATATCACGCCTTTTTGACGTGTTTGCGCACTGCCAGCAACCTTCTTCCCTTCGACTACGAGTTCATACCAGCTCGGTGCATCAAAACAAACACCGCTCTTCGGGCTTCGTAATTGCTCCGTGATGTCTTTATCTGGAATCGAGAACTCCGCCTGAAGTCCAAGATTACGGAAACCTTGCAGCAATCCACCAGAAATTACACGGTATGCTTCTGTTACGGTTTCTGGCATATTGGGATACTGCTCGCTAACAATTACACTGTATGTAAGCTCATGTTCATGCAGGACACCGCGGCCCCCTGTTGGTCTACGGACAAATCCGAGTCCCAATTCTTGCACTTTCTCCATATCAATATCTTTTTCAATACGCTGGAAATACCCGATGGATAAAGTAGCGGGTTCCCACTCATAAAAGCGTAGAACGGGTCCGATTTCTCCTCTGCTATGTAAGTCAAGAAGCGCTTCATCCAGCGCCATATTGAAGGAAGGACTACATTTTCCAGAGTCTACATAATGCCATACTGCTTTTGTCATAATCTATTCTCCCTCGTCTTTAATACTCCACTTATAGTATAGGAAATCGTCAATGAAAAAAACAATAACGCATTTCATTTTATCATTAGGATTGAACTGATGCCACATAATCTTTATAATAGAGATATTGATAAAGGGGGAAGTTTTTTTGAGTTATTATATTTTGGGAGCAGCTGTGCTCGCGATCATTTTGTATTTCGTCATTACATACATACGGGTCGGAAAAGCATTGACCAGTCTGACGCAAGAAGAGTTTATTAAAGGATATCGCAAAGCACAATTGATCGATGTGCGCGAACCAAAAGATTTCGATGCTGGACATATTTTAGGTGCGCGTAATATTCCATTTACACAGTTTTCACAACGCTATAAGGAAATCCGCCCCGATAAACCTATATATCTTTATGATCAAAACACAAGCCGTACAGGCCGTGCTGCGTTATTCTTGAAGAAAAAAGGTTGTACAGAAATCTATCAGCTACGCGGTGGATTTAAACAGTGGTCAGGTAAAATCAAAACCAAATAATTATCATAGATCCTCCTTTAAAAGGAGGATCTACTTATTTATAAGGAGAGTGTTCTATTAATGAAACCATCTTTTTTAATTCCACTTCAGTCAGCACAGTACGAAAAGCTGACACATTATCAATATTATGGCGTTGTTATTGAAGCAATTCTAGACTCACTTCAGCGACGTTCACCTGCAGATTGGCAAATTATCCAAGTAGATGAATTCACTTCTTACACAGAAACCATGCTCCCTGAGTTGATTCATCGCAAACAATTGCCTTACGAATCATTAAGTCATATATACGCCACATTACCGACACAAAAGATCCAGCAAGACGAATCTACTACTGCGTTTTCTCTACAAGACGCGGAAACAATCGACAATCAGTTACTATTCTTTCCAGAGCATCAAATCGCTATCGCAAATATCAGCTATTATGTCGCAACAGGTTCCACTTGGTCGGAACACACTGTATTCGCTCCATCTGCCACTCACGTGAAAAATTTCATCGAAGCATTGAATCAATTACAGCGGGAAGCGATGAAAACGAATATTACGTATTTAGTGGACACCGAAGAAGGCATAGAGAAAAAGACGTATGGCGCTGGCACACAAATTGAGCGTAGTGACGTCCTACTAGATGAAAATTTAAAAAACGATCTATTCCGTTCTATAGATGAATTCTTCCGAGATGGCGGCGCTTTCTTTAAAGAATACGGTCTGCCGTATAAACGAGGGATTTTGCTCTATGGATCTCCCGGTAACGGCAAAACGACGCTCGTTCGTTCTATCACTGGTACAACCGACGCACCTGTCGTCTACTGGCAAATCACGGAATTTACAGGGAGTCATTCGGTACAGGAAGTGTTCAATACAGTCGAACGCTTGGCACCCGCCATTCTCGTAATTGAAGATATCGACTCCATGCCGGAACATATGAGAAGCACATTTCTAAACATCTTGGATGGCGTGCATGTCCGTGACGGCTTATTCATCATCGGGACGACCAATTACCCCGAACGTATCGACCCTGCCCTTATTAACCGAGCTGGCCGCTTTGACAGCACATATGAAATCAAATCTCCGAAACAAGCAGTTCGTAAGCTATACATGGAAAAGCTGGATCGTAAAAAGATATTGTCTACAGAACAAGTTGAAGCAATAGCGAAGCAGACAAAAGGCCTTTCGGTATCACAACTGAACGAACTATATATGTCGATTGCACTTACCTACCATTATGAGGCGAACATTCAATACGAAGAACGGATCCGCCAGCTGCAGAAACAGCACAGACAAGCTACTCGGCATGATTGGGAGACCGATTCGACAATCGGTTATTAAAACGCAAAAGAGATTAGGACAGAACAGAAAAAACGTAAGGGGAATGTCCTTTACGCTTTTTTTCTGTTCTTATCAGTAAATATTTTTTAGAGTATCAGAGTGTACTGGAACGGAGAAAGGCCGACTCCTGAGGGATCAGCGTGCGTCTTGAGACCCTGGACGGAGCAAAGCGAAGGAAGCGGCTCAAGCCACGCCCCTCGGAAAGCGTGCCTTTCGGAGTGCAGGGAAACGGGGTGAGATAGTTATGTCCCAGTCTCTTTTTATTTATCTATTTTTTACTCTGAATCACTAATTGTTTTATTGATTTTTATCCAATTACAGTTAAGTAATTACATATGGTATTTCTTGGTCACATTTAAAAAATTCTATGTTTGGATTAAGCCGCAACTAGTTTGTCAATAGTCCCCTCTTTCACATTAAACAGTAATCCGTACCTTTATAGAACACAATAGTTTATATCTTCAGTACTTATTTGTGATGTTAAATGCATATTAGTCCCGATTCAAAGAGTTTTAATTTCTTCCTTTTGATTGAATTATCAATTAATATACACATTCATGTCACAATTCAACAACAATATAAAAGTCAGTCAAAATGCGACATACTTTTCATTTCGCGTTGTATATGATAAGAAAGTTGCTTCTATACTAGCAAGAAAACAGCTACATGATTTGAAGCGTAATATATATATTGCGGAGGAATACATATGATGAAAACTGCCCAAAGAAAATTTCTGTTATTTAGAATTGAAGTAAAAAGAATAGTAATGTATAAGAAGGCCGGATTTTTAGGATTTACACATCCAAGCGTTGTAAAAAGCAGCCATAGCCTGGATACTTTATTAAACAAAGTACAAGGGATTTGCTCGTAACTAAAGTAATTAAATCTATGACATCCACAATAGTTTCTGAGCAAAAAGACAGTTCCAAAATTGGAACTGTCTTTTCATATTCTCTAACATCCGAGCATTCAGCATATGTTGCTCTTGAAAAGATATAGATCTACAATTGCACGTGGGATATTACTTCCAAAAAAACTCACATTCGCTTCACTGTCTTTCTATAGTCCATATTAAGTGTAATGGTCAAAATCAATAAAAAGCCTACCATAGAAAAAGGAATCAGCCATAGATTGTCTACATTTGTATACAGACCTAAAAACATTATGCTTATCGCAATAACCGGAGCCGCGATATAATAAGGTTTTGCATTATACAACCATCCATACGCGAAAAAGTGGGCTCCTGTAATAATGGCAAAGATCATCACTACATTATGTGGGCTTTGTAACATGCTCCAAAAAAGGATTGGAAAATAGATAATCTGTGCTAGATTCAAATATAACCCTAGACTTCCTAAGGCATTATGTTTATATTTCCAATCGGCCTTTAACACATGTGAAATACCAACTGAGAGCGGAAACATCAAACCTGTCGAAAAAAGCATCCATATATTTTTCTGAGTAATTTCTATCGACTGCACAAATATAACGGTAATGATTACCCATATCACACTGGCAGACAGGAGAAATGAGATCCCATTTCTCCCTTTGATCGATAAATCATTTCTCATTTCATCTATCGTCAAGGAAACCTTCCACCTTTCCCGTTCTCTTGTAAAACAACATGCCTTAACAATGGCAATGACACCTATTACAAATACGCCACTACCTAGCTATTCTTGATTTGGATAGAGTTCTTTTATAAAGAGAGCAGATTGTTCTATTAAGCTCTTTAATATCTCTATTTCTATATCCGCTACTTTGTTGATGTATATACACGATGTACCTGTTGTGTGTTTCCCGAAATCTTTCAATAATTTTTCACGCTGTTCATTTCCAAGTGTTAAATATAAACTGATTTTCGCTCTTCGTGGAGAAAAACCAACGATTGGCGCATCTCCTTCATGACCAGAACTGTATTTGTAATGATATTTTCCAAACCCTATAATACTAGGCCCCCACATTTTTGCTTTATAACCCGTTGTTTCAGTAAAGATATCTACTAATTTAAAAGCATCTTCACGTTTTTTAAGCTGATCGATGTTCTCAATAAATTCGATGACACTACTATCGGTTTCTTTTGTTTTTAATTCGTACATCGAGCACACTCCGTTCTGAAAAGTTTTTTGTCAATTTATCCCTAGTTCGAATTAATTTCTATCTCATTTTTATCTGCTGCTTCTCATGCAACTGACCATATACCCCCGAGCGATTACGGATGGCGGCACCGGTATCTCCTATTGAATTAATCGGAAATAAATAACGCTGTCGTCCCGCTGACATCATTATCATACATATGCCTTTCTAGTATACAAGTACAGCGAAAAATCAATTTCCTACTTGTAAACCAGTGTCCTTTTTATTGCATTCATACAAAATGTTATGAAATAGTAATATAGCTACATCTGTATCACGTGTCATTAAATATACCAGTAATAGCCAGAATTCTCAATCTACTTGTGATAAGTACAATTCCAGTGTATATTTTAACTACTAATAATCATACGTGTCTTAGCTATATTTAGTTAGGATTCTAAGATTATTACAGAGGGTTCGTAACCATCCCCTCTAAAAACAAAACTATGGAGGAATGTAGAGTGAGTAAAGCAGTTATAGTATTTAGTGGCGGACAAGATTCTACCACTTGCCTGTTATGGGCAATGAAAGAATTCGACGAAGTAGAAACCGTCACGTTTTTGTATGGACAAAGACATAAGTTAGAAGTTGATTGTGCTACAAAAATCGCGAAAGACTTAGGAGTAAAACAAAAATTAATTGAGATGGACGTTCTCAATCAGTTAACTTCGAACGCCTTGACCAGAAACGACATGCAAATTGAAGCAGAAGAAGGAAGAGTACCCAATACGTTTGTAGAAGGGCGGAATCATATATTTCTTTCGTTTGCAGCAATCTATGCTAAAACTGTTGGGGCAAATGCAATTATTACGGGTGTAAGCGAAACAGATTTCAGTGGATATCCTGATTGTCGGGATACGTTTATTCGTTCTTTAAATACAACATTAAATTTAGCAATGGACTATCAATTTGATTTGATCACGCCTTTAATGTGGAAAGACAAAGCGCAAGTTTGGGAATTAGCGGATCAAATGAATCGACTGGAGTATGTAAGAGAAAACACGTTAACTTGCTATAACGGTGTGATTGCCGATGGTTGCCAAGAATGCCCTGCTTGTAAGCTAAGAAATGATGGACTAGCGAAATACTTACAAGGACAACACGTCTCATGATCCGAATTGCGATTTATTTATTATCCATCATTCTAGCCAACGTAATTACAGCACGATTTGCACCACTTGAACTTGGTCCATTAATTATTCCTTACGGTACCTTGTTTATTGGATTGACACTTGTTATGAGAGATATGGTCCAAAATAGATTTGGAAGACATCAAACCTACATATTGATTGGCGTCGCACTCTTATTATCAGCTCTTACAAGTTATTCTTTAGGAGATCCACTATGGGTCGTCTTTGCAAGTACGCTTAGTTTTATTGTTTCAGAAACGGCAGATACTGAAATTTATACACGCTTTAAATTACCTTTTGTAAAGAGAGTATTATTCTCAGGTGTTGTAGCCGGATTTTTAGACTCTAGTTTATTTGTGATCATCGGTATCGGTCCACTCGGGCTTCAATTTGTCCCGTGGGAATTAGTTCCTTATGCCATACTAGGGCAATGGGTAGCGAAAGTATTGATGCAGTTAATTGTTGCAGGCGGAATTAGACAAGTTGTCATTAAGTTCAACATATATGAAACAAATATTTCGGAAGTACATTAAAAGGGGAATGAAACATGCCAGTTAACGGTGAAAACAATCTAACTTTACTTGGAAATCAACATACGAAATATAACTACGAATACGATCCGGACGTTTTAGAAACATTTGAGAATCAACATCAAAGCAATGATTATTTTGTTAAATTTAATATTCCTGAATTCACTAGCCTTTGTCCAATCACTGGCCAACCGGACTTTGCTACCATATATATATCATATATTCCTGATGTGAAAATGGTAGAAAGCAAATCGTTAAAGCTCTATATGTTCAGTTTCAGAAACCATCCAGGTTTTCATGAAGATTGTGCAAATCTTATTATGAAAGACTTAATTAAATTAATGGAGCCAAGATATATAGAAGTATGGGCCAAGTTCACCCCGCGAGGTGGAATTTCGATTGACCCGTATTGTAATTACGGAAAACCTGGGACATATTTTGAACAAATGGCTAAAGAAAGACTGTTTCAACATGATATATATCCCGAGAAGATAGATAATAGATAATTTTTACTGCCAGACACGAAGACAATCCCGAATTGTCACTGTGTCTGGCATTTTTACCATCGTTCTTAAATTCATATTAAAGCAGAGCTAATTTATATACATAACTGCCATACAAACTGAAACACCGCGATGTACATACCTATGTATACTATAAATCTACTTCCACCGCTTTTCATTACCTGGGAAATGTAAAGACCCAACGAATCATGTTTTAGCTCGTCGGGTCTTCATTATTATAGTCCAATTGTAAACAGAATAACCGCCACTGCAGCACCTAAAATAGGTACAACAACAGACAATGCTCCAAATGCCGGATAGGCGTCTTTATGTGTTTCACCAGCAATTGATCGAATTATTGCGACAACATATCCTCCTTGAGGAAGTGAATCTAACGAACTTGAAGATATGGCTACCGTTCGATGCAATGCTTCGGGATCTACGCCAATAGTGGTAATGCGATGGCTTATCCACCTGACGATGATCCGGTCAATCCAGCAATGACTGCTACTGCAAGCGCACCACCAATCAGTGGGCTTCCCGGAATATCGGTTATGACATTTACTGCAGCTTTGAAAGCCGGTGTCGCCTTGACTACTCCACCAAAACCAACGACCGCAGCTGTATTGGCGATAACAATTACTGCACCCATCGCACCTTCTCCTACTGCGTGTCCAAAGTTTTAGAAGTACTTTTTATTCAAAATAAATGTGGCCAATATACCGCCACTTAAAGAAATAATTAATGCAGAGGTACCGAGATAGTTGTGTAACAGTAACGTGATGCCAAGAACTACTACTAATAGAATCATGCTCAGTATCGGATTCGGAAGAGATCTTTGCATATTAGCGACGGCTTTTGAAATCATTCGCTTCAACCACCAATAACCGAACAAGAACATGAAGATTGCTACGAAGATACTGACTCCCCATCCTGCATACGGACTTGTTCCAAGGAACTCAATCGGAATCCAGTTTTGGATTTCTGGAGATCCTGCAGATGTCATTGTAAATGTTGTAGAACCAAATGCGAGTGCAGCTGAATGAATTCTGAACACTCTTCATTACAAGGCCAATAATTTTGGATTGGTTTGTAATTAGACTTCTCGCGTATACGTTGGGACGATATCCTAGCTCTATCGCTGCCTCAAGAACCCGTTTCCTAGTTTTATCGGAAACAGATGCCCCTTCGAAAATATACTCTTGAAACAGACGATTGTGAAACGCCCGCCAACTTAGCGACATCCATCGCCGTTACGGTTTCTCTCATATTCATTCATTCCTTTACCATGTTTTTCAATTATATGTAATAGTTTAACTAGTGCTTTTTTGTTCAATCTAATGAATTATATAGTATGGACTCAAACATTTAAAATGAAATCTACTTTGAAGGTAGTGAAAATAACAATTCACATAAACCTTTACTGAATACAAAATCGTAATTTTACACGGAAATACACAAAAAACTGCCAGGTACCAACACAGTTATCATGTGCTCGTACCTGGCAGCTTACAGTGTAATGAACGACTTCGTAATATACTTCAGCGAAAGCAATACCACTTATTAACGTAACGCACCTTCTGCTTCCGGAATATTATTCATGTCAATAGCATTCAATTTACAGAAATAGTCCATAAACTCTTTCGCTTCTTTGATCTGTTCTTCATCCGTCTTTAATGCGATAATATCTTGTAAAATTTGGGCAGTCCAAATATTATCAAAGTAACGGAATGTACCAGAGTTCCATGAAGTACGGTCAGGATAGTTTTTATTTCTATAGTAATTCCAGAAAAGCATTTTCTCAGCTTCTTCTTCTGTAAGTTGAATTCTATATTCAGGATGGGTAGGGACCAATCCGTCCTCGCCAATGCTTCCAGTAAATGTGTCACCAACCATGAAGAGACCTAGAATAGTTCTTTCCGTTTCTACTTGATCAGGAGTTCTCACTGTTAGAATACCTGCACTGTTTGGACGCAAACGAGTTACTGGGTTAGGTAATCCTTTATTCTTCCCGCTTTGAATGCTTCCAGTCGATACTTCCCAATCGGTAAACACATCTGACTGTCTTTCTTGATCTAACCAGAAAACAATTTGTGAACTTTCGTGAATTTTGTGGTTCTTCAATATTTCTCTACGTTGCTGTTCTAACACCTGGATAGCCTTTTCTTCCTTACGTTTCTTTTCCAGAATTTTCTCTTCTGCTCTCCGTTCCACAAAAACCTTCTCTAAAGACTCTGCCATACTTCGATTGTTTAAAGTAATAAAATTCTCAAATGCATCCGGATAGACAAATCTTTTTAGATTTTTATTGAAATCAACGGTGATGAATGACTCCTCGTGTTCTACAATATTTCCTTCACCAAACACGTTATGAGTAATTTCTTCATTAATTAAATTCACTAGAAAATCTCCTCCTATAAATTCTTTGATCAAAGCTTTACAGTTAACTGATTAAAACTACGTGAGATTCTACACGTCATTTCATTAAAATAAAACAATCCTTTTTGCAAATTTAAAAAAATGCGCCCTTCATTCCTTTCCGGAATAAGCTGCGCAGGATTGTTGCATGCCGTCCTGTTTACTTGTACTTATACAGTATAACACATAATCAGAAATTTCTCAAATTCATGGTTGACATTGAACATTTGTTTATCGTATAATATACGATTCTGATTTTACAAGACTGTGTATGGAACTAGTTTTATTCTTCATAGTTTCAATATGTAACTCTTACTTGCTGCATGATCATGGTGTTTTACTATCATGGAAACAGCAGCTGAATGGGGCTTTATATGTACTGTCCGTCCCCTTGCGAAACTCTCTTTCATGTCTATTTGATGCGAAATGGAAAGCTTCTCAATAGTATTCAAAGTACTCCCCTTATAGTTTATTCCCCAGAAAATACTCACGTTTAGTTTCTTAATTACATGCACCTAAACTGCGTAAATTATGAAACAAATAGTTATTTCTTTTCAACTATTCATCCATTCCTACTATATTATTCTTCACACATGCCATGTATAACGGAAGGGTTACTAGATTGCTCAAATTTTCTACAAATCAAAAAGCACCGCTAGCTTTCAGCGGTGCTCTTATCAATCTATTTTATTATTGTACGGTTTCTTCAACTGGTAATTGTTCTTTAACATAACGCAATACAGGCTTACGTGCTGCCTTTGTTTCATCTAGACGACCGATGACTGTTGTGTGCGGTGCTTCTTGAACGATTTCAGGATTCTCTTCTACTTCTTTGGCGATTTGAATCATCGCTTCGATGAAGTTATCCAATGTTTCTTTTGATTCTGTTTCTGTCGGTTCGATCATCATTGCCTCTTCCACGTTCAACGGGAAATAAATCGTAGGCGGATGGTAGCCAAAGTCTAGCAAACGCTTCGCCATATCAAGTGTACGTGCACCAAGCTTCTTCTGACGACGACCGGACAAAACAAATTCGTGTTTACAGTGCTGTGTATATGGCAGGTCGAAGTATGGCTCTAGACGACGCATCATATAGTTCGCATTGAGTACTGCGTATTCCGTTACAGCTTTTAAGCCGTCTGGACCCATTGAACGAATATACGTATACGCACGTAGGTAAATACCGAAGTTACCATAGTAGGGCTTCACCCGACCAATGGATTGTGGCACGTCATAGTTCAATATAAAGCGATCATCTACTTTTTCAACAACTGGTTTCGGCATGAATGCAGCCAGTTCATCCGTTACACCTACCGGACCTGAACCTGGCCCACCGCCACCGTGAGGACCTGTGAACGTCTTATGCAAGTTCAAATGAACCGCATCAAAGCCCATGTCGCCAGGGCGTGCTTTAGACATAACTGCGTTCAAGTTCGCTCCATCATAATACAACTTTCCGCCGACTCCGTGAACCACTGCCGCCATTTCTAGAATGTCTTCTTCGAAAAGACCGAGCGTATTTGGATTCGTCAACATCAATGCTGCTGTATCAGGACCTACTTTCGACTTCAAATCTTCAAGATCTACTAAGCCTTTTTCATTCGACTTGACTGTTATTGTATCAAAACCAGCAACCGTCGCAGAAGCTGGATTTGTACCGTGTGCGGAATCGGGAACAAGTACTTTCGTACGTTGGGTATCACCGTTCGCTTCATGGAAAGCACGGATCATCATCAATGCTGTCCACTCACCGTGTGCACCCGCTGCTGGTTGTAATGTAACTTGTGGCATACCTGTAATTTCAGCCAAGTGTTCTTGCAGATCGTACACTACTTCAAGTGCACCTTGTACAGTAGATTCGTCTTGTAGCGGGTGAACGCGTGAAAATCCTGGGAAACGGGCAACCGCTTCGTTGATTTTCGGATTGTATTTCATCGTACAAGAACCTAATGGATAGAATCCTGTATCGACTCCGTGATTCCGATTGGACAATGCAGTATAGTGACGCATGATATCCAACTCGGATACTTCGGGCAATTCTGCGTCTTCCGTACGAATGAGACCTTCAGATAAAATGGATGTAACATCTACTTCAGGTACATCTAATTCAGGTAAGCTATAACCGATTCGACCTGGTTTGGATAGTTCAAAAATGAGTGATTGATTGTCCTTATGCATGGATAGCCTCCAGTTCTTGCACGTATGCATCGATTTCTTCTTTCGTACGTTGTTCCGTTACAGCGATCAGTGCGTTATTCGCCAGATTTTCATCAACAAGACTAAGATCATATCCACCAATGATTCCTTGTTCAAGCAGGCGTTTATTAACATCTTTAATAGGTGATTTACAATCCACTACGAGTTCATTGAAATGCGCAGGACCGAATTTCACTTCGAAGCCAGCTTTTTCAAATGCTTGTTTCGCATAAGCTGTTTTCGCGATATTCTGATAGGCGATTTCTTTAATTCCTTCTTTACCAAGAGCTGTCATCGCAACGGATGCTGCAAGGGCGTTCAATGCTTGGTTCGAACAAATATTGGACGTTGCTTTGTCGCGACGGATATGTTGTTCACGCGCCTGCAATGTGAGTACGTATCCTCTACGTCCTTGATCGTCATTCGTCTCACCAACTAGGCGGCCAGGAACTTTACGCATCAACTTTTTCGATACGGCAAAATATCCACAGTGTGGTCCGCCGAATGATTCCGCGATTCCGAATGGTTGTGCATCTCCAACCGTAATATCCGCTCCAAGCGCTCCAGGTGGTGTCAATAGTCCAAGTGCAAGTGGATTCGCTGAGACGATCGATAATGCACCATTTTCATGTGCAATATCACTGATCGCCTGAAGATCTTCTACTTGTCCGTAGAAGTTCGGATATTGTACGAGTACTGCTGCAGTCTCACCATCAATCATTTCTTTCAGCTTATCGAGATCCGTTACACCATTTGTATGTGGAATCGTTACTACTTCAATGTATTGCCCGTCAGCGTATGATTTCACTACTGCATGTGATTCGTTGTGAACAGTAGAGGACACAAGTAATTTCTTACGACGTGTATGACCTGCAGCAAGTGTTCCTGCTTCAGCAAGTGCCGTGCCTCCGTCATACATCGAAGAGTTCGCTAGCTCCATGCCAGTCAATTCACAGATCATTGTCTGGAATTCGAAAATCGCCTGTAACTCACCTTGTGAAATTTCGGGTTGGTATGGCGTATACGCCGTATAGAACTCAGAACGTGAGATGACATGATCTACGATAATCGGACGATAATGATCATAGACTCCCGCTCCTAGGAACGAAGCATAATCTTGAGCGTTAATATTTTTCGCTGCCAAACGTCCAAGTTCTTTTAATAGAGATGTTTCAGATTTCGCAGGTTTGATCTTGTACTCACCTTTGAATCGCACTTTTTCCGGAATATCCGAAAATAGTTCATCGATGGAAGAAATTCCGATTGTTTCAAGCATGTCTTTCTGGTCTTGCTCCGTCATAGGTAGATAACGATGCTTCATAATAATTTTACCCCTTTTCACTTATGATCTTTTATAGAAAGGTGTTGCAATGACTCTTGCCTTCAGACGTTTCGTACGGATCTCCACTTCGACTTCTGTGCCGAGCTCCGTGAACTCTGTAGACAGAAGCGCAAAACCAATATTCTTCTTTAATGTAGGAGACTGAGTGCCAGTTGTAACTTCGCCAATCTCTTTGTCACCATCAAATACTTTATAACCTGTACGAGGAATCCCTTTATCGATCATTTCAAGTCCGACAAGCTTACGTTCCACACCTTGTGCTTTTTGCTTCACAAGAATATCTTTACCAATAAAGTCTTCTTCTTTATTCACTTTTACGACGAAACCAAGTCCTGCTTCTAGCGGAGAAATATCCTCTCTTAGTTCTTGACCGTAAAGTGGTAGTCCCGCTTCAAAGCGCAATGTGTCACGTGCACCAAGTCCTGCAGGTACGACACCCTCTTCTTTGCCTTCTTGCAAAACCTTTGACCACAAATTCTGGATCGCTTCAGGTGTACCGTAGATTTCAAATCCATTTTCTCCTGTATAACCAGTACGTGAAACGAGTACATCTTCACCGCCCACTTGCACATGTTCTTTGAAACGGAAAAATTTAATTTCTTCCAGCGACTCTTTCGTCAGTTTCTGTAATACGGACTCCGCCACCGGACCTTGCAGTGCAAGTAACGCGTAATTTGAAGATTGGTTATCGATAACGACATTGTCGGTTTGTTGTTTTTCCATCCAAGCTACATCTTTTTCGATATTCGACGCATTGACTACTAGTAAATAGCGCTCTTCCTCTAATTTATAAATTAAGAAGTCATCGATCGTTCCACCTTGCTCATTACACATCACAGTATATTGCGCTTGGCCGATCTTCAGTTTGGAAACGTCATTCGTTACGAGTTTCTGCAAATAGTCGAGTGCTCCGCTACCACTGACAAACACTTCTCCCATATGCGAGACATCAAACAAACCCGCTTTTGTACGAACGGCTTCGTGTTCTGCTTTAATACTCGAGAACTGTACAGGCAACTCCCAGCCGCCAAAGTCGATCGTCTTGCCTCCATACTCTTTATAACTTTCAAATAACGGCGTACGTAATAATTGATTCGTCAAACTGTTTCCTCCTTTGTGTTCTGATCAAGGAACGATCAGTATGTAATTCATCAAAAAAAGGACAGGGGTCTCCTATAAAAGAGAACCCCTGTCCTTTTGCCTGAAAGCTTTACAGTTTCCATACTTTCTTCGGCCGCTGATTACTCAGCACTCTCCAGAGATGCGTCATGTATGCGTTTTGTTACCTGAGAGATTCATAACATTCGTTACTTGCTCCTTCGGCGGCGCCTAATGCGCGCTCTCCCCATACAATCATTCGCATGATTCAATTAATTTTTTCTTCACTGATATCTTAACATTTCATATAAGTAAGCGCAATCTATTTATTAAAAGTGCATAAAAGCGAATGATAGCTTAAGCACAAACTAAATCATTCGCTTTTACAATGAGTTATTGATATCTTTCGATTTGAAAGATAATATATTCTGCAATATCCGTTAAAGATTTGCCTGTTGTCTCCACTGTGAAATGAGCAGAGTGTAAATACTTCGGCTTGCGTTTTTTATAAAGTGCTTCTAATTCTTGCCGCGATGATTGTTGTACAATCGGACGATTGACATCTGTCGAGATTCTGCGCCAAATATCGCGAAATGATGCATTGAGGAAAAATACGATGCCTGATTCGCGCATCAGTTGAATATTTTCTTCTTTTACCGCAACGCCTCCGCCAGTCGCTACAATACAATATTCTTCAGGGAATTTTTCAAGGAATTCTGTCTCCAGCTGCCTAAAATACAGTTCCCCGTACTGATCGAATATCTCAGGAATCGTCATTTGCATTTGTTCTGAAATTTCATGGTCCATATCAAAAAACGGAATACCTGTTAGCGTATGCAGCCGTTTACCGATTGCGCTTTTTCCACATCCCATGAATCCGACTAAATAAATCCTTTTCATTTTCATCCATCCCGTTTCATTAATTCAACTGCTTTATGCTCATAATAGGTTTCGAGCCAGTCGTATATTCTGTAGATACTATCATGCCATGAAACGAGGGAGAAAAGAAAGAGACTTACGCAAAATAATAAAACAATCGCGAAAATAAATGATCCTCCCTTCTCATTTTTGATATAAACCAATAGCAAACGTCCTTTCTTTACGCATACCATCCTTCATTTCGACAGCAAGCTTTAATTCGCTATCTTTCACAGTAAATTTACTGGATTTCACATTCATTAATAAAGGGACATGACCTGTTCCATTCACAACTTTACGAAGCATTTTATCGTATTGCTGTATAGTGATCCTTCCTCTTTTAGTTTGGAACGTGAAGAGCGTAGGTTTTACTTCCTCCACTCCAGTTACTTCTTCCAACAATTCCTGTAATTCCAAAGAAAATAACTCCCACTCCCCTAGTAAATCTCCTTGATAAACTTTCTCTATGGGTGCTTGCCAGTAAAAAAATAGAATTGCAAATTGAATCAACATCGTGAATATAAGTAAATGTACGATACTCTCAACTAATGAATATCCTTTTTCATTCAATTGCTTCATAAACTCACACATTTACGATTTTCAATTTGTTGTATTTCATATTCAACGCAAATCTGTCTATCACTAACCATCCAATTATAGTGCAGATCTTCATGTGTTTTGTGTCCTGTTGTTTGTCCGGACGATTTATATAAAATAGCCGCTTGATAGGTGGTTTGGGCTGCAATCATTGCTTGCTTTTTTTCGGTAGCAGATGACGTTAATATGTCGGCCAACGGTAAAAGAGATCCGAAAATCACCATGACAACGAGTAACGACAACATAGCTTCTGGCCACGATTGCCCTTTTTCATTCATTGACGATCATCCTTCCTCTTTCAAACTGAAATGAGATGAATATTTCACCCTTGCTTTGTGTGAAAAAGATCATCTTCCCTGTTTTGACCATGTATCCCGTTTCAGCAAAATCCAATCTGTTAAGTGAAGATTGTTTAGTCCTGCCCATGCCTTCAGGAAATGATCCATGAATCACAGTTTCCGCCATGTTATTTTTTACCACCTTGTACGTTGTTCCACTGTCGCTAAATATCAAAGCGATATTTTCCTTATGTGTCATGGCATACAATTGCGCCTGATGAACAGTAGTAATGAATTGCTTCAGTGCATCTTCTTCACTTCTTCTTTGCAAGTGCTTTTCACTAAACGGAAGAATAACGGCTGTTAAAACCATCATGATAGATAGAACAAGCAAAAGTTCCAAGAAGGTAAACCCTTGCTGACCTTTACTAGCTTTCTTAGCCACCGCCATTTGACGCCGTCACTTTACCGTCTCCCGCAATTGAAATTGTGTTACCATTCGGACATGCTGGATTTTCTGGTAAATATCCATCTGTTGTTAGAGATGACATCGTGGGGATCGTTTTTTTATCCATCTTATATGCCTGCACCTGGCCCTCTACCATTTTGACATATGCTTCACAGCCCTTTTCATCTATCGATTTAGAATGCTTTGTAACGTTCGGGATTGCGATTAAAATCAATACGGTAATAATCAACAACACAATCATCATTTCGATTAATGTAAAGCCTTTTTCATTCTTCAGCAATTCTTTTCCTCCTTTTAGATACTGTCGATCATTTTATAGACTGGCAATAAAATAGATAAATAGGACAATAAAATACAGACTGCAAGGACACCAAATAAGGCAGGCTGTAAGATCGTTATCCATTGATTGACCTTTTCCTCCAGCTGTTCATTTGTGTGTTCGCTATACAGTATGAGTTCTTTTGGTAAGTAACCGGTATCTGCCCCGTGTTTCGCAAAATCTGCGAGGCGCGGTGATAAACCATCTGTTAAACGGATTGCCTCATGTAAAGATTCACCATAAATGACATGTTCACTTAGTTCGTTAGTAATCACCGATAATATAGGATCTTCTGTTTGCTCCTTCAGGACAGCTAATGCGCTTTGCATAGAAAGTCCAGATTGTAACAAACTTCCGAGCTCACTGGCAAAATCCCTAGTTTTCATTTCACTATAGAACGTATTGATCCCAGGGACTTTTAATACATAGTGTAAAACTTCAAAAGGGGACAACTTTTTTAACCACATTCGGACTAAAAGAAAACCAACAGCTAGTATAATGGACGCAGTTAACAAAAGATCCGGTATAGAAGAGACGAGTTTTGGTAGCAATTGAACAATCCCGCCCTCGTTATTTGCCCGCATTACAGTTAACGCTTCGAAATTCGGCAAGAAAAATTGTCGAAATGCCACTAATAAAATGAGTAAGAAAGAGAATAGAACAATTGGATACGCCAATAGTTTTCGTATTTGTTTCTGCTTCTCCGCCTTTCGATTGACGCGGTCTGCTACTTCTTTCAACGCGCGCATCAAGTTGCCGTCCACTTCTGCAATGACAATAGGCAACATCATACTTTTACCGAAGCCTAAACTCTTCAAAATATGCGAAACGCCATACCCCATCTTTAATTCCTCTTCTACTTGCCGAAGTTTCTCATCGTATTCTTTCGTATGATAGGGCAAGATCAGAATGAGTCCTTCATGAAAGGTATATCCTTCTTGAAGTAATACCGAAAGTCGCACTAAAAACTCCGCTGGCTTTGTTAATTTCTTATTGGAAGCAGGTCTGTATAATTTAATCCGTGCCATATAGCACCTTTTCATACAAAGCTTGCTGTACTTCGATTTTCTTATGAATAGGAGGCGAAAACCGTAGACCATTCAACATGGATTCCGTAGCTACTTGTAGATCTGATTCCTGCAATATTTCAAAAACCGCTGCCGTCTCTCCAGACTGTTGTGTAATCAATCGCTGAGCGGATATCGCGATAATGGTCTGTCTAAGCTCTTCTACATGAATACCGAGGTCCAGTAAACGATACAAGCAACCTACAGGATCTTTTGCATGGATTGTGCTAAGAACCAAGTGTCCTGTCAACGCTGCTTCTACTGCGATTTTAGCTGTTTCTGCATCACGTATTTCTCCAATCATAATGACATCCGGAGAATGGCGCAAAATCGCTTTCAATCCAGCAGAATACGTAATACCAGAACGTTCATTCACTTGAATTTGTAGTAAATGACTATGATTATTTTCTACCGGATCTTCGAGTGAAATGACATGACGTTTGAGTTCGGATACACAATGGGATGTCAATGAATATAATGTAGTCGTTTTACCAGAGCCAGTAGGTCCAGTGACGAGGAATAGTCCTTGTTTGCAAGCAGCGGCTTCAGCCAATTGCTGTGTCCATTCGGGATCGAGACATAGCTGGTTGAGCGGCACGATTTTATCATGCTTCTGAATACGAATCGCGACACTTTCCCTCAATTGAATAGACGGAATCGTCGAGACGCGAAAAGAGAAGCTGCAGTCGAAAAAGGACTGATGAAAGGAACCACTTTGTGGACGTCGTTGTTCACTGATATCTAAAGAAGATAAAAACTTATAGAATGAAATTAAACGACCACCTAATGTATGAGGATATTGACCGATTTTCGAAAAATACGAGTGCTTGCGAATCGTCACGTCATATCCTTCTGTCGTAGGCACAAAATGAATATCTGTCGCTCCAGATTTAATAGCTTTTTCAAGCAGGTGTACACAAGTTTTTTCTATAGGGTTCTTTTCAGTTTCCATAGTTCTCCCCTTTCTCTATTCGACAAAAGACCACTTTTTATCTTGGAAAGAAGTATATATGGGAATTAAATTGTTTGAAAATGCACTACATTTGTGTGAATTCATTTTTCATAGTCATTATGGAGTCATAATTCATTTCTTTACGGCAATTCGATAGCAAAATTCAATTTTCATATTATTTTCATCACAGGTTCTGTTATACTGTTATCAGCTACTATCTTAATCCGTTCGTACAAGTACACTCTTTTGACACAATGTAAAATCGATTGGAGTTTACTTTTGGGCTGACGTTCTATTATAATGGATAAGAGCTTATTGTAATGTTTGTGAAGGAGGGATTCTTAGATGGATAATATGTTTAAACTTTTAGGATTCTGGTCAGGTATTTTTGCGGTAATGTTCTATGTAGGAAATATGGTTCCAGCTGCTTTACTTATGGTAGCAGGTACAATCTTCTTTGTTCTACTTGGATACTTGAAGCTTTCAGAGCGTATGTATATTTACCTATTCGGAGCATACCTGATGATCTTCATGGTTGGTTTCAGTTACTATTCAATTTTCATTCACGTACCTGGCGGAGGACACTAATCCGTACATACAAAAAACAGCTTCCACAAAGGCAAGCTGTTTTTTGTTTGCTTTATTTTGATCAAAATCCGTGCAAGTACGGGTTTTGGTCTTTTTCAATTCCAGGTGTTGTCGCCGGTCCGTGTCCTGGGTAGATCAACATTTCGTCGTCTAGTGTCAATAACTGTTCGTGAATCGCATTAAGCAACGTTTCCGTATCACCTCCAGGCAAGTCAGTACGACCGACGCTACCTTGGAACAACGTATCCCCTACGATTGCAAATCCTTCATCTTCAAAGATATAGCAAACGCTTCCTGGGGAGTGTCCTGGCACATGACGCGTCTCCATCTTAAATGGACCTACTTCCAATTGCTTTTCATCACGTAGTAGTACGTCAGCAGGATTACAAATGACGTCAGGTAATACCGGATATTTAGCGGAACCGTTTAACTCAGGATTCGCAAGCCATTTCTTTTCCGCCACATGCAAGTACACAGGAATATCATAAGCAGTTCGAATCTTCTCCAACGCCCCGATATGATCAAAGTGTGCATGCGTCAGCAAAATGGCAACCGGTTTTAGCGACAACTTTCGTAATTCCGATAATAATGCCTCACCATCTTCACCTGGATCAAATAGTAAACAATTTTTCTTTTCATCTTCCACTATGTAGCAATTCGTCTGAATTGGACCTAATGGATGTATATGTACTCTCATTTAATTCACCTCTTTGTCTAATATTAATGAATGTGGACACAAACTTCAAATAATCGTCATTATTTAATCTCGACAAAACGATTCATTAACAGTACAATAGAGGAGGAATATCGCTTTATGGCATTCATTTTTTCAATGTTGAAAGGAGTGTCTACTCAATGAATTTATTAGTCATCATTTTTGGATTGATTGCAATTTTAGCAGTCTTTGGAACGGTCCAAGCTTTTAAAGAGCGGAATCTGTTAAGTATAGTTTTCAATGTGGTAACGGTTGTAGTTATCGGAGGATTTACGATCGCTACTGTCATATATTCTGGATACCCGCCACAACTACACAAATAAGTTCCAAAAAATAAGGACACCCCTTCATTGGGATGTCCTTATTTTTATGTTAAGATTCGTAGAGCGATTAGTCATGATGTATCCCTTTTATAGTAAAGCTTACTCCACTCGCCCAATCTCCAACCACTTTACCGTCTCACCGGTCTCAATATCAATCCAAGTATCCAAACTATACCCCGTCAGACACTTGTTACCTTCGCAATCTAGAGTGCCGCCTTCTGGTAGCTCTTGGCGCTTCACTTCCTCACCATCTTCTATCTTCACTAGAAAACTAGTTGGCATCATCTCGGTTTGATTAGTAACAGTCATCATCCATGTATTCTCATGTAAAAGAACAGCTCGATCCATCACAAATGCATCATCTTCAGCAAGCCAAGAGTTTTTCTCTTCTCCAGTAGAATTTAGTACTGCATACCGTACTTGCTCACCTTCAAATGATTCAATCAATACCCGATCTGTAGCTGAATGAAATTGGTTGGTATTATTCGCAAGTGTAGTCTTCTCTCCTGTAGACAGTGATTGTTTCCATACATTAGCGTCTTCTATGTACACCAACTCTTCAGTACCTAACCAATGGGGGAATGGATCAGGGAGTTCCACCGCTACCAATGTATCGTTATTTGCGTCATAGCGCATAATTTCGTAACTCCAATCATCAGAGAAAGCAGTTATAAGTATTTGTGAAGCGTCGATACCGTTCCATTGTATTTCAAGCTCTGAGGATGCTACCGAAACTTCGTTTAGTGGAGTACCTGCATGATCAAGTATATGTAGGATGGCTTCCGTTGGGTCGTCCGCTGTTTTGACTAGTAGTTGTTCAGCAGTAGGATGAGCTTGTACTTCAGAAATCGTTGAAGAAGTGGTAAATATCGTATGTATATCTCCGGTTTGCAAATCATACGACAGCAGATGGTCTTCGGTATCTTTGTGAGCGACGAATAAAATCGCCGTTTCATTCAACCAGCCTACAACAAAACGAATATCATCTTGCGAAGCCGTAAGGGTTTTTACTGGTTCGACTTCATTTTCTACTGATTGTTCTTCGGTTTCAATATCTTCAGATTGCGTACATGCTATTAAAAAAACTGAACATACTAATGGGACGAGTATTCTCTTCACTTTTTCACTTCCTCTACTTTAATTAAAAAAGCTGCACGGCATAGGCAGCCGCGCAGCTCATCAAGTTATTTACTTTCATTCAGTTCAGGACTGCCATCTGGCCTTTCTTTAAATCGAAGCAAGTCACCATTGATGATGGTATCTGAATAATTTAATTCAGTATTGGCACGCTCAATATACGGCTTACATGGCGCTGCATCTGATGCTGGTTCTCCTGTTTCGATATCATAGCAAATTTCCTGCGCGTAAATATTTTTGTCCGTGACAAGACGGCCATCACGGAAAATGACGAATGGTTCACGATCTGGTGAGAATAAATCAGAACCGAATTGCATATCTGCTTTTGTATCAATTCCAAGTAGGTGAAGAATGGTAGGACGAATATCTACCTGTCCACCAAGCTCATGCATTTGCTTTCCTTCACCAGACCCTGGCATATGAATGAACAATGGAACTTTTTGAAGTTCTGCATTATCGAATGGTGTAATTTCTTTATCCATGTACATACCCATTGCTTTATTGTGGTTTTCGGAAATACCATAATGGTCTCCGTACATGACGATGATCGAGTCTTCATACAAACCACTTTCTTTCAAGTCTTCAAAGAACTCCTTAACCGCTTCGTCCATATATCGAACCGTCTGGAAATACTTATTCAACGTGTTGGAATTTGATGTGTATTCAGGAATTAATTTATCCTGTTCATCCAAATCAAATGGATGATGGTTTGTTAGTGTAATCATTCGTGTAGCAAATGGTTGCTTAATATCTTTCATTAAATCAACGGATTGATGGAAAAACGGAATATCTTTCATTCCCCAGTTGACTGCTTCGTCTTCACCGATTGTGTAGCTATCTACATCATAGAACTTCTGGACATTAAGCGCTTTGTACATAATATCGCGGTTCCAGAAACTCTTGCTGTTGGCGTGCATGACACTTGTAGCATACCCATTCTCGCCTAGTCGTTCAGAAAGCGAGTTATATGTGTTACCGCTGTGCGTAAAGAATACTGCACTACCATTACGTCCATATAATGAGTTCTCTACGATAAACTCGGAGTCAGACGTTTTCCCTAATCCAGTTTGCTGATAAAAGTTGTCAAAGTAGAATGTATCTTTATCGTTTGTTAATTCATTCAAGAACGGAGTAATTTCATGTCCATCCATATTATTGTTAATAACAAAGTTTTGTAATGACTCAAGTGAAACGATAATGACGTTTTTGCCTTTTGCTGTACCGAACATTTTCGGATCCGGTTGTGCGTGGTTGGCTTTGACATAGTTCTCTATTTCCGTCAATTCCGTCCCATCAGCAAATGTACGTTGTGCATGGGATTTGGATTGAACGAATAAATCATATAAATGGTAATTATACGTACCAATGTTTTTAACGAGTAATTCGCGGTCAAAACTTCTTGTCAATAGCTGTGGGCGCTGCGCTTCAGCAAGAGCCAAGTTGAACATCATCAACGTAGCAGCTGCTGCGAAATACACTTTGCGTCCCATTTTACGGCTTGACTCTTGAATTGGCCCTTGCTTAAAGAAGCGAATGGCTATAAAAATAATCAAGGCGTCAGAGAAAAAGAATAGATCCAGAAGTCGCAAATTCTCAGTAATAGAAGAACTTAAATCTGCAAAGTTACTTGTCTGGAACAATAGAGGCAGTGTAATAAAGTCCGTAAAGAAACGATAGAACACAGCATTGGCAAACATGATAAAAGAAGTAATTAAACTAACCGCTAAAATATATCGGTTACGTGTTTTCGTCTTTTTAATAAATAAAGCAACCCCGTAAATAAATAATAGAAATGCCAAGGGGTTAATTAGTAGAATAAATTGTTGCATAGCATTATCGATCTTCATATTGAAACTGGTGAAATACCCTATGTAGGTAGTTAACCAAGTTGCGATTACAGCGATAATGAGTACGGAATGCTTAGGCCATGAAAATTTTCTCATTCCATCTCTTCCTTTCGTTTCGTTTAGATACTGTTTTATAGTTATCATATATTTAGACGTTTGACTGCGTGAAAAGTTTCACATGAGACGAGGAATGAGTAGTTCGTATATTGTTAGCTAGTTGTTAGCTCGTATGTTCTCTTCTCAAAACAAGCAATGCTTGAATATATGTTTGTTGATCAATAAATTGATGGTCATACAGTTCTTTGACTTCGGACTCCATCACCATGCTGTCCTGTCTTTTATCGCCTGTATAAATGATTACACCAAAACGTTTAAGCAATTTCATCACGTCATAAAATTCATTCATTTTCTTCACGAGCTTTCTGACAATCTATAATATGTTCGTCTGTATAAATATAGGACACCGGAACATCGTGCGGCTCCCTAACTATATTATGACGGATTTGACAGTCAAATGCCAGTGATATCGTTTGAAATGGAAAATTTATCAAATAACGATCATAGTAACCGCCACCGAATCCAATTCGATAACCAGTCTCTGAATACACGACACCCGGTACAATTTGCAAGTCTATGTCTTCAGGTTTTATAGGCTCTGTCAGATCAATCTTCGGTTCTTTTAAATCCATATAGACCACTTCTGTTTGATCAAATGAATTGATCAGACGAAAATCCATTTCTCTCGTAGAAGAAATACATCGTGGAATCGCAATTCGCTTTCCAGCTTGCCAGGCGGTTTCTATCAAACGATGCGTGTCCACTTCCGGAAATCTGGATAATGTGATTCCGATGGTCTCCGCATGCTTAAATTCATCCGAAGCAAGAACTTTATCTCTTATAATGGCTGATTTCCGTTCGTGATCAGATGGAGTTAATTGATGTAATTGCTGTATAACCTGTTTTCGAAGAAGCTGCTTTTCCACTGTATTACCTCCCGTAAGAAAAAACCAAAACCGAAGCAGGTTTTGGTTTTAATGATTATTTCGTTTCACGGTGCAAAGTTTGCTTTTTTTCACGTGAGCAATATTTCATCATTTCAATACGTTCTGGATTGTTACGCTTGTTTTTCTTAGTAATATAATTACGCTCTGCACATTCTGTACAAGCGAGTGTTACGTTTACGCGCATTACTGTCCCTCCCACTCAATAGCTATAGATATAAGTAAAACATGAGCATGATCTATACGACTAATATATTATACCATAGTTTTATTCATTGTACAGTAAAAAATATTCAATTATCATTCATCAAATGCTTATGGTATTATGAAGGGAAATCTAGTTATTTTGGAGGGAAACGGTATGGATATCCCCTTAATCTTACTCAGCATTGGTGTATTAGCTGTCATTCTTTCATTTTTAGTGGGAAATAAGACTCGTACAATCGATGATGAGTTGGAAAATGTTTCGATCAGTCTCCATCAGGAAACGAGTAATCTAAAAAAGAGAGTGCGATTGCTTGAAGAAGAATTGATGGTCGCATCCCCTGCTCCAGAACCCATTGCAGTAGCACCTCAAAAACCAATACACGCAATTATTGTTAATCAAATTACCTCCCTTCACAAACAAGGCTATACGATCCCCGAGATTGCAAAACGCGCTTCACTCAGTGAAAAGGAAGTAACTGAAGTGCTACATTCTAAAGGAGTGCGGTTGTCATGATCAAGGAAGTATTGCGCGCTATAGGTATTGGTTGTTTGATAGCCGGCGGTATTTTGTATTTTGTACAGCAGCAAACATCTGAAGGTGCGCTGCAAAAACAATTGGCTGATTCTAAAGAAGAAATAGCTATCCTTAAAAAGGAACTTGCCATTTCACAGACATTGTCGCGGAGAGAAGCTATTCGTAAACCGGAATCCGAACAAGAAACGATTCCAGCTGAAAATGAAGCGGATGAAATTGTTACAAAGAGTTTTACCGTAAAAGCAGGCATTACACCCGCGGAACTATCGCGGGAGTTAGAAAACGAAAAGTTAATACAAGATGCCGAAGCATTTGAACTATATATAATGGAAAATGAATATACTCGAAAAATCAAAACCGGCACATATGAATTACGCTCTGATATGCGCTTTCCGGAGATTGCTAGGATCTTTTTACACTTATAAAATAAAAGACGAAAACCAATTGGTTTTCGTCTTTTATTTGATTGATCCTGTTTACTTCTGTATTCTCACATCCGGATATGCACCGTCTGCTTTTGCGTTTCTCTGCCTTTTCTGTTCAAAATATACATCGAGTGCTTCTTTGGCGATTTCACTTGCTGTTGCGGATGGATAGCGTTTTGTATTCGTCGAAATATAGGGGACAATTACTGAATATGCAACTTCGGGTTTGTCCGCAGGAGCGTACCCTACATGAGACAAGTTAATTGTCGGAATAACGGGGTTGGATTTATTACCCGTATAATAAAACGATTCTGCGGTACCCGTCTTTCCCGCTCCCGTATACGGCGCACCCGCTAGTAATCCAGAAGCTGTACCGTTCGCGCCGTAGTATACATAATGCATACCTTTCTTTACTTGATCAATTTCCGCTTGGGAGTTTTTCAGGTGATTCAACACTTTTACAGGTGTTTCCTCAATTAGTTCGCCAAGTATCTCCCCATCTGGAGAAGGTTCACGGATTTCCTTTAAAATCTTCGGTGCTATTCGATTACCGTCAGCTGCAATAGTCGCAACATATTGTGCCATTTGCAAAGGAGTATACGTATCAAACTGTCCAATCGAGAAGTCAAGAAGTTTTCCGGGGACTGTTTCAGTACCGGTTACCCCTGTATATTCACCAGGTAAATCAATTCCTGTTTTAACACCTAATCCAAATGCCGCAAAGTTCTCGCGGAATGTATCAAAGGCTTTCTTGTCAATTGGTAATCCTTGACCTGGTCGGTATGTTGCTTTTCCTAATCCCATTGCAATGCGGAACATATATACGTTAGATGACCGACCAATAGCGGCAATATCGTTTAATGCCACTCGACCATTTGGATTAAACAACGACCGTTTGTATCTGCCACCAATATTGATCGGTTGGTCAATTTTTACCTCACCGATTCTTGCAGCTCCTTCATTATAACCTGTAAGCATCGTCGCCAATTTCACGGTGGATCCGACTTCATACGCTGAAGTAAACGTACCATATGTGTAATCTTGTATCGTCCATCGCCCTGTCGATTCGTCCTTTACTACTTTCTTACCGACAAGTGACAATATTTCTCCGTTATTCGGGTCTAGCATGACAAGGAACGCTGATTCCAACGCACTTGTATTCGGGCCTTGTTTTAAGCGCAATAATTTATTGGATACAACGTCTTCAAGAGCCTTCTGCAAATCGGTATCTGTAGTCAACACTAGATCTTTACCAGGCTTTCCTTCTTTCACCGTTTTCGTTTCAACAACTTTTCCGGTACGGTCTTTGATATTTTTCACTATCGTTTTTTGACCTTTTAGTAAGTCTTCATAATACGATTCCAAATAACTTCGTCCGACGCGATCATTACGCGAATAATCTCTCGCTAGGAAATAGTTTACGTGAGAACGCGGAATTCCTTCTACCGGACTCGTTGTAGATCCTAGAATCGCACTATCGGATTTCTTGACCCGATCCCAGTCCGTAGTCGTATTGACGCCTGGCAGTTGATCCAACCTTTCAGACACAACAGCAAGTTCTTGATCGGTCACCCCATCGCTTTTGATGATTTGTGGTGAGTAGGCATAACCTGCCATCATTTCTCGATAAATTGCGAGTACTTCTATATCTTCCGCTGACAATGTAGCTAGTTCTTCGTCTGTGATTCGGTCACGCGTCAGCTGGTTAATCTCTCGTTGGATATCTTTTTGAGATTTATTGTCATCTTTACTGAGCTCTGCTTGCTCTTTCTTAGGTACTTTCTCTGCTGCTTTAACAGGATTCAATAAAATCCAAAAATCTCGTTTGTCGCCCATTGTGACACGTTGTGTATCTTGTTCGATCAATTGGGCAATTTTTCTTGCAAGCGCAAGCATTTCTTTTGTTGTCGTAGAGGATGTTTTCGTATACGTGATGGCGTTTTTCGCTTCATTGTCTATGAGCACTTTTCCCGAGCGATCGAAGATTCTTCCACGCGGCGTGCTCGTGTTGACCGCAATCTCTTCGGTTCGTTCAAGACTGCGTGCATAATCTTCCCCCTTGACGATTTGCATATAACCTAAACGGAATATGAGTAAGGAAAAAAGGACGAAAATCGCTACAAATAAAAAATTCATTCGAAATGCAATATGTTGACGTTGACCCGCTTTTAGCGGCTCCGTCTTTTTCTGGTTTCTCTTCAACAGGAATCTCCTTTCTTAGGAAGTTTATGTATAAGAATTATAGCATGAAAATAATAAAGAACACACATCTAGACGAACTAGATGTGTGTCAGGTTTCAATTACTTATTGTCTTGGTAACGCTTTTCTACTTCATCCCAGTTTACTACGTTCCAGAATGCTGAAATATAGTCAGGACGACGGTTTTGATAGTTTAAGTAGTATGCATGCTCCCAAACGTCCAAACCTAGTAATGGTGTTTTACCATCCATATAAGGTGAGTCTTGGTTAGGAGTTGATGTTACTTCAATTTCACCGTTGTTTACAACAAGCCAAGCCCAACCTGAACCGAAGCGAGTTGTTGCAGCTTTAGCGAACTCTTCTTTGAAAGCGTCAAAGCTACCGAACTTCTTGTCGATTGCTTCTGCAACTTCTCCAGTTGGGTTGCCGCCACCGTTTGGTGAAAGGATCGTCCAGAACAATGAGTGGTTAGAGTGCCCACCACCGTTATTGCGGACTGCTGTACGCTTGTCCTCAGGAACCTTGTCCAAGTTTGCAACTAACTCGTCAACAGGCATATTAAGAAGTTCTTCGTGACCTTCTAATGCATTGTTTACGTTTGTTACGTACGTGTTGTGGTGTTTCGTGTGATGGATGTTCATCGTTTCTTTGTCGATGTGTGGCTCCAACGCATCATATGCGTATGGTAGTTCTGGTAATGTATAAGCCATTTTCCATTCCTCCTCTAATTTATCTCTGTTTTGCCCTACCTCTTCACATTATCAAAATATGAGTCAGCATTCAAAGAAAATGGACTGTTAACGGAGAAAAAATAGAAAAATGACAATCATGACCACCATAATAATACCTTTTACAACAACGGATGTCAGAAAACCAACAACAGAGCCGATTCCTGTGCGGAAAGCCTGTTTGATACTTGTACGAGTAAATATCAGTTCTGCAATAATGGCACCAAGAAAAGGTCCAGCTAGAATACCCACGACAGGAATGACGAATGGACCTATGAGCAGTCCAATCGTACTTCCCCACATACCTGCTTTGCTGCCTCCGAAGCGTTTAACACCGACGAGATTAGCGAGTGTATCCGCTCCGAACAATAACAAAACGAATAATACTTGAATCACCCAAAACAACCACGTTAACTCCTCAAATGAAACGAACGCTCCATAAAGAAGGAAACCCGCCAATATAAATACAACAGATGGAATGACAGGGTAGATCAATCCGACAAACGCGATCGCGAACATGATAATTGCCAATGTCCAACCGATCCATAACATAGCTGTCACTCCTTATTTCATTATACGTGCTTGCCTAAAATTGCTTCCGCAATGTTTACTGCATGGTCACCAATTCGCTCAAGGTTCGAAACGATATCGACGAACACCATGCCAGCTTGTGCACTACAATGTCCTTCATTCAAACGGACAATATGATTTTTACGGAATCGGCGTTCCATGTTATCAATTAGATCTTCTTTCTCTGAAACGACACGCGCTAGATCTGTATCGTCTGAGTCTAGTGATTCAATCGCTTTTTGAACAGTTTCAATTGTCAATGTAAACATTTCTGAAAGATCTTCCATCGCGTCATCTGTCAGCTTCAATTTATTGGTTTCACGTAAATCTATTAGCTCGATGATGTTTTCAAAATGGTCACCAATTCGCTCGATATCCCGGACAGTATCCATTAATAAGACGTGCCGTCCGGATTCAGCTGGCGAAACGATGACTACAGATACTTCTACTAAGTAATCTGTAATTTTACGGTCGAGATTGTTGATGGCATCTTCAATTTGATACGCTGTTTCCGCATATTTTTTCTGACCTGTCTTCAAATACTCGAACGATTCCTGAAGCCCTCGGACACTGAAATCACCCATTCGGACAATTTCTTCCTTGGCTTGTCCTATCGCGACAGCTGGTGATTGTGTGATGAAGCGACGGTCGAGATGTTTCGGTTTATACTCGATCGTCACATCCTCGCCCGGTATCATCTTCGTAACTAGATATGCCCAAGCACCGATGAACGGAAATTGTAGGACGGTATTGGCGATGTTGAATGAACCGTGCGCAAATGCGATTTGCATCTTGCTTTCGAGATTCAAGATACTCGCCATCCATTCTACATACGCTGTAAATGGTATGAGCAGGATCATAAAGACAATGGTACCGACTATATTGAATAGTACGTGAACAGCTGCCGCTCGTCTTGCTGCAACAGATGCACCTAGTGCCGCAAGTACTGCAGTAATTGTCGTTCCGATGTTATCACCGAATAAAATCGGCAATGCAGCCTGCATTGTAACCAAGTCTTCAGCGAATAGTCCTTGCAAGATTCCTACAGTCGCACTGGAGCTCTGTACGATTAGTGTGAAGATTGTTCCCGCTACGACACCTAGCAATGAATGTTCACTCATTGCTAGTGTGAAATCAGCAAATGCTTCTAATGATCGTAATGGCTTCATTCCGTCACTCATTAATTCAAGTCCTAAGAACAATCCACCGAAGCCGAAGATGACTTCACCTAGGTTTTTAACTTTGGCCTTACGCACGAAGAAAATTAAAAAGGCACCGAATGCCATGATCGGTAATGCATATGCACCGACGTCTAGACCAATAATAAACGCAGTCACAGTCGTACCGATATTGGCGCCCATAATGACGCCGATTGCCTGACGGAGTGTCATGAAACCAGCACTTACCAGACCAACAGTAATAACAGTTGTTCCGGAACTAGACTGGATTAACACTGTTACGATAATACCGACAAGAATCCCCATAAATGGATTGGTAGTAAAACGGTCTAAGATCGCACGAAGTCTGTCACCTGCAGCCTTTTGCAATCCATCCCCCATGTACTTAATTGCGAATAGGAAAATTCCTAAGCCTCCGAGAAATTGGAATGCCACTTCTTGCCAGTTCACTTCCATTTAAATGTCAACCTCCATCAAACGTTTTATGTATGATTTCTAACTGCCCTTCACCTCTTGATATTGGTGTGAAGTTTCAACCTATTATGAGAGTTGTATACGTCAATTGTAAAGTGTCCTACCGCAATCTTTACATCACCTTAACAATGCGGCAATAAAATGTCATAAGAATGTCGAAATTTCTGCAAAGCAGTATGTTTTAAAAAAATGGTAGACTATATGTAGAAAGGGAGGCCGGCTCAGTGAAATTCCATCAACTTTTTAAAGCTTCTTTACATGAACCGAAAAAACTTGCGGCATTTCGCTTGTTATCGATCGGTAAAGTCATTCAATACATATTCGTGTTTATCTTTCTTTACACCGGTGTATCGTTTTTGCAATTTGTCATAGGCGATCAGACACTGTTCCAGTCATCTCCTGAATTAGCGGAAATCGGCGAAACGATCGGCTTTTTGATCTATCCAATCGCATTTGTCCTGCAATTGGTCATTATTACGTCGTATTTATTTATTCGCATCAGTATTTTTGCTATCATAGGGGTATTGCTATTGAAACTATTGCATCGCCGAGGCGAATTCCGTTTTATGTGGCGAACGGCAGCGATTGCTGCAACATTACCCATTTTGCTGACGATGGCATTTGAATTTGTTCCATCTATCCAATCGTATAGCCTGTCGATCGCATCGTTAGTCCATCTTCTCTACGTGTGGAGGGCAGCAGTCTATTATCCAAAACAACCACGATGAATAGACTTCCTCTTGTCTGCATAGTGTAGAGCAGGAGGGATGCATGATGAGAATTTTACTGATCGCACTTGCTGTATTTTGTACAGTTCATTTTGTACGAATGGATTTAACAGAAGGGACAATCCCTCTTGCAGCCTTTTTTGAAGATGAATCGTCCTGTATAGAGGAAACGCCAAATCATTCAATTGCCATTCGAGTGGTTGAAGGTGATACAATAGAATCGTTATTCGCATTATATCCAGATTCAACACAAAACTTTCTTGAGAGGTTGGAGCAATTTTATTCCATGAACCCCCATCTCGAACGCCAACAATTTGTAGCTGGCGAACAAATTAAGCTGCCGATTGGTGAACAAATAGAATCTGTTTGCGAAGAAGGCGAAAAAAGATAACTTTATATTCCATCTATATACGATGGTATTTACTCATTTGAAGGAGAGAGACATAATGACTGAAATGATTCATCGTTCCAATACCCGTCCCGTAAAAGTTGGCAATTTAACTATCGGGGGAAGCAATGAGCTGTTTATGCAAAGCATGACGACGACAAAAACACATGATGTCGAAGCAACAGTTGCAGAAATTAAACGTTTGGAGGATGCAGGCTGCCAAATCGTACGTGTAGCATGTCCCGATGAGCGTGCTGCGTATTCGATTGGTGAAATCAAAAAGCAAATCAATATTCCGTTAGTAGTGGATATTCATTTTGACTATAAATTAGCATTGATTGCAATAGAACAAGGCGCAGATAAAATCCGTATTAACCCAGGTAATATCGGCCGCAAAGAAAAAGTAGAAGCTGTTGTTAACGCAGCAAAAGCAAAAGGCATTCCAATTCGTATCGGTGTCAACGCAGGTTCACTAGAGAGAAAAATTCTAGAAAAGTACGGCTACCCTACTGCAGAAGGTATGGTTGAAAGTGCATTGCATCATATCAAAATCCTTGAAGATTTGGATTTCCATGATATTATCGTGTCACTTAAAGCATCTGACGTTAACTTGGCGATCGAAGCGTATAAGCTTGCAGCTGCAGCATTCGATTATCCATTGCACTTAGGTATTACAGAATCTGGTACGTTGTTCGCCGGATCGATTAAAAGTGCAGCAGGACTTGGTTCCCTTCTATCAGCAGGTATCGGTAACACGCTGCGCGTATCGTTAAGTGCGGATCCAATTCAGGAAATCAAAGTTGCGAAAGAGTTACTGAAAGTGTTCGGCTTATCATCTAACGCTGCGACATTAATTTCTTGTCCAACATGCGGCCGTATTGAAATCGACTTAATTTCTATTGCCAATGAAGTAGAAGAATATATCTCGAACATTAAAGCACCGTTGAAAGTAGCAGTTCTTGGTTGTGCGGTAAACGGCCCAGGTGAAGCACGTGAAGCGGATATCGGTATCGCTGGTGCTCGCGGTGAAGGATTGCTCTTCATGCATGGTAAAACTGTACGAAAAGTTCCTGAAGAGACAATGGTCGAAGAATTGAAAAAAGAAATCGATATTTTAGCTGAGGAGTATTTCGAGAAGAAGAGACAAGAAGAAGCTCTTGCAGCACAAGGTAGCGTTTCTGAATGAGGGATATTCGTTTCGGGATTGACATTGACGGAACGGTAACCTGTCCTACAGCGCTTCTCCCTCATATCAATAAACGTTTCGGTTCTAACCTGACGCTTGACGACATTAAGGAGTATGATTTGACGAAGGCGTTTGATGTGGACCCTGAACAATTTGGGCAATGGTACATGGAAACAGAAGAACTGATCTATCAGACTTCCCCTGCTCAAGAATTCGCAAAAGAAGTATTGACTAATTGGCAGAAGCAGTTCGAGCTGTATTATATTTCAGCACGTGGGTGGAATGTACTCGAGTCTACGACGAACTGGTTCCACGAGCAACAAATACCTTATGACCACGTAGAGTTGATTGGTACTCATCATAAAATTGAGGCAGCTAAGCAATTCAACGTAGATGTATTTTTCGAGGACAAGCATGACAATGCGGTAGGAATCCATGAAGAATTGGATATTCCGGTGTTCTTGTTTGATACTCCTTATAATCAGGATCCGATTCCTGAAGGCGTCATACGAGTAGCGAATTGGAAACAAGCTGATCAGTACGTTAGACAGCTGTTTCATGAGACGGAAATGATGAAGAGCAAGTAATTGGGAAGAGCATCGCATATTGCGGTGCTCTTTTTTTCGTAGTATTCTTGTATATCTTCATCTTACTTTGAACTAGATCTGTATGTTAAAATGTAGTAGACAATTATTACACAAAATAGTAGATATCGAGGTTTTTTGTTCATGTCTGTTAATCTTATCGTATTAGTAATACTTGCCGTGTTTATTGGTGCTTTGTCGCGTGCCACATTCGGTTTCGGCGAAGCAGTTGTCAGTATGCCATTGCTCGCATTATTATCAGTAGATTTGCATACTTCTATCGCTTTAATAGGTTTGGTTGGACTCACGGTGGCGTTATTTACAGTAGTTTCAGAATGGCGTCATGCGGACCGCCAGGCTTTACTTCGCTTAGTCATAGGTGCTTTAGCAGGAATCCCTGTAGGTATTGTATTGGTCGTCAAACTCCCTGATACGTTAATTACCATTGCACTCGGGGTCTTTTTAATTCTTTATGGTTCATATTCATTTGGCAAAAGTCTATTACAACATACTACTACTTCAGAAAGACTGAAGGCGAAGTTCTGGTCATGGCCAGTTGGATTTGTCTCCGGTGTTCTAGGAAGTGCTTATAATACACACGGTGTGCCCGTAGTAGTGTACGGTACGTTAAGACGTTGGGAACCTAAGCGTTTTCGCGGAACCTTGCAAGCCCATTTTCTTATTACAGGTATATTTATAGTTGCTGGACAAGCTTTGGGAGGGCTATGGTCAAAAGATGTATTTATATTATACGGGTACTCTTTCCCGACTGTAATACTCGCAACATGGCTCGGGATGTTTATACAACGTTGTATTCCAAATGAAAAATTTATACGGTATGTATTTCTTCTTCTAACACTACTAGGGGCTATCTTATTATTTACTTCCATTTGAATTCTGTTCAATAAAAAAAGGGCGGCACATCATGACTAAAATGATGTGGGCTAACCTAAATTTTTGAGACAATATAAAACACCTTCGAAGTGGTACACTTGTAAAAAGTACTTACAACGGAGGTGTTTTTGCGTGGGCAAAAACGTATATTCAAGCGAAGTAAAATGGGCAGTTGTCAAAGATAAATTAAGTGGTGAGTTAACAACTAACGAAATTATGGAGAAACATGGAATCAAAAATAAATCCCAGGTTGAAACTTGGATGAGATGGTATCGTGCAAATGAAATGTATCGTTTTGATCAACCTATAGGTAAACAATATACCTTCGGTCACGGGCCAGAACTTTCGAGTGAAGCGG
>NZ_AUDQ01000012.1 GCF_000425545.1 Sporosarcina ureae DSM 2281 | reverse complement strand
ACCCCACAGGAGTGATTATACATTCGGATCAAGGGAGTGTGTATACGTCATACGCGTATCAAGCCTATATCAAGGATAACGACCTGATCGGCAGCATGTCACGTCGAGGAAACTGTTGGGACAATGCGGTGATTGAATCATTTCATTCGAGTCTGAAATCTGAAGAATTTCAATACGTTAAATTTAATTCATTACGCAATAATATTGTAGTTGAACGAGTAATTGCCTATTTAAATTATTATAATGAAGAACGTATCCAAGAAAAATTAGGCTACCTGACACCGATAAAATATGGTGTCAAAGCAGCCTAATCATGGTGTTTTATATGTGTCTCATATCGCTAGGTCAGTCTAGATCCACTCTTTTTATATCCACATACATCATTGTTGCATTTTACCCGCAGTATACCCGCCATCTACCGCAAGTGTTACACCGCTAATTGATCTCGCAAGGTCTGAGCATAGGAATACCACAGCGTTTGCTTGTTCTTCTGCGGTAGACATTCTTCCGGCTGGAAGGGAAGCCAGTACGCCTTGGTATTGTTCTGGCGAAGTTTTGGACCAGCTTTCAATTGCCGGTGTAATCGTTGCGCCTGGTGCAATAGAATTAATCGTGATGCCTTGTTGGCCATATTCCAATGCTACTGATTTTGTAAGACCCGCAATGGCGTGTTTAGATGCAGTGTATGGCGCCATGTTCGGTGAGCCTTCAATGCCCGCACCGGATGCTGTGTTGACAATTGCACCGCCACCCGTTTTTAGCATAGCGTTTACTTCATGCTTGATGCAGTAAAACGTACCATACAGATTTACTTTCAGTGTAATATCCCAGTCCTTCGAATCCATTTCTCCAATAGGCTTTAACCCTTTGTTAATGCCTGCGTTGTTATGTGCAAAGTCTAGCTTGCCGAATGTTTCAACTGTTTTATTGACAAGTCCGATCACTTGTTCTTCATTACTTACATCACATTTAAAAAAGGCTGCTTCCCCGCCAAAATCTTGGATCAGTTGTACAGTTTCTTGCCCTGCCTCTTCACTTACGTCAGAGATCATCACCTTTGCTCCGGCTTTTGCTAATGCAATAGCAGTTGCTCTACCGATACCTGAACCCGATCCTGTTACTAATCCTGCTTTTCCTTCCATCATTCCTACCATGAAAAACACTCCTTTTTGTAAATATTCTTTTTAGGTTATATACATATTACGACTGCCCATTCAATTGAAGAGGTTGAGTTCTGCGTTTTCTATTGAACAACATACGCTCAAATGGTGGGGAAATCAACTATAAGGGGTAGGGAGGTACCAGGTCCCCACACAATTTAGAAACAATTCAGGAATGTATAAAGAGTAGGTAATTGTTTTAGTTTCCTCTTTGAGAAGTTTATAGGTACATCTTTTACTATTATCATTATTGCGTTTCATCCGCGACATGGAGGGGATAGTATATTTTTAACAATAAATACAAAATAATACGTCCTGTACATGCATACAATTTAAATGCAGGCTGAGGGGCAGCCAGCTTCGACTAGACTAGTAGATCGGCAGGTTGCCTATATATAAGCATTGGTAATTATAAAATAAGGGGGATTTTTATGGAGTGGGATTATGAATATGATGTAATTGTCGTTGGTTCAGGAGCGTCGGGATTTTCGGCCGCGATTACGGGAAAGAAAGAAGGCTTGAAGACGGTCCTAATTGAAAAGGAGAAAGTATTTGGAGGGGCGTCGGCACTTTCGGGAGGCGGGGTATGGATTCCGAATAACCGATATTTGGTCGAAGGTGGAGTGCGTGACAGTTTTCAGGAAGCGAAGACGTATTTGGATGCAACGGTCGGTGACAAAACGTCGGATGAGATGAAAGAGACCTATTTGAAGAAAGGCATCGACATGATGGATTATCTCCATGACACGTCCGAGCATATGCGGTTTACGTACGCTAAAGACTACTCAGACTATTATCCTCACTTAGAAGGTGGTAAAGGAGAAGGGCGTTCCATTGAGCCTACAGTCTTTAATCTAAACAAGCTGGGCGGTTGGCGAGGGCAGATGAAGAAACCCGCGATGGATACGAAAGGGTTTGTCATGACAGGACAGGATTTCCGTCATATTAATATGATTACTAGAACGTGGAAAGGAAAGAAGAGAAGCTTGACGCTCGGCTGGCGTTTGGTTAAGCACTTGGTTTTGAAAGCCAATTACTCAGCTTTGGGCCAAGCGCTGATCGGTAGACTTGCGCTAACATACAAAGAGCTTGGGGGCGAGCTTTGGCTAGATAGCCCGTTCATCGATTTTACTATCGAAGACGATTCAATTACCGGCATTAAGATTATGAAAGACGGCAAAGAAACTCGTGTGAAAGCATCGAAAGGCGTTATTTTTGCGTCAGGCGGATTCTCCCAGAAACAGTCGTTTCGTGAGAAGTATCTTCCGGCGCCGACGGATAAAACGTGGACATCCTCTCCGCAAGGGCAAACAGGGGATTTATTGGATCCCGCCCAGATGCTTGGCGCGAAACTTGGCTTCATGGATAAGGTTTGGGGCGCGCCATCGATCATTGATCATACAGGCAAGCCGTTCTTCTTAGTGGCGGACCGGGCCATCCCATCTATGATTATCACAGACCAAGATGGCAACCGCTATATTAATGAGCCCACGCCATACCATGAATTTGTGGATACTATGTATGCGCACCATGAAAAAACAGGCGGTAAGGCAATCCATTCGTGGATCATCCTAGATCATAAAGCAAAAAAACGTCATCTCTTCGCGGGATTGTTCCCAGGACAAGATTTCCCTAAAGAATACTATGAACATGGTGTGGTACTAAAAAGCGAAACGATTGCAGGATTGGAAGAGCAATTGGCGATACCAAAAGGAAATCTAGTGAAGACAGTGGAGCGGTTCAATGGATTTGCGGAGACAGGAAAGGACCTTGATTTCCATCGGGGCGAAACGAAGCATGATCAGTACTACGGTGATCCCACACTGAAAAACCCGAACCTCGATGCGCTCAACAAAGGACCTTACTACGCATTGAAGATCTATCCGGGTGATATTGGAACGAAAGGCGGCGTCGTCATCGACACTCACGCTCGCGTGTTGAAAGAGGACGGAACGCCAATTGAGGGACTGTACGCGTGTGGCAATTGCTCAGCTGCCGTGATGGGTGAATCATACCCGGGACCTGGCGCGACAATTGGACCTGGCATGACATTCGGTCATATCGCAGCCCTTCATTGTAAGGAGAATTAGAAGTATGGAGTTAACGTACCAGGTGCTCATACAAATTAAATCGTCTTAAAGCTTCTCTAGGTGATACATCCTGACTATAGTAAAAATTCATTTTAAAACATATTACTATCCACTTTTAGTTGTCAATGGTGAAAAAATACGCTAACGACAAAGACTTTATCTAATAAATCTACCAAATAGTCTGTACGAGAAAACACAGGGGGGATGTAGTATGAAACTGTTAACTAGATGGTCCAACACGTTAATGGAGAGATATTTACCAGACCCGTATATTTTCGTTGCTATTTTAACGTTGGTTGTATTCGGGCTCGGTCTTGGATTCACCGATTCGGGTCCGCTCGACATGGTCGTGCATTGGGGAGATGGCTTCTGGGGGCTTTTGTCATTTACGATGCAAATGGTCATTGTTCTAGTTGCAGGTTATGTTTTGGCAATTAGCCCAGTATTCAAGAAGTTGCTAAGCACGCTTGCAGGTGTGGCAAAGTCACCTGGTTCCGCAATTATACTCGTTTCTGTTGTAGCATTGATTGCTTGTTGGATTAACTGGGGCTTCGGTCTGGTCATTGGTGCTCTTTTTGCGAAGGAAATCGCAACGAAAGTACCGAATGTTGACTACCGTTTGTTAATTGCAAGTGCTTATTCCGGTATGATTATTTGGCATGGAGGTCTTGGAGGATCGATTCCACTGTCAATCGCGACTGAAGATCATCCATTCGCTGACATAATGGGTGTCGTTCATACATCTGAAACGATTTTCTCTACGTATAATATGATCATTGTCGTGGCGCTACTTATTGCCATTCCGTTGTTGAATCGTTTCATGATGCCAAAGCCAGAACATACCGTTACGGTGGATCCGAAGCTTTTAGAAGAACATATCGAAGTGGAGAAAGATACTGATCACACACCGGCTAGCAAACTTGAAAACAGTGTGATTATTTCTATGCTGATCGGCGCACTTGGTCTCATTTATCTCATTCAGCATTTCATTACCAAAGGGTTCGATTTGAATTTAAACATTGTGAATTTTATTTTCCTCATTCTAGGCGTGATTTTCCATGGTACGCCGAAACGTTTTCTTGCCGCTGTTACGACGGCGGTTAAAACAGCTGGAGGCATCATCATTCAATTCCCGTTCTATGCGGGTATTATGGGCATGATGGTTGCTTCAGGATTAGCTGGTGTGATGTCCGAATGGTTTGTTTCCATATCTACGGGAAGTACGTTTCCACTGTTTACTTTCTTTGCGGCAGGTCTGGTGAACTTTTTCGTGCCATCCGGTGGCGGTCAGTGGGCAGTGCAAGCTCCTATTATGTTGGATGCTGCGCAAACACTCGGTGTTAGCTATTCGAAAACCGCTATGGCGATTGCATGGGGCGATGCATGGACGAACATGATTCAGCCGTTCTGGGCGTTGCCGGCACTTGCGATCGCAGGACTTCGTGCGAAGGATATTATGGGCTTTTGTATTTTCGTACTTGTAGTGAGTGGGATTATTATTAGTATCGGATTATATTTCTTCTAAGTAAATTTGAAACGACTGGGATCATGCTCAGTCTTTTTTTATCGTAACGGAATGTTTCCTATTTCATTCGGCAATCGTTATACTAGAAATGACGGAACGAATATACGTTCTTGATTCGACCGTACACTATACAACTAGAGAGGTTTACATATGAAAGGCACTTCACATCTATTTATCGGCACAGCGGTCGGTGCTATTGCGGGATACGCTGTGCAGCCGGATATCAAGACTGCGTTAATTGGCGCGACGGTCGGCGGAATATCCGGCGTTGTTCCGGATCTTGACACGAACGGGCTCGCGAGCAATAGCATTACACTTAGTAAGAAAGTAAGCAAATGGCTTATGGAGACTGCCGGCATCGTCATCTTGCTGACACTCATCTATCAAGTATTTACAGAGGGACTGAGCCAAGATATTTATGTATATGGTGGTATCGGACTTCTACTGCTTATTGTGTCGCGTATCATTACACAACGACGGATGCTCACCATCACTGGGATCCTTGTCATGCTTCTCGGCTTTGTCCTTGATCAGTCGCTCGGTATTTTACTTGCTGGTAGTTATATTATTATTGCGTCGTTCTTGCCGCATAGGTCCTATACGCATTCTATAATCGGTATTGTGTTTTATGCATATATTTTGAAGCATGTGTATGCGCAATGGCCGATTGACGGTCTAGTTGCTGCGGGGCTTGCTGGGTATATTAGTCATTTGCTAGCGGATATGAAGGTGCTTCCTGTTAATCGACGGGGGGTTAAGTGGTTTATGCCTTTGTGGAATCGGGAGTTTTAGGGGCTGGGTATGGACACGGTTTGATTGGGTGCCAGGTCCCCACACAATTCGAGAACAATTCAGAATTGTGTGGGGATGGTACTTTTTTTTTATAGGGTACCAGGTTCTCACACAACTTACGAACAACTCAGAGTAGTCCTGGAACCTAGTACATAAAATCAAATGGATATAGTTTGAAACTTTTTTGGAAATTTGCCGTCTGTACGGTGAAATCAAGATAGTTGAATGGGGGAATTGAATTGGAAGAAAATCAAAAGAAGAAAAAGCCATTTTATAAAAAGTGGTGGGTTTGGGTGATTGCACTTATCATTATTATATCTGCTACCAACAGTAGTGATGAGGACAATGAGGTGGCAAGCCAAGAAGCAAGTAAGCAGGCTACTACTGAACCAGTACAAGATACTCCCAAAGAAGAAAAGACCGATATTTTTGAACCAGTAAAAGAGGAAAAGCCGGTAGAGGATGATGTACCAAGTGAATATAAATCCGCTTTGAAAAAGGCCGAAACATACGCGAAAACAATGAATATGTCTAAAAAATCTATTTCTGAACAATTAACTTCTGAAAATGGAGAAAAGTTTACTGAGGAGGAAGCCCAGTACGCAATGGAAAATCTCCAAGCTGATTATAATAAAAATGCCTTAGCAAAAGCAAAAACGTATCAAGAAACGATGAGTATGTCACCAGAAGGAATAAGAGACCAGCTGACTTCTTCGTATGGTGAAAAATTCACACAAGAAGAAGCTAATTATGCTATTGAGAATTTAGATAAGTAGAAGCTGATTACTGAGGTACCAGGTCCCCACACAATTCAAGAACAATTCAGAATTGTTTCGGGACCTGGCACTTATGTGGAATCGTGTCACGACCAGGCACTTATAGAACTCGATTTCTACCAGCACCAAATCCAACAATTAGAGTTAATACCGTAACAAATAATAATATGGATAAGGAAAATGTCCAAGTACCCGTCGTGTCCACGAGAGATCCTAATAAAACGGGCCCTATTGCAGCAAGTGAATAGCCGATTGCTTGCGCCATTCCCGATAACTTTGCTGCTTGCATTGCGGTAGTTGTACGCATAGCTAGAAAAGCTAAGGAAAGAGGGAATAATCCACCATAGGCAACTCCTATCAATCCAACACTCCAAATCATGACATCATAACTCTCACCGAATAGAAGCCCGATATACCCACCAAATGCCAACGTACATAAAATTAAAATAATGCCTCGTTGTGATGTGAATTTACCTGCAATGATCGGTACGAGTAGACTGGCAGGTAGTCCGATTAATTGGTTAAATGACAGCATCCAACCAGCAGACTTACTCGTTACACCGTAATCGATTAAAATTTCCGGTAGCCATGTCATTAGCGCGTTATATGAAAAAGCTTGTAACCCGAGAAAGATAGCTACTTGCCAAGCGAGCGGCGACCGCCACATTTTACTATCATCAGCCTTCACATAATACATGTTCACTTCGTCGGCGGATTTTCGTTGTTTAACGAAATACACCCAAATTCCAATACCTACAAGCGCAGGTACAATCCAAATACCTAATGCAAATTCCCACCCTAGCCCAGCACCGACAGCTAACGGAATACTAACTCCCGAAGCTAAAGCCGCAAATAAACTCATTGTCGTCGTGTATACACTCGTCATCAGTGGCACTTGATTTGGAAAACGTTCTTTAATGATACCGGGAAGTAACACGTTTGAAATAGCAATTCCCACGCCGATTAACATCGTGCCAATAAAAAGTAATGGGATGAATGGAATCGACCTCAAGATGATTCCAAAAGAGAGAGTACACATCCCCGCAATGAGTGTAGTTTCATTGGTAAATCTAGTACTAATCTTGGGGACTATAGGGGACATGACCGCAAAGGCAATTAACGGTAAGCTCGTTAAAATACCTATACTCCCATTGGAAAGAGACAGACTTTCGCGTAGTAGACCGATAATAGGTCCAACAGAAGTGATGGCGGCACGTAAATTACACGCAACGAGTAGGACTGCGGAAATTAGGAGAACTTGATTGGTACTTTTTAACTGACCATATTTATATCTATTCATGGAACCAACTCCTTTTTAGACTGAGGGAATGTACACTGCCTGAAATTGAAGGGCAGGATCCTTTTAGTCGAAAAGGGATCTCAAAACAAGTCGAGAGAAATTCATGAGTATGTGATTAGGTATAAACAGCTTACTAGGTATTGCCAGATTTCCGCATGATTTATAATTAGCTAAAGCATCTGACATTTTTCATTTAATAATCTCCAATTTTGCTACTAACCGCATTTTTTATAAAACGCACCTTGGGACAAAAATCTTTCATCACCTTTTGTTTCTTTTGTCGATAGTTGTGGAAAACGTCGTCATTAACACGATAAAGACAGGTAATAAACTCCACAAAAAGAAACCCCATTGCTGTGTGAGTAGAGATAATACCAAGAAGAAAGCAAGTGCGATAATTGAAATATAAACAGTGCGTTTCTGATGTTTATTCATCTTGCACGCTCCTTTTTGTAGTACTAGTATTAATCATCTTATCACAAATATTTTACTTGGGGTACCAGGTCCCGACACAACTTAGAAACAATTCAGAATTGTTTCGGGACCTGGCACCTCCAAGTATACTCCAACGTTGAAATTTGACTTGACATTCAAAATCAGAAAATTCATAATATATATAAGGTAGAAAATGGCAGTGTGAAGGAAGTGAGAAAGTCATGTCGTTACGAGAGAAGAAAGTGGAAAGGAAAAAAGAAGAGATCAGGAAATCCGCAATGAGTGTTATTGCGGAAAAGGGATATCATGCCACGACGATGGAAGATATTGCAGCGAAGTTACTTATGACTAAGGGTTCCGTTTACTATTATTTTAAAGATAAAGAATCACTTGTGTATGAGAGTCATAAACTACTTTTGGAACAAAGTATGGAGCAACTTCAAAATGTGTTGGCGGAAGAACTTACGTCTGTTGCGAAGTTGCGCAAGGCGATGGTCGTCCACATGGAAAATGTCATTACAGGAAGAACGGATTTCTTTATTGGCGTTAAACCGGATCAAGTGTTTGAAGGTGAGCATTTGCAAGAAATTCTACACCTTAGAAATCAATACAGTGATTGTATGAACAGACTTATTCAACAAGGGATGGAGGACGGAAGTTTTGTACAAGTAGATATGAAGATTGTGAATTATATAATTCTAGGAGCCATGAATAATGCGGTGATCTGGTATTCTCCGAAAGGTAGTAAAAGTATAGAAGAATTGGCCAATTCTATTGCAGATTATTTATTAAAGATTCTATTGTAGGACTATATATCAAAGGGAGCGAAGTAAATATGAACATGGATCACGTGTCAGCGGTTATTACAGGGGGCGCTTCGGGACTTGGAGAAGCTACAGCAAGAGAGATTATTGCGGCAGGAGGAAATGTAACGATTTTGGATTTGCAAGAAGACCGTGGGAATGAATTGGTCAAGGAGCTTGGAGATAGTGCATTATACGTCAAGATGGATGTCACCAGCGCGGAAAGTGTTCAAGCGGCGTTGGAGCATGCGGTGAATACTTTTGGCAAAATTAATGCAGTCGTGAATTGTGCAGGCATCGCTGTGGCGGAGAAAACATATAGCGGCAGAAAAGGTGCGCATGATCTGGAAAACTTCAGCAAGGTCATTCAAATTAATTTAATCGGGACGTTTAATACGATTCGTCTCGCTGTCGAGCATATGACGAAAAATGAACCAAATAGTAAAGGCGAAAAAGGAGTCATTGTGAATACGGCGTCTGTTGCCGCGTTTGACGGCCAGATTGGTCAAGTGGCGTATGCAGCATCTAAAGGCGGGATCGTCAGTATGACATTGCCCCTTGCGAGAGACTTGGCTTCTGAAGGTATTCGCGTGATGACAATCGCACCAGGCTTGTTTGAAACACCGATGTTCGCTTCATTGCCTGAGAAAGCTAAGGAATCTCTCGGAGCGATGGTACCTTTTCCTTCACGGCTCGGCTATCCGGAAGAATACGCACAATTGGTGAAAAGTATTTGCGAAAATACGATGCTGAACGGGGAAGTTATACGCCTAGATGGAGCAGTCCGTATGCAGCCTAAGTAATAAGTGTGTATAGAAAATGAAAAACGTATTTAATGAAATGTAAGGGCTTACAAATGAATGTAGGAAAGAGGGGTTTAGTATGAGAGAAGCAGTAATTGTGGAATGGGTTAGAACGCCGGTAGGAAAAAGAAATGGTGTATTGAGTACGGTGCGGGCGGAAGATTTAGCAGCCAAGCCGCTGGCGGAAGTGATCAAACGAGCGGGAATTGATGCGGGGCTAGTAGAGGATGTCATCTTCGGGTGTGTATCGCAAGTAGGGGAACAATCTTTTGATATCGCTCGGGTTGCCGTTTTGCAGGCAGGATATCCAGTTGAAGTACCGGGAACGACAGTGGACAGACAATGTGGGTCAAGCCAGCAAGCTGTACATTTCGCAGCACAAGCGATTATTAGCGGAGATATGGATGTGGTTGTGGCAGGGGGCGTCGAAAGCATGTCTCGGGTGCCAATGGGGAGCAGTCGACTAGACGTGAAATTTAGTGAAGAAATTACATCAAAATACGAAATGGTTCACCAAGGCGAGTCAGCGGAAAGAATTGCTGAGCAATGGGAGATCTCAAGAGAAGAAATGGACCGCTACTCACTCGAAAGCAATGAGAAAGCTGTCATTGCACGGAAGGAAGGTCGGTTTGATAAAGAAATCATGCCGATTGAGGTCACACTTCCTGACGGCACGAACATGATTGTGAAGGATGATGAGGGGCCGAGAGAAGATACGACGATGGAGAAGCTCAGTTCGTTGAAAACTCCCTTTAGGGAAAGTGGTGATGTGACGGCTGGAAACTCCAGTCAAATTAGCGACGGGGCAAATGCGATTCTGTTAATGTCCCGCGAAAAGGCGGAAGAACTCGGATTAAAGCCAAAGTTTAAAGTACTTACTCGGGTAGTGGTAGGTTCCGATCCGACGCTCATGCTGACGGGACCCATACCTGCTACTCAAAAGGCCTTAGAAAAGTCCGGACTTACACTCGATGATATTGATATTTTTGAAGTCAATGAAGCCTTTTCTGTTGTGACGATTGCCTGGTTGAAAGAGACAGGTGCCGATCCAAAGAAGCTAAATCCAAATGGCGGGGCAATCGCTCTAGGTCATCCGCTTGGCGCAAGTGGTGGTCGATTGATGATCACAATGATGAGTGAATTGGAAAGAACGGGCGGCCGTTACGGACTGCAGACGATGTGCGAAGGGCACGGCATGGCGAATGCGACGATTGTGGAACGTTTAGATTAATTGCTAATGAGGAATGAAGATATGTAAAGAGGAGAGATTTCTATGCCACTAGATTCTATACAGGTACTGGATTTATCCCGCTTGTTACCGGGTCCATACTGTTCGATGCTTCTCGCAGATTTTGGTGCAGAGGTGATCAAAGTGGAAGAACCTAGCATAGGAGACTATGCGCGGGCGGAATTGCCTAAGGTAGGGGAAGTGAGTGCGCTTTTTCATTCATTGAACCGTGGTAAAAAGAGTATTTGTCTTAATTTAAAAGATGTGGCAGACAAAGAGTGTTTTAAGCAGCTTGTGAAAGATGCGGATGTTGTGATTGAATCATTCCGGCCGGGCGTCATGAAACGGCTCGGATTGGATTATAAAATATTGAGCGAAATCAATCCAGGGCTTGTGTATTGTGCGATCACGGGTTACGGACAAGACGGCCCATACGCTACTCAGCCCGGTCATGATTTGAATTACATTGGTTATGCGGGGCTACTCGATGTGATGGGAGAACGACACGGTGCGCCACAAATTCCTGCTACGCAAATTGCAGATATTGGAGGGGGTGCGTATCCGGCAGCGATGGGGATCATGCTGGCATTGTTTGAAAGACAGAAAACAGGTATTGGGCAGATGGTTGATATTTCGATGATGGATGGCGTGCTTTCTTGGATGCCAACATTCTTTCCCGGGTTTCTTGCGACGGGTCAACAGCCACAAAGAGGTGAACTAGACTTAAGTGGCAAGCGTGCGTCGTATGCGGTGTACGAAACGAAAGACCATAAATGGTTAGCTGTTGGCGCATTTGAATTAAAATTTTGGCGTGCATTTTGCGATGTTATTGGTAAAGAAGAATTTGCGGAGAAATTGCATGATCCAGTAGATGTTCAGCTGCAAATGAAAGAAGAAATTACTGCGATTTTATTGCAGAAGACGAGCGCGCAATGGATGGAAATATTCGATGGGGTCGCGGCTTGTGTAACACCGGTCCTGTCATTCGATGAAGTACTAGAGGATCCACAAGTTAAGGCACGGGGGATGATCCAACAAGTAGAAGATCCAGAAATTGGGCCAGTGACGCATATCGCAACACCTATAAAGTTGTCAAGAACGCCCGGAAAAATTCAAAGTCCAGCTCCTTCTCTAGGAGAGCATACAGTAGCGGTACTCGGAGAATAGAAAGAAGAACTCGATTTATATGATGTGGCCATTGGTAATGAAGAGGAGACTTTTCGCGTCAGGAAAATAGAAACTGTATGTCAATGAGTTTAGTGAGAGAAAGGGGACAATACTAATGGATATCGGCCTATCACTTTCCCGTAATGCACGCAGAATACCTGAGAAAACCGCAATTATCTATGAGGATCGACGTTATACGTATCGCGAGCTGAATCAAGAGGTGAATAAACTTTCACATGGACTCATTCACCATGGAGTAAAAAAAGGTGACAAAGTAGCGCTCATGATGAAAAACTCAGATACATTTATTATCGTCTACTATGCCATATTGAAAGCAGGAGCTATTACGGTACCTGTGAATTTCCGCTTAACCGCTACTGAAGTGTCGTATATTTTGGATGACAGTGACGCCAGTGTTGTGTTGTTCGATGAAGAGTATGCTTCATTAATTGATCAAGCAACAACGAAGAATCACAAGATCAATTTGAAAATCACAACAGGCGCAACAGCAATTAACGACCAAGTCCTTTACAAAGATGTATTACAAGACACCACAGATGATCCCGAGATCTCTGTCGATGAAGCGGATGATGCAGAAATATTATATACATCCGGTACGACTGGCTATCCGAAAGGCGCGTTATTTGATCATCACCGCGTACTTCATGTAGCTTTTAACACCTCTTTAATCCTCAGAATTAATCCCGATGACATATTGCTTCACGCCGCACCGCTGTTTCATTCTGCACAATTAAATTTATTTCTTGTACCAGGAATTTATTTAGGCTGCACACAAGTCGTCCATCAAAACTTCGAACCTCAAAAAGTATTACAAGCTATCGATCAGTATAAAATTAGCTTCTTCTTTGGCGTACCGACGATGTATAATTTCTTGCTACAAGTTCCAGACAAAGAGCAATACGATCTTTCTTCTGTTACACGATGCGGGTATGGCGCAGCACCGATGCCTGTCGCTTTATTGGAACAGATAATGAAGCTTTTCAGCACAGATCAGTTTTACAATATGTGTGGTCAGACAGAAGGAGGACCAGGTGGCGGTGCTTTTCTTCTACCAGCAGATCATAAAGAAAAGATCGGTACTGGCGGGAAAGCTTCACTGAATACGGAAATACGCGTTGTGGATGATCATGGTGAGGATATACTCCCTGGTGAAGTGGGGGAATTTATTATCCAAAGCGAGATGGTTATGAAGGGGTATTATAATAAGCCAGAGGAAACTGCGAAAGCGATCCGAAACGGCTGGCTCTATACCGGGGATTTGGCAACAATCGATGAAGACGGCTTCGTTACATTAGTAGACAGAATGAAAGATATGATCGTTTCTGGAGGAGAGAATATTTATTCGACAGAAGTAGAACAGGCGCTGTATAGACATCCTCAATTGCTAGACTCGACGGTAGTTGGCTTGCCGGATCCAGTGTGGGGAGAGAAAGTAGTCGCGATTGTGGTAGCGAAGAAAAATGAAAAGCTCGACTACGCAGAGTTGAAAGCTTTTTGTAAAGACCATTTAGCGGATTATAAAGTACCCGTTGAATTTATCGAGGAACAAGAAATACCTAGGAACGCGTCAGGAAAAGTTTTGAAATATCGTATTCGGGAAGCACTGGTTTCTAATCGACCTGTTAATCCTCACGTATAAAAATAGAAGCTTTTTAATGGGGAGTAAAGGAGTGGCAGATATATGAAGAGACCATTTATGACGGAAGAGCATGAACAGCTCCGGAAATCAGTGCAGAAGTTTTTACAAAAGGAAGCCGTACCGTATATAGATGATTGGGAGAAAGAAAAGCAAGTGCCTCGATCATTTTGGAAGAAAGCTGCCGCCCAAGGATTAATCGCACCGTCAGTTGAAGAAAAATATGGCGGTATAGGCGCGGATTTTGGCTATGCTGTCGTCATTAGTGAAGAGTTTGAAAAAGTGGCAAGCGGCATCGGTGGAATTGGATTGCATAATGATATTGTCATTCCATATATACAATCCTTTGGTTCGGACGAACAGAAAGAACGTTGGCTCACGAAAGCAGTAACTGGAGATATGATTAGTGCCATTGCGATGACGGAGCCAGGCACAGGCTCTGATCTCGCTGCAGTTCAGACGACTGCGATCAAAAAGGGAGACCGTTATATTATTAATGGGGAAAAGACATTCATCACGAATGGCTTTTCCGCTGACTTTGTCATTGTCGTCTGTAAAACCGACCCCCCAGCGTCACCTGCTCATAAAGGCATTAGCTTGCTCGTAGTGGAAGAAGGAATGCCGGGGTTTACAAGAGGGAAGAAGCTGAATAAAGTAGGGCAGCATGCGAATGATACGAGTGAATTGATTTTTGAAGATGTATCGGTTCCGGCAGAAAACCTTCTGGGCGAGGAAGGGAAAGGGTTTTACTATTTGATGGAGAAACTGCAGCAAGAGCGTTTAATGTGCTCCATTCAAAGTGTAGCTTCTGTGCAGAAAATGATCGATATCACGTTAGCGTATGTGAAAGAGCGACAGGCTTTCGGCAAGCGGATCGGTGATTTCCAAAACACGCAGTTTAACATGGCAGAGATGCAAACGAAGGCAACGATTGGTCAAACATTTGTTGATCGATTAATTATCGAACATATGCAAGGGAAAAACGTAGTAGATGAAGTATCGATGGCGAAATGGTGGACGAGTGATTTAGCGCAAGAAGTGGCGATCCAGTGTATGCAATTTCATGGTGGCTACGGCTATATGGAAGAATACGAGATCGCCAGAAGGTATCGCGATGTGGCGGTCCATTCGATCTATGCTGGGACCAATGAAATTATGAAAGTGATTATCGCGAAGAATATGGGACTATGAAACAAAGCAGGCGAGTAGGATGGATCAGCATATTAGGGTACAAAAAAACGCGATGAACAACTCATCGCGTTTTTTATATTAAGGCTGAATCAATACTTTGATACAACCGTCTTCTTTCTTATCAAAAATAGAATAAGCATCTGCTGCGTCTTCCAATTTTACTTTGTGTGTAATAATATCTGTCGGATCGAATTCTTTTGCTTCGATCTTTTTAAATAGCTCAGGCATTAAGTGAATGACAGGTGCTTGGCCCATACTCAAGGAAACGTTGCGTGTAAAGAAATCGCCAAGTGGGAAGTTGTTTGCATCTGTCGCATAAACGCCTGTTAATTGAACTGTACCAAACTTCCGTACGACTTGTGAAGCTGTGACGATCGGGCTGATCGTTCCGAATTGATTATCTCCACTAGAACCAAATGTTTCCCCTGGTTGCACTGTTCCATCCATACCTACACAATCAATGACGACGTCTGCGCCGCCTTTCGTTTCTTCATGCAATAATTTGCCAATCTCATCATGTTCTTTAAAATTATACGTTTCTACTTTATTCGTCTTTTCCGCATGCTTCAAACGATAATCGACATGGTCTACTGAAATGACTCGTTTAGCACCTTGCATCCAAGCAAATTTTTGTGCCATTAATCCAATAGGGCCGGAGCCGAGGATAATTGCGGTATCGCCTTTTTTCAACCCGCTATGAATGACACTCCAATAGGCTGTAGGAATGACGTCAGATAGTAAGGCGAGATGCTCGTCATCTAGCTCACTGTTTTCTGGAACTTTAAATGAAGTGAAGTCTGCGTATGGAACACGTAAATACTCGGCTTGGCCACCTGGGAAGTTTCCGTTCGGCTCAGCAAATCCGAACAGCCCTCCAACTTCTCCGTGCGGATTGGATTCATCACATTGACTTTCCATTTCATGTTGACAGAAGAAGCATTCACCGCACCCTATATTAAATGGAATGACGACTCGGTCGCCTTTCTTTACTGTTTTTACTTCAGAACCTACTTCTTCGACAATTCCCATCGGCTCATGTCCGACTACATAATCTTGCTCGGGCACAATCCCGCCATGGTACAGATGCAAATCCGATCCACAAATACCGCTTGTCGTAATGCGTACGATTACATCACTATTTTCTTGGATACTTGGAGCTTTCACTTCTTTCGTGACCATTGATTTCTTTCCTTGAAATGTTACTGCTTTCATACCATCACATCCTTTTTACGTTGTGCTTATTTGGTACCCGTCTTTTTTCTAGGTAAACTAGGAAACTAGGATATGAGTATTGGTACCTAGTGGAAGGAAGAATGGTAAACATAACTGTGTATGTATGTTAAACGAAGTGCTATAAAGGGAAGTGAAGAATAAGGAGGGATTCATTCATGTTACAAGAAAATGAAATGAAGCATGTACAACGATCTGTCGAATTAGCAGAAATCGCGCTACATAAAGGAGATCAGCCATTTGGTTCGGTGTTGGTTTCAGCGAGTGGTGAAGTGCTAGCTGAAGACCATAACCGTACAAGTGGTGGCGACCCGACGCAGCATCCTGAATTTGCTTTAGCGCGGTGGGCTGCAGATCATATGGACGCAGATGACAGAGCGAAGGCGACCGTGTTCACGTCAGGTGAACATTGCCCGATGTGTGCAGCAGCTCATGGTTTAGTCGGTTTGGGACGGATTGTTTATGCTAGTTCATCGAAACAGTTAACGCAGTGGAAGAAAGAAATGGGTGTTACGACGCCTGCCCCTGTGAAAAGTTATCCGATTCAAGAAATGGTGCCTGCTATCGAAGTAGTTGGGCCAGTAGAAGAGTATGCGGAGCAAGTACGAGAGTTGCAACGGCAGTACTTTCAGAAGAATACTTGAAGTAGATTATGCGAAGAGAGCCGTCTGTTTTGGCTCTCTTTTTTTATATCAACCAGAGAAACTATAGGAATGCGTTTTATTTCACTATATAATCAAACTATAATGTTATGTAACTAATTATGTCGTGAAAGTAAATACAGCGGGGATGGAGGTTGGAATTTGATACAACTCATAAGTTTCTTCATCTTCTGGTACCTAGTCGGTGGCATATTGCCTGCGCTATATATAGGAAAAAGGTTAGGACTAGATTTGCGTGTAGAAGGCAGTGGTAATCCGGGAGCGCGTAATGCGGGAAGAGTGCTTGGGAAGTCGATGTTCTTTGTTGTGTTATTTCTTGATACGATCAAAGGGGCATTGCCGATCATTGTCTCGCGCGCACTGGGATTCAGTCCGGCTATCGTCTTGTTGATGCTTTTTGCGGTCATGCTTGGGCATTGTTTTCCATTGCTTCATCGCTTTCGTGGAGGAAAAGGGGCGGCTTCTTTACTCGGTGGCATGATAGTCTTTCAGCCACTTATCTTGCTGTTAATCCTTATTTTTTCGGGTCTGTTATACTCGTGGATTCGTCAGAAAACAAAAGCCGCGCTGCTTGGATTGTCGGCCATTATTCCAGCAATTTTTATTGGCTACGGCCAATGGGCGGGGATCGTAGCATTCTGTTTGTTTGCGCTAGTCATCTATACACATCGTAGTTATTTCATTAACGAGCAAGGGAGGCAATCAGTATGACCTATTATTATCGGCTTGCCGTACTTCCGCAAGATGCGGAGCGAATTCATCAGTTGAATTATCGGGCGTTTGTGGAAGAGATTCCGCAGCATGCATCCAATGAACAGCGTTTGTTGGTCGATCCGTTTCATGAGGAGAATACATATATCGTTTGTTTGAAAGAAAATGAGATAGTCGGGATGTTGGCATTGCGTTCGGCTCGTCCGTTTTCATTGGATAAAAAGATCGGTCCGATTGAGGGGTGGCTTGAACACAAGCCACAACATCCTGTGGAAATCAGATTGCTTGTAGTGGATCGAGCGCATCGTCGTGGTCGTGCTTTTTTTGGTTTGATGCAGGGGCTAGTGAATTGGTGCAAGCATGCAGGATATGATGCAGCTGTGATTTCGGGTACGGTGCGTGAGCTGAAGCTTTATCATCATATGGGCTTTCAGCCATTTGCCGATCCGGTCGGTACGGAGGAAGCAAAATATGTGCCAATGATTTCGTCGTTCGCCGCCTATGAAAAAAGTGCAGCGAAACGTCTTGTTGCACCGACCGTGAACTTTCTGCCTGGTCCACCGAAAATTGCTGAAAATGTTAAAGCAGCTTTTGCTAATGAAGCATTTTCCCATCGTTCGGCTGAATATGCACGATTGTTCGCGACTGTAAAACGTCAATTACTCGATTTAACGGGTGCGAAACACGTTCAGTTAGTACAAGGAACAGGGACGCTTGCGAATGATGCGGTGGCGGCTCAGTTGTCTAGAATAGGGGGGCGTGGACTTATTGTAGTCAATGGGGAGTTTGGTCAACGGTTGTGCGATCATGCGAAGCGTTTTGGTTTAGTTTTTGATTGCTTAGAGCAAGAATGGGGAGAAGTGTTATCGATCGATCAATTGGCAGAGCAATTGGATTCTCAAGAATATAGTTGGCTGTGGATGGTTCATTGTGAAACGTCGACGGGTGTCTTACATGATTTAGAAAAGATTACAGCACTTTGTCGTGCACGCGCTGTCCGAATTGCAGTGGACTGTGCGAGTTCAGTCGGAACGGTGCCTGTGAATTTCCGTGACGTCGATTTCGCTTCTTCTGTTAGCGGTAAAGGACTGGCTTCGTACGCGGGGCTTGGTCTAGTGTTTCATCAAGACGTGATAGAGCCGGATGAAACGATTCCGCGCTATTTGGATCTCGGTCAATATGAGAAATATGAAGGAATTCCGTATACACAGTCGTCTAATATAGTAGTTGCGTTGCATCAGTCGCTTGATAATATATTGCTTGATCCGCCACAACGTTTTCAGCGTATTCGCTATTGCGCAGATCGCTTGCGTGAAGGCGTTGAAGAGATGGGGGTAGAGGTGTTGGCGTCGAAAGAGTGTGCAAATCCAGGTATTCTGACGTTCGTACTCCCCAAAGGGAAAAGCTCTAAGCGTCTCGGTGACGATTTACTTCTGAATGGCTACCGCACACATTATGAAAGTAGTTACTTACAAGAGCGTAATTGGTTGCAAGTGGCGACAATGAATGAACCGTCAGATGAAGAGATGGAGAGATTTTTGGAATTGTTGCGTTGTTTGCTAGGAGTTGGGTAACGTCCATCGATTATACAAAACAACAATCCCTTTCATTTCGCCAGTATTTTCAACACTTTATTGAAAAGTAACGAAATATGGAAAAATAATAAAGAGGCACAAACACCAAGTATGAAAACATTGGATATTAGTAAGCCCGAAACATCTCCATCAATTAGTACCGAAATGAATAACAGGATCCCTACAATTAATAATCCACCGGCTATATAGATCAGGAAGTACATTATATATTTCTGAACTTCATTACGAAACTTGATTTTTTCGAAATATATATCTACATAAAGCGAATACGGTATTCCTCCAATTATATAAATGGGTATGGAATAAAGGAAACATAGTACGAATAGTGCGTCATAAGGGAAATACCCAACGTCAGCTTGTTGTTGCGCTGAGGGGGTGTATTCGTAAAAAGCTAAAGTTAAAGAAAATATGATTGCGGAAAGTATAGCGATAATAAGTTTGCTTAGAAATGTCATTTGCTCTACCTCTATTCATACTACTTCTATAAAATCAGTGTCATGATGTTTTTTTACATTGTTCGTCGAAAGGATGCGATTCTTCTTAAAGAATCGCAGCTTCTTTCAGTGAAATGAAGATAATCTTAAAAACCTTATGATTAATTTAATCAGCTTGTTCTTCATTTAGTAAGGCCGCTTTTTCACTCTCCAATGTTTTATACGCCCACTCTATTCCTCGATGAATTTCGTTTTAAAAATAAGGTAAGTGATCCATCGCTTCCACTGATGAATTCCGATAAGGCTTTTCATTTAACTCCAGAAATCAGATTCTACATAGTTATTGATAAATTGAACTTGGCAGAAAAGAGTAGTACCTTTCATAAGTTGAACATCCCGAAGTCTCCTACAAACGGATAGATTTCATAAATAGTTTTGCAGTTCTTGTAACTATTTTTAATGTGAATACCATTACTATAATATTTAACAAAAGTGCATACTAAAGATTCCGTGTGGCAAACTAAAATCAAGGAGGTGTATTTAGTGAGCAACAGTCCGAAGAACAATTCAAATGGTAATGCTAGTGATGAGCAAACGGCTAGGAGGGATTTATCAAGGGAGTTTGATCATGAACTTGCAAACAAACCTTTGACACCAGCAGAAAGACATAATAGTAAGAAAACGAAGAAACGGCAATGAGTTTAGGTGTTCCGTCTTTACTACGTTTTTCACATGATACAACCAACCCCCATCTATAGTGAGATGGGGGCTACTTGATGCTGTTAATAATTCGTCTTATAGGCCAATTTACTATCGATAGTTGCCTTACACGTTAATTCAAAAATAAAATAGAGACATCCACTCATGTACGAATTGCGTCCCCAGATGCCAGGCATTTTTAAAATCCATTCCATCTACCGAACCGGTATCTCCATAAAAACAGCAGGTTACCGATACCGATTCACTTTTTCAGCCCGTGGCCAAATGAAGTAGGAGAGTGAGACCACCATATCAAGGCCCACAATGAGCGCCCATAACTTCAGCATTTGAGAGAGTGCTTCCGTTTTATTGGCATCTCCAATGAGGTAAATCATTATAAACAAGAAACCGCCACCGATGATCAATGCTAGTACATGTTGTAACGCACCTTTCACGGAATGGCGTGCATGGGCATATCCTGTTTTCTTCGCAGGTTTTGTGCCTTGCTTCTTGATGTAGTAAAGGAAGCGTTCGTCCGCCCAGCGAATCATACTTTTTCCGAATGCGATGGATACACCGAGATAAATCGCCGCAATGGCATGAACTTGTGTGGCAACAGCTCCGTTATAAAGATCGGTAGCCGTGACGACTAGCAATAGTAAATCGATGACTGGTGTTAATGCTAGGAAAAATAAGCCGAGCCGTTTTTTGTTAAATACATATCGTGTGATGAGACCGGCAAGAATGACGACCCAAAAGCCTATTTCACAAGCAATAATTGTCCAAGCAATGAAATTCATTTGTTCACCTCTTTTAGTAGAGTGGTATTGGTTATGCGTATCATAGCATAAATATTCCGAATTGTTTGTGGACCTCGTATCTTTTACTAGTTAAACACTATCTTCTAGCGTATTTCATCACACTAGCTGAAAGTATAAAGAAAATGATAGTGGTTAGTAGTAGATACATGACACTGACTAAAGGAGAGATTTGCCAACCATTTACTTTGAAAACTACTCCCATGTTCAACTGAAAGCTTTCTTTCATTTCGACGGGTGCTTGAGCGAATGCCTCAGTCATTGGAGCGTCCATGAGAATTTGGCGAAGTAGAGCGGCGATATGTGAGATCGGGAAAAATTGTATCATACTTTGTAAATAGGCAGGTAAAGTGCCGATTGGAATGTAGATGCCGGTAAGGAAACCGATTAAAGTCCCAATTAATGTACTAGCAGCGGCAAATGCATTAGAGGTTTTAAAGAAAATGACGAGTAGAGAAATCATTGAACCAGCAGTCAAAACCGCTAGAAATAGTACGCCTACCGATTGAATGAGTTGTGTGAATGAAAGTAAAGGCTCACCAGTGGCGAAAAGCATAACGTTCGCTACAAGAAGAGTCATGATGCACATGAGAAACCCTATGGAGAGTGAACTAATTATATAGCCACCGAGTAATACGGATTGTTTGATTGGCGTGACACAGAAATCTTTATAGGCGTTGGTTGCTTGGTCATTTACCATCACACTGAATGCTCCTAATGTTGTCGTCACACTCGTCACCGTGATGACCCCAGCGATAATCCAAGACAGCAGGAGCCAATGCTTCGCTGGAAAGTCCGGCACTCCATCAGCGATCAAATCACCAAGAAAGAATACATAGAGTGCAATCAAGATGAAGACAGCTAGCAATGAGAAAAACACTGCAGATTTATCACGGAAATAGAGTAGTAAATTTCTTTTGGCAAAAATCAGCATGGTCTATACACCCTTTCGATCATGAATACGAATAAAGACATCATCCAAACTAGATTTTCGTACTTCAAAAGACGAAATAAACGATTGGTATTTAGTGAGTATAGGAATGGCTGCTATCGTAGTCGGTAAGTCGATTGTGTATCCACCCGTTTCTTCTTGATACTGCACATGATCATGTTGAAAATGTGTGCGCAATGCAATGTGATCGGTCGTCGTCATAAATAAGCGGTCTGCAGAATATTGCTGTTTTAAATCTACTGGAGTTCCTTTGGCAATGATCCGTCCTTCTTTTATGACGATAACGAAATCCGAATTGGCGGCTTCTTCTATATAATGTGTCGTCAGAAAAACGGTCATGCCATGCTCTTTTTGTAAGTGTCCGATCATTTTCCAGATTTGCTGACGACTTTGTGGATCGAGTCCTGTTGTCGGTTCATCGAGCAGCAAAATCTTTGGTTGATGGAGGAGGGCACGTGCGATATCGACTCTTCGCTTCTGGCCACCAGATAGTTTGCCGTATCGTCGCTTTAAGATGGAATGAATATCTACAATATCAGCGCAGCGCTGTATGGCTGCTAGCCGATCCTGCTTTGCCATTCCGTATAATTGTGCACGTATTTCCAAGTTCTCTTGCACAGATAACAGCGGGTCTAGTACGCTTTCTTGGAATACGACTCCGATCTCTTTCCGAATTACTTCATCCTCTTTACCAACCGTAAATCCGTTGACCGTGACGGAGCCGCTGTCTGGTTGGAGTGCGGTTAAAATAATAGATATCACTGTGGATTTACCGGCGCCGTTCGTTCCCAGAAATGAAAATAGACTTCCTTTCGTTACATAGAAACTCATATCGTCAACAGCGTTCACCTGACCGAACGATTTACTCACATTCTCCACTTCAATGATCGTTTGCATCTTGATTCCTCCTCTGCAAGATCGTGTGATTTATTTTTAACTCGTCTGCTTTATTGTGTAAATAAATCAGTACAATAACAGAACCATACGCAATCAGCCCCACCAGTATAGCCGTCACTACGTTATAGAGCCCGAAAGGATATAAGTCGAAAAATGCACCGGCTACGATCATCACAGTCATGACGCAGCTAACTTCAAGCACATACACCCATATCGGATTCTCTATTGGTAATTGATGTGAAAGAAAAATAAGAATCGTAATGATGATAGAAATGACTAGCATAGAAAGGGTCATGTTTTCTGTCAGTGGAGGGTAGATTCCAAAAAAACGGAAAAGAGAATAGACGATCGTGCTGAATGTAAATGCGAAGCAAGCCCCGCTTATATAGAGTAAAAGATTTTTCAACTGCTTCACCTCATCCTAGGAAATGCTTTCGAAATATTTTTGCATAATGACGATTCACGATTACCATTTCACCGTTCTCTAAGATTGCTTCAAATCGCCCATTCAATAACGCACGAACACTTTCAATTTTGGATGTATTCACTATCATATGTTTGCTGATCCGTAAAAATCGCGTATCTTTCAATTGATTCTCAAATTCATAAAGCCGCAGCTCGCTTTCATAGACGTTGTCCTGTGTGTATAAAAAGGATGCATTGTCCACTGTCTCGATATATAGAACATCACTGGATTGTATAGAATACACAGCGTCATCTTTTGTAACTGTAAAGCTATACATCATCTGATTGATCTGACGTATGAGATGGGATAAGCGCTCATCCACTTCAGGACATCTAATGGTGATTTCAATTTCCTGAAATTCATTGGATTCTTCAATTTTCAGCCGTATGGTAATCACCTCTATTCATTGTTCATGGCTGAATCGTATCATGGGGATGGAAATCGAACAATGGCTTTTGTAGTGACCTGCATGTAGAGGGGGCTTAGTTGCATAAACAGCTATTGCTGTTCGTCATAGTAGTAAGAGATGTAAGACGTTATGAATGAACTGCACTGAGTACAAGTTTTCCTAGCGTGAAAGTCTTAGAATTGTGTAGTCTGCTAGTCACTGTTTTAACGTGATATACAGATGACACCATGCAATCCCATCAATCGACTGTTGAAAGGTCGTCAGTTTCGGTATAATCAAGAGAGAAGAAGCGTGTCAGTTCGCAAAGGAGTGAAGCACGATGCAAAGTTATATCGTGATGCAAGGACGTACATACGATGAAGAGAAAGAATTGGGTGTGCTTTGGTCATTACAGCAAGACAGTATAGGCAATGATCATCATTTTTGGGAACGGATGAAAGAAGTATGCGAAGGTGATCGCATCTTTCATTATGTAAAAGGGGATATTGTCGCAATTAGTGTGGCGAAGTCAAGTTACCGTGAGGAACGAAAGCCATCGATAATTCCGTTGTCAGACAGTGAAAATGCCAATGGGTACTTAGTGGAAGTGGAGTATCACGAACTCGATCAACCGTTAACGATTGTGGATTGTTTAGATGAACTTCTACCATTATTGCCGATTAAGTATTCTGCGTTTCAAGAGAACGGTAATGGAAATCAAGGCTATCTCTTCCCATGCAATGAAGAATTGACTATTAAATTAGTTGAGTTGATTGCAGATTTGAATATTTACGAAATCGATGAGGAACAATTGGAGTTTGTTATGGGCACTGTTCAGAAGACGGAGCATGATTTCCTCATTCCAGTACTTGCTGAAACCGAATCGGAAACGAAAACAAAAGTGCGAATGGGCCATCAGCGTTTCCGCAACGAGCTCATGCAACTATGGAATGATCAGTGCGCGCTATGCGATATCGAGTTACCGGAATTATTGCAAGCCAGCTACGCTAAACCATGGAAAGATTGCACGAACAACGAACGTGTCGATCCAAATAATGGGATTCTTCTCTGTCGCAATCATGATGCGCTCTATCATAATGGCTTCATTGCATTTGACGGAACAGGCAAGATACATATTTCATCTAGAATTCCTGAAGGGGATTACGAGAAGTATGGATTGCACAGCAAGATGCGAGTGAATCGAACGGAGAAGAATAAGCCATATTTGAAATGGCATAAGAAGCATATGTTTAAAGAGTAAACCTACCGTCACGCCAAACATTCAGTCCGTGATCGGCTATAAGTGCTCCAGTTTCGTTCAATTCGCCATACTTCATCTGCAGCCCTTGCAAAACTTGGTGAGTTTACCCTCTTTTTGTAGTATGATGCATAGAGAGAGTGAATTCGATAACATATTGTGCGGAGGTACGACATGAACTATGGTGATCCGTTAAGAGATAAAAACGTAGAACGAGATACGACGATTTATAATAGCGAAGGTTTTGACAGACGAGGCTTTAATAAGTTTGGTTATGACCGTCATGGGTTTAATGAACAAGGATTTAATGCCAGTGGTTTTGATAAGTATGGCTTTGATGCACAAGGCTTTGACAAAAATGGCTATAATAATCAAGGGTATGACAAAGAAGGATTTAGGGCCACGGGCTATAATAAAGCCGGCTTTGATCGAACGGGTTATGATCGGTATGGTTATGACGCAGACGGGTATAATAAAAGCGGTTATAACGTCCAAGGCTATGACAGAGAAGGTTATAAAGCGGATGGTTTCAATCGACAGGGCTTTCACAAGAATGGCTATAACAGAGACGGTTATGATATCCATGGTTTTAACCGTGCGGGTTTCAACAAGCAAGGTTATGACAAGTACGGTTTCAATAAATACGGTGTGAGTGCCCAAGGTTATGGAACGGATGGATTTAATAAGCTAGGTTACGATAAGAATGGTTTTAATCGCCAGGGCTATAATAAATTCGGCTATGACGAAAGAGGATTCAATCGTGACCGCAAGCATATGAACGGCACGATGTATGATGGAAAAGGCTTTGATTTTCAAGGCGTTCATCTAAATAACAGTCCGTTCGATGATCACGGCTTTGATCAAGCAGGCTTTGATGCACAAGGATTCAATAAAAGAGGATACAATCGTGAAGGCTTTACACGCGATGGTGCACATATTAGCGAGAAGACGTATGATGCAGCGGGTTATGATCAGCACGGTTACAATCGAGATGGCTTTGACCGAGCAGGATACGATGCATCAGGCTTAAATTCGCTTGGCTATGATTCGGAAGGCTATGATGCACAAGGTTTTAATAAACATGGCTTGGATCGTGAAGGCTATAATCGCGATGGTTTTAATAAAGCAGGGGTCGATCGAGAAGGTTTCGGAAAGAATGGCCGAAATCGCCAAGGGTATGATAAAAAAGGTTTTAATTTGCAAGGTTATGATAAAAATGGTTTTAATAAAGAAGGCTACAACCGATTCGGCTATGATCGATATGGTTTTAATCGGGATGGCAAGCATGCGAATGGTACGAAGTATGATACAAAAGGGTTCGACTGCAATGGCTTTACTCCTCAAGGTATCCACCGAAATGGAACGAACCAAGATGATGAAGGGTATGATAAGTCGGGCTATGATGAAGACCGCTATGACCGAAAAGGCTTTAATAAGTTAGGCTACAATAGAAATGGTTATGATAAATACGGTTATGATAAAGCAGGATTTAGAGCGGATTCGAAGTAAAGCAAACCGATAGTAAATGAGGAACATCTGGAAGGTTAAAGTGACCCTTTAACTTTCTAGGTGTTTTTTGGGGGAATTATTCTGGCTTTAGAAAAGTACATAATGAAAATAAAACAGCTCACACTTCATTTTGAAAGTGTGGGCTGTTCTGTGTTTATTGGTTATAGCGTACATACATACTCTTCCAACCACTGATCGGCTTCCTCTTTTGTAGAAACATCTCCATTAAGTTGACTCACTTCCAAGTGTAGCAAGATTTTAGAGAAATTTGGACCTGGCTTGAGTCCCGCTTTGACTAAATCGCCGCCATTCAAATAGTTTTGTAGTTTGTTGCGATGATATAAATACTCCATAACGGATCCCTGATGTGGTACTTGATCAGCCACTAGGGTAAACAAAATAGCTTCATCGGAGTAGTCGTGTAAAAATAGATGATAGTCGCCAATTTGTGTGAATTCATTCCACTGTTCATGTCGTTGCAACGCCATAATTTCTTCCAATAACTTTTTTCTGTTTTTTCGCAACGTAAATTTCTCTGCGGCATACAAGCTATCATTACAATAGAAGGGTAGTAAAAAGTAATTGAACCAGCTAGGTTTTTCAGCGATCTGTAAATTCGTAATCTTACGCACCTGTTCGTTGTAAATCTGTTCTAGATGTTCAGCTGTAGCGACCGATGCATCCAACTGTTTTTCATGTACACCGAACTGTTGCCAAACATTCAGTTCAAATAGACGTCGGATGACTTCTTGCGGACTGCCTTCGGTAAATAAACGGATCATCTCTTCGTTAATACGTTGAGGTGACAAATGGATTACTTTATCGATAGACTCAAGAGCCAATTTTTCCGTCTGTTCGTCCATCGAAAATCCGAAACGTTGTTCAAAGCGTACAGCTCGGAAGATCCGAGTAGGGTCTTCGACAAAACTAATATTATGAAGTATTTTGATTTTCTTCTCGCGTAGATCATTCTGTCCACCAAACGGATCAATCAATTCACCGAACGCTTCGGCATTGAGACGGATGGCCATGGCGTTGATCGTGAAATCACGTCGCTGCAAATCATCCTCAAGAACGGATGTCTCAATCTCGGGTAAAGCGGCAGGCTGTTCGTAATATTCGAGTCGAGACGACACGAGATCGATCGACAAACCGGATGGCGTATTCCATGTCGCTGTGCCAAAGCTTTCATGTTCCAAAACGTCGCCACCGTGTGTTTCCATTAACCTGTTCGCTAATTCGATTCCATTACCTTCCGCCACAATATCGATGTCGAAATTCGGCCTGTCCAATAAAATATCCCGAACAATTCCACCGATTAAATAGACAGGCATGTCGATGCGACTCGCTGTTTCTCCGATTTCTTTTAACAGCTGGAAAGCTTCTCCCGACAGTTGCTTTTGCATTTTATTAATCAGTTCAGTAGAAGGTGGCGTATCTGGTGCTTTTTTATCTGCCGTCATATCGCTGTACAGTACTTGGATAATATTCGATCGAGTCACAATGCCGACTATTTCTCCATCCTCGATGACAGGCAAACGACCGATGTTGTGTGCAATGACGAGTTCCTGAATTTCTTCGAGTGAAGCTTCCGGTCCTATCGTGTACATTTTAGTCGTCATATACGCTTTTACAGGCGCATGTCCGAGTCCATGATGATTCCCTTTGTCGAGATCTCGTCTAGTAATAATGCCGACTAGTTTTTTGTTTTCGACAACCGGGTAGCCCGAGTGTCCGTAGCGATACATGCGACGCCCCGCTTCTTCGATCGTTGTATCGGGTGTCAGTGTTTTAACGGGAGTGGTCATCAACTCTTTTGCGGTAATCGCTGGTCGCAGCATTGTTTCTAAACTGCTATTGATATCTTCAAGAATCGCTTCTTTATCTCCTTTTTTCACCGTAGCGGAACCGGCGTGTTGATGACCGCCACCACCAAGTTTTTTTAGAATGGGTTGCAATGTGATGCGTTCTGAGCTTGCACGACCCACTATGAATACGGAATTCTTCATTTTCACGACGGTTATCACCGCATCCGTTCCTTTAACCCCTAAGACCTTTGTTGTAATCAAGGCAAGGCCGTTCACGAAATGATCCAATTCATGCGTACTAACCGCAATTTCCAGACCCTCGACTTCATGAATTTCCGTATGGGTAAGTAGCCGATCCAATAAATCTTGCTGTTCGGATGTTAACGTCTCCTCCGCGAAACTACCGACCATTTCTAGGCTCATTCCCTGTTCAAGTAAATAGGCCGCTGCCTTCATATCCCGCACGGTCGTATTTGCATATGTAAATTTCCCTGTATCTGTATACAGACCAAGTCCGAATAATGACGCTTCAAAACTGGAGATAGCTATATTCTGTTTACGTATTTCCTCAATAAGCAGAGTGACTGCAGCGCCAGTTAATTCCACGATACCTTCATCATACTGCACGTCATTTTCACCTTTTTGGTGATGATCATAGACGATAATTTTTCGCTTAGATGCATCGAAATCGTCAGGAAGTTTGCCTATTCTAGATAAAGATGCAACGTCGACGATAATCATTTCCGTCACTTGTTCCCAGTCCACATGAGCGCTCGGGACAAAGTCGAAGACGTCTCGATAAATATTTAAAAAACGTTGTACGCGGCTTTCCAGCTTATCTGAAATAATTAGTTGTGCGTCTGGATACAGTTTTTTGGCTGCGATCATCGAAGCAAGTGCGTCAAAGTCGGTATTGACGTGAGATGTAATAATTTGCACTAGTAGTACCTCCTGTGTGAAAGTTACTCATTATAATTAATAAAAAAGTAACCACCTTCTACCCTGACCAAGTGGAAGGTGGTTACTCATTACGTTCGATTGTTTTCATAGCACCAGTTTATCATCCCCGACCAGAATGTTCAATTAAGACTAGTAAATGGTACCTGTCTTATCCCATATACACACTATCGCACGTTCCGGGTTGCGGTTCATAGAAACAGTGGTTTTTAAATTGCCCGGTAAATGGCTGACCATACCAAGTAGGCGGGCAGGGGGCATATGGATTAAAGTACCATAGTGCATAGTGAGCAGGATGTTGTCGCCAGTTAGTGAGAGTTCGTTCAGCTAATCTTTTTTCAGATTCCCGCGCTCGTTGATAGAATAAGTTTCCTTTTTGTACCGCTTCGAATGAATAATTATTGCCTTGTATTTGGAAAATCACGTCATATATGGACCGTACATCATTGAAGTCCAGGCAATCGGCTACTGCACGATTCACGATGACATTTCCGACATATAACATTCCTTGATTACCTTCAGCCTCGGCTTCGGCTCTCATCATTCTAGCCATTAATGAGACATCTGAATCTCTGTATTTTACTCTCGCCATATTTTTCACCTCATTATAGTGTATGAGAACAAGGGGCAGAGATGTTACGTTTTAAAAAATAATTACACTCGACCTAATCATAGTGTTATTTTCTCTAATAACAGGGTAAAGTTTAATAGTTTGAAAAATACAGACAAAGGTCGTACACTGTGCATGGAACAGTACATTTCCTTAATGAAGTATTTTTCTTACAACTTACTGGAGAGTTGAATATTCTTTTATCTACTAGCGTTGCGAATAAATACATAATGATCTCTTCATTGCATACACATATACCATTCTAATGGTTGCAAGTATATTCCAGTATGCATCGCTAGTATAGTGTGGACTTATTTACATAAAAAAGGAGGACAAGCTAATGGCTGATAATAATTCGAACAACCCGAAGAATACAAATGAAGTAACGGATCCGGGACGCCGCAGTTTCGTCAAAAACACAGGAATTGCTGTCGGAGGTGTAGCCGGTGGTGCGTTACTAGGTGGTCTGTTTAGCAGTCGATCTAAAAATGATAGTAACTCGAATACCGCTGCGGATAAAGGAAGCGGTAAAGAAAAGCGATATGAAGAAGCGCGTATGTACTTCACGCGTATTGCCGATTTTGCTATTTTAGAGCAGGCAGTGGAGCGAATCTTCCCTGAGGATGATAACGGTCCAGGAGCGATTGAATTAGGCGTTCCTTATTATATCGATAAACAGTTGGCAGGTCCTTATGGATCCAATGTAGGCGATTACAGACAAGGTCCTTTTATAGGTTCTAAAGCAGCAGCCTCTGACTCTAGTCTTGATCGCGGGCAGATTTTCATTAATGGGTTACGTACTATGGATGCCGAGAGTCAAAAACGATTTGATACGAATTTCGTTAAAGCGACGGAAGATCAGCAATTAGAAATCATGACGGACTTTGCAGATGACAAAGTGGAAGTCAAAGGCATTAGTTCGAAAGGATTCTTTAATTTATTGCGTTCTACTACACTTGAAGGTGCGTATTGTGATCCGTTATATGGAGGCAATCGAGATATGAAAGGCTGGAAAATGAAAGAATATCCAGGTGCTATCGCATCATATGCCCATATGATAGAAGAAGATCAGTTCGTGAAAATGGATCAAGTGAGCCTGACAGACTATCAACCTAAATAATTTATAGGAAAGGGGAGAACAGAATGGTAAAAACATTAGATAAAGTAGATGCAGTCGTCGTAGGTTCAGGCTGGGCAGGCGGAATTGCGGCAGCTGAATTAACGAAAAAAGGATATAAGGTAGTTGGATTAGAAAGAGGGAAAGCGCAGAAGCGAGAAGATTTTGTCGGTGCAAAAGATGAACTTCGCTACGATGTGCGGAAACTCATGTTCCAAGAGTTGAACAAAGAAACGTTGACAATCCGTAATACGCTCGATGAGACAGCGACTCCTAACCGAAGTAACGATACGAATGCGATTAATGGTACAGCTACTGGTGGTTCAGGTGTTCACTGGAACGGCATGGTATATCGTTGGCTGCCAACGGATTTCGAAATGCATACGAAGACGGTAGAAAAGTATGGAGAAAAAATCATTCCAAAAGATATGCAACTCCAAGACTGGGGTATTACATATGATGAACTAGAGAAGTATTACGACCAGTTTGAAAAAACAGCTGGTATTTCTGGTGAACCGGATCCATTGCGACCTGGTCAGCGTTCGGATGATTACCCGACACCCCCAATGAAAGAAACGGATATCATTCGTACCTTTACGAAAGCGGCAAAAGAACTAGGCTATCATCCGTACCGTATAGCTTCTGCTAACATATCCGAGACGTATACGAATCCGGACGGAGAGACGATCAACGGATGTGTGTACTGTGCGTTTTGTGAAGCGTTTGGCTGTGACTTTGGGGCGAAAGCGGATCCAATTGCTACGGTTTTAGCTACAGCACATAAAAGCGGTAATTATGAATTACGTAATAATTCCTATGCGGTTCGGATTATCCATGAAAACGGAAAAGCGGTAGGTATTAAATATGTAGATACGGAAACTGGAGAAGAGTTCATTCAACCGGCAGATATAGTCGTTGTTGCCGGATTTACATTTACGAATACTCGTCTTATGCTGTTATCTGAAATTGGCAAGCCGTATAATCCGAAAGATGGAACAGGCGTGATTGGTAGCCATTTGACTGCTCACCAACGGAACTTGACGCATACGCGTGTACGTGGATTCTTCGATGAGAAGAAATTCAATCGCTATGCAGGTACCGGCGCACTTGGCGTGACGATGGATGATTTCAACGTGGAGCAACTCGATCATACGAAACTCGATTTCTTGCATGGTTTCTGTTTGCGTACGTCTCAAAGAGGAGACCGACCGATTACGAATAACCATGTCCCGGCAGGTGTTCCATCTTGGGGGAAAGAGTTCAAGGATAAGTCTATTTTCTATGCGAACCGTCGAATAGACGTTCAGCAACAAAACGGTGCCCTCGCTTGGCGCGAAAACTATATGGACTTGGATCCGACGTATACGGATATATTCGGCGATCCATTACTGCGTGTCACGAGCAAGTTCCATGATCAAGACCGCAACATTGTCAGATATGCTCACCAAAGAGGAAAAGAGTTACTGGAGCAAATGGGTGCAGATCATATCAATATTCCTGAAATTACAGAGGAAACGGAATTTGATAAGACGTCATTATCTGACCATACAGGTGGCGGTGTAGTGATGGGAGACAATCCTGAGACATCTGCTGTAAATAACTACTCACAAGTATGGGATATGGATAATTTATTCGTAGTGGGGGCTTCTTCATTCCCACTTATGGGTAGCTCCAATCCTACAGCAACAGTTGGCGCTCTAGCGTATCGTGCCGCAGAAGGTATGATTAAGTTCTTAGAGAACGGCGGAGGCCAGTTGGTTAAAAAAGAGGAAACAGCAAAAGTATAATTTGACAAGAGGAGAGAGGGATCACAACCTCTCTCCTTTCTTTCATACATATTAAAGCGAGGAAAGATGCCTATGACTATACGATCCGTCCTCATACTTTTGGCAGCCGCTCTTTTTCTGAGTGCCTGTAATAATACAATCGAAACGAATATGTCAGAGAAGATACCAGATTTCGACTACACTACACAAGACGAGAATACACTGGGCTTGGATGATTTGACAGGCGATTGGTGGATTGCCTATTTCTCTTATACGCACTGTACGACCGTTTGTCCGAGAACGACGGCTAATATGGTAGGTATTCAGGAAGAATTAAAAAATGACGGTTTAACACCTCGTATTATTTCATTCAGCATTGATCCGGAAAATGATACACCAGAAGTTTTACGAGAATATGCAAAGGACTATGGTGTTGACCTAGAGACGATGACGTTTTTAACGGGTTATGATTTTGAAGAAATTCAAGATCTATCGATTCATACGTTTAACGCTTTTCTGGAAAAGGGAGCACTTGACCAGCGATCGCATAGCTTTTTCTTTTATTTAATTAATCCTGACGGAGAGATCGTCAAGCAGTATAACGGTATGAGCGATACAGACAATAATTTGCTGGTGGCGGATGTGAAGAAAGTTTTAGGGAAGTAGAGTTTTTGTTTATGCAATTAAACAGGCATTCTTTACTCTGATAGAGAGTAAATGAATGCCTGTTTTGTAGGATTAACTTGTAGCATCCTACAGATTATATAGATGAAAATACCGGTAGAAGAATGTTTCTACTAAAATATTAGAAAATATAGTAAAGTGGAAGCGTTTACTATACAATTGTAATAGAACAGAATGAGGAGGTATGCAGATGAATGTTCCATTAGTTTTGACGCAATTTCTAGATCGTGCTGTTACGTTGTATGGGGGTAAGGAAGCGATTTTTGGAGAAGAAGGTCGTTCTTTTACATACGAGCAGTTAAACGGTCGAGTGAATCAGTTGTCACGCGGGTTATGTGACTTGGGTATTGAAAAAGGAAATCATGTAGCGTATTTATGTGGAAACTCTATTGAAATGCTTGAAGGATTTTATGGACTCTATCAAGTAGGTGGCGTCATGGTGCCGTTAAATACACGATTGAAGCCTGAGGATTATGTATTCATTTTAAATCATAGCGAGTCGAAGTTATTATTTGTTGATCAGGATTTATATCATCTTATCAAACCGATTGAGCACTCGCTCGATACGGTAGAGAAAATTATTGTTCATCATAAGCAGGATGACGAGGAAACGGTAGATTATGACGTGTGGCTCGAATCATTCTCTACGGAATCGTTTGACCGGGCAGATGTGCAAGAAGATGATGTGTGCAGTTTACTTTATACGAGTGGCACGACAGGTAATCCGAAAGGGGTTATGCTAACACACCGGAACAACTATTTGCATGCTATGAGTGCCATGCATCATTTGCGTGTGACCGATGACGATGTTCTGCTGCATGTGCTTCCGATGTTCCATGTGAACGGATGGGGATCACCATTTTATTATACGGCGAACGGAGCTTCTCAAGTTTGCTTACGCAAAACGTCACCGCAGACTATTATCGAAGCGATTCAGAAGTATAAAGTCACGATCTTGCATATGGCACCGGCTGTATTGAATTTGATTTTTCAGTATTGCGAAGAGCATAAGCCGACGTTCAATCATAAGATTCGAGTAATTGTTGCAGGCTCCGCTCCGCCACCGTCATTCATTTCACGGGTCGAAAAAGAACTTGGTTGGGAGTTTATTCAAGTATACGGCATGACGGAAACTTCACCATTAAGTTTGTTCTCAACGATTCGCTCAACTGTCCAACATTTAACAGTTCACCATTAAGTTTGTTCTCAACGATTCGCTCAACTGTCCAACATTTAACAGATGAAGAGCAGCTTCAGTTAAGAGCCAAAGCAGGCTATTCGATGATTGGTGTAGATGTCCGTTTAGTTGACGACTATGGAGAAGAAGTAGCCAAGAATGGTCAGCAGACAGGTGAAATCACAGTCCGTAGTCATGGTGTCATGAAAGGCTACTGGAAAAATAAAGAGGCGACTGACGAAGTGTTGCGTGATGGTTATATGATGACGGGGGATATGGGGACGATTGATGAGCACGGCTACGTCAATATCGTCGACCGCAAGAAAGACATCGTCATCAGTGGCGGTGAAAACATTTCTTCTATTGAAATCGAAGGTGTGCTTTATGACCATCCTGCTGTTCTAGACGCTGCGGTCATTGCCGTGCCGCATGAGAAGTGGGGAGAAACACCGCATGCGTATATCGTATTGCGGAGCGGTGCAGTAGCGACTGAGCAAGATATTATGGACTTCACGAGGTCGAATCTAGCGCATTTTAAAGCGGTGACAGGCGTGACGTTTGTGGAAGAACTTCCAAAAACAGCGTCAGGAAAGATCTTGAAAGTACAAATACGCGACGATTACTGGGACAAGGTAGGGAAAACGGGTCGTAAAGTGAATTAATCAAGTGGTTAGCATTCTTTCGTTCTTCTACGAGCGAAGGAGTGCTTTTTATTGTAAAAAAGTAAAGGAATTCAAGAAAAGTTGATCGAGTTTTGATTGAGAACGATCATCTCCTAAAAACTTTTAAAAAACTTTTGAAACTTTTTCCGGAATCCTCCGTCTGTAGGGTGCGCAAATGACAATAGGGGGATTCACATGAAGAAAATATATAGCTGTGTGCTAGTACTTGCAAGCTTACTGTTATTTATAATGGGAAATGAAGCGAAGTGGAATTTAAATGAAGTACCATTGTTCCATGAGCAATCAGCTACAGCTTTTGCAGAAACTAGACAAAGTAAACCGTTCATTACAGAGAAAGAATTTGAACAGGTATTGACGCTAACAAACGACCAACCCATTTATATGAAGCAAGAGAATCTCATCCGAATCGGCGAACTGCAAGCCAATCAAGCGGTTGCGCTCATAGGAGAAGATGAGGAATATTACGAAATTCGAGTAGGCAAGATGCCAGCTTTCATTCGTAAAGGTCAGGCAAAGGTAGAAAAGAACGTGATGAAAGTTCCTGTACATAACGAACGACTGGGCGCTGTGAAAACTGCCCAACAAACACCTGTGTATACAGAAGCAAACCGTAAAAGTGATGTCTTGATCCAATTAAGAAAAGGCTATCGCTACCCTGTTATACAGGAAGAAAAGGACTGGTATCTCATCAAAGTGGGTGAGCGGGCAGGGTATATCCATAAGTCGACTGTAAAGATGGATGAAGGAGTCCCAGTACTGCTCTATCATCAAGTATTACCTCGTAAACAAATGAAGACGGAGATGAGCACGATTTCACTCGAAAGCTTTGAAAAACAGATGGCGTATTTGGCAGATGAGCAATTTACGACATTGACCTCACAACAGTTGTATGATTACTTGGAGGGCCGACTCATTGTGCCGGAGAAAGCATTGGTTATTACATTCGATGATGGTTTATTGTCATCCAAAGAATATGCCTATCCCGTCTTGAAACAATACGGCTTTACATCGCCACAACATATTATTTCTGCCCGTATCGATAGAGAAAAAGACGGTCCGGCATTTGATGGTGGAGGACTACTGAAGTATTTGAATGTGGAAGACTTAAACGAAATGAAAGATGTATTTCAGTTCGAAGCCCATACATGTGCACTGCATGAACTAGGTGTAGAAAGCGGAGCAGGTTTAGTATTCGAACATACGGAAGAAGAAATTATCGAAGACTTGCAGACAAATTTACAACACGTACCTTCAGCTGTTTCTATTGCCTACCCGTATGGACAATATAATGAACAGTTCATTGCGGCGGCTAAAGAAGTAGGATTACTGATCGGCTATACAACAGTCGAAGGTTATGCCAATATGGAATTGTCTAATTATGAAGTGAACCGCTTTGGCATGACAGAAAAAAGGTCATTTAAGGATTTTGCAACGTATGTTGACGGAGACATGAGATGGCCATAGAAGAGAGTGATTAGCCCAAATGAATGAAATGGATCAAATCATGAATGAGCATTCGCGTTATTTAGTACGAATCGCTTATTTATACGTGAAAAATTGGTCGACCGCGGAAGACGTCGTGCAAGAAGTCTTCGTTACGTATTTCCAGAAAAGTGACCAATTCCGTAATGAAGCTTCTATTAAAACGTATTTAACCAAAATGACCGCTAATCGTGCAAAAGATTATTTACGCTCCTGGAAGCACAAAAAAGACGTAGTGTTCGAAACGATTTTTGTATCGACCAAAAGCTCAGAGCAACAATTGTTGGAACAAGAGCAACTTGCTTCACTTGAAAAGCATTTATTCCAGCTGCCATTGAAATACCGTGAGCCATTACTTTTATATTATTATGACGAGCAATCGGTCGCAGAAATCGCAGAATTTCTTGAGCTCAATGAAAATACTGTCAAGACGAGATTACGAAGAGCGAAGTTGCAACTCAAAGGATTTTTTGCGGAAGAGGAGGTAGAAACCTATGAATGATTTTAAACGAAAACTGGACCAGATGATGGGAGATACAACGGAACAGGAGCGCCGAATCAAACAGCGGGTACATGAAAACCTTCAACCTTCGCGAAGGCGACAGTTTTCTTGGCAAGCGTTGCTAGTCACGGCGGCACTGCCGGTAGTCACCTTGTTGCTAGTGTTTAATGTAGTTTCAGACAATCAGCTATCTTCTGACAAAGGTCCGGGTACGCCTTATGATCCACTTGACGATATGGCTTTAATTTCTGCCTTACAAAAGAAAGATCAGTTATCTACTGTTGATTACGAAGAATTTTCTTCATTACCTGTAGTGAAGAAAGTGGACGGTCTATTGTACGTAGATGATGAATCCTTTTCACTCCAGTGGAGCCCAGATACGTATCACCCAGTTATAGAACGTAAGGCGGATCTGTACGATGCCTCCGTTTATAAACCAGGCGACATCGTACGGACATTTACGAATACGAATAGTCACTTACCGACGTATACAGGTGTCTATTATGAAGTCGTTGCAGTCCCTGGAGATCGTGTGGTATTGAAAGATGGCAAGTTGAATGTCAACGGTAACCAGTTATCATCCGAATTGATGGATCAGTATAAGGAACAAAACGTCACAATTGCTGGAGGATATGATCAGCTGTTGAACGCTCGGGAATATTTATTATTGAACCATTTCCCGGCAAAAGATACTGTACAAGGGGCGACTGTTACGCCTGTACACAAGATTTACGGCAAACTGATTGGCGTGGCAACCGAAGAAAAAACCGAATCGATCTATATAGATTATCTGACAGATCAACTCAAGAGCGACTATACACCTGAACAGTACTTTGACCTATATTTATATGATCAGCTTACGGGATTGGAGAAACTACCTGAGTCTTCGGTATTCGCACAATCGAGCCGAATTGGAGAGCTATTCCTTGAAGCAGCTTATCGTAAGGCTATTCCGATTGCTGATGACAAAGTGGAAATACGTTATCAATATGGACGTGAAGGTGTCGTGGAGCAAGTGTTCACTATGGGAAGGGATACAAGCTCTGGACAATGGATAGTGGAAAAATAATGGAGTATATGCTGTAAAGGAGGTGATGCCAAAACTATCACACAAACCAGGATGGCACCTGTTCAGCACAAGCCGTCAACCAACCGCTCGCTTATAGAGCCAGCCTGGTTTGATTACGTAAGAACAATGGGAAGCATGATCGAAGTAAGAAATAGAAAGATACCAGACCGGCAGCTGTTTTGCATAAGCCGTCAACCAACCGCTATCTATATAGGGTCGGTCTGGTGTTTATACATAAAGCTCTATGTAGAGTCTAACTGAAAGATAAAAAGACCGTTCTACTCTACGTCGCGCAGGAAATATATTTTGAATCCGCAGTCTGTTGTAGGGGTAGTGAGTGAAAACAGTTCATCTTCAAGAAGTAAGAGAAATTCTTCATACGCTTCTGCTTGCATTGGGAGTTACATGATGAAATACTAAATATGTATACTCATACAAGGAGATGATACGATGGCACTCAGCAGAAAAGATTACTTACAGAAAATCATTGGATTACACGAACGCTTGATCATAGCGTCAGAAGAGTATGAAGGCATTTCCGAAGAATTCATTTCAAAACAAGAGCTGGATATACCAGCAATGAAAGAACAATGGTTGCAGAAAGTAGAAGAGTTCAAGCAGATTCTGGCCGATATGAATGCATTGGAAGTACCGAATGCGTTTGAAACGGAAGGCAATGAACTGAAAGAAGCCTATACAGTATTCGTCAACTGTGTAGAAGAGAAGACGGAGAAATTTAGCGTGGAAGCGATGGAGAGCGGTGAGCTGGATGCCCTTCAGTCGAAAGAACTGCATGCTGCAGAGGATATGGAAGATCTGATTGAGAGTATGTTTGAAAAATAAAGTATAAAAATAATAAAAAAATAAAGAAAAATAAAAACAGTAGACAAACTTTTAATGAAATTTGTCTACTGTTTTTATTGATAAAATTATCAACTAGCAAAATAGGATGTATGACTGTTCATATAGGAACGACGAGTAGGTAAAAATAGTCGCCTCAATGGAGGGTTTTGTTCTACTCTATGGGACAGTTTTGTTACTAGCAATAACCTAAGAACTTAAACAAACTATCAAAAAAATTAATAGGTGTGGAAAAAAATATTTCCACACCCTGTATTCTTTTTTCTTTTTGACTCTATATAGTGTGCAAAGGGGGAGACGTCTATGACACATGAGATAAGCTACAGTCTTGGTGGGGGTAATACAATAGGTAGAGAGGATATTGGTTAACGATCAACACATCATGAGTTTAGGTACTGTACTTAACGCTGGAAATAGAAATGAATTTTCCCATGAGAAAAGTGTGTGGCAACGGAAATACGCCTCTAATTAGCAAAAAGATGTTGTACATGTATAATAGACACCATAAGGATAATCTGGAGGCATTGAAAATGAGTACTACAAAAATTATGAATGAAATGAAGAAATTGATAGAGCAAGATCCGTCACTCGCAATCAGTGAATGGCAGGGGACTTGCCAGTATGTAGTAGGGGAAATGATGTTTCTCGAAACGAAAGACCTGCAGGAGATTAATCTGGAAGGTATTGCAAAGCCAGGAGAAAAACAAGTCATGCCGATTGAATTATTAATCGCTGCGGCCACTACTAGTTTCGGGGTTACATTCCATTTAGAAGCGTATAATCAGGGAGTGACTGTAGACAGAGCGGAAATTGTATTCACTGGAGTATGCGATAAAGCGCCATTTCTAGGGATTAAAAGCGGCAATAGCGGTATTATGAAGCCGATGATCGTGTTATCTGCTGAGTCTACTACGAATAAAGGACAACTGGCAGAGATCGCGGCTATTGCAATTGAACGTTCACCGATCCTTTCTAGTTTGAGGGAAGACGTTACATTGCATATTAAGTGAAATGATTGAGCAAAGATTTATTCAGACCCAAAGATATGCCATCGCCTTGTCCATTCAGATAAGGTGATGGCATATTTATTTATCCAAAATTAAGCGTTCTTTTCAAGTGGTGTAACCGCCACATTGCCGCCTTCTTTTAAGAACTTAATCATTCCTTCAGCTGCACGATATGCGAATGCGCCAATCGTAACGGTTGGGTTGTAGTTACCTGTATGAGGGAATGAAGATCCGCCTACAACGAATAGGTTTTCCATGTCCCACATTTGAGAGTAGGTGTTGACTACAGAGTTTTCAGGAGAAGCTCCCATGATCGCACCACCGAAGAAGTGATCCGTATAGAATTTATGGTCGAATACAGTATCGTCTTTTACTACATCGACGTTCATTTTGTCTGCGCCCATTTCTTTCATGATCTCTTCACAACGTGCGACTCCTGCTTTCGCACGTTCGATGTCTTGTTTTGCATATTCCACCGTGACACGAAGAAGTGGATTGCCTAGTGCGTCTTTATATGTTGGATCTAAATCCATATACGAATTTTTGTTTGGCAAGAAGCCAGACTGTGCAGTGATAAATAGGTTGCGGTTATAATATTTTATTGAATTCTTTTTAAATTCTTTACCCCAACCCGGTGTATCATATGGCACTGCGTTATTCGCAATAGGTCGTGAACCAAGCTGACTGTAGTGTACTTCATAGCCATGCAAGTAGTTGAGGTTTGTATGATCTTCATTGTCTCCACTGAAGTCGCCAATTGAAGAACCCATTCCGCCAGCACCCATGAAGTTGTTGAATTTTTTATCTTCAAAGAATCCACGTGCACCGATATACGTTGACAAGTTGTTGAAGTGGCCTGTGAAGTTCTTGCCGATCATACCTTGTCCTGTTTTTGGGTCGTAGGGCTGTCCAATTTTAGAATGTAACAACAGCTTTGTGTTCGTAAAGACGAAACCTGCAAGTACTACGATATCTGCTGGTTGTTCGAATTCTTCACCAGTCGTTGTATCGGTATAGACTAACCCGTTCGCTTTCTTTCCGTCGTGGCTTACTCGATTAACGAACGCGTCATTACGAATCTCCATCTTACCCGTTTTATGTGCCGTCTTGAGCACCGTACCGATCGGATCTGCTTTCGCTCCAAAGTCACAACCATATTCTTCGCAAAAGGCACAGTATACGCAACCGTTGATCGTTTCACCGTCTGGATTGGTGTATGTTTGTGAAGCATTAGCGGATGGGATGCGATATGGATGGTAACCGAGTGCTTTTGCTGCCTTGGTGAACAGACGAATATTCGGCGTATCCTTCATTGGTGGATTCGGATACTTATCAGAACGTGAAGCACCAAGTGGGTTTTCTTCACCTGAGATGGCTGCTGTTTTTTCATATTGATCAAAATACGGCTCGAGCTCATCGTATGTAATGCCCCAATCTTGCATCGTCGATTCTTTCGGGATTTTATCTTTACCGTAACGCTCTACAGTCTTACTATATATTTCGAAATCATACGGCATCCAACGGAAAGACATTCCGTTCCAGTGAACACCTGCACCTCCTGTATGGTTTCCGAGACGTGCGTTCATATTATTCCGAACCGGTATGGCTTCTTTGTTTATGGAGTTACGTGAAGTAATCGTGTCTTTATTCAATTCTTGCATGAGTTCATAGCGTTTAGAATAGCGTAATTCGTCTTTCGTACCGATAAAGTCTTCATGCTTTTTATTTTTACCTCGTTCTAATATGACCACATTATATCCAGCTTTTGTTAGTTCAGCCGCCGCAATTCCACCGACCCACCCTGAACCCACGATGACTGCATCTACTTTTTTAAGTTTTTTTACCATTGCATATCCTCCTCACCGTTTCTATTTTAGTGCCCTTGGTAATCTCTTAGACTGACGGGATCCAGTTTGGCAAATTCGTCTGATTCAATATAATTAGCGTAGGAAGCCACTGCGCCCGGAAACTCTTTCATTTTCCAGCCTTCCATATTAATATTGCCTCCGTACAATGGATCACAATAAGCGCCTTCTAATGTCGCTTGTTATAATAAAATGAAAAACTCAGAAGCTTTTACACCTCTCATCTTCACGTTGTTTGCCTCGACGTCCGTCATGATTTCTATTTGTTGCTCCTCGGTTGCTTGGTCAAAAGTGACGTCGAAACGCTTTTGACTTTCTTCGTCTATTTTACGTAGTCCTAGCAAGAAAATCATGCCGCGATCCAAAATCGATTGTTCACCGCCTGGTCCTGCCGTTTGATCGACTTCCTTTAAATCAATAGCGTATGGAGCGTGTCGATAATCGTATGCATTGACGCCCCAGCGTCCAGCTAGTTGTTTGTCGATATAATAGGGTACTCCTAGCTTAATGGCACCAGGACCGAGTTCGTCCTCAGGGAAGACTATTTCTGTCGCTGCATTTAATACTTTGAAATCTTGATGACGCGTGAAGAATTGACGAGCTTGTGTTACTTCGATACCTTTAGTGCTATCATTTTGAGGCGTTTCCTCATTTTTCTTATCCAAACCGCCAGAAATTAGTCCTCCGAAAAGAGATCCACCGACGAGTCCACCCGCTACAAGCCCAGTGTTTTTCAAAAAAATTCTTCGACCCATATCTTGCTCGTGTTGCGGTTTCCCATTTATGTCTTTGGGTGGTTGCTGATCTGCCACTCTAACCCCTCCTTATAAGTAAAAGCTTTTTTACTGAACATTGTGAGTTTCACATAAAGCGTCCTATTTATTCTTACCTTTATTTATCATATTTAGACTACAACATATTCAATTGTCATTTTTTATTGAGTTTTTTTGATATAGTAAGTGAAGAAGTAGTAGATTGTGATACAGTGTCGGTATGTATTTGATTCGACTAAACAGGTCAAGTACGATAAGTTGGAATAAAAATGATACAATCATTCAAGACATGAGATCAATGAATGAAAAATGAGCAATAATAGATAGAAGTTAGTTGTAGAACATCACTTTATTTATTGCGACATACTTAAAGAGGGAGGATCTTAATGAAAGTAAAAATTGCGGTTATTTTATTTACGACAATTCTTATTCTAAGCGGCTGCAATAAGAAGATTGAAACGAATATGTCTGAAACAATCCCAGACTTTGAATTCACTACACAGGATAACGAACCGCTTGGCTTGAAGGATTTAAAGGGCGACTGGTGGATTGCCTACTTCTCCTATACAAACTGCATTACAGTATGCCCAAGAACGACCGCTAATATGGTCGGTGTTCAAGAAAGATTAAAAGAAGAAGGTTTGGAACCCCGTATTGTCTCGTTCGGTATAGATCCTGAAAATGATACACCAGATGTATTAAGGAATTATGCTGCAGATTTTGGAGCGGATCTTAGTACGATGAGTTTTTTGACGGGCTATGATTTTAAAACCATTCAAGAATTGTCTAAAAACACATTCCTTTCTATATTGGAAAGTGGAGCATTAGATCAACGTGCGCACAGCTATTATTTTTATTTAGTTAATCCTGATGGTGAAATTGTGAAAAGGTATGATGGTCTAACAGCGACCGAGAATGAATTGTTGATAGAGGATGTCAAGACAGTGTTAGGTAAATAATAAAATGTTATTCAATAAAATACATAACGCCTTTCTAATCAAGTGATTAGAAAGGCGTTATTTTGCTTTATCTAGTTACCATTTCGGTACACCGACATGGTTTTCCACCCATTCTTCATTGTAATGAATGGTTGAATTGGCTTCATGAAGAGGGACAACTTTAAATCGGTTCTCTTGATCTTTAATGACGCCAGTCGGTAAGAAGCGTGGATCTTCGATAGTTACAGTCTTTTGATCACCTGTTTGTTCTTTCGTTACAGATAGTCTTGCGATTCCACCGAAGTTCGTATAGTCGAACGGTTGGGCAGAATAGAAATTACCAAGTGAGAAGAACACTTTGGTATTACCCACTTCTCCGTAGCGTTGTAAGACGTGTGGGTGATGCCCGAATAGTACATCAGCACCCGCATCCGAAACGAATTGCGCAAGTTCTGCTTGATCATCCGATGTCTCCAGTTGATACTCAGGACCCCAGTGCAGAGATACGATTGTAACGTCTACCATAGGTTTCATTTGCTGAATTTCATTTTCCATCCGTTCACGATCGATGTAGTTAACTAAGTATTCTTTACCACGCAAGTCTAGTTCTACATTTGTGCCGTACGTATAGGCGAGCACTCCGATTTTGATACCGTTGACTTCGACAATCCGTTGAGTCTTGCGGTCTTTAAATGATTCATACGCGCCTACATACTGCATGCCGTATTCTTGCGCATGTTCAATCGCTTTGCGTACGCCTATTTCACCTTTATCAAATGTATGATTGTTGGCGAATGTAACCATGTCGACGCCAACATTTTGTAAAGCGGGTAGTATGTGTTTTGGACTGTTGAACTTTGGATAGGTAGATAATCCAAGTTCGGCACCCCCAGGCATAGATTCCTGGTTCGCCAAGAGAAAATCAATACTTGCCATTTTCTCTTTTACTGCTTCGAATGCAAAATCAAAGTTAGGATACGTGTAAATTGGATTATGCAATAATACATCGCCAGCCATACCGATTGTCGCCGTATTGATAATCGTTTCTTCTAGTTTTTGATCTGGTTCTACTTCAGTCACTTTTTTAGACGAATCCTGTGCAGTCACTTTCGGAGCTTTTCTATCCGCATTGTCAGATAATGCACGTTCTCTGTCATTCCACTCGTTCCATAAAATTACGCCACCTATAATCCAAACAAAGGCCAAAGTTGCAACAAGCCATTTCTTCTTCACGCTAATCTCTCCATATCTACAATTACTATTCTTTGTAAATCTCCAAAACTAACGATAGCACACTAGGAGAATAGTAAACAATTAAATTTGCAAATAATCATAATAAAATATTTTAATCTACTTTTTTGTATATAAAACGCCAAACTTCGACATGGATATCGAGGTCTGACGTTTTCTTCTTATTATAAATTTGTCTTTGCTTGAATCATGACTTTCTGTTCTTCGACATTCGCAGTCGGCTTCTTCGACCAGATCGTCGCAAGTATTGGACCAGAGATATTATGCCAGATCGCACCCCATACGCTTGGTAGTGCGGCAAGTGGACCGAAGTGAGCAGTAGCGAGTGCTACACCAAGACCTGAGTTTTGCATACCGACTTCGAGTGAAATGGCCCGTCTGTCGTTTTCGTTCAATCCAAGTCCAAGTGCAATCAAATAACCGAGAAGTAATCCGATACCGTTATGCAAGAACACAGCGATAAATACGATGAAACCTGAGCTCACGACGTTGCCTGCATTTGCAGAAGTGACCGCAGCAACAATAATAAGGATCGCGACAACCGAAATGATCGGGACGATGGATACACTTTTGGCAACCGCCCTAGGGAAGAATCGTTGAATGAGTAAACCTAGTGCAATCGGAATAATGATGACTTGTACAATCGATTTGAACATCGATAACGCATCGACTGGCAACCATTGGCCAGCTAACCATAGTAATACTAGTGGCGTGACAAGTGGTGCCAATAAAGTAGAAAGGGATGTCATTGCAACTGATAATGCGAGATTTCCTTTTGCTAGATAGACCATAACGTTTGAAGCAGTACCCCCGGGAACGGATCCAAGCAATACCAGACCGGCAGCTAGTTCAGGTGGCAGCTTCAATAAATAGGCAAGACCGAATGCAACCAACGGCATAACGACAAACTGTGCCGCTACACCAATGATTACGGGTAGCGGATTTGTCAAAATGATTTTGAAGTCCACTGCTCGTAACGTCAATCCCATTCCAAACATGACAACGCCGAGTAAAATCGTAATGTATGCACCTAATCCGAGAAAAGGAGTAGGGAACATGAACGCGATCAAGGCGACTAGGATGACCCAAAAGGCAAAGTACTTTCCTGCGATAGAGCCGATTGCTTCGAGTGCTTTCATAGTTCGATCACCTCGGATTCAACGTGAAAAATTTTATTTGGATTGAGCAAGTGATCAGGATCAAGAGCCTGTTTAATTTTCTGCATAACGAGAAGTGCAGGACCATGTTCCTGCTGTTGGTATTTCTGTTTGCCAATTCCGACGCCGTGCTCTCCTGTGCAAGTCCCGCCACGTTCAAGTGCGTAGTGAACAATCTTTTCATTTAATTCATCAGCTTTCGCTAGTTCTGCTGGATCATTCATATCTATCATCAGCAAGACGTGGAAGTTGCCATCGCCTACATGGCCGACAATTCCTCCAGGCATGTCAAGCGACTCAACTACCTCGCGCGCATGATTGACAGCTTCTGCTAGTTCTGAAATCGGCAGACAGACGTCTGTAACCATTAATTTTTTACCAGGATTCCCGTGGATATAAGCGTATGCCAGATTGTGGCGTGCTTCCCACAGGCGATTTCGTTCCGCATTATCTGTTTCGAATTCGATATGTTCACAGTGGTGATCCGCCACGATTTCTTTCGTAAATTCGACGTCTTGTTGAAGTCCCGCTTCATTGCCATGAAACTCAAGGAATAGTGTCGGCTGTTCTTGATAATTCGTTTCGCTGAATATATTTACTTGACGCATCGAGGATTCATCGACTAATTCAACACGCGCGATTGGAACACCTGCTTGTAAGATCGAAACAACTGCTTCTACTGCATCCTTGACAGTCGGGAAAGAAGCACGAGCTGCAGTTGTAAATTCAGGAATACCATAGACGCGCAATGTCAGCTCGGTGAAGCACCCTAGAGTTCCTTCCGAACCAACGAATAATCCGTTCAAATGAAGACCAGATGCAGACTTAGCCGCTTTATTTCCTGTATGTATGACTGTTCCGTCTGCTGTTACTACTTCAAGGTCACGTACTTGATCACGCATCACGCCGTATTTAACGGATGTCGTGCCGCTAGCATTCGTTGCTGCCATGCCGCCAAGTGTCGCGTCTGCCCCTGGGTCAACAGAGAAGAACAAACCATGTTTCTTCAATTCTTTATTTAATTGAGTCCGCGTGACACCTGGCTGTACAGTCACGAGGAAATCTTCTGCACGTATGTCTAGAATGGCATTCATGTTTGAAAAGTCGATGGTGATTCCACCATTATCCGGAATGACACTACCTTCTAGGCTCGAGCCAAGTCCGAATGGAATGACAGCTACATTTAGCTCCTTTGATACGCGCATAATCTTGCTTACATCTTCCGTACAAGAAGGGAATACGACGATATCAGGTAATTTCATTGTATGGTAGGACTCATCTTTGCCGTGAAGTTCACGCACGGTTTCATTAATGGTCACTTGTTCATTGGTTAAAACTTCCTGTAAAGACTGGACGATTTTTTCAGTAGTCGCTGTCATAGTTGATCTCCCCTTAATGGTGAATTAGTTTTGTTGAAAGTAGTTCTACTGATTAGAATATTTAAACTATTCTACAGGACATTATACTATTATACTTACTAATCTGAACAATTCAATGATCATTTGCTTAATTTACTATTTTTATTCAAAGTTTCACAGGCATAAAAACTATACTTACGCATGTTCGAGGCCTATCTGACTAGCTGTAACCTTTCATATGAATAGAAGAACGCCAGATTAAGTGACTGTTTTGTTTGTATTTTCATTAACCCATACAAATGATCAACAGGCTTTAGCTAAGGAGAGTGTGAAATGGATACTATTTTGTTTGTGGAAACCACGAAGAGTGGTTCGAGCAGGGAGGCCATAAAGGCTGCAGAAAGGATAGGCTATGCCACGGTGTTGTTAACCCAGAATAAGAAGTATCTCGAACAAAGAGAGGAATTTCCGGAAGTTACACAAATGATTCACGTTGACGGCATAACAGAAGAGATAGTTCGACAACAGATTCATGATTTAAAGAAGTCGGGAATGAAGTTGAGAGGGATTTTCAGTTTCGTAGATCCATTTGTATCGATGGCTGCCCATCTTGCGAATGAATTTTGTTATTCAAAAATTTCCGTTGATGCTTACCTGAAAATGGAGGATAAAGTGTTAACTAGAACCGCATTAGCTAAAAACGAAGCGACACCAAAATTTATCATTTTTGAACCGTCGACAGATTTGAAACAATTCATCAGCGAGCAAGAGATATTCCCTCTCATTATCAAGTCGCCACTTTCAAAGGCATCAAGAGATGTGTATCTAGTTGATAATCAAGAGGAAATGACGCGTGTTATGAAGAGTATGTTGAAAGTCCATCCTGCCCAGCAAATTGTGGTTGAAGAGTATTTGGATGGCCCGCAGTATTTAGTTGAATTAGTAGTAGTGAATGGGAAGCTTCATTTAATTGCGGTGATAAAACAGGATATTCAAAAAGATCTGAAGTTCATCATTACAGGTTATGATATTCAACTATCATTAGAGAAAAGCTTATATGCCAAGCTTTTTAAAACAGTGGAATCCATTTGCAAGGATCTTGGAGCGAAAAATGTAGCTTGTCACCTTGAACTACGATATGTCAGGGATACCTGGAAGTTGATTGAGTTGAATCCGAGAATATCGGGTGGCGCCATGAATCGCATGATAGAAGAGGCGTATGGAATTAATTTAATGGAAGAAACATTGAAGCTATTTATAGGTGAAGAAGTAAATTTGAAAAGAAGGCACGAAAATCATATTTATACGCACTATATTACCGTGAATGCTTATGGCACGTTGTTGAAAGTAACAGGAAAAAATAATGCAATGAAGTATGAAGGAGTGCGGGAAGTCTACGTGAAGCCGCGCAAAGGCACATTCATGACACCACCTATTTCGATGGGAAATCGATATGGCTATGTCATAGCTTCCGGTGATTCAGCATCAAAAGCGAAACGAAACGCCTTGCAGGCAGCGAAGAATATTAAGTTTTATATAGAAACGGATGAGGAGTGAGCGCAGATGATTACAGTGGGGATGTTGCATTCAAAGAAACACCCGAGCAAAGTAAAGAAAGCTTTTGCTTGGGCAGCTGTTGCTAAAATGGAAGGAGTGAATTTTTACTATTTTTCACCACGTAACGTAAATTTTAAGACGAAAGTAATTTCAGGTTATGTATATGAACAGGGCGAGTGGATTCAAAAAGACTTGTTGTTTCCAGACGTCATTTACAATGCATGTGCGATGAAAACCGATGAGGAAATCGACGTATACACAAAATTAAGTGATATAATCCCTTTTACTTCACACTCTGTTGGCAATAAAATGAGTGTTTATAGAAGGATCAGTAAAATGCCGGAATTTGAGGATTATTTAATTCCATCCGTACGGGTCGAACAACCTGAGATTGTGTTGAATGCATTGACGAAATATAAAAAAGTGATGATTAAACCAGTATCCGGCAGTCAGGGAAGGGGGATTTGGTTTATCGAGCAAGATGGCGAGCAGTTTCATAAGATAGTTGACACAGAGAAGACAACCACTAATCGAAAACAACTTATTTCCGATCTTCAAGATATAATCAGTGAGACAGACTATTTAGTCCAGCCATATATATCCTGCCGAACAAAAGAAGGAAATCCGTATGATTTTAGACTACATGTTCAAAAGGACGGGGAGGGTAAATGGATGATTTCGCTTATTTATCCTCGGATCGGCACAATGGATCGAGTGACTAGTAATATTTCACGTGGTGGTAGTATGGGGGTATTGAGGTCGTTTTTAGAAAGAGAATTTGGTGATGAACGAAGGAATATGAGGCAGACTTTAGAAAAGTTTGCTGACCGATTCACTAATGAATTTGAAAGTACATTCGATGTGAAATTTGATGAGCTCGGGATTGATATTGGTGTCGATGAAAATAATAAGCTCTGGATATTCGAAGTGAATTGGAGACCGGGAAATGACGAAATTGTTTTTGAAGTAGCAAAGAACCTACTTCCTTATGCAGTGTATGTTGCGAAACAGAATAAAACTACCTGATGTGTATTCCAATAATTTCTAATTAATGCTTGACCGCACCTAACCCATCTTTCAGCCTTGTCATATATATAGTAGATAGGTATATAAGAAGGGAAGGGTATAAATGAATAAACCAAGTGTGATATGTGTGGAGATGAAAAAATTGTTGGAAGAGCAAGAGTTGTTGGGGAAATTTTGTCATGGATTTCAATATGTCTGTTCGTTTCCTCTCTACGATACGATCCCCTTTACACTTCATGATTGTGAATTACACAAACCATTCAGCGCCCATTATCACTGTATAAAGACCCCGTATTTTAGATTGGAAAAGCTCGATATAGATACATGCTGTGCAACTTTAACCTTACTAGAGCCAGTCGATTTGGAAGGAAATCCAGTGGACTCCTGCGAAGAATTGTACTCCCTCAAGAAGACCAAAAGCTGTATTATAGTCAATATCAATTGTTTTTGCGCAATCACACCATTTTCCCCTAAGCTAGTTGATAAAAAACTACCTACTGTTGAGCCGAAAAAATAAATATAAACTAAAAGGTGATACGATATGCACAAGACCATTAGAAGACAACTAGTTGAACGAATTGATTCCGACTATCAGAAGTTTTCATCAGCACTCATTCCGAATGTCGATCATATACTTGGAGTGCGTATGCCAGAGCTCCGTAAACTCGCAAAAGAGATTGCGAAAGATGATTGGCGGGTGTATCTACAGACGGCGAATGATAAGTATTTTGAAGAAGTGATGTTACAAGGCTTGGTCATAGGTTACGTGAAAGCGGACTTGGAAGAGCTTTTGATGTATGTAGCGAAATTTGTCCCGAAAATAGATAATTGGTCCGTTTGCGATAGTTTTTGTTCGGGGTTAAAAGTGACCAAGCACAATAAAGAACGTGTTTGGTCATTCCTCCAACCATATATGGATTCTGAGAAAGAGTATGAACTGCGCTTCGGAATTGTTATGCTGCTTATTTATTATAGTGAGCCCGACTATATCGATAGAGTACTCGATTTGCTAGATCGTGTGCAACATGAAGGATACTACGTCAAAATGGCGGTTGCTTGGGCGTTGTCTATTTGTTTTGTAAAGCTCCCTGATAAAACAATGGATTATTTGGCTAAGGAGAATTCATTGGATTTGTTTACGTATAATAAAGCGTTACAGAAAATCACAGAGTCGACGCGTGTGGAGCAAGATATGAAAAAAGTGATTCGGAGTATGAAAAGGCGTTAACAAAAGCCTAGTCTTATGACTAGGCTTTTTGGTTATGTGTATAACATTTTACCATATAGCAAACTTGCCTTTTTTACTATATTTTCAAAGTGTCATTGTGCAGATAGCGAAGTAGTCAAAACAAGAGAAACCTGACAAAAAATCAGGTTTCTCTTAGAATGTCTTCATCTATCCTATTTCACTTCACGTACATCTGAATGAATCTATTTTCTGTAAGTCCAACCCATAATACTCCCAGCGGTAATGACGTGGGTCCCATCGATACCCAGCAATAGAGGTTCTGCCAACGAATGTTGGGTAATACCAAAACCCTTTGTTTCGCGAAGTCCATACATACGTATAACGGTACAAGCATCCTGCTATGCCGCCGGGATCAACTGCGCGTAGTTGAGTGTCAGGATAGCTCGGTATTTGGCTTGGAGGAGCGGAAGTCGGTGCACTTTGCTGCGGTTGACCTCCTGGCTGCCCATGGTGATGGTGTTCTTGGTGATGACCGTGCTGTCCATGCTGTCCATGCTGTTGATGATGTCCGGGATGACCGTGCTGACCAGGATGTCCGGGATACCCCGAATGCCCTGGATAAGTGGGTTGTTGAGGGTAACCGGGATAACCTGGCTGACTTGGATAACCGGGTTGATGTTGCGGTGGATATCCTTGTTGGTGCCCCGGATAACTAGGTGGCCATTGCGGATTTTGTTGATTGGGTGGCGGGTATCCTGGATATCCACCTGGCCATCCTTGCTGTTGTTGGCCGTGCTGCGAGTGACTCTGTTGATGATGTGCATCATACTGCTGCCCTGGATAACCGTCAGGCAGCTTCGGATACCACATGCCTTCATCCTGCTGACTCAAACTATCACTCCTTCATTTCTACTAATTTCACACACAACGAAACTGATCAATACGTTGTAAATCAATGCCTATATACTCCCAGCGGAATCTGCGTGGATTCCACTGAAACCCTGCGACGGATTGTCGACCGACAAATGTCGGATAAAACCAAAAGCCATTACGTCGTGAAGTCCATACATACGTAAAGCGATACAAACAACCTGAGATGGCACCAGGGTCTACCGCGAACGCCTGAAATTCTGGATAGCTTGGGATTTGATTCGGTGGCGGGGAATTTGGAGCAGCCGCCTGACCGCCTTGATTTGGTGAGCTTGGATACCCAGGTCGACCTGGCTGCTGTCCAGGGAAATTAGGTTGCTGTGGAAAGCTGGGTGATGAAGGAAAGCCCGGTAAACTCGGAAACCATTGCATACCTGGGAACCCTTGAGATCCCTGCATACCTGGGAACCAAGGTTGCCAAGGGAAAAACGATTGTGCTGTGGAGAAGCCTTGTGGATCGGCACCTTGCCAATATTGATCTGAATATTGCGGGTACCTCATAAATTCATCTTGTGGATTCAACTCATTACGCCTCCTTTTATTGTTCGTTTTATCATATGCAGTCTGTTGGTTATTTGACCTTATTGTCTCTTCATGCGATAGCTGTGCTAAACTAAAGATAAAGGAAGTGGAATATAATGAATGAAAATAAACCTCATATTTTAGTAGTGGATGGAATGGCGTTGTTGTTCCGTTCATTTTTTGCGACGGCACATAGTGGGCAGTTTTTCCGCAATGCATTGGATGTACCGACGAATGGCGTACAAGGATTTGCGCGACATACGATGAGTGCTATCTCGATTTTCCAACCGACACATTTAGCGGTGTGCTGGGATATGGGATCGAAAACATTTCGTAATGAATTATTCGCAGACTATAAAGCGCATCGCCCAGCACCTGCACCGGAATTAATTCCGCAGTTCGATATGGCTCGTGAAGTATCGGAAACACTAGGGTGGAAGAGTTATGGAATCAAGAACATGGAAGCGGATGATCTAATTGGTTCGCTAATTGAAACGTGGAAAGACGAAGCAAAATTGACAGTGGTGTCGGGCGATAAAGATTTACTTCAGCTATTGAAGCCGGATGTGTCGATTGCGCTAACGAAAAAAGGCTTCACGCAGTATGATGAATACACGGAAGCTCGTTTTATAGAAGAGTATGGGATTACTCCTAAGCAATTCATTGATATGAAAGCATTCACTGGAGATTCGAGCGACGGATACCCTGGAGTGAAGGGGATTGGTCCGAAGACGGCATTGAAGTTAATACAGGAGTATGGCTCGGTCGATGGCGTGCTCGCAGCGAGAGAAAAACTAACGGCAGGTGTGCAGAAGAAGCTGAATGCAGAAGAAGAGATGCTGATGATTTCAAGGGATCTCGCAACGATTCATTGTGATATCAAACTCGATGATCCGCTAGAAGATTTGCTCATTCCGGAGTTCACTGAAGAAACTGCCAAAGTAATGGAAGAGCAAGGCTATTCCATGATTGCTAAACAAGGACTACCTGTTTCACCGTTTTAACGATTCGATCTTAACGAACGTCAAAATCTTATGATTCGGCTCATAGGGGATGGAGCGCACACGGCTCGCGCAATTTCTGCCACCGTGGTCATGAACGAGAATATGTAGTTGATTCTCTATATACTCATACCCAACCATCACGACCCAGTGATAATCGAATGAAAAACGACTACGCCACTTGAACTTGAACCATTTATCAAACTTCACAGCCACAGGGCGGTCTTCATCGATTTGCTCGATAGCCTGCTGTAGGTTACAAACTTTCACATTCCATTGCGAGCCGAGCATTTTGTTGAGCCTACGAACAAAGCGCCAAGTAGGCAAACCAATCTTCGTACTCCCTAATGTTCGATACAGCTCATTAATGGAAGGAATTTGTTCGGTAGGTAAGAAATGGCGCAGCAACACATACGCTGTAACAGGCCCGCAAGCCGACGGACGGTAGCTTGGTTCAATGTCGTTATCATACTGCGATTTACCTTGTACTTCTATGTATTTGGACATGCAGAACTCCTCCTTTATGGAACATATTGTGGTTTGGTAGGGGGCGCGCGGTGTGTGGCGCTCATACTTGTTGCTTAAGCGCTCTATGAACTCTGTTTTGCGCTCAATGTAGCTCGCTAAGTGCTCTATCCAGCTGTGCATACGCTCTATCTAGCGGTTCAATCGCTCATACTTTCCGTTCAACCGCTCAACCCATCCCAACAACCGCTCAATAAAGCAAATGCTGAGAACCTTTAGGTTCTCAGCATTTTCACATTTCATCTTTAGATCTTCACTTCGTCTAAAAACTCCTCAACTTGTTCAGGGGACTTTGCAAACGCACTATGCAGATGTGCATGCTTCTCACCATTTTGGAAGACTAACAGACTTGGAATTCCCATCACTTCATATTTCTCAGCAATTTCTGGAATAACGTCGCGATCCGCTTCATACCATGTGTATGTATCGTATTTTTCAACGATTGGATCAATAAACATATCCATACGCTTACAGTCTGGGCACCAGCCTGCTTCGAATTTCACAAGTACTGGCTGGTCACTCGCAATGATTTCTTCAAACTCAGTTGCTGATTTAATTTCTTTCATTTTTATCGCCTCCATTCAGTATGTAGTGTACAATGAATCATGAATGTTTGGTATTAAATTGCTTATTTTAAAAAGTCTGATTAAATATGAAATAAATATTGCGAAATAATTTCAAATGATTTATACTAGCAATTATAGGCAACGCATATTTTTTTACTCTATAAATGAATGAGCGTTCATTCAAAGAACTTAAGGGGAGGATTGCACGTGACTTATCAAATTAGAAAAGCGGCAGTTTTAGGATCTGGAGTTATGGGTTCTGGTATAGCAGCGCACTTAGCGAATATTGGTATTCCCGTACTTTTACTAGATATCGTACCACCGAAATTAAGTGCAGATGACGAGGCAAAAGGATTAACGTATGACAATCCAATGTTCCGCAATAAGTTTGCGGCAACAGCGTTGGAGAAATTACAAAAACAGAAACCGGCTCCTCTGACAACGAAGAAAAGCTTATCATTACTTACACCAGGAAACTTTGAGGACCATTTGGATCAATTGAAAGACGTAGATTGGATCATTGAAGTCGTCGTAGAAAACCTGGATATTAAAAAGAGTTTATATGAAAAGATTGAAAATGTGCGAAAGCCAGGCACCATCATTTCATCCAATACATCGGGGATCAGTATTGAAGCGATGACAGAAGGACGTTCGGAAGATTTCCAGAAGCACTTCCTTGGCACACATTTCTTCAATCCTCCAAGATACTTGAAATTGCTTGAGATTATTCCTACAGAAACGACATCACCTGAAGTTGTAGAGTTCATGACAGTGTTCGGTGAAGATCGTTTAGGAAAGGGAGTTGTAATTGCGAAAGATACTCCAAACTTCATCGGTAACCGAATCGGAACGTATGGTTTACAAGTAACATTGCATGAAATGCTCGAACGCGGTTATACAATCGGGGAAATCGACTCGATTACGGGTACATTAATCGGCCGTCCGACGTCTGCAACATTCCGTACATTAGATGTCGTGGGACTGGATACGTATATGCACGTGGCGAAAAACGTCTACGATCAGACAACGGGTGAAGAACAGAAAATATTTGAGCTACCTGAGGTCGTCACGAAAATGATCGATAATGGCTGGATCGGCGCGAAAGCAAAGCAAGGCTTCTATGTGAAAAAAGGCCGAGACATTATGGAATTGGATATGAAGACATTTGAATATGTTCCTACGCAGAAAATGAAAGCGCCTTCAATAGAAATGGCAAAGCAGCAAAAAGGACTAGCTAATAAAGTGAAGACGTTACTGTATGCAAAAGATCGTGCAGGCGAGATTTTGTGGAATACATTAACACCGACGATGCTATATGCTGCACAACTTCATGGGGAAATTGCAGACGATATCGTTTCAATCGATAACGCAATGAAATGGGGCTTCGGCTGGACACAAGGACCGTTTGAAATATGGGACGCAATCGGCGTGAAGAAGTCTGTGGACATGCTGAAAGAAGAAGGCAAGGAAATCCCTGAACTCGTTCAGTCATTGCTCGATAAAGGCTATGAAACTTTCTATAAAGAAGAGAATGGCGATACGTACTTCTTCGATGGCTCGGACTATCAAGCTGTGCAAGTAAATGAGAAAGCGATCGACTTGAAGCAGTATAAGAAGAAGCACGGTGTCATCAAGAAGAACTCTGGCGCAAGCTTGATTGACCTTGGAGATGGAATAGCTTTACTAGAATTCCATTCGCAGTCGAATGCGATCGGACTGGACATCATTCAGATGATCAACATCGCGGTAGATGAAGTGGAGCGGAACTTCAAAGGACTTGTAATCGGGAATCAGGGGAAAAACTTCTGTGTCGGTGCGAACCTTGGCATGATTTTAATGGAAGCACAAGATGATAATATCTTTGAACTCGACTTTGTTATCCGTTCATTCCAGAACGCGATGTTGAAGATTAAATATAGTGGCAAGCCAGTTGTTGCGGCACCATTCCAGATGACGCTAGGTGGCGGAGCAGAAGTTTGTCTTCCAGCTGCACATATTCAGGCATCTATGGAAACGTATATGGGACTCGTTGAAGTAGGGGTAGGCTTGATTCCAGGTGGTGGCGGTAACGTCAACTTATATCAGAAGCACCTGAAAGGTTTGCCAAACGGTGTACCTACTGATTATCAACATATTGCGAATAAAGTATTCGAATCGATCGCCATGGCGAAAACGTCGACATCTGCTGAAGAAGCAAGAGAGAACAACTTCCTCGACTTTGCAGACGGCATTAGTGTCAATCCGGATCATCTAATCTACGACGCGAAACAAGCTGCTTTGTCATTATTTGAAGCGGGCTATGTAGCGCCGAAGAGAGCGAAAGTTCCTGTAACAGGCGATTCAGGCTATGCAACCTTATTACTTGCAGCTGAAGGGATGTTCAGTTCTGGATTCATTAGCGAACATGATTTAAAAATTGCGAAGAAACTCGCATACGTACTGTCTGGCGGAAAGATTCCATATGGTACACGTGTCGATGAGCAATACTTACTTGATTTAGAACGCGAAGCATTTTTAAGTTTAGTGGCAGAACCGAAATCACAACAGCGTATGCAGCATATGCTAGTCAAGGGTAAGCCGTTACGTAACTGATGAGAGATAGCTAAAGGAGGAAGCAGAATGCGCGAAGCAGTAATTGTAGCCGGTGCTCGAACACCGATTGGAAAAGCAGGAAAAGGTTCTTTGGCAACTGTCCGTCCGGATGATCTTGGGGCGTTGACTATAAAGGAAACATTAAAACGTGCGGGGAATTATGATGGGCCGATCGATGACTTGATCATCGGTTGTGCCATGCCTGAAGCGGAACAAGGAATGAACGTCGCGCGTAACATCGGCGCGCTAGCAGGATTACCGGATACGACACCTGCCGTAACGGTCAACCGCTTTTGTTCATCCGGTTTGCAGTCGATCGCTTATGCGGCAGAGCGTATCATGCTCGGTCACTCAGAAGCAATCTTAGCAGGTGGCGTCGAATCGATGAGTATGGTTCCGATGATGGGGAATACGATTCGTCCGAACGTTAAACTCGCTGAAGAAGCGCCTCAATACTATATGGGAATGGGACATACAGCGGAGCAAGTGGCGCAAAAGTATGGCATCTCCCGTGAAGATCAGGATGCGTTCGCAGTGGAATCACATAAACGTACCGAAGCGGCGATTAAAGAAGAAAAATTTGTCGATGAGATTGTACCAGTTGAAGTAACGAGACGTTTTGTCAATGAGGACGGTAAGTATCAAGAAAAAACGGTTTTATTCGAAATGGATGAAGGCGTACGTCCTGGTACGACGACTGAAATTCTCGGAAAATTACGTCCAGCTTTCGCAGCGACAGGTTCTGTCACAGCTGGAAACGCGTCACAAACATCTGACGGTGCAGGAATGGTCTTATTAATGGATAGAGAAGTCGCTGAAAAGCGTGGTTTACAACCCATGGCAAAATTCCTTTCTTTCGCAGTAGGCGGCGTGCCACCGGAAGTGATGGGGATTGGACCGATTGTCGCTGTGCCTAAAGCGTTGAAACTAGCGGGTCTATCTATTGAAGACATCGACCTTTTCGAGCTCAATGAAGCATTCGCATCTCAGTCACTTGCAGTGATTCGTGAACTTGGATTGGATACAGATAAAGTGAACGTCAATGGGGGAGCCATTTCATCAGGTCATCCACTAGGTGCGACAGGAACTATTTTGACTTTGAAATTAATTAATGAATTGAAACGCCAAGGCAAAAAGTACGGTGTCGTCACGATGTGTATCGGTGGCGGAATGGGAGCAGCTGGAGTATTCGAAGTTCTATAAAATAAAATCAAACATACAAACAAATAGGGGGAAATACAATGACTAAAGCTATGGAGGGAACAACTATGACAGAATTCGTAAAAGGTGGAGCATTTTTAACTGAGGATATGGACGCTAGTCGCGTTTTCACACCTGAGGATTTTACAGATGAGCAAAAGATGATCGCCAAAACAACGGAAGAGTATGTGAAAAATGATGTAACACCGTTGATTGAAAAGCTGGAGAACCATGAATTCGAAAACTCTGTCACATTGCTGAAGAAAGCAGGAGATCTAGGTCTTCTAGCAGCAGATATTCCAGAAGAGTATGAAGGACTTGCACTAGATAAAATTTCATCCGCATTGATTGCTGAAAAATTATCCGTAGCAGGCGGCTTCTCGATTACACACGGTGCGCACGTAGGGATCGGTACATTGCCGATTGTATTATTCGGTAACCATGAGCAAAAAATGAAGTACTTGCCGAACTCTGCAAGTGGAACAAAAATCTCCGCTTATGCATTGACAGAGCCAAGCTCAGGGTCAGACGCTCTAGGCGCGAAGACCACTGCTAAATTAAATGCTGCAGGTACACACTATGTACTAAACGGTGAAAAACAGTGGATCACGAACTCTGCATTTGCTGATGTATTCGTAGTCTACGCAAAAGTAGATGGCGACAAATTCACGGCATTTATCGTAGAAAAAGAATATCCAGGCGTTTCAGTAGGACCGGAAGAGAAGAAAATGGGTATCAAATCATCTTCTACACGTACGTTGATTCTAGAAGACGCACAAGTACCGGTTGAAAACTTATTAGGTGAGATTGGCCGCGGACACGTGATCGCGTTCAACATCTTAAACATCGGCCGTTACAAGCTTGGAGTAGGTACGATTGGCGGATCAAAGCGGGCACTTGAATTGGCTATCAAATACGCGAATCAGCGTAAGCAGTTTGACACACCGATTTCTTCATTCAACTTAACGAAAGAAAAGTTCGGTACGATGGCATCTAAGTTGTACGCAACAGAAAGCTTGATCTATCGTACGGTTGGGTACTTTGAAGAGCGTAACGCGGCGATGAGCCCTGAAGAGCAAAAAGATGGCGCAAAAGTGGCGGCTTCCATTGCTGAATATGCAATTGAATGTTCTATTAATAAAGTAGTAGGTTCAGAAGTGTTGGATTACATTTCCGATGAAGCCGTTCAAATTCACGGCGGTTACGGCTTCATGGCAGAGTACGAAGTAGAGCGTATCTACCGTGACTCCCGTATTAACCGTATCTTTGAAGGAACGAATGAAATCAACCGTATGATCGTTCCAGGTACGTTCTTGAAGAAAGCAATGAAAGGCGAATTGCCGTTGCTTCAACAAGCACAAGCATTGCAGGAAGAGTTGTTAATGCTTATGCCGGAAGAAGTGGGCGAAGAGGCATTGGCTCAAGAGAAGGCGCTTGTGAAGAACGCGAAGAAGATCGGTATCTTGGTTGCAGGACTTGCAGCACAGCGTTACGGCACGAAATTGGATCAGGAGCAGGAAATCCTTGTAAACATCGCAGATATTGCGAATGATCTATTCGGTATGGAGTCTGCATTGCTTCGTACGGAGAAGGCAATCAATAAGAATGGTGAAGCAAAAGAGAACCAGAAGCTTCTCTATACACAGATTTTCTGTCAAGAAGCGTTCGGACGTATCGAAGCGGCAGCAAAAGAGACTTTGCTTGCAGCGGTCGACGGTGACAACCAACGCATGATGATTTCTGCGTTGCGTAAGTTGACTCGTAATAATCCATATAACATTATTGCGAAGAAGCGTGAAGCGGCTGAGAAGCTGATCGAAGCAGAGAAGTATATCGTTTAATCATAACGTAGACAAAACGCCTCCTATGTGGGGCGTTTTTGTTTTGGGAGAATTGGAGAGGTCGTTCAAGAACAAATGCGTTAGAGTGGTGAATATAGATAGAGAGTGCGAGGAGATTGAAGCTCCAGCTGGGGACGCTTTCCTGAGGGCGTGGCTTACTCAAGGCAGTCTATGAAAGCACATGCTCCTAACGCTGCGCTTTTACTCGCAAAAGCCGTCCTTCGTTACGGCTCTCGCTGATCCTCCAGGAGTCGCCCCAGCTTCCGCTCCAATCCTATGTTTAACGTGAAGGTACCTAGATCCACTATTGTAGATAGAGTCTAAGTGGTTTTTCCTTTACACTTGGTTAGTTCAAGCTCCTTTATAAAGTTAATCACAATACCACATACAATGCACACCAGAAACTGTCACCCACTCAGCTTGCAAGGGATTGGTGCGTAGGGGGGCGACTCCTAGAGGATCAGCCCGACAGGCGAGACAACTAAGAGAGCACAGCGAACAGTTGGCTCGCCGCGGGCCCTCAGGAAAGCGTCCCCTCCGAAGCGCCAAGCCCCAAGCCCCAAGCCCCAAGCCCAACAGATTGCCAGCCTCTAAAAGCACAAACACAACAGCAATCAAACGCCGCTAAGTTAGCACCGCCCCCCTTAATTTGCTATACTGAAAAAAAAGGAGGGATTGACAATTATGACTATGACATACTACGGCTATCCAAAATGTACCACGTGCCGCAAAGCGAAGAAATGGCTTACGGACGAAGGGATTTCATTCGAAGAAAAGAACATCGCCGAACAACCTCCAAGCGAAGACGAACTACGCAACATGATCGCGAACTCCGGACTCGAAATGAAAAAATTCTTCAACACAAGCGGTAAGAAATATCGTGAGCTCAACTTAAAAGACAAACTACCAACCATGACGGACGATGAAAAGATCGCGCTCCTCGCTTCAGACGGAATGCTCATCAAACGTCCAATCGTTTCTGATAACCAAAAAGTGACCGTTGGATTTAATGAAACAACGTTTACAGAAACGTGGAAGAAGTGATCTAGAATCTTGTCTTTATGCGGGAACTATGGCAAACTAAGGGTAGATAAACTATTATATTTTTGGAGGTAACGACATGAGCACACCAAAAGATTTACGTTATTCAGAAGAGCACGAATGGGTAAAAGAAGAAGACGGTAAATACCGTATCGGAATCACACATTTCGCACAGTCTGAACTAGGAGATATCGTATTCGTTGAACTGCCACAAGTGGGCGATCAATTGAAATCAGACGAGCCTTTCGGAAGCGTTGAATCAGTGAAAACGGTTTCTGAATTGTACGCTCCACTTACTGGTAAAGTTGTAGAAGTGAACGAAAACCTTGAAGACAGCCCGGAATTGGTTAACGAATCTCCATACGAAGGTGCATGGATGGTAGTAGTTGAAATCGATAACAAAGCTGAATTGGATGAGTTAATGACAGCTGAGCAGTACGAAGAAATGACAGCTGAATAATATTCTAAAAGAAAAAGCGCTGGAACGTCCTAGCGCTTTTTTTACACGCTAGGAGGAAACAGGATGGACCTGAAAGTTCTCATTGTAGAAGGCGGTTCGGATCGTAAGCGGCTAGTGCCGATCCTTGCAGAGCCTGTAGAGATTCTTTGTACGAATGGCACCATCAGTGCGTATCATATTGAGGAACTGCTTGAACCATACGAGCAACAAGACCTGTTCGTCTTTATGGATGCGGACGCCTCAGGTGAGTCCATTCGGAAGCTGTTCAAACAACTGTATCCAGAAGCGCGACATTTATATACGGATCGTCTCTACCGCGAAGTAGAAACGACGCCTATTAAACTATTGGCTAGCATTTTAGCTGCCGCCAATTTTAAAGTACATTCCAAATACTTGGCAGGTGGACCACATGAATAATTGGACAATTGAAGACTGGCAACGTGCACAGGCGGCAGAGCAAGTAGCCGCTTTTTATTTATATACACCGATGTGCGGAACGTGTGCAGTCGCTTCAAAAATGCTCACGGTAATCGAGACAATGTGTCCGAAATTACCGATTGGAAAGGCAGACTTGAATTACGTGCAGGAAATCGCAATAGAATATGAGGTGGAAAGTGTTCCTTGTTTACTCATTCAACGCAGAGGACAGCCTTTAGAAAAGATTTACGCCTTTCAATCCGTCCCGTACTTGCTAGAGAAGCTCAGTTGACAATAGATATCAAAGTATGGTATAAGTAGTTAATCAATTGAATACGTAACTCTTATAAAGAGCGGTGGAGGGAAGTGCCCTATGAAGCCCGGCAACCGTCACGTTTGTGAAATGGTGCCAATTCACTCAAAGCCTAACGCTTTGATAGATGAGAGAAATGGTAACGTACATAACTACATACGTTCGGCCTTTCTGCTTGTCTGCAGGAAGGCTTTTTTTATTCTAAAGCGGAAAGCGCCGTGTAGGCTCGACAGGCGTTGGAAGACTTACCACAAAGGCGTTCTTTGCCTTTTTGGTAAGTCTGAAACGACCCGAGGAGCTGGCATCTGCAGCTGGATGAAACAAAAGCGGAAGATGCCGTTTAGCTCCGACAGGCGTTGGAGGACTTACCCCAAAGGCGCACTTTGCCTTTTTGGAAAGTCTGAAACGACCCGAGGAGCTGGCATCTGCAGCTGGATGAAACAAAAGCGGAAAGCGCAATGTAGCTTTCTAAAACACATAATGAAAAGACTTAATAAAGGTGGTGCGGAAAATGATTCAACTAACAAACGTTCATAAAAGATTCCAATTGAACCGTTCAGAAATTGTCGCGGTAGATGATGTGACATTAGCCATCGAAGAGGGAGAAATTTTCGGCGTCATCGGATATAGTGGGGCAGGGAAAAGTACTTTAATTCGACTGTTGAACGGTCTTGAAACACCTACGTCCGGTAGTATTATGATTCACGGACAAGAAATGACGACATTGAAAGGTGCTGGCCTTCGCAATGCGCGCCAGAAAATCAGTATGATTTTCCAGCACTTTAACTTACTGTGGTCAAGAACAGTAGAAGAGAATATTATGTTTCCTCTTGAAATTGCTGGCGTGAAGAAATCGGCACGTAAGCAAAAAGTGAAGGAATTGATTGATCTCGTTGGACTGACAGGCCGTGAGCAGGCGTATCCATCGCAGTTATCGGGTGGTCAGAAGCAACGTGTCGGCATTGCGCGCGCGCTTGCAAATGATCCCGAAGTATTACTTTGTGATGAAGCAACGTCCGCACTGGATCCCGAGACGACGAATGCGATTCTGGATTTATTGACGGATATTAATGAACGTCTTGGATTAACAATCGTTTTGATTACGCATGAAATGCATGTCATTCGCAAGATCTGTCATCGCGTGGCGGTCATGGAAGCCGGGCAAGTCGTGGAAGCGGGTAATGTGCTGGATGTCTTCCAATCCCCTCAAGCGGATATTACGAAGCGTTTCATTTCGCAGGTGACCGATACAGGCGATACGGACGCAGCGATGGCGCATTTACAGGAAGAGTCACCGCATGGCAAGTTGATCAAGCTAGCTTTCATTGGCGAACGTACAGAGCAGCCAGTGCTTGCTGAATTAATTCGTACATTCTCAATCGATGTCAACATCGTGCAAGGGAATATTTCGACGACACGTGACGGCGCATATGGCACACTTGTCTTGCAATTAGTAGGGGACGCGGCAGTTATAGAGGAAGCCATTGCTTTCCTAGACGCCAATGAAGTGAAGACGGAGGTGCTGATCCATGATTGAGCAATGGTTCCCGAACGTTAACTGGGATAAAATGTGGCAAGCAACGGGCGAGACGCTTTATATGTCTGCCTACTCAACGGTCTTCACGTTTATTTTTGGTATTGCACTCGGTCTGTTATTGTTTTTAACAAATCCGGGTCAGTTATGGGCAAATAAAATCACGAATGTCTTTACGGGCGCATTCGTAAATATATTCCGATCGATACCTTTTATTATTTTGATTATTTTATTGTTACCTTTGACGAATTTATTAATAGGCAGCATGCGTGGACCGAATGCTGCGTTGCCAGCATTAATCATTGGCGCAGCTCCGTTTTATGGCCGCATGGTACTCATTGCATTGCAGGAAATTGATAAAGGAGTGATCGAAGCGGCGCGTTCAATGGGCGCCAAAACATCTACGATCATTTTTAAAGTATTGTTACCAGAATCCATGCCGGCACTCGTGTCAGGTATTACAGTGACGTCAATTGCACTTGTCGGCTACACAGCAATGGCCGGGGTAATCGGTGCTGGAGGACTCGGTACGCTCGCGTATCTCGAAGGGTTTCAGCGTAACCGTGGAGATGTTACGATGATGGCGACAATATTAGTACTAGTCATCGTGTTTATCATTCAGTTTATAGGTGATTTCATTGTGAAACGTTTGGACAAGCGATAATAGGATTTTCAGGATAACCTGTTAACCATAAAACATTCCATCATGGAGAGGGAGAAATGTGGATATGAAGAAGTTTTTATTCGGTCTATTCGCAGCCGTACTAGTGCTTGCGCTGGCAGCTTGCGGAACAAAAGACGAGGGTAGTAAGGATAATGGGGCAACAGATGTAGATGATGCAGAAAAAGGCGAGAAAACGTCGTTGACAGTCGGTGCATCTAATACACCGCACGCGGTGATCTTAGAAGAAGCTAAGCCGTTATTAGCTGCAAAAGGCTATGATTTAACAATAGAGAGTTACACAGACTATGTACTGCCAAACAAAGATTTGGACGAAGGTACAATCGACGCGAACTATTTCCAACACATTCCGTATCTAGAGAGCCAAATGGCTGATTTCGGTTATGACTTTGTCAATGCGGGTGCAATCCACATCGAGCCGATCGGTGTGTACTCAAAGAAATATGATTCATTGGAAGATCTTCCGGACGGCGCAACGATCTTAATCAGTAACTCTGTTGCAGATCACGGCCGAGTACTTGCTATGCTTGAAGAAAAAGGATTGATCAAGCTAGCTGACGACGTAGAAAAAGTGAAAGCTGAAGTAGACGATATTGTAGAAAATCCAAAGAACTTGGAGTTCGACGCAAACTACGAAGCAGCATTAATGCCTCAGTTGTATAACAACGACGAAGGCGACGCATTGTTGATTAACTCCAACTACGCTATCGATGCAGGCTTGAATCCAATGGAAGATTCCATCGCATTGGAAGATAAAGAGTCTCCATATGTTAACGTAATTGCGGTGAAGAGCGGTAACGAAGACAGCGATGCAATCCAAGCATTGGTAGAAGTACTGACTTCAGAGCAAATTCAAGAATTCATCTTGAACGAGTGGTCTGGATCAGTTGTTCCCGTACAATAATAAGGTGAGGGTCGGTAGCTATTGTAGCTGCCGGCCTTTTTTTATTTGGATGAATGGTGGGTGGAGTGATTTGGTTGCTCAATGTTGGGAGTTATCCGCTCAATGAGGTGGGTGAAGTGCTCAATGTGCAGGGCAATCCGCTCAACCCCGCGCGTGAACCGCTCAATCCGCTGGGCAATCCGCTCAATGCAGTGTTTGGAGCGCTCAAAGTGTTGGGGTGTCCGCTCCTATGCAGTGCGCGGCTCGCTCAATGTATTGGACTATCCGCTCAACCCACTGGGCAATCCGCTCAACCCGCTAAGCTATCCGCTCAATACCCAGACAATCCACCTCATCCCCCAACACACAAGAAAAATATTAAGAAAATCCAAACAAAATCTTCTTTATTCTTTCGACTTGTGATAAAGTTGATTTTGTTTGAGTAATACATATGTGTATTTGAGGAGGACGTATTGTGAAGTTTAAATTAGGACTCATTTGGCGAATTTTGATCGCCATTGGGTTAGCGATCGGGCTTGGCTTACTATTGCCGATGATCCATGAAGGGTTCGCACTCTGGTTCGTTCGTTTAGCGGCCACTTTTAATATGTTGTTCGGTGGATTCTTGAACTTTATTGTTCCGCTGATCATCATCGCATTTATCGCACCGAGTATTGCAAAGCTTGGGGCAGGTTCAGGGAAATTACTTGGAATGTCTGCTGCTTTTGCGTATGGCTCTACGGTTATTGCGGGATTGCTTGCGTATTTTGCAGCAACAACTATTTTACCGAACTTCATTAATCCAACGACGAAGACGGATATTGCAGACGGCGCACGTAAAGCGGGAGAAGCGTTCTTCAAAATGGAAATGGATCCGATGATGGGAATCATGACCGCTTTGCTAATGGCATTTCTCCTTGGAATCGGGATGGCAGCCATTAAAGGGAAGACGATGATGTCGTTCTTCGATGAGTTTAATTTAATTATCGATAAAGTTATTTCTGTCGTAATTATTCCGTTATTACCATTTCATATTTTCGGGATTTTCCTGAATATGACGTATACAGGTGAAGTGGCGAATGTACTTTCTGTCTTTGTATTTGTTTTCATCATGATCATTATTCTTCACTTAATCATGCTGACATTCCAGTACACAGTGGCGGGTTCATTGAACAAACGTAATCCGTTCGTGTTAATGAAAACGATGCTACCTGCGTATTTGACAGCTATCGGAACGCAGTCTTCTGCGGCCACGATTCCAGTTACGCTTCGTCAGGCGAAAAAGACGGGTGCTTCAGAACGAGTAACGAACTTCGCGGTTCCGTTATTCGCAACGATCCACTTGTCAGGTAGCACGATTACGATCGTCTCTTGTTCCATCGGGGTTATGATGATGAACGGCCTAGATGTTAGTTTTGGTCCGTATTTACAATTCATTTTCATGCTAGGTGTTGCGATGATCGCGGCTCCAGGTGTGCCGGGTGGTGCAGTTGTTGCGGCAACTGGACTTCTAACGACTATGCTAGGATTCACAGATGGCATGGTAGCATTGATGATCGCGCTGTATTTAGCACAAGATAGTTTCGGAACAGCAACAAACGTAACGGGTGACGGTGCGCTTGCGATGATCGTCGACCGTTTCACTAAAAAAATATAGAGTAGTAGTAAAGTCGGTTACTTAACCGGCTTTTTTGCTGTCTAATTCTTATGTACTAAGCTCTGATTGATTCTCACTCATTAGTTGTCAAATGAAAAACAAATATCTTGAAAAATATACCTAGCCCTGTAGTAGCAATAGAATTAGCCAATATGTGTAATGATTCTTAAAGATTTGCAACCAACTCGAATATGGGTTAAGATTAGAATGATACTAAATAGAGAATGGATTATAACCATTCAACGCGATTATACTGGAGGTATTGGAATGGCAATTTTGGAAATTAAAGATCTTCATGTCCGAATTGAGGACAAAGAAATCTTAAAGGGTGTTACCTTAACAATAAATACAAATGAGATCCATGCAATTATGGGTCCCAATGGTACGGGGAAATCTACGCTTGCAGCAGCAATCATGGGTCACCCGAAATATGAAGTAACTTCTGGATCGATCTTACTCGATGGAGAAGACGTATTAGCAATGGAAGTAGATGAGCGTGCGAGAGCTGGTCTATTCCTAGCGATGCAATATCCAAGTGAAATCACTGGCGTAACGAACGCGGATTTCCTACGTTCTGGAGTAAACGCACGTCGTGAAGAAGGCGATGAAATTTCTTTGATGAAGTTCATTCGTGAAATGGATAGCAAGATGGAAGTTCTTGAAATGGAAGAAGATATGGCAACTCGTTATTTGAACGAAGGTTTCTCAGGTGGAGAGAAAAAGCGTAATGAAATTCTCCAGTTAATGATGTTGAAGCCAAAATTCGCAGTACTTGACGAGATTGACTCGGGTCTAGATATCGACGCATTGAAAATTGTTTCTAAGGGAATCAATCAAATGCGCGGTGAAGGCTTCGGTTGCTTAATCATCACTCACTACCAGCGTTTGCTCGACTATATCACGCCAGATCACGTGCATATCATTATGCAAGGTAAAATCGTTAAAACTGGTGGACCAGAATTAGCGAAGAAACTTGAAGAGCAAGGATATGACTGGATTAAAGAAGAACTAGGTATTGAAGACGAAACTGTTGGACAAGAAGCATAAGAAAGGGGACGACTCAAAATGACGGTTGAAACAACATTGGCATTGACCGAACAAGACGTCCGCTCTTATTCCGCAAAAGTGGAGGAAGCTGCTTGGATGGCAGATTTTCGCTCGAACGCTCTAGCGAAAGCTGAAGTGCTCGAAATGCCAAAACCAGATAAAACTAAGATTACAAAGTGGAATTTCACGGAATTCCCTTCACATACAGTTGAAAGCTCGATCTTCGCTGGGTTGGAAGAATTACCGACTGAAGCGAAAGCATTGATCGATGACGAGCAACAACAAAATATTTACGTGCAGCACAATAATACACCTGCCTACCTTTCGTTGTCGGAAGATTTGAAGTCAAAAGGCGTTATTATGACGGATATCTTTACGGCATCACGCGAACACAGTGAGTTGTTACAGAAATACTTGATGACTGACGGTGTCAAAGTGGATGAGCATAAATTAACAGCTCTTCACGCTGCACTGATCAACGGTGGAGTATTTGTCTACGTACCTAAAAACGTAGTAATCGAAGATCCACTACAAGTACTTTTCATTCATTCTAACGAAGAGGCATCATTATTTAACCACGTTGTACTTGTCGCAGAAGAAAACAGTCAAGTAACATACGTAGAAAGCTATCTTTCGACAGTAGAGCATGCAGAAACTCAAGCGAACATTGTATCTGAAGTATTTGCTATGGCGAACGCGAAAATTGTCTACGGATCAGTCGACGTATTAGCAGAAGGCATGACAACTTATGTCAACCGTCGCGGTGTTACTGGACCTCACGCACGCATTGAGTGGGCGCTTGGTCTAATGAACGACAGCAATACGATTTCTGAAAACATCACGCATTTAGTCGGAGACGGCTCATCTAGTGATATGAAATCCGTAGTGGTTGGACGCGGTAGCCAGAAGCAAAACTTTACTTCTGAAATCGTGCACTGGGGACTTGATACAGACGGTTTCATCTTGAAGCACGGTGTAATGAAAGAAAACTCTACTGCGATCTTTAACGGAATTGGACGTATTGCTAAAGGTGCAACTCGTTCAAACGCAGTGCAAGAGTCCCGTATTCTCATGCTAGGCGAAAGAGGACGTGGAGACGCGAACCCGATTTTGCTTATCGATGAAAATGATGTAACAGCAGGTCACGCAGCTTCAGTAGGACGTGTAGATCCACTTCAAATGTTCTATCTAATGAGCCGTGGTATTTCACAAGAAGAAGCAGAACGCCTCATCATTCATGGTTTCTTAGCTCCAGTTGTTAGCAAATTGCCAATCGCAGGAGTTAGAAAACAATTGACGGAGGTTATTGAAAGGAAAGTGCGCTAATGCTCAGCAAAGACATCCGCAATCATTTCCCTATATTAGACCAAGAAATCAATGGACATCCTCTAGTTTACTTGGATAGCGCTGCCACTTCACAAAAGCCTGTTCAAGTAATTGAGACACTGGATCGCTATTATCGCTTTGATAACTCCAACGTTCACCGTGGTGTGCATACACTTGGAAATCGTGCGACTGATGGTTATGAAGGTGCTCGTGAGAAAGTTCGTAAATTTATTAATGCCAAATCCACGCAAGAAGTAATCTTCATGCGTGGTACAACAACAGCTATTAATACCGTTGCGCAAAGCTATGGCCGTGCCAATGTCTCGGAAGGTGACGAGATCGTCATTACACATATGGAGCACCACTCCAATATTATTCCGTGGCAGCAGCTCGCTAAAGAAACTGGCGCAGTGTTAAAATATATCGATTTAGAAGAAGACGGCACATTATCACTTGATAAAGTACGGGAAACCATCACAGACAAAACGAAAATCGTTTCCATCATGTATGTTTCCAACGTTCTCGGCACGATGAATCCGATTGAAGAAATCACTAAAATTGCCCATCAACATGGGGCAGTGATGTGTGTAGATGCTGCACAAGCAGCTCCACATTTGAAAATTGATGTACAGAATCTAGATTGCGACTTCCTTGCATTTTCCGGACACAAAATGTGTGGACCTACCGGTATCGGCGTCCTCTACGGTAAAAAGGATTTACTCAATAATATGGAACCCATTGAATTCGGCGGCGAGATGATTGATTTTGTCGGACTATATGAATCCACTTGGAAAGAGTTGCCTTGGAAATTTGAAGGCGGCACACCTATTATTGCAGGAGCTATTGGACTCGGTGCAGCCATCGACTTCTTGGAAGAAATCGGTTTGGACGCAATCGAACAGCATGAACACGAACTAGCTGGTTATGCTATGGATAAAATGTCTGAAATCGACGGCTTGACCATTTATGGTCCAAGAGATCCCGACAAGCGCGCAGGATTGGTCACATTTAACTTGGATGACGTCCATCCTCACGATGTTGCAACTGTACTTGATATGAATGGTATAGCTGTTCGTGCAGGTCACCATTGTGCACAACCATTGATGAAATGGCTACAAGTTTCTTCAACAGCGCGTGCTAGCTTCTATCTTTACAACACCACTGATGACGTAGATCGCCTCGTGGAAGGACTTCGCACAACAAAGGAGTATTTTAACGATGTCTACTAATAAACTAGACCAACTTTATCGTTCTGTAATCATGGAGCATTATAAACACCCGAAAAACAAAGGCGTCTTGGAAAATGGAAATGTCACGATCGACATGAACAATCCAACTTGTGGTGATGTCATCCGATTAACGATGAACGTAGAAGATGACATCGTAAAAGACGTCAATTTTGAAGGAGAAGGATGTTCCATTTCCATGGCATCCGCTTCCATGATGACACAGATGATTAAAGGTATGACAACAGAAGAGGCAGTGAAGTTAGCTCATTCATTTTCAGATATGATGTTAGGTAAAGATTTGGACGAGTCGATTGAGCTCGATGACCTTGAAGCACTTTCGGGTGTCGCGCAATTCCCTGCCCGAATTAAATGTGCAACATTGAGCTGGAAGGCGATGGAAAAGGGAGTCTCTGGCGAGTCGCAATGACCTTGGCCATAGTACGAGCAAGTATGGAACGGAGGAATAATAATGGCAAAACAAATGCCGGAAATCGGCGATTACAAATATGGTTTCCATGATAAAGACGTTTCCGTGTTCCGTTCAGAACGTGGATTGACACGTGAAATTGTTGAAGAAATTTCTAGTATGAAGGAAGAACCACAGTGGATGTTGGATTATCGTTTGAAATCCTTGGAGATTTTCTACAGTAAGCCTATGCCGCAGTGGGGTGGCGACTTGAATTCATTGAACTTTGATGAAATCACGTACTACGTTAAACCTTCAGAAGCAACGGAAACTTCATGGGATGAAGTACCAGAAGAAATCAAGCGTACGTTTGATAAACTCGGTATTCCTGAAGCAGAACAAAAATACTTGGCGGGTGTATCTGCACAGTATGAATCTGAAGTGGTTTACCACAATATGAAAGAAGAACTAACAGATCTAGGCATTGTCTTTAAAGACACAGATTCTGCACTTCGTGAAAACGAAGAATTGTTCAAACAATATTGGGGTACAGTAATTCCGAACTCAGACAATAAGTTCTCAGCATTAAACTCTGCTGTATGGTCTGGTGGATCATTTATCTATGTACCACCTGGTATAACAGTAGAAACACCGCTACAAGCATATTTCCGTATTAACTCAGAAAATATGGGACAGTTTGAGCGTACGTTAATCATCGTAGACGAAGGCGCAAGCGTTCACTACGTAGAAGGTTGTACAGCACCTGTTTACACAACAAACTCACTACACAGTGCGGTTGTTGAAATTATCATTAAAAAAGATGCATATTGCCGTTACACGACGATCCAAAACTGGGCGAACAACGTCTACAACTTGGTAACGAAGCGTGCAGTATGTGAAGAAAATGCGACAATGGAATGGATTGATGGCAACATTGGTTCTAAATTGACGATGAAGTACCCTGCAGTTCTTCTAAAAGGCGAAGGCTCACGTGGTCTGACTCTATCCATCGCATTAGCAGGTAAAGGACAGCACCAGGATGCCGGAGCGAAAATGATGCACTTGGCACCTAACACGTCTTCTACTATTGTTTCAAAATCAATCTCTCAACACGGCGGAAAAGTAACGTATCGCGGAGTTGTTCACTTCGGACGTAACGCGGACGGAGCTCGTGCCAACATTGAGTGTGACACGTTGATCATGGATAAGTTATCTACTTCTGATACAATTCCGTACAATGAAATCTTGAATAACAACATTTCATTGGAACACGAAGCAAAAGTATCAAAAGTTTCTGAAGAGCAGCTCTTCTATTTGATGAGCCGTGGTATTCCTGAATTGGAAGCAACAGAAATGATCGTTATGGGCTTCATCGAGCCGTTCACAAAAGAACTACCGATGGAATATGCGGTAGAGATGAACCGTTTGATCAAGTTCGAGATGGAAGGTTCAATCGGATAAAACAACAAAACCCTGTTCGCATCTACAAGATGCGGCAGGTTTTTTTTCTTGTGTAGAAATAGTCTACTGCGGTTTACATGTTTTGTGGTGTACCTTATCTTTTCTCCACAACAGCAATCGTGCATCTAGAAATACTAATTAATTTCCCTTCTTCATCTGTGATCTGGATATCCCAAACCATCGATGTGCGTCCTTTGTGGAAAGGAACAGCGGTAGCGGTAACAACGCCATCTTTTTTACCTCGTATATGATTCGCATTGATTTCCAGTCCTACTGGATAGTGCGTCTTGGGATTTAGGTTTAGAGCAGCCGCAATGCTGGCAGCTGTTTCAGCAAGTGCTACGGAAGCACCTCCATGCAGTAATCCCATAGGTTGAACAGTTTTCGGCCCGACTGGCATTTCACATACGACTTTATCACGATCTAGCTCTTTAAAGGTAATTCCCAATGCACCGATTAGTGTCTGTTCCAGGTCAATACCATCTAATAAATTAAGTTCTTTCATCATCTTTTCAACCTCCATTTCCATGATATACTTCTACTACATGTATATACATGTAATTGAAGCATATTTCTAAGTACATCTAGAAATCCAACTTTAAAATTAGTACGCGTACATGTACACTAGTATAGAATAGGATAAACTGTCAAGGATCGTTAAAAATTTAGCTATCTTCATTTCAATGGAAGGGTGGACATCTTGAAAAAAAATTTAGATCAGGAGCAAGCCAATTATATTATTGAAGTGTGTGCCAGTGCTAACCTCCGTACGGTATCCGGTTCACTTACGCAACTGTACAATCATCTGTTGAAACCTACTGGATTGAAGATCACCCAATATTATATGCTTGGCAATATTTATACATCGCCTGATATTTCGATTAGTAGATTAGGCGAGATGATGTTGCTGGATCAAACGACGGTCACGCGTAACTTGAATATTTTAAACGATTCTGGATATGTTCACATTAAGAGAGCAGAGCAAGACTCGAGAACAAAAGTAGTCACGATAACAAATTTAGGGTACGAGAAATTAAATGATGCTACGCCTATTTGGCTACACGTACAGGAACAAATTGAAGGGGCTATTGGCAAAGCACAGTATATGGATTTACTGGATAAGTTGGGCGCATTACAGAGAGTGATAGACGACGTTAAACGTTCATCGACATAAAAATGAATCTTCATTCATAAATTGATTGACAAATCAAAATGATTAAGTAAAATATATGTATATACATGTGTTGATGATTTGGTAGTTTTAAAGAGTAGAGTCTGTACGTTCTTCACAGAAATACCCTGAACATATTTTGAAAGCGCTTACGATAAAAGGAGAGTGTTTATGATGAATGTAGTGGAATTGAAAAAGAGTATGAGTCTTCCAGTGATTGCCTCGCCGATGTTCATTATTAGTAATCCTAAGACAGTGATTGAGCAGTGTAAAGCAGGAGTGATCGGTTCTATGCCTTCTCTGAACGCAAGACCGGTTGCACAATTCGAAGAGTGGTTGATCGAGATTACAGAAGAATTAGCTGACTATAATGCGAAAAATCCTACTAAACCAGCTGCACCATTTGCGATCAACCAAATCGTACATCGGTCCAATGAACGATTGCAAGAAGATATGGCACTGTGTGTGAAGTATAAAGTTCCTATCATTATTACATCGCTAGGTGCGAGAGAAGACGTCTATGAGGCTGCGCATAGTTATGGTGGAATCGTTTTGCATGATGTCATCAATAATATGTTCGCCAAGAAAGCCATTGAAAAAGGGGCAGATGGTTTAATCGCGATAGCGGCAGGAGCAGGAGGGCACGCGGGTCCGAAAAGTCCATTTGCGCTCATTCAAGAAATTCGGGAATGGTTTGATGGACCACTAGCACTTGGAGGTTCTATAGCAACAGGCGGAAGTGTGTTGGCAGCTGAAGCAATGGGGGCAGACTTTGCGTACATCGGGTCGCCTTTCATTGCCACTGAAGAAGCGAGGGCAGTTGAAGAATATAAACAGGCAATTTTAGACGCAACTTCGGATGATATTGTGTACAGTAATTATTTCACAGGAGTACACGGGAATTATTTAGCTACGTCCATCCGAGCTTCGGGTTTAGATCCGGATAACTTGCCGGAAAGTGATCCAAGTAAAATGAACTTCGGTGGAGATACAGGTCAAAAAGCTTGGAAAGATATTTGGGGCTGTGGTCAAGGAATCGGTATCATTGATAAAGTACAACCTACAAAAGATTATGTCGCACAATTAGCGCAACAGTATAATGAGGCAAAGGATAAGTTGATAGGGGATAGAGTGAACACAGCGAGCAGATAATATAGATGTAAAACGAACCGAATAACGATGAAAAACAAGTATGTCTATTCAGACACGCTTGTTTTTTATTTGCCCATAAAGTGTTTGTGAATAGAATATGTTTCTATGCGATTGGTTTTTAAATCATTCATCGCGGTCTTTTGAAAGGTGAATTCTACATCTGATTGGAGATGTTCGAATAAGGAGAGAGTTTTGGTTTGTGTTTCCGATAAAGAACTAGTTTGCTGGTACATAATGTCCTGTGTACATTCAATAGAAGACAAGCGCTTATTAGTCTGTTGCTATTCCTTTTTCACATCTGACATTTCTGTATGTAGGACATCGACATGAGACTTGAGCGCACGAATATCCGACTTACTCTTAGAAAATTCTATTTTAATGCATTTCATGAAAGAAAAATGCCATCCTAATGCTAAATCAATTCGTTGATTTTATACCTGTAGGGGTATATAATAAATATACAAACGAACGGAAAGGAGTTTTTTACATGTCTGAAAAAGCAACCGTATATGTATCATCTACTTGTCCTTATTGCACGATGATGACGAATTATCTAGATGAAATCCATGTACCTTATGAAACAATCAATGTTTCTACAAATCCCGCAGAGGGAGAGCGACTGATGGAAATAACAGGTCAGATGGGCGTTCCACAAACACAGTTGAATGGTAAATGGATTATTGGCTTTGATCCAGCAAGTATTCACGCTGCACTGGACGCATGAATAAATTCAAACAGATGTTATTCAACCGAAGCTGTACAATCCAATCAGCAGAAGATATGGAAAAGAAATTATTTCCGCGCTTTTGTATCGGCAATATAGCATTTGCGGTGATGGGTATCATTCTCGTCATCATAGAATGGACTCACCAATAGGAGGCGCCACATATGGGATGGATCATCATAGCACTTCTCGTCGGCTTAGTAGTTTGGCGATTGAAGCCCGCAAAAGGTGTGCAAACAATTTCGACTGAACAATTAAAAGATAGACTTAAAGATCAAAACGTCCAGTTGATCGATGTACGTTCACAGGCTGAATATAAAGGACGCCATATAAAGCAATTTAAGAATATCCCATTGAATGTGCTTTCGAATAAAATGGGAACGTTGAAGAAAGATCAAGAAGTCATTGTGATCTGTCAAAGCGGCATGCGCAGTTCGAATGCGGCAGGCCAGTTGAAAAAAGCAGGATTCGTGAAGGTAACGAATGTACGCGGTGGAATGAGCGCGTGGCAAGGGTAATTATAGAAGTAGCGTTTCGAGAATCATTTCTCGAGACGCTTTTTTATTTGGAAATGATATCGATATGATTAAGCTCAATATTGAAAATACTAAAACCGAGTTAGAGAGTACGATTTTTCCGAAAATACATAAGATATGATACACTAAGCTAAAGATAAAAGGAGGAGGGCTTTTCATGATCCATGTTGGCCTGACAGGGTGGGGAGACCATCCAAGCCTATATAATGAGAATACAGTTGCGAATAAAAAACTTATAGATTATAGTAAACACTTTCCAATCGTTGAGTTGGATTCGACGTTTTATGCGATACAATCAAAGATAGTAATGGATAAGTGGACAGAGGAAACGCCCGCAAATTTCCAATTTGTAGTGAAAGCGTATCAGGGCATCACGGGCCATCAGCGTGGGAAGATCCCGTATGATTCTGAAGAAGAGATGTTCTCATTGTTTAAGCTGTCGCTGACGTCGTTTGTTGAGGCGGGAAAGCTTGCGATGGTACTTGTGCAGTTTCCACCTTGGTTTGATTGCAAGAAAGAAAACGTGGACCGCATTCGCTATGTGCATGAACAATTACAGCCGTTGCCAATTGCAGTAGAATTTCGTAATCAAACATGGTATTCTCCAGCTTATCGAGAGAAAACACTCAATTTTCTGAAGAGTTTACATGTCATCCATGTGGTCTGTGATGAGCCACAAGTAGGAGATGGAAGTGTGCCGCTAGTTCCGATTGCGACTGACCAGAAAGTTTTATTACGTCTCCACGGGCGCAATGATAAAGGTTGGGTCAATACGATGGGGGATAGTAAAGCGTGGCGTAAAGTTCGCTATCTGTATGATTATAATGAAAAAGAGTTAGAGAGTATGAGTGGAATCGTTAAACATCTGGAGAAACAGGCTGAAGAAGTGTTTGTCATCTTTAATAATAATTCCGGTCAGCATGCAGCGAAGAATGCCAAACAATTTGCAGGACTACTCAACATAGAATACGGTCAGCCTCTCACCAAGCAGATGGATTTATTTGAGGGGGATCAGTAATGGAATTTGTAGCACTCGCCTTAATTGGTTTGGCCTCCGGCATTATCGGTTCGATTGCCGGTCTTGGCGGCGGAACAATTCTGGTCCCTGTCACGTTATTTGTCGGATTAAATCTTGGAATGATTCCAGATATTACTCCGCAAAGTGTAGTTGGCTTGTCGGTCATTATGATGATTGCGAATGGACTTGGATCGACACTATCGTATATGAAAGTGAGGACGATTGATTATCGCAGTGCATTTCTATTTTTCACTGCAAGTATACCAGGTATCGTACTCGGTGCGTTGGTTAATAAAAACGTAAGTTTGCAATCATTTAATTTATATTTTGGCATATTGCTCATAGTTTTATCTACACTGTTACTAACGAGAAAATATTTGAAGCCGATTAGATGGTTTGTAGACAATGGGAAAAAGATTAAATTTACGGACCCTCAAGGTCAAACGCATATTTATGGATACCCGATTTGGTTCGCCATCCTATTAGCATTATTCATCGGATTTACGTCGGGGTTATTCGGAATCGGTGGCGGTACGATGATCGTGCCAGCTATGATCTTATTATTCTTGTTCCCACCGCACGTAGCGGTCGCGACATCGATGCTTATGGTGTTTTTATCCGCACTCGTCAACTCGATTTCGCATATTTCACTCGGTCATGTGCCGTGGCTCTATACGATTCCTGTCGTGCCAGGAGCCTATTTCGGTGGAATGCTTGGAGCCTATTTAAACAGCAAAATGAAATCCGATACATTAGTTTTAGTCATACGCATCATTTTACTCGTCTTTGGACTACGTTCCATCTATGAGGGGATTTGGGGTTGACAAATATGGAAGAAACGGTAGAGACGATTCACATTTATCATACGAATGACATCCATAGTCATTTCGAAAATTGGCCGCAAATCCATCATTTTCTTCAGCAGCGCAAGCAACAAGCTGAAGCCGATGGAGAGTGTTATTTTTTATTTGATATTGGAGACCATATTGACCGATCTCATCCGTTTACCGAAGGAACAGAAGGTAAAGGAAATATCGAATTATTAAATAAAGCAGGATACGACGCAGTGACAATTGGAAATAATGAAGGAATCACCATGTCTAAGGAAGCGCTGAATATAGTATATGAAGATGCAAAATTTGATGTAGTGCTCTGCAATCTGACAGAATTAGACGGTAAGCTGCCATACTGGGCGAAGATGTCTAAAGTATTTGAGACCACAGATGGTGTGCGTATCGGTGTCATAGGTGCCACAGCGCCATACTACGCCTTTTATGACCAACTCGGCTGGAGTGTGGGTGAACCGCACGCAGCGTTGCAGAAGGTGGCACGAAACTTGCGTACCCAATGCGATGTCATCGTTTGCCTCTCTCACTTAGGAATCAAGGAAGATCGTCTATTGGCTGCGCAATGCCCAGAGATCGATGTTATTTTAGGCGCACATACGCATCATTTGTTACCAAATGGCGAGTGGATTGACGACACGCTACTTGCGGCAGCAGAAAAGTTCGGTCATTATGTCGGTCATGTCCAAATCGAGGTAGACCGTATAACAGGTCAAGTCGTTCATATGAAAGCAGAAGTTTTTCCAACACAGCTAATGGAAATGACAGAAGAAGATATGGAAGAAGTGAATTCCTTATTTGCTAAAGGAGAAGAAACGTTGCAAGTGCCAGTGTTTTACAATCCTTCACCTTTATCACAGCGTCTTACAGGAGACAGTCCATTATCCTCGCTTTTTGGCCGTGCGTTACTAACGTATCTGGATGCCGACTGCGCGTTATTCAACGCAGGAATTTTCCTTGGTAGTTTAGATAAAGGTTGGGTGACAAAAGGGGATTTGCACTCCTTATTACCTCATCCGATCAATCCGTGCCTTATTCATTTGGATGGTACTGATTTGTTGACGGTCTACGAGCAGTCACTTGATCCAAAGTGGGCAAAACTTCCAATAAAAGGTCTAGGTTTTCGTGGCACACTGATGGGGAGCATGATACATGAGCACTTATACCGTAACAATGACGGACAATTATTCGCGGGAAACCGTTTGGTGGAACCAGGTGAGATGTATACGTTGGCAACACTTGATATGTTCACGTTTGGCTTTTTCTATCCAATACTAAAAGAAGCGAAGAAGGAATATATCATGCCAGAAATGCTTCGCGATATTCTCGGTTGGTATGGAAGAAAATATTTCAATGAACGCTAGTTATGTACGCCTCCTATTTCGCATAATGTGAAGTAGGAGGCGTTTTTATGCGGTTTTATACGAATCAAAAACGGCCAAAGAGAAATAATTATGGCAAAATCGTACTGCGCTTTGTCATCCCGAGCATTTTGGTGGGTGTGGCAATATTTTTCTATACGGTCAACAAACAGTTAACGCCAATCTACACACAATATGCTGAAGTACAAACGCAAAAAATAGCCAGCCACGTCATCAGTCAAGCCATTAATAATCGGTCTACCAGTGTGTACGATGTCAATGAAATTATCGAAAACGTCCCCGATGATACGACAGATACGGTGACGACCAAGTTTAACGCAGAAATCATTAGCCAGGTCATGTCAGAAATTCATCAGCTTGTAGAAAATCATTTAGAGCGTGCAGAAGGCGGAGATTTGGATATGTTACCGCCACTCGGAGATCTCGAGTATAATCCCGATCGGATGGAAAAAGAACAAGGTATTGTATTTTTCGTTCCGATTGGGCAAGCGGCGAATATCCCGTTGCTCGGTAACCTGGGACCGAAAATTCCTATTCGCTTCCATGTCGTTGGAGATGTGCATGCGACAGTAGAAACGGATATTCGTGAATTTGGCATCAATAATGCGTATGTAGAAGTGTATTTAATGTTACAAGTCAATGTGCAGATTATTGTTCCGCTAGCAACAAGTAGAAGTGTTATAGAGCAGAAAATACCGATTGCGATAGGTTTGATTAGAGGGAAGGTACCGCAAATTTATTCGAAAGGAGAGCAAACGCCAGCACAAATCGAAGTTCCACTTGAGAAGAAGGAGTAAAAGGTATTGTGAACGCTGTCGATTATTGCTACACTGAGAACAGAAGAATATCGAGACTTACGTAGAGGCTGCATTGTTTATGAGTACCTAGCGAGAGAGTGACATCTATGACCGCGAGCGAAAGGAGGCAATGCCGAAGTTTGAGAAGAGTCCGCTTCTCAAGTTGGGGTCATTTCGAAAAGGAATGACACTGTCATACACTGATAAATGTATGGAGAGCTACAGTAGCCAATTGTACTGCGATTTATTCATGTATTGCTTGATGAATTGGTTGGCCGACCCCTACACACATGTTAGTGCCTGTGGGGGCGGCTTTTTTATCGGGAAATTAAGGAATTACAGGATATTATGGGCTTTCCACTCTTCGAAAGATCTTCTGCATTTCGATATCATCTAGCAACTAGAAAGAGGAGGAATTACAATGATCGGATCGTGGGTCTCTATTTTGCCTCCTATTATCGCCATCGTGATGGTGTTAGCGACGAGGAGAGTATTATTATCATTAGGAGCAGGAATTGTTACAGCCGCTTTACTTTTAGCGAACTTTGCTCCGTTAGAGACATTAAAAGGTGTATGGAGGGCCATGACAGTTTCATTTTATGATGGAGGACTCAATACATACAATATATTTATTATGTTATTTCTATTATTATTAGGTGTCATTACGGCATTCGTCAGTCTATCTGGAGGAAGCGCCGCATTTGCACGTTGGGCAGTCACTCGTATCCGTACAAAACGTGGAGCGAAGCTGTTGACGATGGGGCTTGGAATTGCAATTTTTGTGGATGACTATTTCAATTCCTTGGCAGTTGGACAGATTGCAAGACCGATTACGGATCAGCACAAGATCTCTCGTGCGAAATTAGCGTATTTCATTGACTCTACATCAGCACCCATCTGTGTCGTATCACCCATCTCTAGTTGGGGCGCGTTCTTGATTGGACAACTTGCACTTATTTTAGGTACAACAGCAGCGGTCAGCTATTCACCATTAACTGCTTTCGTCATGATGGCGCCGATGAACTTCTATGTCATTGCCACATTGTCCATGGTCTTCTTCTTCGCTTGGACGAATAACGACTTCTTTGAAATGAAGAAGCATGAAGATCGTGCTATGATTGAAGGCGAACTTTATGACCAAAATAAAGAAATCCCAGGTCAGCTGAAAGAAGAATTCCCTGAGCATACGTACGGAAAAGTTCGCGATTTGGTTGCACCGATCGTAACGTTGATTGCGGTAACGCTTGGTATGATGATTTATACAGGCTATAAAGAAGCGGGTGTTTTCGATATTTGGGCTATTTTTGAAAATACCGATGTACCGTTTTCGTTGGTAATTGGTGGTGTAACGGCTACATTGCTAGCTATGTTGTTATATATTCTACAAATGAAAAAGAACGAAACAGCAAGTGTTTCATGGATGGGACGCGCGTTTATTAGCGGAGTCAAGGCGATGATGCCTGCAATTCTTATCTTAATCTTCGCTTGGGGATTGACTGACTTAATAGCTTCCCTAGATACAGGTCTATTCCTTTCTACGATGGTAGAACGATTGAATATTCCCGTCACTTTCCTTCCAGTACTGATCTTCGTATTAGCAGGATTAATGGCGTTCTCGACGGGTACTTCGTGGGGGTCTTTCGGTATCTTAATGCCGATAGCAGGTACGATCATGGTCAATGCGGCTCCAGAGTTACTATTACCAGCATTGGCGGCGGTACTTGCAGGTGCGGTATTCGGAGATCACTGTTCACCGATATCTGACACGACGATCCTGTCTTCTACTGGAGCGGGCTGTAACCATATGGATCACGTATCCACACAGTTGCCTTATGCGTTGGTCGCAGCTAGTGTAGCAGTAATAGGGTACATCGTTCTCGGGCTGACTGGGTCTGTCTGGATCGGCTTAGTAGCTGTTATTATTACCTTAATAGTTTTATTTACGTACTTGAGTGCAAAAGGAAAGCAACGAGCAGGACAAATAGCATAGTTTACCATTTAGACTAAGAGTGATAATTACTTCATTCTTAGTCTAAATTTGTTTTGACATCTCTAATTGGGCTGTTTATACTAAATATACGGAACTAGAATTATCAGAATAAATTGAATGGTGAAAGTTTTGTAAAATAACAAAAAAAGAGGTGAGTTGTATGGAAAATCGTTCACAGTGGGGAACGAGAGCAGGTTTTATACTGGCTGCAGTCGGATCAGCTATTGGACTTGGGAACATTTGGCGCTTTCCTTATGTAGCGTATGAAAATGGCGGCGGTGCATTTTTTATCCCGTACTTATTTGCACTTTTAACGGCAGGTATTCCGATTCTTATCATGGAATTCACGATTGGTCATAAATATCGTGGATCAGCTCCGCTTTCATTTTTCCGTCTGAATGGGAAAAAGACGGAGTTTCTAGGCTGGTGGGGAATCTTTGTATCCTTCGTCATTTCTACCTACTATGCTGTCATCATTGCATGGGCCATGAAATATACGGTCTATTCATTCGGCTTATCATGGGGGAAAGATCCAGAAGCATTCTTCTTCGGCGACGTCCTGAACTTAGCGGATAACCCTGGGGAAGTTGGAGGACTTGTAGGAGGCGTGGCATTGCCACTACTGCTCGTTTGGGTCATTTGTTACATCATACTACTTGGTGGAGTCAAGAAAGGGATTGAGTTGGCGAACCGGATATTTATCCCTGTACTTTTCTTGCTCTTCTTATTCGTCGTCATCCGTGCAATCACACTGGATGGAGCAATGGTAGGACTAGATGCATTCTTTAAACCTGATGTCGATAAGTTACTCAACCCGCGTGTATGGGTTGCAGCGTACGGACATATCTTCTTCAGTTTATCGATCGCGTTTGCCATCATGATCACGTATTCTAGTTACTTACCGAAGAAATCAGATATTACAAATAACGCCTTTATTACAGGCTTCGCTAACTCTTCTGTTGAGTTATTGGCAGGTATCGGAGTCTTCGCAGTATTAGGATTCATGGCAACTAATCAAGGAGTAGATGTAGCAGATGTAGCTACTGCAGGTGTAGGGCTTGCGTTCGTCGTATTCCCTGAAATTATTAATCAAATGCCAGGGTTAAATGGACTGTTCGGTGCATTCTTCTTCCTGTCACTGACGCTTGCCGGAATTACATCACTCATCTCGATTTGTGAAACGTACATCGCAGGTATGTCAGATAAGTTCAACATATCAAGACGTCGTTCGGTTACGATCGGTATCGGACTGTCAGCGGTCATCTCCTTGCTGTATGCAACGAATGGTGGTTTATACTTCTTGGACGTGGCGGATTACTTCATCAACCAATTCGGTATCGCAGTCATCGGTCTGGTCGAGGTTATCTTACTAGCTTGGGTATTCAGAAAACTCGGATTGTTCGAGCAACATGCCAACGCAGTATCAGATATTCGTCTTGGCTGGTGGTGGAAAGTATCGTTATCATTCATCACGCCGCTAGTATTGGGAACTATGTTATTCTTCCTAATTAAAGACAATATTGCAGAAAACTATGAAGGATATCCAACATCGTTCTTATGGACAATTGGATGGCCGGTTGCAATTGGTGCGTTTGTCATGTCGATCGTTTTCACATCATTAAAATGGAAAGACAACACAAGAATTACATCAGACTATGATGAAAATAAAGGGGGGCTATAAATGGATACAGGAATGAGTGGTTCTGCAATCCTCATGATGTTACTCGGCGTGACGATCATCTGGGGCGGTCTATTTATTAGCATCTTTTATGCTACGATCCTCAGTAAGTTCAAAAAGAAATTCAAAACCGAACAGTAAACGATGTACACTTGCAGCCAGATAGTTGGTTGCAAGTGTTTTTTGTTGTGAATTACTATTCGGGAAAAGGGAGTGCACCGTTGATCGGCGTTGCAGGAGGATGCTAAGCAATGGAAGGGGGCAATGCCACACGTATAAAAAATCATCCATCACTGCAAAGGAAATCCAAAATCAGTCACCCTATTCCAAATTTCTACTCGCTTACCTAATTGCTTGCAATGTGTGTCAACTATAATTGAAGGTTATCTGAATTTATGTTACATTGACATGAGTAGAATCTATCAACAGAATGGAGTCGGTAGCGTTGTCATGCAAACCTGAGACAGGAAGAAAGTCTGAGCATATTAGAAAGCCTGATTGGCTGAAAATTAAGCTGAATACCAACGAGAACTATACAGGTTTAAAGAAATTAATGCGTGAGAAAAACTTGAATACAGTATGTGAAGAAGCACGTTGCCCGAACATTCATGAGTGCTGGGGAGAGCGACGTACAGCTACCTTTATGATCCTAGGGGCTGTGTGTACGCGTGCATGTCGTTTCTGTGCAGTAAAAACAGGTTTACCAAATGAACTTGACACCGCTGAACCGGAACGCGTAGCGGAATCAGTTGAATTGATGAATTTGAAACATGCTGTGGTCACTGCCGTAGCACGTGATGATTTGAAAGACGGAGGATCTGCTATTTTCGCGGAAACCATTCGTGCAATTCGCAGAAAAAATCCATTTACTACTATTGAAGTACTACCTTCGGATATGGGCGGAGATATAGAAAACTTGCAACGTTTGATGGATGCAAAACCGGATATTTTAAATCATAATATTGAAACTGTACGCCGTCTAACGCCGAGAATTCGTGCACGTGCAACATATGATCGTTCACTTGAATTACTCCAACGTGCAAAAGAAATGTATCCTGAAATACCGACGAAGTCATCATTAATGGTTGGACTTGGAGAAACAGTAGAAGAAATTATTGAGACCATGGATGATCTGCGTGCACACGACGTAGATATCATGACAATAGGTCAATACTTGCAACCAACAAAAAAACACGCTAAAGTAGTAAAATATTATTCGCCCGATGAGTTTGGTGAATTGCGTAAAATTGCAATGACTAAAGGATTCTCTCATTGTGAGGCGGGGCCGCTTGTACGTTCAAGCTACCATGCAGACGAGCAAGTTAATGCTTCGGCTAAAGAGAGACAGCGCCAAGGTGACGAACTGCTGAAACTTGAAGGACAAGCGAGCAGTTAAATGGAAGTGAAGCAGAGAATGGTTATTTTAGAAAATATGCAGTATGAAATCGCAGAAGAGTTTCGCGATGGTTTCGATGAAGAAGCCTTGAATGAACGCTTTAGCGAAGTACTATTAAAGTATGACTTTATTTTGGGTGACTGGGGGTATGGTCAATTACGATTAAAAGGCTTTTTTGAAGATCGTAATTCCAAATCCACATACGAGACAAAAATCAGTACCGTCCAAGATTATATTTATGAGTACTGTAATTTCGGTTGTGCGTATTTTATCTTGAAAAAGATTGGAAAAGTGCAACCGGAACCAACGGAAGTGGAAGTTGTAGAGGAAGTAAAACCTGAAAGAGCATCTACTCCAAAAGAGGAACAATAAAAATGAAAGCTTCGAGCAAAATTGCTCGGAGCTTTCATTCGTTTTGCAATAAATATGGTAAGATAGAAGTATGAAGTATATGAGGAGGAAGAACATTATGTATTTTGTAGATCAAAATCAAATTAATAAAACGTTAGTGTATATGGAGCAGTTACTCGATATTTTTGAAAAGGAAACAAACTGGCTACAAAACGATGTAAATAAGCTAGCTGTAGAGCGAATTGCGCATGGCTTGATTGAAGGAATCATTGATGTAGGGAATTCTATGATCGACGGATTCATCATGCGTGATCCTGGAAGTTACGACGATATTATCGACATTCTTGAAGATGAAAAAGTCATTCAACCTGAGCAAGCTCTTCCTTTAAAAGCATTCATTTCACTACGTCCAATGATTGTCCGCCAATTCGTGGAAGTCGATTCAGATAAAGTAGTACTATCAATTCGCGAGACACGTAACGAACTACAAAAATTCCCGGGGCAAGTTCGAGACTACTTAACCAATGAATTAGGCCCAGTCTCAGCGTTTCTTCCGACTGAATGATGAGACACTATAAAGCGTATTGCTTCGATTTGGACGGCACGATGTATCGCGGTAGTGAACCTATTCAAGAAGCTGTAGATTTCGTTGCAGCGTGTCAAGCTGAAGGTAAAGGAACGTATTTTATTACGAATAACGCGGCTCTGACACGTACTGCTCAACAGAAGAAACTAGCGAATTTTGGTGTGAATACAGAAGTAGATTTCATCATGAATTCTGCTACGACATTGGCCCGTTATTGCAAACAGCATTTTGAAGGTGCGCATGTCATGATGATTGGTGAAGAAGGATTGCGTGAAGCGCTAGAACTTGAGAATATCCATATCACCACGACGAATCCTGATGTCGTTTTAATGGGACTTGATCGTCAGGTTACATACAATAAACTCGCGGATGCTTGTTTAGCGATACGTAACGGTGCTCATTTCTTAGGTACCAATTCAGACATCAAATTCCCAACTGAAAAAGGATTGGTACCAGCCAACGGTTCTTTCCTTAAATTGATGGAAGTGGCGACTGATACAAAGCCGCTCATCGTAGGAAAACCAGAGCCGCATATGTTGGAGTTTATCCGACAGCAAGGGATGTACGAGAAAGAAGACATGATTTTGATTGGCGATAATTATGATACGGATATTATGGCGGGGATTCGCTATGGTATAGATACGGCGTATGTCGCAACAGGGGTCACGCCTATGGAAGAAGTGCTGAAGAAGGCGCAGCAACCAACTTATTTGCTAAATTCGCTTGCGGATTGGCTTAAGTAATATGGAGCCATCTCAGGAACCGTAACGTTACGGCTTCTGAGATGGCTTTTTTGTTTAGGATAGCTGTAGAGACTAGGCTAGCAGGCTGTTGGAGTGGGGATTTGCGCTTCGGAGGGGACGCGTTCCTGAGGGCTCGCGGTGAGCCAACTAGGTCGCTGCGCTCCCTTTAGTTGTCTCACCTGTCGAGCTGATCCTCTAGGAGTCGCCCCTCCTACGCGCCAATCCCTTACAATTTGAGTTGGTGATACTTTTTGTTGTGTATTGAATGTGGGCTTGTAATCAGTTTTTTACAGGGATTTGAAGTTGAAATAACCAGATTCAAAGATAACAATAATTAACACACTAATAACAGTAGGTGATATGAATACCACCACTCTCAACGTAGGATTGAAGCGTCTCCAGCTGGAGCCTCAATCTCTTCATCCACTAGTTACCTCTCTCCTGCTAATATACACACAGATCTCAACCTTAATCCCATTTAAAAAAGGATGCCCTAAAAGCGTAATAGCTTCTAAGACATCGCATAGGTTTATTTTTATTAGAAAAGGGGATTATCTTCAATGAACTGATAAATTTCCTTTGTCAATTCATCTGCAGTATCCGCTTCTACAAGTTCACCGTTCACAATTGCGTACAACGTATCACTACATTTCGTACAATAGCTTAAGCAGCCGTATTCTAGTACGTCGATGTTTGGATCACGCTCCAACGTTTCGAAAACGGGGTAGGATCCATTTGCCAAATTACTCATACAAAACTCCACGATGGGATTCATCTTTCTCACCTCGCCTACTAGAAATGGTACTCTTTTTTTACAGAAGCGTCAATGAACATGACATATTGTGAAAGTTATCACAAACTGCTATAATAACAAATGAGATGCAGGAGAAAATAGACATAGAAGGAGAACGTTATGAGAAAATTACTATTACTAGGTGCCGGCTATGGTAACATGAGAATTTTATTGCGTTTGCTAAATAAAGAATTACCAAGCGATATTGAAATTACACTTGTCGATAGAACTTTATTTCATAGTTTAAAAACAGAGTTTTATGCGCTTGCAGCCGGAACAGTTTCTGACTCGGAAGTACGCGTAGCAATCCCTGTTCATGAACAATTAAAAGTGGTCGAAGGCGAGATTCAAGAAATTAAGCTTGACGAAAAAGAAGTGTTGTTGGCAGATGGTCAAGCACTTGCATATGACGAATTAGTCATCGGACTAGGTAGTGAAGATAACTACCACAACGTACCTGGAGCTGCTGAACATACGCTAAGTATCCAAACAATCGGCAAATCCCGCAGGACGTATCAGACGTTACTAGGATTAGGCGATGGCGCAACCGTAGGAATTGTTGGTGCGGGACTTAGCGGTATCGAATTAGCAAGTGAGTTACGTGAGAGTCGTCCAGACTTGAAAATTAAATTATTCGATCGTAGCCCGCGTATTTTGCGTGACTTCCCTGAACGATTGAGTAACTTCGTAAAAGATTGGTTTGTTCAGAACGAAGTAGAAGTCGTTGCGAATTCCAACATAACTAAAGTAGGCGAACATATTCTGTATAACCATGAAGATACAATTGATGTAGATGCAGTAGTTTGGACGGCTGGTATTAAGCCAGGCAAGGTCGTGGATGATTTAGTCATTCAGAAAGACCGTTCAGGCCGTATCGTACTCAATCAATATCATCAAGTCCCAAGTTACCGAAACGTTTACGTGGTCGGGGACATTGCTGCGCTTACACACGCACCAAGCGCTCAATTGGCAGAAGTACAAGGAGAACAAATCGTTCAAGTATTGCGCTCTACTTGGAAAGGTGAACCGCTAATGCTCGAAATGCCGGAGCTGAAACTAAAAGGCTTTATGGGTTCATTAGGAAAAAAACAAGGATTTGCGTACTTGGCGGATCGTACCGTTACAGGAAGAATCGCCCGTTTAATGAAATCTGGCTTGCTGTGGATGTACAAGTGGCATAACGGTTAAATATAAATATCTATAGGTCACTTCCATGAAGTGGCTTTTTCTTTAGCGATTAATTTTGCTTTTCCTTAATTGAATACAAAATAGCGGTCAGTTCAACGTAGAACGACCGCTTCAATGAATGTATTGTTCTCAATTAATCCAGTAAATTATCAATTTATCCTGCTTGATAACCATGTGTTTCTAATGCGTTAAAAACAGGTTTCAGTTGAATATGACCTTCACCGATCATTTCGTTATTAATCATGACGAGAGGATAAAAATACTCGTCTTCACGAATTTTCTCGACGATTTCCTGCTGCCGTGATTCTGTTACTTCTTGATCGATATCAATATACGTAATAGTAAATGGTTGTTCAGGGTACTTTCTTGATATTGCCGCTTGGAGCCATTCATACGTATCTTTAGAAGAAGGTGCATTTACACAACTGGCACAAATGACTTCTGCTCCATATACTTCAATTGTTACTGGTGTTTGCGACATATTAATCAAACCTCCGATTCATTATTGGATTTTTTCTGCTTGGCAGTTTATAATAAGTATAAGGAAAGGAGAGTGTGATTACAATGACAACAGATACTAAATTATACGAACCGGTAAAAGAAGTGCTAGATAAATTGCGCCCATTCCTCTTGCGAGACGGAGGGGACTGTGAACTAGTGGATATTGACGAAGGAATTGTGAAGCTGCGCCTTTTAGGAGCATGCGGAACTTGCCCTAGTTCGACAATTACATTAAAAGCTGGTATTGAACGCGCATTACTTGAAGAAGTACCAGGCGTAGTAGAAGTCGAACAGGTTTTTTAATTTCAATAAATAAAAGCCGTGCAAATGAAGTAGGATCTTCTTTGCACGGTTTTCATTTTTTAGCTAGTTTAATGAACGGTTTCTTCATCACGAATCTCTTGCCATCGATCTTTGGCCATTTGGATGACTGTAGGCTCGGTCGATCTTTTTTGCGTTTCAATTACACGTGAGAAGTTTCGGATGGCTTCTGCACGATCATGAATGCGCCAAGATAATTCTGCAATGATATATTGCACACGAGTTTCAGACATTTGTGTTCCGATATAATCACCTTCAGAAAATGCTTTGATGTACAGATCACGAGATATTTCCAGATAACGCATTTCTTTTGGTCGGTTTGCATCATTACGATAAATCCAAGCTATACGCAACATCATCCCTGCCATCGTTAAATGCTTTTCTTTTTTAAAGTTGGCACTTAAATAAGCTAATTTATAGGCTTCAACTGCTTGCTCTTTCGTCCGTTCGCCTCCAAATGAGCGACTACGCCATTTAGCTGTGATGTTTTTAGCGATCATCTCTTTTGTGCCTGGTGCGAAGTACGGAGCGAAATCATCAGTGAATGCAAAACCGCAAGACGGGCAAACAGCTACATTATAAAAAATAGGATTAATTTCCTCATCTATATAAATAGGTCTAAAATCGCTATCATGATCAACTACTCTTACTTGGCGAGAACGAATTTTAGTAGTAGGGAAATGCTCTTTACACAGTAAGCATTGCATCTTCTTCTCGTAAAACGGGCTGATTTCCACTAGTATCATTCCTTTCTATCCTAAGTCTTATTATACATTAAAATAGACCTAGTAGGGGGACTATTTGGTTGCATTGTGATGAAAAAGATTGATATGATAAAAAGAAAACGTGGAAAGTGAGTGGTATTGATGACGAACACAGTAGAGATTACGGAAGCGGCAGCATTTCACGTGAAGAAAATGATGACTCATAACGAAGAAGAAGGATCTTTCTTGCGCGTTTCCGTCAATGGCGGAGGTTGCAGCGGATTAACATACGGTCTTGGTTTTGCCCAAGAAAAAGAAGACGATGACATTTCTTATATAGCACATGGAATTCCTGTAGTAGTAAAAGAAGAGGACGCAGCTATTCTCGTAGGTACAAAAGTAGATTATAAAGAATCTTTGATGGGTGGCGGATTCACCATCGATAACCCAAATGCGATTGCAAATTGTGGTTGCGGTACTTCATTTAGAACAGCTAAGAAAGCTGGCGCTCCTGCTGATTGCGAATAAGTCTAGCCATCTTAGTCGAGCAAGGTTTGATAAAATTACAGAAATGACAAATCACTAGTCTAAATTGATTATTTGCAAAATAATAATTCTGTTGAAATACGTGCTCAAAAGGTCTACTATTAGTAATGAAAGTATGATTCTATTAATATCAAACTAAATGCCGGCACTGCAAAACCAAGTAAGATTGATTTTACACGTTCTCGGCGTTTAAGAAACTAAAAGGTGGTTCGATTAACGTGAAAAGACCAACAATCTTAGTATTGGGTGCAGGTTACGGTGGCTTGATGACTGTTGTAAATTTGCAAAAGTCATTAGGTGCAGATGAAGCAGATATCGTTCTGATCAACAAAAATGACTATCACTATGAATCTACATGGTTGCACGAAGCAGCAGCTGGAACATTATCTCCAGAACAAGTTCGCTATGATATTTCTAGTGTAATCAATAGCAATAAAGTAAAGTTCATCGAAGCAGAAGTTACTGGCATCGATGTTGCAACGAAAAGCATAAAGACGAACCTCGGTTCTCACACATATGATTACCTAGTAATTGGCCTTGGTTTTGAAGGGGAAACTTTCGGAATTCCAGGTTTGGACAAATACGCATTGTCTATTGCCAATGTGAATGCAGCTCGTCACATCCGTGATCACATGGAATATCAATTCGCTACATGGTCTACCGAAGAAGTAAAAGACGATAGCCGTTTGACTATCATTGTAGGTGGAGCAGGTTTCACAGGAATCGAGTATCTTGGTGAACTAGGAAACCGTGTACCTGAATTATGTAAGGAATACGATGTGCCAGCCAAAAAGGTTCGCATTCTATGTGTAGAAGCAGCTCCAATGGTATTGCCTGGTTTCGATCCGGAACTTGTGGAATATGCAGTGCGTCAATTGGGCGCGAAAGGTGTAGAATTCTCTATCGGTACACCGGTTGTAGAAGCAACTCCTGAAGGCGTTAAGATTAAAAAAGGCGAAGATGAGTTTGAATTCATCAAAGCGGGTACGGTTGTATGGGCTGCTGGTGTTCGTGGTAACCATCTGATCGAAGAATCCGGTATAGAAAACATGCGTGCTCGTGTAAAAGTTGAAAAAGACATGCGTGCGCCAGGATTCGATGATGTATTTATAGTAGGTGACTGCGCGTTGATGATCAATGAAGCAATCAACCGTCCATACCCACCAACTGCACAAATCGCTATGCAACAAGGTGAGATGATTGCTAACAATATCATCGCGTTGATGAAAGGAAACCCAACAAAAGAATTCGTACCGGATTTAAAAGGTAGCGTGTGTTCTTTAGGTGATTCCGATGCGATTGGTGTAGTATTTGATAAAAAAGTGACAGGTACAAAAGCATCATTCATGAAGAAAATGATCGACAACCGTGCTCTATTTATGATCGGCGGTCTTGGATTAACGATTAAAAAAGGTAAATTCAACGTGTTATAATGAATATAGAAAAGCACTCGCAGAGGCGAGTGCTTTTTTGTGTGCAACAAAATAGGTAACAAGTCAACTTTGGAAGTAGTCGAAGTAGAGAAATTCGTCTGTCAAATTTTAAGAATTCATGACATCTGAAAAGAACGTTCCGTGTACTCTGTCTCATTCTATTGAAAGCCGTCTCATCATCCTGTAAAATGTTGAGGTGATGAACTGGAGGTTAGCAAGCATGCAAACTATATCCATAGCACAGGTGATGCTATCGATCTTGATATTTATCGTTATGTTTTTCGGTATCGGCTTTTTATTGAATATGCTGTTACGTATGACGTGGCTTATGGCTATTATTTATCCGATTATCGTGATTTTTATTATTGATGATGTGCCGATGTATGAATACATTACGAAGCCTGGTTTTGCTTTTAGTGAGCTGGGGGCGAATCTTATGTCGCTGCATGCAGTAGATATCGTAATATTGGCGAGTGGTTTGGTCGGAGCGATTATTGCAGGTTTTGTGATGAAGGTGTTACGTAAGATGGGGTATCAGATGTTTTGATGCTTTTTGCTATGTGTTGATATGGAAAAACGGAGCTGGACAGGAAGTCGTGAATTACGACATCTTGTGACAGTTCCGTTTTTTGCGTTGTTTTAGAGATGAAAAGATTAGAGAGGAAGAGGGCGTCACTCATTGTTACAATATAACCGTATACGTAAGGATCGAGATGAGGATACCTGTTAGGGCTCCGAAGAATACTTCGTTTGGTTTGTGACCGAGTAAGGTTTTGAGTTCTTGAATTTTTGCGTCGTTGTCTTTTTTTGGCCAATCTTTCAAATCGCTGACGAATATTTGAAAGTCGGAGCGCATTTGGTTGATGATTAAGGCTTGTTGTCCAGCTTGGTAGCGGATGCCCGTTGCGTCGAACATGACAATTACCGCGAATATAGCGGAAATGGCGAATAGTGGTGAGTCCAGGCCAGCTTCGAATGCGATGGCAGTTGTGAGTGCAGTGACTGCTGCCGAGTGAGAACTGGGCATGCCGCCTGTGGAAGTCATGAGTCCGAAATCGAGTTTACGTGTTAATAAAAAGTGAATAGGAATTTTTACAAATTGGGCAAATAAGATGGCAAATAGCGCTGCGAGGAGCGGTATGTTTTCAAAAATAGCCAAGAGATTCCACTCCTTTACTGTCTGTAGTTTAACAATCAGTATAACATAATCTGGATCTACTCGTTATTAAACGAATAATTATTTGTAGTTGGAAGTGCTAATCTGACTAGTCTATACTAGTATGGGGAAGGCGTAAAGAAAAGGGGAGGAACACACATGATAAACGTAGAAACAGCATCCGCAATTGATCAAAAAGAAGTAGAGGTACTGATTGTAGGAATACCAGATCATCCAGAGAATGTAGAAGGCTTCGATGCGTTCGTTGAATCTTTCCATCCCTCATTGCCAGACTGGATCAAATCACATGACATTCAACAGAAGTTTAAGGCGATTACTAAAATGCCTGCGTTATTAAAGCAAAGTTACGACCGCGTATACTTTGTAGGCATTGGCAATCAAAAACAGCTGACAGAGCAGCCGTTGCGTGAATTATTCGCTGAGGTAGGGAAACAACTACACAAAGACCGTGTGCGCACTGTAAGCGTCTGGACAGCCCCATTCTGCAATGATGAGATTGGTAGTGAGGATGTTGCGTTCCTGGCCTCTGAGGGTATCGGAATGGGCTCCTACACGTATGAGGGATTCAAGACCTCTTCCAATGAAGTGGATGTTCCACTAACTACTGTGACATTCATTACGACGGAAGATGAAGAACGTGTCACTGCTGCAGGAGAAGTAGGCATGATTTCCGCGCATGCAGTGAACGAAGCTCGGACGCTAGTCAATGTACCCCCCAATCTATTAACACCAACTAAGATGGCGGAATATGCACGAGAATTAGCGGAAAGCTATGACTTGGAAATCGATATTCTCGGTAAAGCAGAAATGGAAGAGCTCGGTATGGGCGCGATTCTTGCGGTCAATCAAGGTTCAGTAGAAGAACCGAAACTCATTGTGCTGAAGTACCAAGCGACAGAACAGTGGGAAGATGTCATCGGCTTAGTCGGTAAAGGAATTACGTATGACACAGGTGGCTATTCGTTGAAGCCTAAAGACGGCATGGTCGGCATGAAAGGTGATATGGGGGGCGCGGCAGCAGTACTCGGTGCTATGGCAATCATAGGGGAGTCACGGCCGAAGAAAAACGTAATTGCGGTCATTGCTTCTTCTGATAACATGATTTCTGGTGAAGCATTCAAGCCGGACGATGTCATCACGTCTTTAAGTGGTAAAACAATTGAAGTATTGAATACAGACGCAGAAGGCCGTCTAGTACTGGCTGATGCGGTGACATATGCGAAGCAAGCGGGCGCAGAGTATTTGATTGATGTGGCCACACTAACAGGTGGTGTCATTGTGGCGCTTGGTCATGATAAAACAGGTACACTGACGAACAACAAAGCATTCTATAAGAAGTTCCAGGAAGCAGCAGATGAAACAGGGGAATTCATTTGGCAACTGCCATTAACTGAAAGTGATCGGAAGCGGATTCGCAAAAGTGATGTCGCAGATGTAAACAACTCGCCAGGACGAGATGGTCATATGATCTTCGGAGGTGGCTTCGTTGGTGAATTTGTTGGAGATACACCGTGGATTCATTTAGACATTGCAGGTACGTCTGATGCAGCGAGTCCACATGCGCTCGGCCCTAAAGGCGCGACGGGCGTAATGGTCCGTACATTGGCAACCTTTGTAGAACGTTTGGCTGCTGAAGCAGAACAACAAGAATAGTTCAGGATAGGCGCTTTCCCCACACCTTCTTTCCGGCTAGACATAGGATACATGGAAAGGGGGAAGTTGGATGACAAGACATAGTCATAGAGGTGGATACGGTGGCGGTCGCGGTCATGGTCATTATGGTGGCGGTTATGGAAGTGGATTTGGTAGTTTCGGGGGTCCTTTCCTAGGTGGTTTAGTTGGCGGATTTTTAGGTAATGCTATTTTCCCAGGCTACGGTTACGGAGGTGGCTATGGTGGGGGATACTATCCACCTTACTACAACAGCTATCCGTATTATCCACAACCGTATTACCCTTACTATCCATATTATTGAAAAAACACGCCGTGATGACTATTTGTCATCCGGCGTGTTTTTATCTGATTCTATGCGTTGTTCTATTACTGCTTCTTCTAAATCATCCCCAACCGTTAAATCGGTAGGTTCTACACCCGACATATAAGCGGCACGTGTCATTAAGTGCCCACCAATAGGAGAAGTGATAAACAAAAAGACGATACCGAGCAACAGTGCCACGCTGAAATGGCCTTCATTCCACCAAAAGTGGAGGAATACACCAAGCAGTAAACTCATAACACCTAGCGTAGCGCTCTTCGATGCGGCGTGTGCCCGTGTATAGACGTCAGGAAGCCGTAAAATTCCAATGACTGTGACAATCGTGAAAATGATCCCAACTGTAACGAGTAACACAATAATAATGTCAGCGATTAGGTCCACGTTCGATGATCTCTCCTCTCTCAATGAATTTTGAGAAGGACACTGTGCCGATAAACGACATAATAGCGATCAATAAAATCGCATCGATGAAGAACGGTGTATCGAACAAGATGGAAAGCAGCGCGATTGCTGATATGAGCATGACGCCAATCGCATCAAGAGCTACTAGCCGATCTGGCACGGAAGGACCTTTCCATACGCGATATAGTAATCCGAGCATAGACAAGATGACTAGCACGAGACAGACAGAATAAAATACGTTCATCCTCGGCTCACCTCCATAATGGCTTTCTCGAATGTGTTTTTAATAGAATCGATTGCTTCATCCACATCGTCTACATCGATTGCGTGGATATACAGAGTACGTTGGTCGTCTGAAACATGAACGACGACCGTACCAGGTGTTAACGTAATTAAACTAGATAACAACGTGATTTCCCAATCTTTTTCGAGCTCTGTTGGCATAGCGAAGAACATCGGCTGCATAGTCGACAAATCCGGTTTAATAACTAATAGCAACACGGAAATATTCGACAAGATGAGTTCTTTTAGGAAAATCGCTGTTAATTTTACTGCAGACCAGATTCGCCAAATGTACAAGCGTCCACTGAAATAACGGCGTGTCATGATGATCATCAACAACCCGATAAGATATCCTATGATGAACGTAGAAGGTGTCAATGAACTATTCATGAACATCCAAACGACTGCAATGAAGAAATTTAATAGTATCTGAAAAGCCATTGACCTCTACTCCTTTAACACCGCATTTATATAGATGGATGGATCAGCCAATACATTCGCTGCATCCGTCATATAGGGCATAAGCCATTCTGCACCCACACCGTACGCTACCGTAATGAGTACTAGCATAATAGCTGGGAACATCATTTGACGATACGTACGTTGATCGCGAACAGGCAACTCGTTCTTCTGAGGCCCCCAAAATGCATAAATGAAAATCCGAATGACAGACAGTAACACAACTAAGCTAGAGGCCAAAATAATGATACTGCCGATCACATGATCAGCTTCAAATGCACCTTTTGTGATAAGTACTTTTCCGATAAATCCACTTAACGGAGGAATGCCGGCTAGACCGAACGCAGCGATTAAATACGTCCAACCAAGTGTTGCATGAGTTTTAATTAAGCCACCCATTTCCCGTAAGTTCGAAGTACCTGTTGCATAAATAATGATACCGATCAAGACAAACAGTGCACCTTTGATCAACATATCATGGAGTAAATAGTAAACCGCGCCTTCTAGTCCAGACGTGTTCATTTGAGCCACACCGAACAAGATGACACCTACTGCGATGATAATGTTGTAAATGATGATTTGCTTTAAATCGAAATACGCGAGAGCGCCGATACAGCCTGCAATGATAGTGAGTAACGCTAGGACCATGAGAAACTGGTGCGTAAACCCAATATCGTGTACGAAAAACAACGTATAGGTACGCGTGATTGCGTAGACGCCTACTTTAGTAAGTAGGGCACCGAACAGTGCAAGAATGGGTATCGGCGGTGCAGCATACGAATTTGGTAACCAGAAATATAAGGGGAAGATAGCCCCTTTAATTCCGAAGACGATCAAAAACAGAATCGCAATGACAGAAATAATTCCTGGTTGATTGATCTCGGCAATCTTCACCGAAATATCCGCCATATTCAAAGTACCGATGATAGAGTACAAATACGCTACCGCAATAACGAAGATAGCAGATGAAATGACGTTTACCAATATGTATTTAATGGATTCACGAAGTTGCCGTTTCTCGCCGCCGAGTACAATAAGCAAATAAGACGCGATCAGTAGCACCTCGAAAAATACGAACATATTGAAAATATCGCCTGTTGTGAAGGCACCATTGATTCCTGTAATCATGAACAGAATCGCAGGATAATAGAAAAATCTTTCTCTTTCTACACCAATGGATGAAAAGCTATAGATGACGACAAAAATTGTAATGATAATCGTCGTCGTGACGAGCAATGCGGAGAACATGTCCGACACCATCGTAATACCGAATGGTGCAGGCCAGCTTCCGAGCGTCACGGTTTGGATTCCTTCTGTCTTCACTGTCGCGATAAGCCAAAATGAAGCAACTAGACTGAGAGCCAATCCGATCAGTGTCAACACTCTCTGGACGACCACCTGCTCTTTGAAAAACATTAAGATCATCGCGAAAAAGAAAGGAATAATGATCGGAAATAAAAGAAGATTAATCATGTTCATCATTCCCTCTCAATTCATTCATATTATCTGTTCTGTGCACATCATACATACGATATGCCATGACTAGCATGACCGCCGTCACACCAAAACTGATGACGATCGCAGTTAAGATCAATGCTTGAGGCAGGGGATCTGCAAAATCAGTCACACCGTCGATTACAACGGGAGGCGCTGTGCCTCCAAGTCCACCCATCGTAAGAATAAGTAAGTGCGCACCATGACTGAGCAAACCAGTACCTAAAATCACTTTTAGTAAACTTCTGGATAAAATCAAATAGACGGCTGCCGTAAATAATATCCCGATGAGAATCGAAAGGATAAACTCCATCAGTCATCGCCTCCAATCGATTGAATAATCGTGATGGCGGAACCAACGACAACTAAGTACACTCCACTATCAAACAACATAGCTGTGTGAAGGGACGTATGTCCGAACAGCGGCAAGTCAAAATCACTAAATGCGTGTGTGAAGAATGGCACATTGAAGAAAATCGAGCCCGCCGCTGTCCCTAACGCAAGCAATAATCCGATTGCGGTCATGATCGTAAAGTTAAACGGTAGAATTTGTTGGATCGTCCGTAGATCAAATGCCAACAACAACAGCACAATTGCACCTGTTGTCAACAAGCCACCGACGAATCCTCCACCTGGTGCATAATGACCCGCAAAAAAGATATGTATAGAGAATAGGAAGATGATGAAAAACACTACTTTAGCTGTGGTTTGTAAAATGACATCATTTGTTTTCATCAGTCGGCTCCTTTCTCGATACACGCAAGCGAATCATGCCTAGTACTGCAATCCCTGCAATAGCGAGAACTGCGATTTCGAAAAATGTATCAAATCCACGGTAATCTACAAGAATGACGTTGACGATATTTCCGCCAGCTGCCTCCGTCTCGACCGTATCTTTATAGTATTGGGAAATCGAAGGAATCATTTTTTGTGAGTGACTGGATAGGGCGACCAATGTCACCATCACTCCTACACTCAATGAAACTATCAGATTGACCATTTTATTGCGTTTCGTTTCCCCGTGCGTACTGAGTGCCGGCAAATGCTTGAAAGCTAGCAAGAACAACGCAACGGATACTGTCTCGATTACCAATTGTGTCAGTGCTAAGTCAGGCGCTTTGAAGATGACGAAGAATAACGCGACGGAATACCCGACGCCGCCAAGCGCGATGATCGCGGCAAGACGTGACTTCGCAAATACAACAAATCCGACAGATAAAATTAACACAATCGCATTTAGTGATCCATATAATGTAATCGCTGTGAAACTGTTCATATCGAGAACGAATGCATCCTTGATAAACAAAATTGCGATGATCGTAACTGACATAAATGCGAACATATACAATAAGTATGTCCGAATTTTGCCTGTCATATAAAGACGAGAAACCCGATTCAATCCTTTTTCACTTCCACGCATCATCGCATCATAGCCATTATTCAACGATAGCTTATCAGGCTGGATACGATAAAGCGGTTGCCATTTCGGTATGGTTAGATAAAGTAATGTACCGAATACGACCACGCCGATTGTCAGCCATAAGCCAGCAGCTCCAAATCCATGCCATGCTTTGACATGAATATCGACAGCCGACGGACTTGCGTACAATGTCGGTTGAACCGCCATGACAGCCGGTTTAATAATCCACTTCCCAATGACGTTCGGAATGAAGAACACTAGAATGACGATTGTTGCCAATATCATAGGCGAAATTAGCATGCCAATCGGTGCTTCATGTGGTTGCTTCGGCAATTGATCAAACTTCTTCTGTCCAATAAATGTTTTCAAAACAAAATACATACTGTACGTAAACGTAAACACACTGGCAATCCAAGCGACGATCGGGAACAAGATGCCCCATGTATCGAAGTTGAATAATTCAAAGTGTTGAAGCGCTACCATAGATTCCAAAAACATTTCTTTACTCAAGAATCCGCTAAACGGTGGCAAGCCAGCCATAGATAATGAACCAATCGCTGCAACGGTAAAGCTAATCGGCATCACGCTCATTAACCCGCCTAGCTTACGAATATCTCTGGTACCGGTTTCATGATCAATAATCCCTGCGATCATGAAGAGCCCGCCTTTAAATGCTGCGTGGTTAATCAAGTGGAAAATAGCCGCATACGTCGCAAAGCCGAACATGGCTGCGGTCGCATGGTATGAAATAGCGCCAGCGCCAAGTAACGACATGATTAAACCAAGTTGACTGACTGTTGAAAATGCTAAAATCGCTTTCAAATCAGTTTGCTTTACTGCGAAAAATGAACCCCAGAACAGCGTCAACAATCCGATTCCTGTAACGAGCCAAATCCAAGTGGACGCTGAGCCGAAAATTGGCGTAAATCGCGCGACCAAATAAATGCCTGCCTTCACCATCGTGGCAGAGTGTAAATATGCACTGACTGGTGTGGGCGCTTCCATTGCATCTGGTAACCAGATATAGAATGGAAATTGTGCCGACTTCGTAAAGGCACCAAGCAAGAGTAATACTAATGCCAGAGTGAAATACGGTTGATTCAGTAGATCAGGAGCTTGGGCAATTAATTCCCGAACGGAGAATGTTTCCCCCATGATACTAAGTAAAATGAATGCCCCGAGCATCATTAATCCACCAAACACTGTAATCATCATCGATTTCAATGCGCCAAAACGTGACTTGTCCTTCGTATACCAGAAACCAATCAATAAGAAGGACGAAATGGACGTTAACTCCCAGAACAAATAGAGTGTCATCGTGTTGTCAGATTGCACGACTCCGAGCATAGCGGTCATGAAGATTAATAAGTAGACATAAAAGCTACCTAGATCTTCTTTCTCCCTATCCATGTAAAACACAGAGTACAAGACGACTAACGAACCGATTCCGGTGATCAATAGCGTAAATAATAAACTAAGACCATCTATGTATGAAGTAAACGCAATTCCAAGTGAAGGAATCCATTTCATTTCAGAAATAGCATGACCACCATCCATGACTAGCGGTAAAAAGCTCAGGTAATAGCCAAATAACACTAGAGGGACTACTAATACAAACCAACCCGTATGTATTCCTTTAATCTTCTTATAAGCAAAAGGAACAAGTAGCGCGAAGATTACAGGTAAAAAAATCAATAACACGAATTCCAAGAAAATCCTCCTTCCAACCATGTTCTTCACATATTCAATTCCCGAGGCATAAGCGTGGGCGTATTTGTTAGTATAGCGTAAAACATTTCAAATTGCATAGACGACAGTCGAACAATTATTGCTTTATTCGACTTCCTTCTTATATTATTAGGAGGATGAAAAAAATTTTTTTGGGGGTATTATGAAAAATCCATATTTGTTCAGCTATTTACCATTTGTTACGGTCTTGCTATTCAGTTTGACCTTTGGTGTCTATAGTGTTGGGGAGACATTGATCCTTTTTAAGGAAATCGGTCTCTATCAAGGTATGAGGGAGTTCTTATCGGACTTTCAGTTACGTATCTTTTTATTGACCATGTATTCATTACTATTCTTTATGCTATTTGCAGCTTTAAAGCTGATTGCTGTCACCATTCATGAAACGGCCTTATTATTTTTCCTGAAAGAAGAAGCGGATGCGTCGTATAGCGCGTCGAAATCTGGCGTAGTCATTTATTTTATCGGTGCACTCGCTTCGGCAATAGGTATTCAATCATGGAAGACACTAGTATTAATCTTCCTGATCACTTCATTCATCTACTTTGTTTATGTAGTCTACAAATTAAGTCCATTCATGACACTGACACATACAGTAGGTTTGATTTTCTTTCAGATTATCATCTGGAGTGTTCTGGTGACGGGGCTCCTGTATATCATATTCCGTCTATACAACGGGCTACTCGCCAGTATTCCATTAACCAATCCAGTGAATAAATGAAAAAGCCTTGCAGATCCGAACTAACGGACCTTGCAAGGCTTTTATGGTCGCATCGTAGAGGAAAATGCCCGCAGATGAATTTTTTGGTCGCGCAGACGTGGAATGGGTGTCGGTCTGTCGTAACCGATCCAGACAGCTGACGTATAGCGATCATTCATGCCAATGGCCCACAAGTCTTTAAACGCATCAGTCGTTCCTGTTTTCGCTCCGGTATAGCTCGTTGTATAAGCAATTCCTTCGCCTGTACCGTTGACGACGACTTCTCTCATCAAGGAGCGGATGCTGTTAACTGTGGAAGGGGACCAAACCACTTTTGACGTATCCTTCCATTTATACAATACCTCACCTTTACTATCTTTTACGGAGCGAATCGCGTGAGGCGTCAAGTACGTCCCGTCGATAAAGCTCGTAGTCGCCGCGGCAAGTTCCAGTGGCGTGACACCTTTAGAAAATCCACCGAGCGCAGCAGGGTAGGAGCGGTCAGCCTCGACGACATGCTGGAAGTGGAAAGGTGCTAAATGCGAGAATGCTTCGTCGATTCCTACACGTTGCAATAAACGTACAGCCGTCGAGTTATAACTATTCCGGAATGCTTCCCGTACCGTAGTCGTACCAAACTGATAGTGGCCGAAGTTTTTCGGACAATAATTCGCAATACAAATATCACTACTGTTGACAGGGGTATCCGCATGATACGGACCACTTTCAAAAAACGGTGCATAGACAAGCAAAGGCTTGATTGCGGACCCCGGTTGCCGCACCGCTTGATACGCGCGATTGAAGTCGTTTTTTTTATAGCCTGCACCTGCATACAGACTGATGATCTCCCGCATGTCATTGTCGATGACAGCAGCTCCAGCTTGCACACCACCCGTTCCAATTAGTGCATTCATTCGATTTTCATCATGCTGTTGCTTATTTTGATCCAGTGCCGTATCAATTGTTACGCCTGCGCCAATCACTTCTCGTGTACGACGATTGATTTCATTTTGCCAGCGTTGTCGTTCTTCTGGCGTTTTCGCTTTACTCATCGACGTGTCGAGCCCTTCTGTCTGCGCAATAAGGTCTTTCAACTCTTCTAATACGTACGAGCTGTACATCGGATAAAACTGTTCTTTTTTCTTGACGTTCAATTGAATTGGAAACGTACTGTACGCTTCAAATTGCTCTTGTGTAATGACTTGTTGGTCGAGCATAACTCGAAGCAGTCGTATTTGACGCTCTTTCGTTTGATCGAAATGTTTAATTGGGTTATAAAGAGATGGATTATTTGGAACGGCTGCCAAAAAAGCGATTTCCGCCTCATGCAATTTTTCGAGCGGACGACTGAAGTAGTAGCTTGCCGCACCGCCAATTCCGTACACTTGATTGCCAAAATACATTTCATTCAAATACATTTCCAAGATTTCATCTTTTGTCGATTGCTTTTCCAACTCTGCTGCAAAGAAGAGCTCTTTAAACTTTCGTTCATACGTTTTCTCTGTCGATAAATAGCGCATTCGTACGACTTGTTGTGTAATGGTCGAAGCGCCTTGTTGTTTAGCGTCTGCCGCTGCGTTGATCGTGAAAGCTCGAATGATCGCTGCGATATCATAGCCTCGATGTTCATAAAACGTCCGGTCTTCACTTTTTAAAAACAACTGCCGCGTGAAAAACGTCATATTTTGCAAATGAATTGGCTGCCGCCATTCCGTATATTCTTCCGCAAATAAAGTCCCGTTCCGGTCTTTCATTTGAATAGGGGAGATCATGGCAGGCACTTCCAATTGAACGGTGTCACGAATAGACGCATGCAATGTTTCCGTCTTCATGGTTTCTTCGTGGATTTGATTTTGGATAAATAATAATAGCGGAACGCAAGCAAGCGTAATCACTAATGCAACCGTTTGTTTCAACTACCTAGCCCCCTGTACTCTCACATAGCTATAGAAAAATATAACATATCTTGACAACTGTCGCCTGAATCAAATGGGAATAAAAAAGCCACGCAACCTATAAAAAGGTTACGTGGCTAAAATTACGCGTGTTCATTCGCTTCACCTTGCCGGTCTTGTAGGAAGTGTTCGAAATCCTGTGTAGGCCGTCGTAATGCCATAGATAATAACAAATATCCGACTATGAACAATACGCCTGTCACGATGAATACTGCAGGAATCCCAATATACCCACTGACAATCCCGCCAAACATAGGTCCGATAATATTACCAAGGAAACGGAAGCTCGTGTTATATCCCATGACCTCACCTTGTACTTCCAGTGGCGCTTCACGACGAACAAGTGCTGTCGTAAGTGGAATCATACCGCCTGTCGAAATCCCAAATAAGAACCGCAACAAAACCAGTTGCCAAAGTGATGTAACAAACGCCTGTGGGATGATGAAGAGGAAAGACATGATGAGTAGAAGCCCAAGGATTTTTTCGTATCCGAGATCGTCGCCTATCTTCCCCCAATACCTAGCGAATAGTAAGTTGCCGAGGCCCGTTGCACTGAACGTCAATCCAGCAAGGAACGCTATATTGGTTGCAGCATGGGTCAAATCTGCTACGTAGAGTGACAGCAACGGCTGAATACTGAAATTCCCGACTTGGATCAACGTCGTGACGAGCATGACGTTAAACATCAGACGGTGTTTAAACAATCCACCTAAAATGACTTTCCGAGAATACTTTGCTACTTTCCTCGCTTTTACCCGTGCGCCCTCCTTGATTCCAAATAGCACAAGCAGTGTAGCAATCACTACGGAAACGGACGTGATGATGAAGGTGTATTCAAAACCGAACGTATCAGCCATGAGACCACCGAGAACGGGGCCAAATAACATTCCCGCGACACCACCCATTTGCAGCGTCCCGAGCATCTTACCCGCTTCCTCACGAGGTGTCTGAGATGAAATGAAAGCTAATGATGTCGGTAAAAAACCTGTAACTAAGCCCATCAGTAATCTCAATACAAAAAAGATTTCTACGGAATTGACAAAGCCCATCAAAAAGACTGAAATGGTAATCCCGAAACCATTAATGAGCAATATAGGCTTGAAGCCAAAGCGATCTGCAAAACGCCCCCAAATAGGTGACATGACTAGCGCGGTAATAAACGTAGCACCAAAAATTAATCCTGCCCACTTCTGGACATATGCATCAGAATAATCCCCAAACGTTTCAATATATAACGACAGGAATGGCATAATCATCGTCATCGTTCCCGCTACAAGAAAGTTCGTAATCCAGATGATAATGAAATTTTTCTTATGTCGACTCAACGTTGAACCGCCTTCCTCCTGTAAAGTTTCGATAAGTATAAGTATAAAACAATTCGATAGTCGAAGGAAACATAGTGCTTACATCAAGAGTTGGGGGTGGATGGAGTTTCTGCTTCTTAAGAGGATGTACATTGACATTTATAATTCAATGGCGGTGGAAACGCGGAGGGCTTTGAGCGTTTGCAAGGCGTGTATGAGCGCTTACAGCTAGTCATAGAGCGGTTAACAGTAAAGTATGAGCGGTAACGGATCGTGATAGAGCGCTTGGCGTTGATCATAGAGCGGTTATGCATGAACTATGAGCGCTTACACGAATGAATGAGCGAACTCGCAGTGTACTTAGGAGTAGATCAACGTCATCCTATCCTGATCCTGCGCTTTTTCTAAGCACAATAAACTTTGTCAACTAACTGTCACAGTTACAATTATCGAATTTTGCCATCATATATGATAGACTGTTTCCATACACAAAACATGCACCAAAATGAACAAGCACGTAAATTTGAGGAGGAATATCATGTATCCACAACTATCGACTGAAGTAGCAGAAAACGAAGCACTAGTTACGATGAACACAACAATGGGGCCTATCAAAATAAAGCTTTTTAAAGAGCAAGTTCCAAAAACAGTTGAAAACTTCTTGACGCACGCTGAAAATGGCTATTACGACGGTATTATTTTCCACCGCGTTATCCCTGAGTTCATGATTCAAGGCGGAGACCCAACTGGAACAGGAATGGGCGGAGAAAGTATCTATGGCAACACATTCCAAGATGAGTTTACTATGGATCTATTCAACTTGCGTGGCGCACTATCTATGGCAAACGCTGGACCAAACACAAACGGTAGCCAATTCTTCATCGTACAAGCATCTTCACTTGCAGGCGCTTCAGCGGCACAATTGAAAAATGGCGGATGGCCTGAAGAAATTGCGGATGCATATGAAGCAAACGGCGGAACGCCACACTTGGATCAGAAGCACTCTGTATTTGGTCAAGTAGTAGAAGGAATGGACGTTGTTGACAAAATTGCTAATGCGAAAACTAACCGCGACAATAAGCCAAATGAAGAAATTAAAATTGAATCAATTGAAATCATCCAAAAGTAAGCGGATTTGATTCCTAGGGGGAAACTAGCATGGACTTCGTTCTATTGATGCCGTTTCTTTATTTTCCTGAAGATAAATCAGAATACATCCCAGCAGCAATCTCTTTCGTCATCTTCATGACGCTCATGCTGTTCGTATTTCGTTGGATTATTAAGAAATCCAAACGGCAGGAAGAGGAAACGAAAGAGCTGGAACAACGTATTTTAAAAGAACGACAACAACATAAAAATGCAGGACATCCCATCGATTGATTGGGATGTTCTTTTTTTATCCATCGGTCTCGTAAACTGTCAAAATATTTCTAACTGTTCTCTTGCTAGCTGTTGTGCTATTATTAAAAGAAAAACAAATCAGGTGACGAATCATGCAAACCATGGAAATGAATAAAAAAGCAGTCTCACTTCTTAAAAAATGGGATCCTTTCGAAGAAGGGGAATATGCGTATGGTGCAGAAATTGCCGCAATAGTGACGGAGCTTCATCGTGTAGATCATCCAGTAGACTTAGCCAAATGTATTCGTGATATCTATGAGCACACCCATGAAATATGGATACCTTTAGAGAACTGTATGGAGATATCCTACAAACTAATTGCTATTAAATATGAAGCCAAATCGATCGTTCAATATTAAATGCTCAACGCCATCTATTCGGATGGCTCTTTTTTGTTCAAAACTACGAAATATGGTATACTTTGAAACGGCCATAGTGGCAGACTAGATACTACTTTAGATTGGGAGCTGTTTTGCATGTCTCACAAATTTGCAGTAGGAGATGAGCTGACCGGAAAAGTTACCGGAATACAGCCATACGGTGCGTTTGTGGCGCTGGATGCTTCAACGCAAGGTTTAGTGCACATCTCTGAAATCACGTATGGATTTGTTAAGGATATTCATGAATTTTTGGAAGTTGGGCAAGAAGTTCACGTCAAAGTATTGGATGTGGATGAAGGAGCTAGTAAAATTAGTTTGTCGATACGTGCATTACAGGAGCCACCAAGTTCTTACTTGAATCACTCTCGTTCTCGTCAATCATTGCAAGAACGCGTAGATCAGCAAGACGCAGATGGCTTTAATTCACTAAAAGATAAACTGCAAGGTTGGATTGAACAATCCGGACGTTAATAAAAGGACTGTCGCAGAAGTTGTTATAACTTTAGCGACAGTCCTTTTGTGTTTTTTCGAATCACTTCGACGGCAGATGGCTCCCGCGATGAATCACAGGCTGTAAGTACGCTTACTACTTTAAAGACGCAATCGTATAGTTAGGGCAAGATACTGTGAGGTTGTGCGTTTCATCACCAGAAGATCAACGGTGTTCTATTACTTACTCCTTTAGTTTCTTCAACCGATACTGCAAGTTCTGTCTACTCATACCGAGGGAGTTGGCAGTTTTCGTAATGTTATGATCATGCAACTTCATTGCTTTCTGAAGATAATACTTCTCGGCTTCTCGTAAATACTGATCAAATGGTAACAGTTTTGAGTCGCTCTGCACGATAAAGTCTCTTGGTCGTGAAGCGTCATTTGCTACTGCCTCGACCTTCATCTTAAATTGCAAAGGTAACATATCAAGAGTCAACGTATCTTCTGTTGTACGCATGGATGAAACTTCGTCCAGAAGTAGCTCGAGCTCTCGCAAATTCCCCGGCCAATCGTATGCCAGAAGCAATTCTTTCACTTGGTCATCAATTTTCGTCAGTCCTGTCCCTAGTGACTCTACTCTGATCTTTAAATACGATTCCGCACAAGGGATCATGTCTTCTGGCCGCTTCCGTAGTGGAGGAATTCTAATGGCAAAGGACGCGAAAAAATAATAGAGCTCCTTTAGCAATGTACCCGATGCGATCAGTTCGACTGGGTCGTCGCCGATACTCGCGATGAATTGATGGGTGGGTGTTTTCTGCAAGACGTAGAGCAATGCCTGTTGCAAAGAAATCGATAAAGCGTCAATCCGTTCGCAGAATAATGTCATAGGTGGTTGTTGTTGCAAAGTTTCTTCGAGCTGCTGGATGATATCTGTATCAGCATGCAGACAATGGAATGTGTGGAAAATCCGTTCGTTTCCTGCAGAACCATAGTGAATAGCCTCAGCAAGATTATCCTTCCCTACACCTGTTTCTCCAATCAATAAAACTGGCAAGTCAGCCGCCGCTGCTTGTTCCGCAGTGGAAATGACCGACTTCATGGCAGATGATTGAGCAGTGATTTGATTGAATGTAATCTTTCCGCGATTTTTACGTAATGGTTGTAAAACGAATTTTTCTAATGCCGTAATATCTTGAGCAAACTCAATTGCACCAATCAATTCCTGCTGCTCATAAATAGGGTAGGTGTCATTCATCGTCGTGATCTCTACTTTATTCGTATTCCAGTACCTCTGCTTAACCCGCAATTGGGGCTCTCCGCTTTGTAATACTTTCAATAACGTGCTTTCAATCTTGTCAAAATTAAATAGTTCCAAAATAGAATGGTCTTTTATATCTTCAATATTCAATCCTTCGATTTCTTTCATTTTGCGATTGTAGACAATTGTTCGTCCTGAATGATCTACAGCATGTATACCGATAGTTGCATGGTCCACAGCAAACTGATTGCAAATATCCAATATATTTTCATGTATGCTCATTTAAAACACCTTCCTAACATAGTACTTATCGGGTTTTAGTTAATAAATTAATAGAATTAAAAAATAATTACAAGAAAACACTTGCAATGTGCAATGTTTTCTTGCATTATTATAGATGTAAACGCTAACAAACGCAAATTTATTTTGCGTCCCTACTATAAAGGAGGATTTGATTCCAAATGATTCCATACAAACACGAACCATTCACTGATTTTACAGTTAAAGAAAACCGCGAAGCGTATGAAGAAGGTTTTAAAGTCGTAGAAAGTTATATTGGGCAAGATTATCCGCTAATTATCGGCGGTGAACGTATAATGACAGATAAGAAACTAGCATCCACTAACCCTTCTGATAAAAAAGAAGTCATTGGTAACGTCTCGCAAGCTAGTCGCGATTTAGCAGAGCAAGCGATGACTACTGCAAAGGAAACATTCAAAACTTGGAGGAAAGTCAAGCCGGAATTCCGTGCTGATGTATTATTTAAAGCAGCTGCCATCGTCAGACGCCGCAAGTTTGAGTTTTCTGCGTTACTGACAAAAGAAGCAGGTAAACCTTGGAATGAAGCGGATGCAGATGTTGCTGAAGGGATCGACTTCATGGAATATTACGCTCGTCAGATGCTTACACTAAAAGAAGGTATGCACGTGGAGAGTCGACCAGGTGAATACAACCGATTCGATTATGTACCACTTGGTGTAGGTGTAGTCATTTCACCGTGGAACTTCGCATTTGCGATCATGGCAGGGACAACAGTAGGTGCACTTGTAACAGGAAACACAGTCCTGTTGAAGCCGGCTTCAACAACAACAGTCGTTGCGTATAAGTTTCTCGAAGTCTTGGAAGAAGCGGGTATGCCAACTGGTGTCGTCAACTTCATCCCAGGATCGGGTTCTGAGATTGGTGACTACTTGGTCGATCACAAAGACACTCGTTTCGTTTCATTTACAGGTTCACGTGAAGTAGGTACACGTATTTTCGAACGCGCGGCAAAAGTACATGACGGTCAAATTTGGCTGAAGCGTGTAATTGCGGAAATGGGCGGTAAAGATACGATTGTTGTCGATAATGAAGCGGATTTGGAGTTGGCTGCGCAATCTATCGTTTCCTCATCATTTGGATTCAGTGGCCAAAAGTGTTCAGCATGTTCTCGTGCGATCATTCATGAAGATGTCTACGATGAAGTGGTAAAGCGTGTAGAAGAGATCACGAAGTCATACAACTGGGGTGATCCAATGGATGGAAACAACACAGCCGGTCCAGTTATTGATCAGGCGGCATTCGATAAAATTATGGATTATATTGAAATTGGGAAACAAGAAGGACGTCTCATCGCAGGTGGAACTGGCGATGATTCAAAAGGTTATTTCGTAGCGCCTACTGTATTCGCAGACGTTGATCCAAATGCACGTATTTCTCAAGAAGAAATCTTCGGTCCGGTGGTGGCGCTATCAAAAGCCTCGTCGTTTGCAGAAGCCATTGAATTTGCAAACGATACAGACTACGGGTTAACAGGTGCGGTCATCACGAAGAACCGTCACCATATTGAGCAAGCTCGTGAAGACTTCCATGTAGGTAATCTATATTTCAACAGAGGCTGTACAGGCGCTATCGTTGGCTACCAACCATTTGGCGGTTTCAATATGTCCGGTACGGATTCAAAAGCTGGTGGACCTGATTACTTGCAGTTGCATATGCAGGGTAAAACTACGTCAGAGATGCTGTAAATCGTTAAAGTGAATTTGAAGGAGTGAACGGATATGACGAAAACGACGAATGTTATTGAAAAAACGGAAAAGTACGGTGCGAATAACTATAATCCGCTACCGATTGTAATTTCTGAAGCGGAAGGTGTCTGGGTAAAGGATCCTGAAGGTACTAAATATATGGATATGTTGGCTGCCTACTCTGCACTCAATCAAGGCCATCGCCATCCGAAAATCATTCAAGCGCTGAAGGATCAAGCAGATCGTGTAACGCTAACTTCACGTGCATTCCATAATGACCAATTGGGCCCGTGGTATGAAAAGATGGCAGAACTCTCAGGTAAAAATATGGTATTACCTATGAATACTGGTGCAGAGGCAGTGGAGACTGCTTTAAAAGCAGCGAGACGCTGGGCGTATGATGTGAAAGGTGTAGCAGGCAACCATGCAGAAATTATCGCATGTGTAGGGAATTTCCATGGCCGTACACTGGGTGCGGTTTCATTGTCATCCGATGCTGAATATAAAAAAGGATTCGGTCCATTGCTACCGGGCATTAAGTTAGTAGAGTACGGGGATATTGATGCGTTGAAAGCGGCTATTACTTCCAATACTGCTGCATTCCTGATTGAACCGATCCAAGGAGAAGCTGGAATCATTATTCCTCCTGAAGGATTCATGAAGGAAGCTTCTGAACTATGTAAAAAAGAGAACATTCTCTTTATAGCGGATGAAATTCAAGCAGGACTCTGTCGTACAGGTGAAATGTTTGCTTGTAACTACGACGGTGTCACACCGGATATGTATATCCTCGGTAAAGCACTTGGTGGGGGAGTATTCCCGATTTCCTGTGTACTTGCAAATGATGATATTCTAGGCGTATTCAATCCGGGATCTCACGGATCTACATTTGGTGGAAATCCAATGGCGTGCGCAGTATCCTTAGCGGCACTTGAAGTGTTGGAAGACGAAGAGCTTGCGAAGCAATCCAAAGAATTAGGAAACTATTTCATGGATGAGTTAAAGAAATTAACACATCCTTCAATCAAGGAAGTACGTGGACGCGGATTATTTATTGGCATGGAATTAACAGAAGAAGCACGGCCATATTGTGAAGAACTAAAAGAACTTGGTTTATTATGTAAAGAAACACATGATACAGTCATCCGTTTTGCTCCACCATTGATCATTACTAAAGATGAGTTAGATTGGGCATTGGAAAAAATCCGCACAGTATTTAACAAGTAAGTAACACTCTACCACCAAGCTTATGTCGGATGAAGAAATTCGGAAAAGATTTGGATTCGATATGTGGATGTTTGAATATGCTCGTGTTATAATGTGTCCGTGAAAGACAATAACAAACAAAGAGGCGAGCCATACAATGACAGAAAACCTGAATCTATTTACGTCTACACAAGTTGTAATAAAAGATGCACTTGAAAAGCTAGGCTATGATGAAGGAATGTATGAACTATTGAAAGAACCACTTCTTATGGTAGAAGTGCGTATTCCTATCCGTATGGACGATGGAAAAGTAAAAGTATTTACCGGATACCGCGGACAACACAATGATGCAGTCGGACCGACAAAAGGTGGAATTCGTTTCCATCCTAACGTAAGTGCTGACGAAGTGAAGGCGCTTTCTATGTGGATGACACTAAAAGCAGGAATTGTGGACTTGCCATATGGCGGTGCTAAAGGCGGTATTTTATGTGATCCGCGAGAAATGTCGATGGGTGAATTAGAACGTTTGAGCCGTGGCTATGTGCGTGCACTTAGTCAGGTAATGGGGCCTGCAAAGGATATTCCGGCACCGGACGTCTTTACGAATTCACAAATCATGGCATGGATGATGGATGAATACAGTAAAATTGATGAATTTAACTCACCTGGTTTCATTACAGGAAAGCCAGTCGTACTCGGTGGTTCACATGGCCGTGAGCGCGCAACAGCTGAAGGTGTAACAATCATTATTAATGAAGCGGCAAAACGCCGTAATATCGATATGAAGGGTGCACGTGTGATCATCCAAGGATTCGGTAACGCAGGCAGTTTCCTATCCAAGTTTTTACACGATTCAGGCGCGAAAGTAATCGGTATTTCCGATGCGTACGGTGCATTGTATGACCCTGATGGTTTAGATATCGACTATCTACTCGATCGTCGTGACAGTTTCGGAACAGTCACTACATTATTCGACAATACGCTAACCAATGCGGAATTGCTCGAAATGGAATGTGATATACTAGTTCCAGCTGCAATTGAAAACCAAATCACAGAAAAAAATGCGCATAATATTAAAGCGGACATCGTAGTGGAAGCAGCTAACGGTCCAACTACTTCGGAAGCGACAAAAATCCTGACAGATCGCGGCATCCTACTAGTACCTGACGTATTGGCTAGTGCTGGTGGCGTGACAGTATCGTATTTCGAATGGGTTCAGAATAACATGGGATATTACTGGTCTGAAGATGAAGTACGTGAAAAAATGACAGCGAAGATGGTTCAGGCATTTGAAAATGTGTATAACATAGCCACTACACGTAACATCGATATGCGTTTAGCAGCATATATGATTGGTGTACGTAAAACAGCGGAAGCAAGCCGTTTCCGTGGTTGGGTATAATAATAATAAAAGGCATCTCCTCGAGTGTGAGGAGATGCCTTTTATGTTTGTTCGATAGATGAAGCCGGTCGAATTTCTTCACTAGATTTCGGTTCCTCTTCTCTGCGCCAATACGTAAAGAGAACTTGTAGCGCCATAAGACCAGATAATCCGATGACGATATAAAGAAAGCGTGCTAATGGCTGATAGGCGCCTTCTGTTAGTTGGGCGATTACGTCGAAACGGAAAATCCCGACAACACCCCAGTTTAATGCCCCGATTAGCGCGATCGCTAACGTAAGTTTTTGCAATGTTTCCATTTTATCTCCTCCTATAAAAAGTATATCCTGTTTTCAGAACACTATACTTGCATCGTAAATACATCTTTTTCATAATGGAAAGTAAGAAGAAGGAGGCGTACGATTTGGATAATTTTATTTTCAATAACCCGACTAAATTAATTTTTGGTCAAGGTCAACTGCAACATTTGCCTAAAGAACTCGAAACATACGGTAAAAAGGTATTGCTAGTATATGGTGGTGGCAGTATTAAGCGCAATGGCCTATATGATGAGATCATGAAATTGTTAAAAGACGATGATTTTGAAGTAGTAGACATGCCGGGCGTTGAACCGAATCCTCGACTGTCGACTGCTAAAAGAGGTGCGGACCTTTGTAAAGAACATAATATCGACGTGATTATCGCAGCGGGTGGAGGATCTGTAATTGATTGTACGAAGTTAATTGCTTCCGCGGCGAAATACGACGGTGATCCATGGGATTTCGTCACAGGTAAAGCAACACCTAAAGAAGCGCTACCATTCGGTACGGTGCTGACGATCACTGCAACTAGTTCAGAAATGAATGCGGGATCTGTCATTACGAATGAAGAGACACAGGAGAAATATGGTTGGGGCGGACCGCTAAATTATCCTAAGTTCTCTATCTTGGATCCGAAATACACATTAACCGTGCCGCTTGATCAAACAGTCAACGGTATTGTCGATACGATGTCCCACATTTTCGAGCAATATTTCCACACTGCAGATAATGCTTTGTTCCAAGATGAAATTTGTGAAGCGGCATTACGCTCCGTTATGAAGACTGGAGAGCAACTGGTGAAAGATCCAGAGAATACAGAGCTTCGCGAATCCATGATGTTTGCGGGTGTTTGGGGATTAAACGGATTCCTATCGATGGGTACAAGAGGGGACTGGGGTACGCATAATATCGAACACGCCGTATCCGCTGTCTACGATATTCCTCACGCTGGCGGTTTAGCGATTTTATTCCCGCACTGGATGAAGCACACATTCCCGAAAAATCCACAACGCTTTGTACAGTTGGCTGTTAATGTTTTCGGAGTAGATTCAGCTGATAAGACGAATGAAGAGATTGCAATGGAAGGAATCGACCGTTTAAGTGCATATTGGAAAGGAATTGGCGCGCCTGTCACACTAGCGGATTATGATATTGATGACTCCAAATTAGAGTTGATAGCAGAAAAAGCTGCCGTGAATGGTCCGGTTGGTGGATTTGCTAAGTTATCTAAGGATGAAGTTCTAACTTTATTGAAAGCTAGTTTGTGATTATTGTGATAAAATGTCAATTGAATAAATAAAGAAACTGAAAGCAAAGACTACGAATGAGTTTGCTTTCAGTTGATTACGTCAGGTCACGTCGACTTGGCGTTTTTTATGGGTAAATAACGAGTTCTACTGATTCTACATAGGAAAGCGTAGTGAGTTCTATATAGAGCGTAGAGGTAGATTTTTTAGGATGAGCCATAAGTTTGAATTGTAATTCGTGATGATATTGATGTTCAGGTGTCTGGAATTGTCTGATACGCAAATGATCAATTTCCATATGTTCTTCATTCAAGTATCTAATGAGATCATCAATTTTAGACTTTTGAGTAATGATAATCGTACAATTCGCTTCTTTAGTACGCAACCGCTTAGGACCGAATCTACCTAATAAAGGCGCTATTAGCTCAATAACGATCATTACACTAATTACAGTGAAGAATGCTTCGATATAAAAACCTGCACCTACTGCAATACCGATTCCTGCTGCGCCCCAAATCATTGCAGCGGTAGTCAACCCTGTGATATTGTCATTATCCCTACGCAATATAGCCCCGGCCCCAAGAAAACCGACACCGCTGACGATTTGAGCGGATAGCCGCAAAGGGTCCATAGTAATATTGATGTCATTACGAGAAGGTACTAAATAAGCTGCTTCCATTGAGATAATTGTCAATAGACAACTGAAGGTGGCAATGACTGCACTCGTTTTTAGCCCAATAGGCTTCTTCTTGATCTCTCGCTCTACACCTATAATGATACTAAGTACAAGGGCAATGCTAATTTTGATTAGTGCTTCTACATTAAATGAATCGGCAAGTATTGTTAACATAAATCATCCTCCTTCACTTACATAATAGGAAGATTACCTATATACTCTCTTTAATACGGCAATCGACTCGTACATGCCTCTCCTTCTATTGTAATGGGAAGAGAGATAGAAAGAGAAGTGATATTATGAATAAACCATTAATTCATCCCTACATACCCATTGCGCTTGGTGTCCTCACTGTCGGTTTATCAGCAATTTTTGTAAAAATGGCCACGGCAGATGCGGGTGTCATCGCCTTTTATCGTATGTTCTTTTCAGCTGTTATTATGCTTCCATTATTCTTAATCTCCTATCGCAATGAATTGAAATCGTTAACGAGAAGGGATTGGCTTTACACTACATGCTCAGGAATATTTCTGGCAGTCCATTTTATACTATGGTTCGAATCCCTCAACTACACGTCAGTTGCTAGCTCGACTGTATTAGTGACGCTTCAACCAATATTTGCGTTAGCAGGTACGGCATTATTCTTTAAAGAGATTATTACAGGAAAAATGCTGACTGCTGTATTCATTGCGTTAACGGGAAGCTTCATTATTAGTTGGGGAGATTTCCAAGTAAGTGGAGTTGCGTTATTTGGAGATTTACTAGCGTTACTCGCTTGTGCATTCGTTACAGCGTATTTATTAATAGGTCAGAATGTACGTAAAAGAATCTCGCTCGTGACGTACACATTTCTTGTTTACTCCGTAAGTTCCGTTGCACTGTTTTTCTATGTTCTCGTCACACAAGAACCTTTCTTCGGATACCCCACTGCAGATTGGGGATGGTTTTTAGCTTTGGCGATCTTACCAAATCTGTTGGGACACACGTTATTTAACTGGGCAGTCAAGTGGGTGAGCACAAATGTAGTATCAATCGCTATTCTGTTTGAGCCAGTACTCGCTTCAATCGCTGCATATTTTGTGTTGCATGAAAAAATAACTGCACTTCAATTTGCAGGCGCAATCGTTGTCCTGACAGGGGTTTTGCTGTTTGTCGTGGATATAAAAGCAATAAAGAAAAAACTTTTTGCGAAAAACACTTGATTTCTCTATACGATCTATTGTATATTAGTTCTTGTCGCTTCGGACGTAATCGAAAACAACATAAAAAACTTCTTTTAAAAAGTTGTTGACTTCGACAAACTTCGAGTGTAATATAGAGAAGTCGCTTTTATACGACTGACAAACACGAACCTTGAAAACTGAACAGCAAAACGTTAACGAAATACAGTTTGCGCATCTAACGATGACACAAACAAAATGAGTATCTTAAATGATGCCAGCAAATGAAACTCGAGCTAATCGATTTTTCATTTTACTGACTGACAAGATGTAGTGAAGTACTAGGAGATGAAGGAGAGAAGGAGGGAGCGTACTTAGGTACGTGACCGACTAATCGACTGAAATCGACGACGTAATTCGCTGCAGATTGTCTGTCAGTCTTATGGAGAGTTTGATCCTGGCTCAGGACGAACGCTGGCGGCATGCCTAATACATGCAAGTCGAGCGAACTGTTGGAAGCTTGCTTCCTTCAGTTAGCGGCGGACGGGTGAGTAACACGTGGGCAACCTGCCCTTCAGATGGGGATAACTCCGGGAAACCGGGGCTAATACCGAATAATCCATTCTCTCGCATGAGGGAATGTTGAAAGACGGCATCTCGCTGTCACTGAAGGATGGGCCCGCGGCGCATTAGCTAGTTGGTGGGGTAATGGCTCACCAAGGCGACGATGCGTAGCCGACCTGAGAGGGTGATCGGCCACACTGGGACTGAGACACGGCCCAGACTCCTACGGGAGG
>NZ_AUDQ01000011.1 GCF_000425545.1 Sporosarcina ureae DSM 2281 | reverse complement strand
CTCATGCGAGAGAATGGATTATTCGGTATTAGCCCCGGTTTCCCGGAGTTATCCCCATCTGAAGGGCAGGTTGCCCACGTGTTACTCACCCGTCCGCCGCTAACTGTTGGAAGCAAGCTTCCAACAGTTCGCTCGACTTGCATGTATTAGGCATGCCGCCAGCGTTCGTCCTGAGCCAGGATCAAACTCTCCATAAGAGAAATTCGATTAGCTCGAGTTTCATTTGCTGGCATCAATTAAGATACTCATTTTGTTTATGTCATCGTTAAATGCATAAACTGTATTTCGTTAACGTTTTGCTGTTCAGTTTTCAAGGTTCATTTCGTTAGTCTCTCGTAAGAGGCAACTTTCTTATATTAACATCTCATCGTTTTGTTGTCAACACTTTTACTTAAAAAGTTTTTATTGTTAAGTTTGATGTTTTCGCAACTGCTTGATGCGACGCTTATAAATATACCACCCTATTTATGAGAATGCAAGCACTTTTATAAATCATTTTTAATAATCCTTGAAAACACCATACCTACAATGAAATACGGATATGCTTCCACTATAAATTCCAATGTAGAAATGCACACCCGCATAAAATAGCTTACTTTCCTCATTGTTTACAAAGTTATTCTATTAAAAGATCTTAACTATAGAAATTCTTCTATTAGACGATAGATCAGTATGCGTGCCCGTATCTAGAACTTTCACGATTGGACGCAACGGGAAGTCACGGTGCAAGTAAATGACTTCTGCTATCTCGTCAGTCGTAAGTTTTACTTTTGTTCCAATCGACAGCTTATTGATCAGTTCGTGAAGTACTTCAATTACCTTCATATCAAACTTGCCGAATTCCTCTTCCCTCATTAACTCGATTACTTTAAAAGAACTTTCCTTCTGTCTGTACGGTCTTTCGGATGCCATAGCGTGGTACACGTCCGCCACTGAGAGTATTTGAGAGATTTCTGTAATCTCCTGCCCTTTCAGTCCTCTTGGATAACCGCTACCATCAAAGCGCTCATGATGCTGCAAAATCGCTACTTTCATTTCCTGACGTACTAATGAAGAATCGTTGACCATTTGGAAACTGTGAATGACATGCTTTTTCACTTCACTTAGCTCTTCACTCGTTAAAAATGCTACTTTATCGATAATCTTTTCATCAATTTTTGCCATACCACTGTCTGCCAGTACGCCAGCTATTCCAATTTGAAGTACTTGCCCTCTTGGATACCCCATTGCTTCACTTATTAAGGCTGCCAGAATGCCGACACTAATAGAATGGTGTGCGCGATAGTTTTGTAATGTAGAAAACTCATTTAGTCTTCTGACGTAGTCCTTATTCTCCAAAAATGCTTGAATTACAGGTAAAACAATTGTACGCACGGCTGCAACGTCCAATTTCTTGCCTGATCTATAACTAATGAATTCTTTTCTGTATGACTCTACTGCTTCATCGTATAGCGTTTCCAAAGACCTTGATTTTGTAGGAGCATTTTGAGTCATCTGCTTCTCTACTTCTGGAGTTAATTTTACCTCCGTTATTTTCTCCGTCGGTCCTTGTTCTATTTTACTAAGTGCCTTTGACTCGACCAGCACGCGGGTAATACCAAATGAATGAAGTACTTCAAAATGCTCTAGCATTAACTTGGTGTCTTTAACCATAATGGGATTTCGTGTATTGGCATACAAATCCTCTTTAAGAAAACTACCTGGTATTAATTCATTTACCTCTTTATAAATATCCAACGCTATCACCTAATTTCCTCTTTGCTCTACCTATTAATATACAATATTCTCAATTATATGGATAGATACCTGAGTATTTTTTCCTAATAAAAGCAAAAAAAGTTATTGAAGTGACGTATTACGCCCCTTCAATAACTTTTCTTTATTCTTCTGAATCTGTTTCAGCTTCTAAGTCTGTATCTGGTTGTACTTGTTTAGACACTTCCAGTTGGCCTTCTATATCTTCTTCCAACTCTTCTTCAAGGTCATCATCTTTTTCTACCTTTGCGACCGTTGCTACACGTTCGTCATCAGCTAATCGAATGAGTCGTACACCTTGTGTTGATCGGCCAAATATAGAAATATCACCAATTGACATACGGATTAAGATCCCGTGAATCGTAATTAACATTAAATCTTCTTCGCCGTTAACCGACTTCATCGCGACAATACTACCGTTTCGATCCGTCATATGCATTGTTTTTAATCCATAACCGCCACGTGATTGAGCTCGGTATTCACTTTCATGTGTGCGTTTGCCATATCCCTTTTCAGTAACTACTAGAATATCGTCACCTTCATCTACGATATCCATGCCAATTACTTCATCCTCTTGACGCAATCTAATACCACGTACACCCGCAGCAGTTCTGCCGAGCGGACGGATGCTTTCCTCGTCAAAGCGGATCATCATACCTTGTTTGGTACAGATTGCAATATCTGACTTTCCATCAGTTGATCTAACAGAGATCAGTTCATCGTCTTCACGCAATCCTAATGCAATTAAGCCGTTCGCACGAATATTGGCATAGTCCATAATCGACGTTCGTTTAATAACACCTTGTTTTGTCGAGAAGAATAAATAGTGATCTTCAGTAAACTCATCGATTGGGATCATTGCTGTAACCTTTTCGCCTTTTTGGAAGTCAAGTAGGTTAATTATCGGCAATCCTTTGGCAGTTCTGCTGTATTCAGGAACTTCATAGCCCTTTTTACGGAATACACGGCCTCTGCTCGTAAACAGTAAAATCGTGTCATGCGTTGAAGTATTTAGTAAGTGCTCTACAAAGTCATCTTCATTTGTGCCCATACCTTGGATTCCACGACCGCCACGTTTTTGACTGCGATACGTATTAGCTGGCAGTCGCTTAATATACCCTTGGTGAGTTAATGTCACAATGGAGTTTTCCACTGGAATTAAATCTTCATCTTCAAGCATTTCAGAACCACCAAGCATAATCTCTGTTCGACGTTCGTCAGCAAAACGTTCTTTAATTTCGCTTAATTCTTCACGGATAATTTCAATTAATTTCAGTTCATCCGCTAAAATTGCACGTAATTCAGCAATAAGTGTCAGCAACTCCTGGTACTCTGACTCGATTTTGTCTCGTTCTAATCCAGTTAAACGTTGCAGACGCATGTCGAGAATAGCTTGAGACTGGCGATCAGATAACTCGAATGTCTCCATCAAGTTTGCTTTTGCTTCAGCCGTTGTCTTGGATGCACGGATTAGTGCAATGATCCGATCAATATGATCAAGCGCTATACGTAATCCTTCCAAAATATGTGCACGATCTTCTGCTTTATTCAAATCAAATTGAGTACGTCTGCGAATGACTACCTTTTGGTGTTCTAAGTAATGGTATAGAATTTCCTTCAACGACAATACTTTTGGTTGCTTGTCTACCAGTGCCAGCATATTGATTCCAAAACTAGTCTGCAAGGCAGTTTGTTTATATAGATTGTTCAATAATACGTTGGCATTCGCATCTCTTCTTACTTCAATGACAATACGCATACCTGTACGGTCTGATTCGTCTGCTAAGTGTGTAATGCCGTCAATCTTCTTATCACGCACGAGCTCTGCAATTTTCTCAATTAACTTCGCCTTATTTACTTGGAATGGAATTTCATTAACGATAATCGTTTCACGGCCATTTGCGGCTGTCTCAATTTCCGCTCTTCCACGAATGATCAATGAACCCCGACCCGTTTCATAAGCACGACGAATTCCACTACGCCCAAGTATCATACCGCCAGTTGGGAAATCGGGACCTGGAATGATTTCCATGAGTTCTTCGGTTGTAATTGCGCTATTCTCTGCCAAAGCAAGTACAGCGTCTATCGTTTCACCGAGGTGATGGGGTGGGATGTTTGTTGCCATACCTACGGCAATTCCCGATGTACCGTTTACCAACAAGTTGGGATAACGACCTGGCAAGACGGCAGGCTCTTTTTCCTGCTCGTCATAGTTTGCTTGGAAGTCGATTGTATTTTTATTGATATCACGCAATAACTCCATTGCAATACGAGACATACGAGACTCCGTATACCGCATTGCAGCCGCTCCGTCACCATCAACAGAGCCGAAGTTACCGTGTCCATCTACTAGCATATAGCGATAACTGAAATCTTGAGCCATCCGTACCATCGTGTCATATACCGCACTATCGCCGTGCGGGTGGTACTTACCAATAACGTCCCCTACAATACGGGCTGACTTTTTATGCGGTTTCTCCGCAGTGATGCCCAAGTCATGCATAGCATACAAAATGCGGCGATGTACGGGCTTCAAACCATCTCGAACATCCGGAAGCGCACGAGAAACGATAACGCTCATCGCATAGTTCAGAAATGAAGTCTTCATTTCCGTATTAATATTTATTTCCTGCACTCCGCCTTTTGGCAAATCTGCCATGTTGTCAAGCTCCTTTCACCACTTACATCTATGAGTTCGGTCATTGCTAAATAATCTGTCACGATTAATCAAGTATCGATATTTTGTACGTAAACTGCATTATCTTCAATGAACTTTCTGCGTGGTTCTACTTCATCACCCATTAGTTCTTCAAACGTTTCATTAGCTTCTATTGCGTCATCCATACGGACTTGTAGGAATGTGCGTTTATCAGGATCCATTGTGGTTTCCCATAGTTGCTCAGGATTCATCTCACCCAAACCTTTGTATCGTGTAATATCTGGCTTTGGTGAGGCAGGCATACTGCTCAGGATTTCTTGCAACGTTTCTTCGTCATAACAATATTCTTCTCTTTTTCCTGAACGGACACGATAAAGTGGTGGCTGTGCAATATATACATAGCCAGCTTCAATTAGCGGACGCATGAAACGGAAGAAGAAGGTTAATAATAATGTACGGATATGGGCACCATCAACGTCAGCATCTGTCATGATGACTAGCTTATGATAACGAGCTTTATCCAAGTTAAATTCAGGTCCGATTCCTGTACCGAGTGCCGTAATAATCATACGAATCTCTGCGTTCCCGAGAATACGGTCCAAACGTGCTTTTTCTACATTGAGGATTTTTCCTCGTAGCGGCAAGATTGCCTGGAAGTGACGATCGCGACCATTTTTCGCAGAACCTCCGGCAGAATCACCCTCAACGATATACAATTCACTGATAGCTGGATCTCTTGAGGAACAATCCGATAGTTTTCCCGGTAAACTCGAAATTTCTAACGCCGATTTGCGACGTGTCAATTCACGAGCGTTTTTCGCAGCCATACGTGCTCTTGCAGCCATCGTACTCTTACCTACTACCTGACGCGCTACTACTGGATTTTCAATTAAGAAACGTTGCAGTGCTTCGGAAAACAAAGAGTTCGTAATCGTGCTAACTTCTGAGTTACCCAATTTCGTTTTGGTTTGACCTTCAAATTGAGGATCAGGGTGCTTGATGGAGACGATAGCCGTCAGGCCTTCACGCACATCATCTCCGGTCAGATTGTCTTCTGACTCTTTCAATAAACCGTTTTTACGTGCATAGTCGTTAATCACGCGAGTTAAGGCAGTTTTGAAACCTTGCTCGTGTGTTCCGCCTTCATACGTATGAATATTATTAGCAAATGACAATAAATTTTCACCGTAGCCGCTGTTGTATTGCATAGCGACCTCAACAGTAATACCATCGCGTTCGCCTTCAATGTAAATTGGATCTTCAAAGATCGGCTCTTTATTTGCATTCAAATGCTGAACGTATGATTTAATTCCGCCCTCATAGTGAAACATTTCGGATACGGGTTCCTCACCACGTTCATCGGTAATACTAATACGCAAACCACGGTTTAAGTACGCAAGTTCACGCAAACGTGTGGCTAATATGCCATACTCGTATACCGTTGTTTCGGTAAAGATTTCAGAGTCCGCCTTAAAACGGATTGTAGTACCTGTTTCATCCGACTCACCAATGACTTCAAGCTCTTTTGAGACAGGGCCTCTAGAAAACTCAATTGCATATAACTTTTTATCCAGTTTAACATAGACTTCCGTCTTCTCTGACAAAGCATTGACGACTGAAGATCCTACGCCGTGCAAACCACCGGATACTTTATATCCACCGCCACCAAACTTACCACCTGCGTGAAGTACGGTCATAATGACTTCAACGGCTGGTCTACCTGTTGACTCCTGAATGCCGACTGGAATTCCACGGCCATTATCGGCTACTTTAATCCAGTTATCTTTCTCTATAGTTACTTCAATATGGTCACAATAACCTGCGAGAGCTTCATCGATACTATTGTCTACTATTTCCCACACAAGATGATGGAGCCCTTTTGCACTTGTTGTCCCAATGTACATACCAGGACGTTTACGGACAGCTTCAAGACCTTCCAACACTTGTATCTGACTTGCATCATAAGAAGTCTGCATATCCTTTTCTTCCATTGCCAAGGTGTTCACCTTTCCTTTCCAATACTATCAAACCGCAACAATCTAATCTCTAGGTAAAACAGATCCATCATGCACTTCAAAAATAGCTGCTTCCTGGATCGTGTTATGATCAATTCCTGCGATATTGGTTGTCGTCACAAATGTTTGAACTTGTCCTTGCATCGTACTCAACAAGTGTGACTGTCGGTAATCATCCAATTCGGATAACACATCATCCAGCAATAAAATTGGAGTTTCGCCCACTTCTTGCTTTACTAGCTCAATTTCCGCCAGTTTCAAAGAAAGTGCAGTCGTCCGTTGCTGTCCTTGTGAACCGTACGTTTGAATATCGTACCCATTGACAAAAAACTGCAAATCATCACGATGTGGACCTACCAGTGTAAGCCCTCGTTCTAATTCGCGTCTTCGCACACTCTTTAACTGATCAGCAAAAATCGTCTCCATCTCTTCAGCAGTCTGCCCAGAATGTAGGTCTTTTAAAGTCCCATATGAAACTTCCAGTGTTTCAAGACCACGTGAAATTCCTTGATGAATAGGATTTGCCCATTTTTGTAGTAATTCCATAAAGTAAAAACGCTTTAGAATAATTTGAACTGCCACTTGAATATACTGTTCTGTGTAAATATCGAACATTACATCCTGGAGATCCAATTTACCGCGATTTGCTTTTAACAATGCGTTGCGTTGCTTTAATATTTTTTGGAAATTGACCAAGTCATGCAAATAGACTCTCGAGATTTGTCCAATTTCCATATCTAAAAAACGCCTGCGCAGCTGTGGACTGCCCTTTACGATATTCAAATCTTCAGGCGCAAACATGACTACATTCATTTGGCCGACATACATACTCAAACGATTTTGTTCCAAATGATTGACTTTGGCTTTTTTCCCCTTTTTAGAAATCGTCAGCTCGATCGGCATATATCCAAATTTACGTTGGACGTCCCCTTCTATTTTACCACACTCTTGTTCCCAGCGTATCAGTTCTCGATCATTTGATGTGCGGTGGGATTTTGCCATTGCTAATACGTAAATAGCCTCCATGACATTGGTTTTCCCTTGTGCATTTTCACCGATCAATACATTCATCGTAGGAGAGAAATTTAATTCCAGAGCCTCATAATTTCGATAGTTCGTTAATTTAAGACGATCAATATGCATCCGACTGTCCAGATTCATCCGCTGACAGTTTGAATTTTCCTGCGCCCGGGATATTTACTACATCTCCGTCATATAATTTCTTACCACGTCGTTGTTCTGGTTCGCCATTCACGTAGACAATGTTTTCACCTAAAAACCATTTAGCCATTCCACCTGAGCTAATAACATTCGTCATTTTCAATAATTGACCTAGCGTAATATATTCTGAATTAAACTGTACGGTTTCCATTTTTACTCAATCCCTCATAATGTATTCTGTCTCTCTAGTTTACCTAACTTTTCTCAATAAGTAAAAAGGTAGCCAACATGTTGACTACCCGATTACAAGATATTTTCTTTAGTTACAAATTAAAACGTTCTAACCGGCAAAATTAATTGTAGAATTGCTTCGCTGTCAATTGACTTCAAGATGAATGGGCGCATGCTGCCGGTGAAATGAATCTTTAAATCTTGGCCATCAATTGCTTTTAAGGCATCCATCATATATTTTGCACTGAATGAAATTTTCAAAGGTTCCCCTTCAATATCCACAGCTTCTACCAACTCTTCTACATTTCCGACATCCGGTGAGTTAGAAGAGATTTGCACATGTGGACTACCATCTGTTGAGAAGTGCACGATATTATTCCGATCTTCACGAGCTAATAAGGACGCGCGATCAATTGCTTGTAATAAATTGCGTCCATTAATTGTGATAGACGTTTTGTATTCAATTGGGATCAGACGAGATGTGTCAGGGTAATTACCTTCCAGTAGTCTTGAATAGAACAAAACGTTGTGAAGCTTAAATAATACTTGTTGATTCGCAATAAAAATTTCTACAGCTGTAGAATCGTCAGGTAATATTTTGCTTAGTTCCTGAAGACTTTTACCTGGTATTACCGCATTGAATGGTGAGTTTGCTTGAATCTCAGGTGTCACAATTCGTCTAGCCAATCGGTGACTATCCGTTGCAATACAATACAGCTCATGCTCTTTCATAATCCATTGAACACCTGTAAGAACTGGGCGTGTCTCTTGTTGGGATACTGCAAATACAGTCTCTCTAATAAGTGATTTCATTAAGTCCGCAGGCATTTCAAAACGCTCTGCATCTTTTACATCCGGCAAAATGGGATATTCATCAGCACTTTGGGCAATGATATGAAATTCAGACTGTCCAGAACGAATATGCGTTTTCATTCCATCACGTAACTCAATCATGACTTCATTTGTTGGGAGCTTGCGAATAATCTCGTTGAAGACTTTTGCTTGTAACACCAATGTACCTGGTTGGATCGTTTGAATAATTTGAGTACCATCTTCTTCTACTGGAATGAAAGTGGATATCGTAATATCTGAATCACTTCCAGTCATCGTTAATCCCTTTTCAGTAATCTCTAATTTGATACCTGTCAAAATAGGCGTCGTTACTTTTGAACTGATCGCTTTCACTACATCGCTCAATCCATCCAATAATCTGTCTCTCATAATTTCAAACTGCATATAGATACCTCGCTTATATAATAATAATTAAGTAATTAAATATAGTAGTAATAGTAGTAGGGCCTGTGGATATGTGGAAAAGCCTTTTGAATGTATGAGAATCATAGTTTCCCACATGTGCATAATACGTGGACGACCCTGCACTACTTGTCCACAGTTATCCACAATACATTATGCTCTTCCTAATACCTTTTTAATATCTTGAATATCTTGTAGCAATGCTTTGTCTTCATCGAGCTGTTTGGAAATCTTCTCATGCGCGTGAATGACAGTTGAATGATCTCGGCCACCAAACTCCGAACCAATCTTCGGCAATGAGGAATCTGTGAGCTCTCTTGATAGATACATCGCAACTTGACGTGGAAATGCAATAGCCCGCGTCCGTTTTTTTGCTACAAAGTCTTCTAGTCTGATATTAAAGTGCTCACCGACTGCCTTTTGGATGTCCAGAATGGATATAATACGCGGGCGGGAATTTGGAATAATATCCTTTAATGCTTCAGCTGCCAGGTCAGTGGTGACATCAGCATTTACCAACGAGGAGTATGCAACGACGCGGATTAACGCGCCTTCAAGTTCTCTAATATTGGTATCAATCTGATTAGCAATATACAACATAACATCATTTGAAATGTCGACTAGACCGTCTGCTTTTGCCTTTTTACGTAAAATCGCAATTCTCGTTTCCAAGTCAGGTGGAGCTATGTCTGTGATCAATCCCCATTCAAAGCGGGAACGTAAACGGTCTTCCAGTGTAGGAATCTCTTTTGGAGGACGATCACTGGAAATAATAATTTGTTTTGATTCTTCATGCAACGTATTAAATGTATGGAAGAACTCTTCTTGTGTTTGTTCTTTTCCAGCTAGGAATTGAATATCATCAATTAAAAGAATATCTACATTGCGGTAACGATCTCTAAAATCGCCCGCTTTATTGTCCCGTATGGAGTTAATGAACTCATTCGTGAATTTTTCAGATGATAAATAGACTACCTTTAATGCAGGGTTTTGCTCCAGTACATAATGGCCGATTGCATGCATCAAGTGTGTTTTTCCTAATCCAACACCACCATATATAAAAAGTGGATTGTAGGCTTTTGCAGGTGCTTCAGCAACTGCAAGGGAAGCAGCATGGGCAAAGCGATTTCCTGATCCAATGACAAATGTATCAAAGGTGTACTTTGGATTTAGCATACCGGCTGAGTTGATCATAGGTGCTTTCTCTACTGGTTTCGGCTGTGTCTTTGGTAATTTAATATCGTTCTCCGCCAGATCTTGCGGAACGATAAATTCAACGATTCGATCTTCACCTGTCAATTCGGATAAGATCCCCGTGATCAAATGGACGTAATGTGTCTCGAGCCAATCTTTGGCGAATGAATTTGGAACAGAAATAGTTGCATGTTCAGCTTCATACGTCAGTAATTTTGTCGATTTTAACCACGTTTCAAAACTGGGTTTCGAAACCCTAGCTTCAATATTCTTTAATACTTGCTCCCATAAACTCGATAGATTTTCCAATCGTGTGCCTCCTTTACAATAAAATATTAAAAAGCCCGGAATACGCTTATGCACAGTATCCAAGGCTGTGGATAAAAATTATCGAAACATGTTGAAAAAACTATCCACACTGTATTCACATATGTGGATAAGATTTTAGCTATAAATTATATACACAACAAAAGCTTTTTAATTGTAACAGGGAAACTGAATATTGACAAGGAGTCTGATGATTTATGCACAATCCCATTAACTGTGCATAAAGTAGTTATCCACAGACCTGAATATGTGAAAAACTTGTCGACAAATGCCGGATTAAAAAATCCACAAATATAGGCATCAACATTTCATCCAGAGCATAACTTTCTCCCGCTGTGGATAAGTATTGTATGGAAATAGAAATGTTGTGAGTAGATCTCCCGAGTAGGAATAGAAAAGCATTGACATTCTTTTACTGAATCGCTATACTATTCAAGACTGTCATAGTAGGAAAAGAGACAATCAAAGCAGGAGGTGTCTTACGAAATGAAACGTACATTCCAACCAAATAAACGTAAACGCGCTAAAGTCCACGGCTTCCGCCAAAGAATGAGTTCGAAAAACGGCCGTAGAATTTTAGCAGCTCGTCGTCGTAAAGGAAGAAAAGTTCTTTCAGCATAAGGCCACTGACATCAGTGGTCTTTTTTTTAGCTATTAGAGCGATTTCAATTAACTAGTAGGTCTCCTCTATATAGTGGAGTAGCAGATTAAGACGGTAGAAAATAAAAGCAGGTGCTATTATGAAGAAAAGCCAGCGAATTAAAAAGAATAAAGAATTTCAAACAGTATTTAAAAAAGGAAAGTCTTTTGCCAACCGACAGTTTATTGTCTATACCTATAAGAAGGAAGATCAGCAAGAATTTAGAATTGGCCTATCCGTCAGCAAAAAGGTCGGTAATGCCGTTACGCGTAACAGGATTAAGCGTTATATACGACAATCGTTCCTGGAAATGAAAGATGAAGTCAAATCTGATCTAGATTATGTTATTATCGCAAGAAATCAAGCTGCCACGCTCGATTTCCATACGGCCAAAAAAAATCTGCGACATGTTTTAAAGATCGCAAAAGTCTTTAAGTGAAATTATAGTTCTACTTGGATGTAGAACGATCAAAGCCATCGTGTTACACTGAAAAAAATTTAAAATTGATCTTGCAACTGTTTGGAGGAAAAAATGTTGAAAAAGAAATTAGTGTTCCTTTCATTACTTGTTGTTGTCGCCGTATTCATGGCAGGTTGTTCGGAATTCCAACAGCCGATCACAGCAGAAAGTACAGGAGTTTGGAACGAATATATTGTTTGGCCACTTGTTACATTGATTATGAAATTCAAATCATGGCTAGGTACATACGGATTAGCGATTATCGTCGTTACGGCGATCATTCGTACTGCATTGCTTCCATTGATTATTCAACAAACGAAAAGTTCAAAGCGTATGCAAGAGATTCAGCCAAGACTTAAAGCGTTGAAAGAGAAATATAAATCAAAAGACGCTGTCACACAGAAAAAGTATCAAGAAGAAATGCAACAGATTATGATCAACGAAAAGATTAATCCAGTTGCAGGATGTCTACCGGTTATCATCCAAATGCCAATATTTATTGGTTTCTACCACGCGATCAGCCGGATGAATGCCACACCAACGATTGAGTTAGGCAACTTCCTGGGTGTTGCACTTGGTTCACCAAGTATTATATTTGCAGTCATCGCTGGTTTGTTCCAATTAACGGTTTTACGTACAGGACCCGCAATGGATAACCCACAGATGAAGATGATGATGTACATCATGCCATTTATGATCATGGTATTCGGTTCATTCTTACCAGCAGCACTCGCTTTATACTGGATTGTTGGGAATATCATTTCACTGCTCCAAAACATTTTCATCTATAAGCCGTTTGATAAGCCGAAAAACGTCGAAGTAGTGAAAACAGGAGGGAAAAAGAAATGAAACAACTTACACAAAGGGCAGCAACCGTTGAGCTAGCAATTGAATCAGCTTTACAGGACCTGGGTGTAACAAAAGAACAAGTAGAGATACAGGTAGTGGAAAATGGCAGGAAAGGTTTTCTTGGTTTTGGCGTAAAGCAAGCGGAAGTGCTTGTAACTGTCTTAGAGAAATCGAAACCAGACCCTAAACCTGCTATCGCTCGAGTAACTGAATCGACACAGACGTTTACAGATGACGGTGAAATATTATCTCCCGTTACTAAGGCACCGCAAGTTGTTCAACAGCCTCATATTAAAGCAAAGCCATCAGAAAACGTTGTGGATATAAAGGAAAGTGAAAGAGTACCTGAAGCTAAGATCTATAATGAAAAAGATGCTATTGAAGAAACGAAACAGTACATTGAGGACATGGCAAAAGAAATGGGTATCGAAGATTTGGTTATTACGTATGAAACAAAAGGGAAGTACATCAATTTCCAGCTTGAAAGTGAAAAAGCAGCATTCTTAATAGGCAAAAGAGGACAAACGCTCAATGCGATCCAGCAATTAGCGCAACTCGTAGCCAATAAGGTAACAAAGCAATTCAAAATTGTTCGAATAGATGTTGCAGATTACCGTGAGCGCCGCGAGCAATCGCTCGAACAGCTGGCAGATCGCATGGCAGACCGTGCAGTACGTACAAAACGTCAAGTTGCGCTAGAGCCGATGCCTTCCTACGAAAGAAAGGTCATCCATAACGCGTTGTCACTCAGACTTGATATCGAGACATTTTCAGAAGGAAAAGACCCATACCGCCACATTGTCATCAAAGGAATTGAATAAAACTAAACCCCGCAGCGTTTTCTGCGGGGTTTTTTAATGCACCTAAAATATTAAGAATAATGATTTGAGTACGAGGGGATTGCACATTCGGTTAGATACGCTTTGCATGAGACGTGAATTGAGCTGCTTTCTTCGCTAAGGGCATATCTATACACCTGCGCTCACCGCGGATCCATAAGACATGCGACCGCCTAGAGCAAGATCCTTCATGGAGAATGAATTGTGAAGCATAAGCGAAGCATTGAGAGTACATCCTGGCACTTCAAATCACCACCTCAAAACTACCTTCACTTTCGGGCATATTTTCTGCATCTCACATATTTCTTCAAGAAACTTTCTACACTAGAAAGCTTGAAACGACAGTGTTCTTTGTCGACTGCTAGCACATGATAAATTACCGTGACGCTTGGTTCAAAATTCCTGAAATTATCCACATAATTTAAATTCGCGTGCTAGGAGATTCCGACGCTTTATGATAATATAGGTTGTTAGAAAGTAGTATTCGCTATAAAAGATATGCACATGTGCACAACAAAGCCAGGAAGGTGAAAAACTTGCATTTTGATACGATAGCCGCCATTTCCACTCCCATGGGAGAAGGAGCGATTGCCATCGTTCGTCTGAGCGGCGATGACGCATGGAAGATTGCAGACCGTATATTTCAGTCACCAGCAGCCAAACCACTCTGCGAACAACCATCGCACACGATTCATTATGGACATTTACATGATCCCGCCACTGAAGAATTAGTGGAAGAAGTCATGGTGTCGATCATGAAAGCGCCAAAGACTTTCACGCGCGAAGACATAGTGGAGATCAACTGTCACGGAGGTATCACTTCGGTCAATAGGGTACTTCAATTGGTATTGACAGAGGGGGCTAGATTAGCAGAACCCGGCGAGTTTACTAAACGAGCATTTCTTAATGGGCGGATTGATTTATCACAGGCCGAAGCAGTTATGGATTTAATCAGAGCCAAAACAGATAAAGCCATGAACGTTGCACTTAACCAGATGGAGGGGAAACTATCCCACTTGATAGGTGAATTGCGACAAGCACTACTCGAAACACTTGCACAAGTGGAAGTTAATATAGATTATCCAGAGTATGATGATGTAGAAGAAGTGACGATTCCTTTGATGATTGAAAAAGGAACGTGGGTAATGGATGAGATTGATGAATTATTGCGTACATCATCACAAGGAAAGATCTTGCGTGAAGGATTGTCGACCGTAATTGTAGGACGTCCGAACGTTGGGAAATCATCATTGCTTAACAGCTTAGTGCAGGAAAACAAAGCGATTGTTACTGATGTTGCGGGCACTACCCGTGATATTATAGAAGAGTATGTCAACGTTCGTGGAGTTCCATTGCGTCTTGTCGATACTGCAGGAATCCGGGAGACGGAAGATATTGTCGAGCGGATTGGTGTGGAACGTTCAAGGAAGGTACTGAAAGAAGCGGATCTCATACTATTGATGGTTAATAGCTCTGAAGCGTTAACAGATGAAGATGAGCGATTATTCGAAGTGGTTGCCGGCATGGATATGCTCGTCATCGTCAATAAAACGGATTTACCAACAAAGATTGATCTGGAACGAGTCTACGAAGTGGCGGGAAGAGATCGCGTGATTACTACTTCCATTCTTCAAGAGCAAGGTATTACCGAGTTAGAAGAAGCGATTGCCACACTGTTTTTCGAAGGTTCACTGGAATCCAATGACCTGACTTATGTATCCAATGCTCGCCATATCTCGTTACTAAAACAGGCACGCAATACGATTAACGATGCGGTACAAGCAGCACAAGCAGGAGTTCCTGTCGACATGATTCAAATAGATGTTACACGCACATGGGAAATCCTCGGTGAAATAATCGGTGATACCGTACAAGACAGTTTAATTAAAGAGTTGTTCTCAAAGTTCTGCCTCGGAAAATAATGATTTTATAAATGGGAAGGATGAACGAACATGCCACAATTTGAAGCAGGCAGGTTCGATTGTATCGTCATCGGAGCTGGACACGCAGGCGCAGAAGCAGCCTATGCATCAGCCAAGATGGGCGCATCGACATTAGTTTTAACAATGAATTTAGACATGATTGCTTTCATGCCGTGTAATCCTTCATTAGGAGGACCTGCAAAAGGTATTGTAGTGCGGGAAATAGACGCACTTGGCGGTGTGATGGCAAAGGTCATAGACAAAACGCATATTCAAATGCGTTTATTAAACACAGGGAAAGGTCCGGCAGTGCGTGCTTTGCGTGCACAAGCGGATAAAGTACTGTATCAGCAAGAAATGAAGCGGATACTGGAAGAAGAGCCGAATTTGACACTTCGCCAAGGGGTTGTCGAGCAGTTGATCGTAGAAGACGACGAAATAAAAGGCGTAGTGACACAGATTGGTGCAATTTTCCGTGCGAAGACTGTCATTATTACAACAGGAACATTTTTACGCGGAGAGGTTATTATTGGAGATCTGAAATACTCCAGTGGACCGAATAACCAAATGCCGTCCATCAAACTGGCGGAACATCTGCAGGAACTCGGTTTACAGACGGTTCGATTCAAAACTGGAACACCACCACGTATCAACAGCAATTCGATTGATTACAGCAAGACAGAAATTCAGCCAGGAGATGACGTACCGCGTTCATTCAGCTATGAAACAACTGAATTCATTGTGGACCAGTTGCCATGTTGGTTAACGTATACAACTCCGGAAACGCATGAAATCATCAATGAAAATCTTCATTTATCTCCGATGTATTCGGGGATGATTAAAGGAAAAGGACCAAGCTATTGTCCGTCCATTGAAGATAAAATTGTGCGTTTTGCGGACAAGTCCCGTCATCAAATTTTCCTCGAGCCTGAAGGTCGTAATACAAAAGAAGTATATGTGCAAGGGTTGTCAACAAGTCTTCCTGAACATATACAGCATCGCCTAATTGCGAGTGTACCAGGACTTGAGAAGGCTGAAATGATGCGTGCTGGCTATGCAATTGAGTACGATTCTATAATTGCGACTCAACTATGGCCAACGTTGGAAACGAAAAAAATCAAAAACTTGTATACAGCTGGCCAAATCAATGGAACATCAGGGTATGAGGAAGCCGCGGCACAAGGATTGATGGCGGGAATCAATGCAGCATGCAACGTTCTTGGCAAGGAAGAGGTCGTTCTTGGACGCAGTGATGCGTATATCGGCGTACTCATCGATGACCTGGTCACTAAAGGTACGAGTGAGCCATATCGTTTATTGACATCACGCGCGGAATATCGCCTCTTACTTCGTCATGATAATGCTGATATGCGCTTAACGGAAATTGGTTATCAAAACGGCATGATTAGTGAAGAGCGCCATACGAAGTTTTTGGCGAAGAAAGCACAAATTGATGCGGAGATTGATCATTTACGCAAGGTTACTGTGAAGCCGACCGAAGAGATACAGGCAATTATTGCTGAAGTTGGTGGAACAGCACTTCGTGAGCCAATGAAGGCGGCTGATTTATTGAAGCGGCCGGAAATGAAGTATAGCGAGTTGCGTAAGGTAGTCCCACCACTTGAAGAAATTAACGAAGAAGTGGCGGAACAAGTAGAGATTTTCATTAAGTATGAAGGATACATTGAAAAGTCCATGCAGCAAGTAGCAAGAATGAAAAAGATGGAGAATAAGCGGATTCCGGAAAATATTGATTATGATGCGATTTCAGGTATTGCGAAAGAAGCAAAGGCAAACCTTAAAGAAGTACAACCATTGTCGATTGCGCAGGCATCGCGTATTTCCGGTGTCAATCCAGCAGATATCTCAATCTTGCTTGTCTATATTGAACAAGGAAAAATTGCGAAAGTATCCGGTTGAGTCTATGACTGGCGCTTAGTAGCGTCAGTCTTTTTGAAAAGGAATGAGAACATGACGGAAGAACAGTTTTACGAAGCTCTGCAAGAGAAAGGCTTTGAGTTGTCCGATACACAGAAGCAACAGTTCAAACGCTATTTTGAAGTACTCGTCGAGTGGAATGAAAAGATGAACTTAACGGCAATTACGGATGCACCTTCCGTATACTTAAAGCATTTCTACGATTCCGTTACAAGTGCATTTTACGTAGACTTCAAAAAGTATGAATCTGTGTGCGACGTAGGGGCCGGGGCAGGTTTTCCAAGCATCCCGTTGAAGATCATCTATCCGCACCTCCACGTGACGATTGTAGATTCATTGAATAAACGTATTACATTTTTAAATTATTTGGCGGGTGAATTAAAGTTTGAAAATGTGGCATTCGTCCATGCTAGAGCTGAAGAATTTGGTCGTAACCCGAAGTACCGTGAACAGTTTGATGTAGTGACTGCACGTGCGGTAGCAAGGTTATCGGTATTGTCGGAACTTTGCATTCCACTTGCCAAACAGGGAGGGCTTTTTGTTTCTATGAAAGGTGCAGCTGCATCTGAAGAAATGAAAGACGCCACTCGTGCTGTAAAACTACTAGGGGCAGTTTTGCAGAATGAACATGAATTCGTACTACCGGAAGAAAACAGTGAACGTCACATCTTTGTATTTGAAAAGAAAAAGCAGACACCTAAGAAATACCCGAGGAAACCAGGCGTACCTAATAAAACACCGATTACAGCAAACTGATTGTGGGAAATGTTTCACGTGAAACAATTGTATAGAAGAGAAAAAAGGGAATAGTTTCGAAAAGGTGGTGCAGAGGTTGAAAAGTACTTTTTCGCGTTTTTTTGGTGGGGGAGAAAAGATGACTACGATAGAAGAAGTAGAAGTTCATCATCTGGAGAAGGTAGCACAAATTGCAATTGATTCGATTACACCGAATCAATATCAGCCACGGACAATTTTTCATGAAGAAAAAATTGAAGAACTAGCTCGAACCATTCATACACACGGTGTTATTCAACCCATTGTCATTCGAACAAAAGATGACGGATCATACGAAATTATCGCAGGGGAACGAAGATTTCGAGCGATGCGTAAGCTTGGTTGGACAGAAGTACCGGCAATTGTGCGGAACTTGGATGATAAAGAGACAGCCTCAATTGCTTTAATCGAGAACTTGCAGCGTGAAGAACTGACGGCGATTGAAGAAGCGCATGCTTATGAACGTTTACTAGAACTACATGAATTAACGCAGGAAGCATTGGCGCAACGGCTCGGTAAAGGCCAGTCCACAATTGCGAATAAGATGCGATTGTTGAAGTTACCTGAACCCGTTCAAACAGCAATTTTACAAAAGAAGATATCTGAACGTCATGCACGTGCATTATTACCGTTAAAAGAATCCTCTCTTCAGCTGAAAGTACTAGAAGAAATCAAAATGAATCAATATAACGTCAAAGATCTGGAAGCTAGAATTAAAGAAATCATGTATCCAACGGAATCAGTTGAGAAAGTGCAGCCTGCAAGAAGACGCGGGTCTCGACAGAAAGCTGTTAGTAAGGATGTTCGTATTGCAGTGAACACGTTGCGAGAATCTCTTGCACTGATTGCAAAGAGTGGGATTGAAGTAGCATCCGAGGAAGTGGATTCTGAAGAATTCTACACGGTTACGGTAAAAATATGTAAAAAGTGACGAATGGAAACTCTTGCTGATTTACTAGCAAGAGTTTTCTTATATATCAATAGAGTTCGTACAGTGAAGATGATAAACTGAAGTAGACCACATAGAACATATTCTTTGTCAGGCATTTCAAACATACGAAGCAACAAGTAAAACTTTGGTATACTAGTAAGATAAACGAAATAGGAAAGAAAGCAGGTGCAAGAGTGGGTAAGATTATTGCTATAGCTAATCAAAAAGGCGGAGTCGGTAAAACGACGACTTCTGTAAACTTAAGTGCATGCCTTGCCCATTTAGGCAAAAAAGTGCTCTTAATTGATTCTGATCCGCAAGGAAATGCGACGAGTGGGGTCGGTGTTAACAAAGGTGATGTACAAGATTGTATTTATAATATGCTAATTGATGATGTGCCAGTACGTGACGTTATTCTACCAACGGAGATTGAAAACCTTGAAATTGTTCCTGCTACCATTTCACTTGCGGGAGCTGAAATTGAACTCGTCTCTACGATATCACGTGAGGTTCGCATGAAACACGCAATTCAAGACATTAAAGATGACTATGACTATGTCATTATCGACTGTCCTCCATCTCTTGGCCTTTTAACGTTGAACGCATTGACGGCTTCAGATTCAATTATTATTCCCGTACAGTGTGAATACTATGCGCTTGAAGGACTAAGTCAATTGCTCAGTACGATTCGTCTAGTCCAAAAACATTTGAATGAAGCACTTTATATTGATGGCGTATTATTGACGATGTTTGACGCCAGGACCAATCTAGGCATTCAAGTTATTGAAGAAGTAAAGAAATACTTCCAAGATAAAGTGTATAAGACAATCATTCCGCGTAACGTTCGCTTAAGTGAAGCACCAAGTCATGGTAAGCCGATTATATTATATGATCCACGATCCAAAGGTGCGGAAGTGTATTCAGAGCTGGCAAAGGAAGTGGTGGAGAATGAGTAAAGGTCTAGGTAAAGGTCTTAATGCATTATTTCCTCGTGAGACATTGGAAAAGGTAGAGCTTTTACGTCTGAAAAGCATTAAAGTCAATCCATATCAGCCACGTAAAGAATTCGATGAAGTGTCGTTAAATGAATTAAGCGAATCAATTAAGGAACACGGTGTTCTGCAACCAATTATCGTACGAAGTGTAGGCACACAGTATGAAATTGTTGTAGGGGAAAGAAGATTCCGTGCTTCTGAACTGGCAGGCAAAAAGGAAATACCAGCAGTTGTACGTGATCTAACAGATGAGCAATCAATGGAAATGGCTATTCTTGAAAACTTGCAGCGTGAAGACTTATCTCCCATTGAAGTAGCAGAGGCGTATCAGAACTTAATGGAAAGTCTGAAGCTAACACAAGAACAACTTGCCTTTAGGTTAGGTAAGAGTAGACCGCACATTGCCAACCACATTCGTTTACTGACGTTACCTGAGAAAGTGTTAAAAGATATTTCCCATGGAATACTTTCAATGGGACATGGACGTACACTTCTCGGGTTGCGTAAAAAAGAACAAATTTTACCTATTGCCGAAAAGACCAAGACAGAAGGTTTAAATGTTCGTCAATTAGAGAAACTAGTTCAACAATTAAATGAAGATGTTCCACGTGAAACAAAGAAGGAAAAGAAAAAAGATATATTTATTGAAGCACAGGAAAACACACTACGTGAACAATTCGGTACAAAAGTAACGATCAAGAAAACGAAGAGAAAAGGTAAAATCGAAATCGAGTTTCATTCGGATGAAGACTTTGAACGTATTCTTGAATTATTGAACGCTGAGTGATGATACACAAACCTATTTTGCTTTCATTGCAAAATAGGTTTTATTCTTGAAAAGAACTTGGACGTGACTACATGATATTGTTTGGTTCACTGTTTAATGTATTAACGATTATAATAGGTACATTAATCGGAAGGTTTTTATACGGAATACCGGAACGAATGAAAGAAACCATCATGTATGGAATTGGAATGGCCGTAGTAGCAATCGGTTTACAAATGACATTTGAAACAACACAAATTGTCATTGTGATTCTTAGTATTGTGATAGGCGCAATCCTCGGCGAATGGATTGACCTCGATCAAAAGGTTAATCAATTGGGACGATGGATTGAAAGAAAGTTACCGGCTAAAAAGGAAGGACCGGGAATTGCGCAAGGATTCGTTACAGCTACGTTGTTTTTTTGCGTAGGATCCATGGCAATTATCGGTGCTATTGATAGTGGTCTCCGCAACGACCACAACGTTTTAATAATGAAAGGGATATTAGATGGTTTCACTTCAATTATCTTTAGTTCTACATTAGGCATTGGTGTAGCGTTTGCAGCTATCCCTCTACTGATTTACCAAGGAAGTATAACCTTTCTTGCCACCATCCTCAGTCGGTTTGTCCCAGATGAATTAATGAAGTTGTTCATTTCTGAAATGACAGCTACAGGCGGCTTGATGATTGCGGCAATCGGATTAAATCTAATCGGCTTGACGAAAATACGGGTAGCCAATTTTATCCCAGGTATTGCGGTAGTTGCGGTCATCGTAACGATTGTATATGCTTTTTGAAGGCTGACGATGATGTGCTAATTGTAAGGCTCTACCAATCATACGACTCATTTCGAACGGTAGATGAAGACGAGTGCTTTGTAAAACGGCTTGCTCCATGAAGCCGCCGACATTGACGATTCCTTTGACAGATACATCACCAACTAGGGGGAGTTCTTTACCTACTGCTTTACCTGGTGCAATCGGACCGCTATGAAACAATAGGTCACCAACTGCGTCCTTTTTACTCAGGCAGGCATCGATCGCCACTACAAATGCATCGGGATATAATGATTTCGTGAGTTCAATCCGTTGTTGTAGATTAAGAGCGTGCAGCGGCTCTTGTAACGTGCCGACTACTGTATAAGGGAATAGACTTAGCTCCGACAAGTAGGAGCCCGTCAAAGGACCGAGTGAGTCGCCAGTAGAACGATCGGTTCCGATGCAATAAAAAATAATTGGTTGTTGTTTAAAAGGGATATGTTGCATGAAATAAGAACTTAATTTCCACACGACACCGGTTTCTTTACTAGAAATACGGTAATGATAAGAAGAGGGTTCGGCTGTATACATAGGGAGACACCAGTCCTTTGTGATATATTTACGCTGAAATTTATACTGCGCACGTATTGCTGTGCAGTATATCCTGAGGGGTAAGGGTTTATACGAAAGGAGGATTTCTTTCAATGGCATCAACTTCTGCTACAAAAGAAGAAGTGAAAGAAAACCTAGAAGTTCTAGACGAAGCAGTTCAACAGGTAAAAGAAACTCTATTTGACGCGGAATTTTGGCTCGGTACCGGATTCTTTGCTATTCGCATCATTTTAATAATTGTCGTGGCAGGTATCGTCGTAAAAGCCGGACAAGTATTGATTCGCCGATTTTTTGCCATTAAGCTAAAAAGTCCGATGCGTAAAACAGAACGACGTGAGAAGACTATGATTAAGCTTTTGGAAAATGCATTGAAGTATATCGTCTATTTTTCCGCTATACTAGCAGTTTTGACAGAGTTTGAAATAGATGTAAAAGGCCTTCTTGCAGGTGCGGGTGTGCTAGGTCTAGCTGTCGGTTTTGGAGCCCAGAGTTTAGTGAAGGACGTCATTTCTGGGTTTTTCATCATTTTTGAAGATCAGTTTGGAGTCGGGGATTATGTGCGTATTAATTCGGGTGAAGGAACGGTTATGGAAATCGGGCTTCGCACAACGAAAATCGCATTGTACGGCGGCGAGTTGTATACAGTACCTAACGGTCAAATAGGTGAAGTCATCAATTACTCTGTCACGAATTCCATGGTTTTGCTTGATTTAGCTCTATCTTACGAAACGGATATTGACCACGCAGAGGAATTAATCAAGGGATTCCTTGGGAAGTTACCGAGAGAACGCTATTCAGAAGTTATTGGAGTACCGGAAGTGTTGGGTGTACAAAGTATCGAACCGTCAAGAATCTTGCTACGCATTGCCGCAGAAACTGAACCGGTTGCTAACTTTAGTGTAGGTCGTAAATTACGACAAGACTTAAAAAAATTCATGGATGTGAATGGAATTGAAATGCCTTATCCACGAATGGTGATACGTGAAGAACATAAGGAAGGGGATTCAGATGATGGCGGACAAAGAGTTTAATTTGCATGACGTAGTGGAGATGAAAAAACAGCACCCTTGTGGCACAAATGCTTGGAAAATCATCCGAATGGGCGCTGATATTCGAATTAAATGTGAAGGCTGTGGACACAGTGTCATGATTCCGCGTAATGAATTTTCTAAGAAGATGAAAAAGATTCTAGTGAAGAACGAGTCTTGAGAACACATGGACAATCTACCGTATTGTCCTTATAATGAAGTGGTTGACTAACGAATAATGTAAGCTTTGGATAGATAAGAAAGGTGTGGGAATAATGGCGTTAACAGCTGGGATTGTAGGTCTTCCGAACGTGGGGAAATCAACATTATTTAATGCAATAACAAAAGCAGGAGCAGAGGCGGCGAACTATCCGTTCTGTACGATTGACCCGAACGTAGGAATAGTTGAAGTACCAGATGAGCGTTTAGACAAATTGACTGAGCTCGTCACACCGAAAAAGACCGTGCCAACTGCATTTGAATTCACTGATATTGCAGGGATTGTAGAAGGTGCAAGTAAAGGCGAAGGTCTAGGCAACAAGTTCCTTTCACATATTCGTGAAGTAGACGCAATTTGTCAGGTAGTTCGTTGTTTCGTGGATGAAAACATTACACACGTGTCAGGGAAAGTAAATCCAATCGATGATATTGAAGTCATTAATTTGGAATTGATTTTAGCGGATATGGAAAGTGTAGATAAGCGTTTGGCTCGCGTTTCCAAAATGGCGAAGCAAAAAGATAAGGAAGCAATGGCAGAAGAGCCCATTCTACTGAAATTACGTGATGCATTTGAAAATGCCATGGCAGCGCGTTCTGTTGAATTGACAGATGATGAGCTACAAGTCGTCAAAGGCATGCACTTACTGACGATCAAACCAATGTTATATGTAGCAAACGTTTCAGAAGATGAAATTGCAGACGCAGATAATAACCCCTATGTACAACAAGTTCGTGACTTTGCAGAGAAGGACAATGCAGAAGTAATCGTAGTTTGTGCAAAGATTGAAGAAGAGATGGCTGAGCTTGAAGATGAAGAGAAAGAAATGTTCCTTGAAGAGCTTGGCATTAAAGAATCCGGTCTTGATCAGTTGATTAAAGCGACGTACAACCTACTTGGATTTGCTACATACTTCACAGCGGGCGTACAAGAAGTTCGTGCATGGACGTTCCGTAAGGGCATGAAAGCACCACAATGTGCTGGAGTAATCCATACTGACTTCGAACGCGGATTCATCCGTGCAGAGACAGTAGCATACGATGACTTGGTCGAGCACGGTTCCATGACAGCAGCAAAAGAAGCGGGTAAAGTTCGTTTGGAAGGTAAAGAATACGTCGTTAAAGACGGCGACGTCATGCTATTCCGTTTCAACGTATAATACAAAAAGCTGATCCTCCAAGTGAGAATCAGCTTTTTTATGTTTTAAATGGTTTTAGTTTAAGACCTGCAAAGGCGATGTAAGACTTAGTAATATAGTGAGTACAAGGGGGGTGCAACTCCAGCCGGGTACACTTTCCGATAGGCGTGTCTAACGCTTATTCGGAAAGCGTCCCCTCCGAAGCGCAAATCCCCATACCTATCCCATTGCAAGCCTAACCACTTCATTCAGCAGGATAAATATACAACTTAGGCAACTCGGGATCATCCTTCACCATTGCATCATCCGGAAACTTCTTTAACTCCTTATACATAGCAAAATCTCCAGCCGCACCGCCAATCAGCATCGCACCTAACAGTAACAACACACCATCATTGAAATACAACGCAAGAACGGCAGGCAACACACCTGTCATCCAAAAGGGCAGCAATAACGCTTTGCGAATACCCTTATTGTCCATCAACTGATCGGCGGTAGCGTACGCAACACCCATCTTCAAATTGACACCATACGCCATGTTCTTCCACGGCACATGACAAAACATACGAAAACCTAGCAAATGAAAAAACTCATGTATAACAATTAATAAAATATATCCAACCAAAGCATAAACAACATACCACACTGAAAATGACATAAAGAGTCCACCTTGTAACAGACCACGAATTATTAAAAGTGCTATAAGCGGTAAGAAAGTGAGCCATAGACTTTGCTTCGCTATTTTCTGTAAATTGAGCTCTACAATTACAGGCTGTTGTTCTTCCATGTGAAATCACTCCTTAATTCATTCAGTATAGTATATTGAAGGTTGATATTCCAATTGTGATGTGATAGTATGTACTGATGTGAGTAATATTAAATTTACTTACTCCTTGCCCACTTGTAAAAGTAGGGCCCAAGTCCATAAGGAGGTGACTATTGATGAGAAAGTACGAAATTATGTACATTATGCGCCCAACTCTTGAAGATGACGCGAAAAAGGCGTTGATTGAACGCTTTGATACTGTCCTAACTTCAAACGGAGCGGAAATCATCGAGTCGAAAGAGTGGGGCAAGCGTCGTCTTGCTTACGAAATCGACGACTTACGTGAAGGCTACTACCAATTAGTAACTGCTAACGCTGGTGCTGAAGCAATCGATGAATTTACACGTCTAGCGAACATCAACGAAGGTATCATTCGTCATATGACAATTCGTGTAGATGCGTAATCTGATATAAAATTTATTAAATTTATGATGAGGGAGGTTTGATTCTGAATGATAAACCGTGTCGTTTTAGTTGGCCGATTAACAAAAGATCCTGAGCTGAAATATACACAAACTGGAATTGCAGTAACACGTTTTACACTGGCAGTGAACCGTGCGTTCGCTAATGCCCAGGGAGAACGGGAAGCGGATTTCATCACGTGTGTAGCTTGGCGTAAACAGGCTGAGAATATCGCGAATTATTTACGAAAAGGAAGTCTAGCCGGAGTGGATGGTCGTATACAGACGGGCAGCTTCGAAGGCCAAGACGGTAAGCGTGTTTACACGACAGAAGTTGTTGCGGATAGTACTCAATTCCTGGAACCAAGAAATGCTAATACAGAACGTCAGCAAACACCATCTTATGGTGGTGGAGCGCCTTCTTATAATGCACCTTCTCAAAACCAGGGACAAGGATACAATAACCAGCAATCCTACCAACCGAATCAGCAAAATATGACACGTGTCGATAATGATCCATTCCAGCCAGGCGGCGGTCCGATTGAAGTAACAGATGACGACTTGCCATTCTGATCGAACGGTTCACTTGATACGTAAATAGGAAGGAGGACAACAATTATGGCACCACGTCGTGGAGGTCGCAAACGCCGTAAGGTTTGCTATTTCACTTCTAACCACATTACTCACATCGACTATAAAGATGTAGATTTGTTGAAGAAGTTTATCTCTGAGCGCGGAAAGATGTTGCCTCGTCGAGTTACGGGTACAAGCGCTAAATACCAACGTAAATTGACGGTCGCAATCAAACGTGCACGCATCATGGCACTTCTTCCGTTCGTATCTGAAGAGCGGTAATATATAAACCGCCACTGACTGAATTAATCAGTCAGTGGCGGTTTTTTATTTGTATCGAAAACCTGATATTTGTGGGCATGTTGCGTATCCACTTTACTGGGAACTGTAACTGCCTGTATTTTTGATTTCACGTCGAATCGTGATACAATTAGAAGGATGATTGTAGCTTTATATGAATTAAGGTATACAACACTTTGTCTCCTTATTAACGATAGGCGGCAAAAGAAGCAGTGAATGAATTGAGGCGTAGATATGCAAGATCAAGCAAGTAGAATTACGTACGGTGCCATGATGGTCGCACTCTTCGCCATATTACTGGCAATGACTTTATACGTACCATTACTCGGCTTATTGACATTGTTGCTCGTTCCATTGCCCATTACAATTTATCGTTTACGTTATGACCGGATCTCTACACTGATGGTCGCGATGTGTACATGGCTAATCACTTTATTGATTGGCGGTCTGCTATCCATCCCAGCAGCGGTTGTATTGAGTGCAGTGGGATTCGTTATCGGTGATACTGTACGAACTGGCAAGACGAAACTTTATGTATATATGGCAACAGGTGTCACATTGCTCATTTCATTGAGTCTATTGTATCTTGGTACTGTGTGGTTCATGAAAATTAATCCGATTGAACAGTTGATGCAACAATTTTCAGCTATACAGCAAGAAGCACTTGTGATTCTAACAGGAATGGGAAATTCAACAAGAGACATAGAACGAACCGTGGCAGAGGCATTTACGTATTACCAAACCATTGTGCCTTCCCTGTTCATCTTATCTGTTTTTGTAACAGCCTACCTGTTCGTTATGCCCATTTTGGCGGTCGCAACACGTTTGCGATTTGAAGTTCCCAAGTTTGCTTCCTTTCTTACTATGCGTCTTCCGTTTGCAACGGTATTAGCCTATCTGGCATTGCTGTTGATATCTATTTTATCGCAGCCGGAACAGGGCACAACGTTTTATCTAATGGAGGCAAATGCCATTCTCATCTTTAGATTCTTATTCTTCTTACAAGGTTTGGCGTTAATTTATTATGCATTGCGCAAGATGAAGCTTCCAATGATCGTCAACGTGCTAGCTACATTATTCGCCATGTTCCTCAGTCCCTTTACCGTAATGCTGGGTGTTTTGGATATCGCCATTAACATTCGTACATGGATAGATAAAGACAAGAGAGCGTAGGAGATGAGACATTGAATTTATTTTATAAAAAACGAAAGATACGAATTCCATTAGCAGTCTTGTCTCTACTTGGAGCGGTAGGTTCCGTACTACTAATGCTATTGAACTTTTGGGTTGGACTGCTTTTTGCCGTCGCTTATGCGCTTGCACTAGGCATCGCTTGGAAAGTAGAGAATGATAACTACTTGGAAACAGAGAAATATATTGAAACCCTATCCTATCGAATGAAAAGGGTTGGAGAAGAAGCGCTACTGGAATTACCAATTGGGATTATCTTGCTGAATGATAAGCAGTTAATTGAATGGATCAATCCATTCGTAAGCACGATTTATCCTGACAAGACTTGGATTGGGTCACAGCTCTACGAAATGAGTGAAGCATTTCGTCAAGTAATTAGAGAAGACAGTGAGCAAGATGTCATTGTATTGAATGATCGCTCGTATCGTGTGTACTACAAACCAGAAGAGAAGTTGATCTATTTATTTGACGTAACAGAACGTATAAAGATGCAATCCCTTTACTACGCTGATCGAACGACGATTGGGATTTTATTGGTCGATAACTATGACGAGCTATCCCAGACAATGGACGATCAGACACGAAGCCAGATGAACTCACTTGTTACCTCATTGGTCAATCAATGGGCAGATGAATATGGGATCTTTGTAAAACGAATTTCTTCTGAGCGTTTCTTGGCCGTTTTCAATGAAGGTACACTGGCATTATTGGAGAAGACTAAGTTTGCATTGCTCGATACGATCCGCGAGAACACATCTAAACACAGCGTATCACTTACATTGAGCATTGGGGTAGGGACAGGTACTACATCGCTTACAGAGCTTGGTGAGCTAGCACAGTCGAGCTTGGATTTAGTTCTCGGACGTGGCGGTGATCAAGTAGCGATCAAACACCATGATGGGAAGCTGAAATTCTACGGTGGTAAGACAAATCCTGTTGAAAAACGTACACGGGTGCGTGCACGAGTCATTTCACACGCGTTGCGTGACTTAATCCAAGATAGTGACCGCGTGTTCGTCATGGGTCACAAAATGCCTGACATGGATGCGATTGGTGCATCGATTGGTGTACGTAAAATGGCAAGAATGAATGGTGTTGAAGGCTATGTCGTCGTTAATTTTGATCAGCTCGATGCTAGTGTCAGCCGTTTGATGGATGAAGTGCAGCAAGATGAAGAATTATATGATCACATGCTGATGCCTGAAGAAGCGTTGGAATTGATGACGGAGCGTTCATTGGTCGTGATTGTAGATACGCATAAGCCGAGCATGGTTATAGATGAGCGCGTGTTGGACAAGGCACCGAAGGTTGTATTAATTGACCACCATAGACGGGGAGAAGAGTTCATTAATAATACTGTGCTTGTCTACATGGAACCATATGCATCTTCGACGGCGGAACTGGTAACGGAATTACTGGAGTATCAGCCAAAGAACGAGAAGCTGACCATGCTGGAATCGACGGCGATGCTAGCAGGTATTGTAGTAGATACGAAAAGCTTTACACTCAGGACAGGTTCTCGTACATTCGAAGCGGCTTCCTATTTGCGAACGAATGGCGCCGATACCGTGCTAGTGCAGCGTTTGTTGAAAGAAGATATTACGACATATATTGAACGTTCAAAACTAATTGAGACTGTAGAATTTGTGGGCAATGGCGATATTGCGATTGCAAGAGGGCAGGATGAAGTAGTTCACAGCTCTGTGCTGATCGCGCAGACAGCTGATATCCTGCTGACGATGCAAGGTATTTCCGCTTCATTCGTCGTCGCAAAGCGTGATGATGGAAAAATGGGTATTAGCGCCCGCTCACTGGGCGAATTGAATGTTCAAGTCGTTATGGAAGAGTTGGGCGGTGGCGGTCATTTAACAAATTCCGCTTGCCAATTACAGGTTGATACGATGGATGAAGCAATCACGATGTTAAAGGACGTACTAGATCAATATGTAGAGAGGGGAAATGAAGGATGAAAGTTATTTTTTTAAAGGATGTCAAAGGTAAAGGCAAAAAAGGTGAAGTAAAAGAGGTTTCAACTGGATATGCACAAAACTATTTGTTGAAAAACAATGTAGCAGTTGAAGCAACTCCAGGTAATTTAAGTAAGTTGCAAGGTCAGAAGGAACGCCAGAAGAAAGATGCGGCTGCAGAATTGGCAGAAGCGAAAGAATTAAAAGAGCAAGTTGAAAAGTTGACTGTAGAGCTACAAGCGAAAACTGGTGAAGACGGCCGTCTCTTTGGTTCTATTACGTCCAAGCAAATCGGACAAGCACTAGAAAAGCAAAATAAAATTAAAGTAGATCGTCGCAAGATGGAATTACCAGAGCCAATTCGTGCACTTGGTTTTACAAATGTTCCGATCAAATTACACCCTGATGTAACAGCTACACTTAAAGTGCATGTTACAGAAGAATGATAAGGAGATAATAGCTTGAACCAGATGATCGAGCGCACACCTCCGCATAACAACGAAGCAGAGCAGTCGGTCCTTGGTGCAATATTTTTAGAACCACAAGCACTGATTACCGCATCTGAAATATTGTTGCCGGAAGATTTCTATCGGGTCGCACATAAAAAGATTTTCGAAACCATGCTTGTACTAAATGACAGAGGTCAGCCAGTCGATTTGGTAACCATCGCCGAAGAGCTCAAAGTGAAAAATGAGCTTGAAGACGTCGGGGGCATTTCGTATATCACAGAGCTTGCCAACGCGGTACCAACTGCTGCAAACATTGTTTATTACGCAAATATCGTAGAAGAAAAAGCTTTATTGCGCAGATTGATCCGCGTTGCAACTGACATTGTGGAAGACGGCTACACACGAGAAGATGAAGTAGAAGCCTTACTTGGTGAAGCCGAAAAAAAGATGATGGAAGTATCCAATCGAAAAAATGCTGGTGACTTCCGTCATATTAAAGATGTATTAGTGGAGACGTATGACAATATTGAATTATTGCATACACGTAAAGGTGATGTAACAGGTATACCTACCGGGTTCCGTGACTTGGATCAGATCACGGCAGGCTTCCAACGTAATGATTTGATTATTGTGGCGGCTCGTCCTTCTGTCGGTAAGACTGCATTTGCATTAAACGTAGCGCAAAACGTGGCAACGAAGACAGATGAAAATGTTGCGATTTTTAGTCTCGAGATGGGTGCAGAACAACTTGTCATGCGTATGCTCTGTGCGGAAGGGAATATTGATGCGCAAGTGCTACGTACAGGGAATCTTGAAGCGGACGATTGGCGCAAGCTGACGATGGCGATGGGCTCGTTATCAAATGCGGGAATCTTCATCGATGACAGTCCAGGTATTCGTATCAATGAAATACGTTCAAAATGCAGACGACTTCAACAAGAACATGGTCTTGGAATGATCATGATTGACTATTTGCAGCTAATCATGGGAAGCGGACGCGGCAGTGATAACCGTCAGCAAGAAGTATCTGAGATCTCTCGATCACTAAAAGCCTTGGCGCGTGAATTAAAAATACCAGTCATTGCACTATCCCAGCTTTCACGTGGCGTAGAGCAACGACAAGATAAGCGCCCAATGATGTCCGATCTTCGGGAATCAGGGAGTATTGAGCAAGACGCCGATATCGTTTCCTTCCTCTATCGGGAAGATTACTACGACAAAGAAACTGAAATGCAAAACATGATTGAGATCATTATTGCCAAGCAACGTAACGGCCCAACCGGTACCGTAACCTTGGCATTTGCAAAAGAATACAACAAATTCCTCAATATCGACTGGAGCCAGCACGAATCCCCTCCGTCTTACGAATAAAACAGCGCGCCTTTCTTCTGTGATTGTAGAAGAGGACGCGCTGTTTTTTCATTGTTCCACGCAAGTGATCCCCGCCTGAAAAAGTGCGATTTTACACAAATCGTGATAGAGTTAGAAGATATGGAATAATATATTTCAGCTTTAGAATCAGGCTGTGACCATAGAAAATTTAGATTAGCGTTTTATGTACCACACAAGTTTACATTGCCAAATTTAGTCGTGGAACAAGAACATAGCTTAAAAATTTGATCGCCAATTATGGTGAGAAAGGAACAAAACATGCAAAATAAAACTGTATTTATTGTAGACGATGAGAAACCCATCGCAGACATCATAGAATTTAATTTGAAAAAGGAGGGCTTCAACGTCTTTTGCGCATACGACGGTGAAGATGCAATCAACCGTGTAGAAGAAATTCAGCCGGACATCATGCTTCTTGATATCATGCTTCCTAAACGCGACGGTATGGAAGTCTGTAGAGAAGTACGAAAAAAGTACGATTTCCCCATTATTATGCTGACAGCGAAAGATTCAGAAATTGATAAGGTCTTAGGGCTTGAACTTGGCGCAGATGATTATGTTACAAAGCCATTTGGAACAAGAGAATTAATTGCCCGGGTCAAAGCCAATCTGCGTCGTCACGCGAGAACTATAGCGGAAGATCAGGAAGAAGAAACGAATGATATTACGGTCGGACAACTAGTTATTCAACCCGATGCTTACTATGTTCAAAAGCGTGGAGTTACAATTGAACTGACGCATCGTGAATTCGAACTACTGTATTACCTAGCAAAACATATCGGTCAGGTGATGACACGTGAGCATTTGCTGCAAACTGTATGGGGCTATGATTATTTTGGTGATGTACGAACAGTCGATGTAACGATTCGACGTCTTCGTGAAAAGATTGAAGACACGCCGAGCCATCCGAGCTGGATCGTCACAAGACGTGGCGTAGGTTATTACTTGCGGGATCCGGAACAGGAGTAGGCCACTATGCATAAGGTAGGTTTTTTCCGGTCGATTCAAGTCAAGTTTGTCTTGATCTATGTCTTGCTTATACTTGTGTCCATGCAGATTATTGGGCTGTATTTTGCTCGTGAACTGGAACAAACATTAAAAGATAACTTTACGAGTTCGATTGTAGACCGAATGAATTTAGTCGAGTTCAGTGTACGGGAAGAAGTATTAAAAAAACGTAAAGACAGTGATCCCACGCTGGAACAAAGCTTAAAAAATGTCTTGTTCGAGTTCACTTCAGACGACATTATTGAAATACGGGTTATAAATTCTAAATATCGTATTTTGGCTACATCTTCATTTGATAATCAGATGAGGGTAGGTCAACATTCGACCAATGATAATGTGCGAAAGTCTATTACATCAAAAGCGATGAAAGATGTCGTGACGATTGATCCGCAATCTCATAATCGTGTGCTTTCCTTAGCCAAACCGATTTTTAACGGCAATGAAATTATAGGATCGCTCTATGTAGAAGCCAATATTGAATCCGTTTTCCAGCAAATTGAAGAAATTAATCGAATATTGGCAGGGGCGGCGGCTGTCTCCCTAACCATTACAATAATAGTTGGAATTTTCATTGCCAGGGCATTTACCCGGCCAATTTCAGACATGCGGCGACAAGCACAGGCGATGGCAAAAGGGAACTTCACCCGAAAGGTTAAAGTGTACGGAACAGATGAGATGGGTCAGCTGGCCATCGCATTCAATCACTTAACCAACCAGCTGCAAGAATCTCAGTCCACTACTGAGAGTGAAAGGCGAAAGTTGGCCTCAGTTCTAGAAAATATGACGGACGGTGTCATTTCGACTGACCGAAAAGGACGAGTTAGCTTAATTAACGACTCTGCCCTACAAATGCTCGGTGTAACAAACGACCTCGTCATTAATCGACCTATCGCCAGTATTCTGGGTATAGACGATGAATATACGTTTGAAGAACTAATCCAAATGAAAGAATCGATACCACTGGACTTCAGTACAGAAGATCAAGCATATATTTTACGTGCTACAATTTCCGTTACCCAGCGTGAAACAGGCTTCGTAAAAGGCTTGATCGTTGTATTACATGACAATACGGAGCAAGAAAAGATTGATATGGAACGTCGAGAGTTCGTATCGAATGTTTCACATGAATTGCGTACACCGCTCACTACGATGCGCAGTTATCTCGATGCATTGGCAGAAGGGGCTTGGCGGAATGAAGATATTGCTCCAAATTTCTTACATGTTACGCAAAATGAAACCGAGCGAATGATTCGTCTCGTGAATGACTTACTGAAACTTTCACGTATGGACAGCAAAGAATATGAATTAAATAAGGAATGGGTAGAATTTAACCGGTTCTTCAATGCAGTTATCGAGCGCTTTGAATTTTCAAAGTCGCAAAATGTACGCTTCACACGAAATTTGTATTCAAGCAGTCTATTCGTGGAGATCGATACCGACAAACTCACGCAAGTACTAGACAATATTATTTCCAACGCCTTAAAGTATTCACCGGATGGCGGAGAAATTCGCTTCGGTGTAACAGTTTCAGGTGATTATATTAAAGTGATGATTTCCGACGATGGGATGGGTATTCCAAAATCCAATGTCAATCGAATATTCGATCGTTTCTATCGTGCAGACAGAGCCCGTTCTCGTGCCCTCGGTGGTACCGGCCTCGGCCTCGCAATTGCTAAAGAAATGATTGTAGCGCATAAAGGAGAGATATGGGCACAGAGTGAAGAAGGAACAGGAACGACAATCTTCTTCAAGCTACCATTTGAACAACAAGAGGACGGTGAGTGGGATTGAAATATATTGAAACAATTAAATCCATCGTATTGTTGTTGCTCGTCTCGCTGAGTGTGCTATTCACATTAGCGGTTTGGAACTATTCGCCGAATTACGAACCAATGGAACAACTACAGACTGTCGATATTTCTATTTCTGAAAAGAAAGCAATCGATGAAATCATTAAGCCGTATAAAATTATTACTAATTTAAAAGATCAGGTACTGGGCTCTACGGATACTGAAAAGGTCGATAGGATTCTGACAGAAATGAATACTTGGGATTTATCTGATCTACATTTGGTAAGTCAAGACATGAATAAGTTTGATATTGCAAAAATCTTACGGCAACCAAGCCAAATGACATTCTACTTTACTGGGGAAGTACCTATGCTCGTTTATGACAATGTATTACTAGTCGACGACGTGAATATTCCGGAAGCCACTTTTAATCGTCTAGTCATTGACTGGGGTCAATCCACACAAGCGCCAGTCATTCATTTACTGAGTGAAATGAGCGGCCTACATTACCAGATGCAAGTGACATTACCGAATAAAACAAGTTTTCTGCGCAACGTAGTAGATGTCGGTCAATCATTCGACGAGTATGCGGAAATCGATCGTGGCAATGCACCATTTCTTGCCGTACCAAAAGATCCTATAACTGTTATGCGTAATACGTATTATCAGGAAGAAATCAATCCATTACGCTTCCGTGATGCGTTGTTCAGTGATCCGAATGCCGTACGACGTAATCTAGTGGATTCAACGCATGAAGAATATGGAGACGACCATGCTTTCATGAATGTCGATACCGAGATTAAAAGGTTGAATTATGTCATGCCTGCAGTGGAAAGTCAGGAGATAGCAATACCATCAGAATTATTGTTAAATACTATTGATTTTATCAATGAGCATGGCGGCTGGACGGATGAGTACCGCTACGCTTATATGAATCCGATATCTCGTTATGTTCGGTTCCAACTATATGTCGATGGCTTGCCCGTCTTTAGTGATCAATCAGGTACTAGTGAAATAACGGAGACGTGGGGAAATCAACGCGTATTCAAATATATACGTCCGTATTACACATTGGATGTGAATATTGAACCAGTAGAAGAAACGTTGCCTTCAGGAGTGGAAGTGGCGGAGGCTTTACGTGAATCAGAAGAGTTAGACTTCGATTTGATAGAGGAAATCACTCCGGGATATTATATGATCCGTGATGTGGAACGCAAATTAATTATTTTGCAACCTTGCTGGTATTACCTTATTAAAGGTAACTGGTTACGCTTCGCTCCAGAAGAATTGCAAGGAGGTGACAAGATTGGATTGGAATAGAACCAAAACGATCTTCATCATCGTCTTTTCCATTCTAAATGTCTTCTTGTATTGGCTCTATTTAGATAGGCAAATGGGTGTCGGAAATATGCAGATTCTCGGGAAAGCATCCGTGGAAGAAACATTGGCGCTAGAGAATATTACGTATGAGCCCATTCCTTTTAATAAAAAAGATGTTTCATATTTGTCAGCTCATATTGCCACCTTTTCCAATGAAAAGTTGGATGAGTTAAGTGACCAATCATTTGTTTTGATCGAACAATCACGATTACTGTCCCATATGAAAAAGGCTGTAAAAGTAATTGATGGAAAAGACGAATATAATTTTGACGAGTTCTTAAAGAAGTATGTGCTCAATGGTGAAGATTACGTGCTTTGGGATGTGGACGAAGATGAGCAGAGCGCTGTATTTTTCCAAAGAGTAAAAAATGAAACCATCTTCTATAGTTCCAACGCCATGCTGATCTTGCACTGGAACGAGGATGGAGAAGTTACGCATTACGAACAAAGTATGCTCGATGAGTTCTTAAGCTTTAATCATAAGAAAGACTTACTTTCGCAAGACGACGCAGTCTCTTCACTTGTTACACGAGGTTATTTGAAATCGGGTTCTACTGTCATGCAGGTGAAATCAGGTTATTCAACACTCGTTCAGCTGACAGAAACTCAAGTATTTGCACCGACGTGGAATGTTCAGGTAAAATTGAAGGATGGAACGATAGAACATTACTTCATCAATGCGATTGAAGGAAAAATCATCGAGTTCCAATCGGATATATTAGAAGAACCAATAGAATAGGAGTTTTCCACATGCGATTTAGCATTTTGGCGAGTGGCAGTACAGGCAACTCGCTATATATAGAGACAGATGAGCATGCTTTTCTCGTAGATGCCGGCATGAGCGGTAAGAAAATTGAAGGTTTGCTCGGATCGATCAATCGCTCAATGAAACAAATTGACGGCATTTTCGTCACACATGAACACAGTGATCATATTAAAGGGATCGGTGTACTGGCCCGGAAGTATAAAACACCCATCTATGCCAACGCCAAAACGTGGCAGGCGATGGACGGACTTGTAGGAGAGATTCCCGTTGATCAGCGTTTCCACTTCGACATGGAAACGGTGAAAACATTTGGATCACTGGATATCCAGTCATTTGCTGTATCCCATGACGCAGCAGACCCAATGTTCTATACATTCAATGAAGGTGACCGTAAACTGGCGATTATTACGGACACAGGCTACGTCAGTGACCGTATGAAGGGTCATATCCACGGAGCTGACAGCTTTGTATTCGAAAGCAATCACGACGTTAGCATGCTACAAATGGGACGTTATCCATGGTCCATCAAACGTCGTATACTAAGTGACGTGGGCCACGTATCGAACGAAGATGCAGCCGTCGCAATGAGTGAAGTAGTAGCTCAAAAAGAAGCTCATATTTATTTAGCCCATCTTAGCTTAGATAATAATATGAAAGACTTGGCGCGCATGAGCGTAGCACAAACCCTCGAAGATTGCGGTATTCGTGCAGGAGAATTTGTTCATTTGCATGATACGGATGCATCAGAATCTACAGAGCTTGTGCTAGTCTGAAGTACTTGCGAAAAGCCTTGCTAAATTAGTGAGGCTTTTTGCATTTTCAAAGAGTTATTGGGGTACAGTACATGTAGGATTACTTTCTAATAAGGAGGAAATGCGAATGGATGATGAAAGAAGAGAAGAAAGAAAAGAAGAAACGGAATGGCAACAACCAATTCCGCCGGTAGAACCAAAACGAAACACAAAACGTAGAGGTAGTTTTTGGCCCGGCTTACTTGGCGCATTGTTGGGTGGTTTAATCGTATTTTTAGTCATGATGTACGCAACTGGCTCATCAAGTAATGACGATGTTGCAACACCTAAACAACCAGAAGACAAAACCAACTCGGAACATGCCCAAGTATCAATGGATATCTCAAGCGAAATTACCGATGTTGTAGGTGACGTCGCAAATGCCGTTGTTGGTATTACAAATATCCAGACAGTCCAAGACTTCTGGTCTTCCACAACATCTACTCAAGAAGCCGGATCAGGTTCTGGTGTCCTATATAAAAAAGAAGGCGACAAAGCATATATCGTCACCAATCACCACGTCGTAGAAAATTCCGAACAACTTGAAATTAGTTTTGATGATGGTACTAAAGTTGAAGGGAAATTAATCGGCAGTGACCTATGGACGGACTTGGCTGTAGTCGAAATTGATGCAGAACACGTTGATACAGTGGTAGAATTCGGTGATTCAGATGCGTTAAAACGTGGAGAATCAGTTATTGCAATCGGTAACCCATTAGGACTTGGCTTTGCAGGGTCCGTCACAGTAGGTGTAATTTCAGGTAAAGATCGCTCCATACCAATGGACTTAAACAAAGATGGGAATATCGATTGGCAAGCAGACGTCTTGCAGACAGATGCAGCAATCAATCCCGGGAACTCCGGTGGTGCATTAATCAACATGGCAGGTCAATTGATCGGGATCAACTCCATGAAGATCTCTGAAGCAACAGTAGAAGGAATCGGATTGGCGATCCCAATCAATATTGCATTACCAATTATTGAACACTTAGAAGAAACAGGACAAGTAAATCGTCCAACAATGGGCGTATCGTTACTTGATCTTCAACAGATTCCCATTCAGCAACAGCAACAGACGTTGAACTTGCCTGAAGAAGTAACGGAAGGCGTCGTCGTTACGGATGTCATATCAAATTCATCCGCATTAGAAGCAGGCGTGAAGAAGTATGATATAATCGTCCAGTTGGATGAAGAGAAAGTGACAGATATGGTCAGTCTACGTAAGTATTTGTATAATAAAAAAGAAATTGGCGATTCATTGAAAATTACAGTCTATCGGGATGGAAAGAAAGTAGACTTGGAAATGGTATTGAAAGACGGAAACACATTCTAAGAAAAAGTACATTGTCCACATAGTGAACAACTTTCCGCCCACATCAGGCATCTAGCGAAAATGCGCTATGATGCCTGATTTTTTTATGAAGTTATCCAATTGTGGATAAAATCTAAATAATGTGTATAATATTGTGTAAAAGAAAATGCTCGGAAAAAACTAAATAAAATTAAAGTGACAAGTGTTAATCCCTTACAGGTCAATAGGTTGGAGTATTTTCATTTTTTATGGGAATTAGATAATTCTATTCAAATTACAAAACGAATAAAAAGTTATCCACATTCGTATGATACACTAATCAGAGAAATTGACATGTAGTACAGAACAAATAATCGGACACAATATGTAGATAGAGTTGTGGATATGTGCATAAGTATTGTGTATAACATTTAGAGGGCGAGTGGATAAACTGTGAATATATCAATTGTGACCGTGGGTAAGTTAAAAGAGAAGTATTTGAAACAAGGAATAGAAGAGTATACAAAACGTCTGAACAGCTATGCAAAAATGCAATTAATCGAAGTGGCGGACGAAAAAGCACCTGAAACACTAAGCGAAGCCGACATGGAAATCGTTAAAAAGAAAGAAGCCGATCGAATTCTGGCGAAAATTGCACCAGACGCGCATGTCATTGCACTAGCAATCGACGGGAAAATGAAAACTTCTGAGGAATTTGCAGCTAGTATCGATTCGTTGATGACATATGGTAAAAGCAAGATTGTGTTTGTTATTGGCGGATCACTGGGTTTACATAGTAGTGTGCTGCAGCGTTCGAATGAGAAGTTATCGTTTTCTAAGATGACATTTCCGCATCAGTTGATGAAGTTGGTGTTGGTGGAGCAGATTTATCGTGGATTTCGGATTATTAAGGGAGAGCCTTATCATAAGTAGGTGAGGTTTTTATAAGCGGAATCTAGTTTGCCGTTTCCATCGTGCCTCATTTTGTGTCCTCTTTATCAGTTTGTCATCAAAATTATTGAATAAATTATCTTCCAGAGTAAATTAATTACGCAAGAACCTGTTATACTAGTAACGATTTAATTAATTAATGAAAGGAAATTTAGATTGCCGCAAACAAAATTTAAAAACAATAAAGAGTGGAATGGTAGAGGGTCTTTAAGAGACTTGATTACTAAGTTGGTAATGCACAAATACTTTCAGCCAGTTATTATTAGTCTTATACTGATAAATGGACTAATTATCGTTAGTGAGACTTACTTTGCTGGAAACTCCGTATTACTAGCTCTTGATCTAATCATTGTGTGGATCTTTGCCTTAGAGGTAATATTAAAATTAGTCGGCTACGGACTTAAAGGGTATTTTTCAGATCGATGGAACATATTTGATTTTATCATTGTTGTCGCGAGTTTGATATTTTACGCAACACCATTTGTCAGTATACTAAGGTTAATTAGAGTGTTGCGCTTAATTAGATTAATACCGGCCATTCCAGCATTGCGAAAAATTATTGACTCATTAATGAAATCCCTACCTGCATTAACAGGAATTTTAGGATTATCGTTTTTAATTTTTTCTATTTATGCGATTATTGGAACGACATTTTTTAGTGAAGTGCTTCCCTATGAATTTTTCGGTAGTTTTCATACAGCATTGTTCACACTATTGCAGGTTGTAACGTTTGAATCATGGGCCAGTCAAGTTGCCCGACCGATTATTAATGAGGTTCCGTGGGCTTGGGCTTATTTTGTATCTTTTATCATTATAGGTGCTTTAGTCATCTTAAATCTTGTCGTTGCTGTCATTCTAAGCTATTTGGGCCAGGATGATGAACATGAGCGAGAGAAACAAATGGAACGTCTACTTAGAGAAAATTCAGAAGTAAAAAGAGATATACAAGAAATCAAACAAATTCTTCTTGATAGTCATCATAAAACAAATGACCTTGAACAAGAGAATAATCTAAAACAATGAACCTTGGTCGTTTGTAATAATGGAATCCCGTTTGATCCTGAACCGTACAGGATCAAACGGGATTCTTTGTATGTAAAAAGAGTAAAGGATACGGATAAAGGAATTGAGCTGTTAAATAAACACTTTAATAATTTTGTAGTTCGGATAGGTGCATATATAAGAGAGATGATTAAAAATAATATTCATCAGAACTTCTTCCGATATGAGTTTGATTCTATTTACGTTTACCCTTCCGCACTTGACAAAATCCATAGAAGTGAGCCTTCTTTGTTTCGTTAAAAATGACTAAAGGAACTATGAGTAGAATAGTAGTTAACTTTACAAAATAGCTATACAAGCATCCATCCACGCTAAGGATCTTTTCAACGGTTATACTAAAAGAGAAAACATATAACGCTTGAAAGGGGTCTTTTAAAAATGGCACAATCATTAACTGGAAAAATAGCATTTGTTACTGGCGCAGCACGAGGAATAGGGAAAGCAACGGCACTTCACTTAGCAAAAGAGGGAGTCCATATTGGATTACTTGCAAGAACGGAATCTGCTTTAAAAGAAGTAGCGGCTGATATTGAAAGTTATGGTGTGAAAGTCGCTTATGCAACAGCTGATGTTTCATCTAAAGAGCAAGTTGAAGAAGCCATTGCATCATTAACTCAAGAGTTAGGAACTGCTGACATTTTAATTAATAATGCGGGCATTGCTTCATTCGGTACTGTTTTGGAGATGGACCCAGAGGAATGGAAGAGCATAGTAGATGTCAACTTGATGGGTACATATTATGTGACACGCGCCGTATTACCGCAGTTAGTCGAGAAAAATGCAGGTGACATCATTAATATTTCATCGACAAATGGATTGAATGGTGCGGCTACTTCAAGTGCGTACAGTGCATCGAAGTTTGCGGTAATTGGCTTTACGGAATCATTAGCACAGGAAGTACGTCGAAATAATATACGTGTTTCGGCTCTAACACCAAGTACTGTAGCGACGGATTTAGCGTTAGATTTAAATCTGATTAAAGAAAATGATGACTCTAAACTGATTCAATCGGAAGACATTGCTGAAGTTATTGTAAATCAATTAAAATTAAATCGACGTGTTTATGTGAAAACAGCAAGTTTCATTGCGACTAATCCATTTTAATTTATTTACTAACTTGATTAAGCATAAACAAGCCTATCCAGATATAAACTGGGTAGGCTTGTTTTAGTGGTGCAACATAGATTTTTATTATTCATGCGTAGTTACCATGCAACCACTTTTACTAATTGCATAAAAATACTTTATAGAAGTTCAGGGAATAAGTAATGTAAAATATCCGTCGTCACTCGACGTGATTCACCTTTATAAGGGTAAATATGCATATACATCGACGGGTTAAAGTTTGCTTCAATGATGCCATAGGCGCCTGGATTTGCTGCTGGCACATCAAGGTCCTCAATAATCAAATCGATACCGCTAATTTTTGCGCCTAGAGCGGCTACTGCATCTACTGCAATCTTTTTATAATCGTCGGTAAACTGATCAGTGACATCAATCGAGTCTCCACCAGTACTGACGTTGGAATTCTCACGCAAGTAGACGATTTCGCCGTCTTTGGGAATCGAATCTAGTTGATAACCTTGACCTTTTAGCATAAGAACCTCTAGTTCGCCCAGTTGAATAAGTTCTAATGGCGTGCGGTGGTCTGTACCTCTTAGTGGATCTCGGTTTTTTTCTTCAACGAGTTCCTTAATCGTGTGTGTGCCGTCGCCTGTGACGTTTGCAGGCACGCGCAACATGATCGCAAGTACTTTATCGTGTAATACGAAGAAACGGTACTCTGTGCCGTCTAGGAACTCTTCTACCAAGACAGACGAGTCTTCGTCGAATGCGAGTGTGATCGCTTTCTCATAGTCCTCATAACTGGCACCATCTTTAAAGATGGATATGCCTATTCCATAGTTCGTTGTTTTTGGCTTCACAACGAAAGGTGTCTTAGCAAACATATCAAAGGCACGCAATGCATCTTCAATATTACTGAACTCGTCACCGCCTGGTACACGATAGCCTTCTTGGTGAAGAATTTTCTTCGTTACCGTTTTATTTTCCATAATTAAAGTAGAGACATACGTATCTTTACTCGTCATGTTACCGTTCTTGACGAACTCTACATGTTCTCGTAATTTCAGCTTTAAGAACTGATCTTGACGGTCTAAAATTTCTACTTTGATGCCTTGCTGAAATGCATCAAACATGAGAATCTGCGTAGACAATTCCATATCGGTAAAGCCCGTTAACTCATACGGTTTTTCCCATAGATTCGCGTGGGTTTCTTTTGCAATTTCTATAGCTACCTGGCTTTGACTACTTTTTTTACTATCCGTATACAGTCTGCCAGCTAATGTCTTCGAAGGATCTTCTAGCATAGCTCTCAAATTGCTAAATAACGAGTCAGAAACAGGGAAGTCCAATTCCTTAGCCAACTTTTCCATACCTTCAACTAGCTCGTAAGCTTCTGCTTCAAACGCTGTATGTGACAATGGATGCTCAAGGGCAACTACATCATTACGTGCATCGCCGACTTTTCCATACTCATCACTTTCTGGATGTTCATCTTTCTGCAGAAGATACAGTGAGAAAATGTGCAGGAATTCCACTTGTTCATAACTAATTCCATTCGTCTCAAAAGGATTTAAATCAATATTTCGTAATTCTACATAACGGACGCCCTCGGTCAAGAATTTCTCTACGCGCTCGCTTCCACGTAAGCGCATAGCGGTATAGAATTCTTTTTCTTCCACAAGCAAACCTCTATTTACAACACAAGATAAATCTTCAATATACCTCTCTATCGAGCTGAATGAAACTTTCACATCATCGTGATTCACATAGCCAAATCTGCTGCTTCGAATACTTCTAACCGGTTCATTAGGCTGATCATCACATCCGTAGAAGTTCTCATTACTGGTAGGGGAGGCACCATAAAAGTACGTCACGAGCCAGCGGTAGTATAAATAATTTCTAGTAAGTTTTAAGTAAATGTTTGTTTTGAAGTATTGATAATTGTCGATTTCGGACTGTAAATTAAATAGTTTCTCGATCAATTCATCACTGAATTCAAAGTTAAAATGAATGCCACAAATCATTTGTTTCCGGCGACCGTATGAATTAGCCAAAGAGCGTCGATAGAGAACATTTTCAAAGTTATCCAGTTTCGCAATTATGATGTCTTCCTCTTTTTCAGGAAGTGCAGGTGGCATGCTTAAAGGCCATAGCATTTCACCTTTGCCCATGGAGCGGTATGCCACATCATGGATAGCCGATAAATAATTAAATAATTCGTCCCGTGTGTTCAGGACAGGCGTGATCAATTCCATTTGCGTTTCCGAGAAGTCGCGCTGAATATACGGATGTTCATCTGCCATTCCAATGCTTGTAGGGTGATCCGTCGTCGCTAAATTTCCCGCAAGATCCACGCGTTGGCCTTCTTTTTCAATACCATACCGAGCTTTTAGAACATACGGCTTCACACGTTCATCGGCTAACATTTTCTTTAGATCCATCGTAACTGTCCCTCCTATGTAAAAGATTTTAATACGTTCCTTCTATCTTAATTCATATACTCTAAAAAACAAAAACATCCACATTATAAGCAATGTGGACATTCGGAATGTAGGTAAATAAAATAGCGACAGGCACTGTTGATAGATGCTGCAGGGAAACGCATTCCCATAAGCATGGCTCAAACCACGCCCTCTGGAAAGCGTCCTCCCTGGAATTGAAATCCCATGCAGTATCCTACTTCAACTATCTACATTTATTCAAGTGATCCCAAGTTCTGCATATGGAAAGCAAAGTGTTCCTCTAAGAAGGAAGAGATGAAGAAATAGCTATGGTCATAGCCCTCTACTTTGTTATATTCCACTGCTTGATTATGCTGCTTCGCATTTTCAAGGAACGGTTTCTCATTCAACTGCTCCGGGTAAAAGCCATCTGCAGTTCCTTGTGTGATCAGGATTGGCGGAATACCTGCTATCTTCACTAGCTCAGCAGTGTCCCACTCTTTCCACGTCGTTTTGTCTTCACCTAGGTACGCCGTAAACGCTTTGATCCCCCAAGGAACATCACTCGGACTTGAAATCGGAGAGAACGCGGAAATCGCTTTGAAACGATCTGCATTCTTCATTCCGATCATCAATGCACCATAACCACCCATCGAGTGACCCATAATACTTTCTTTACCCGAGAAGTTAGGCACTAGAGTAGCAGCAATTTCACTAAGCTCCTGCGTTATATATGAATACATTTGATAATGCTTTGCCCATGGCTCTACTGTTGCGTTTAGATAAAAGCTCGCACCTTGTCCAAGGTCAAATGCTTCATCGTTCGCTACGTCTTCTCCGCGCGGTGATGTATCTGGAATAATCACTGCCGCTTGATGTTTTTCAGCCAAGCTTTGGAAACCACTTTTTTGACTGAAGTTATCATCGGTACATGTTAATCCCGATAAAAACCAAATGAGCGGTAGTTCTTTTTGTTCTTTATTTGACGGTAAGAAGATACTAAATGTCATATCACACTTGAGGACTTCTGAATAATGGTTGTACTTGTTTTGTTCCCCACCAAAAGATCGTCTTTGCTCAACGCGTTCTACATTCATGATCTCACTCTCCATATGTTAGTATTGATCGAATTGATTCACCTTTATGCAGTAAATCAAATGCTTCATTGATATCCGTGAAGTTTAGTTGGTGTGTAATGAATGAATCTAAATCAATTTCACCGTCCATGTAGTCATCAATCATCCCTGGCAATTCGGTTCTGCCTTTTACTCCGCCAAATGCAGAACCGCGCCATACGCGACCTGTAACTAGTTGGAATGGACGGGTATGAATTTCTTTACCAGCACCTGCAACGCCAATGATGACACTCTCGCCCCAACCTTTATGGCAGCATTCAAGAGCAGCTTTCATGACTTCAACATTACCGATACACTCGAAACTGTAGTCTACGCCGCCATCCGTCATGTCTACAATGACTTCTTGAATGGGCTTATCGAATGTAGAAGGGTTGATGAAATCTGTTGCGCCCATCTTCTTCGCTAGTTCAAATTTATCTTCATTGAGATCGATTGCAATGATACGGCTTGCTTTTGCTTGCTTTAGTCCTTGGATAACGGCCAAACCAATAGCTCCGAGACCGAAAACTGCTGTAACTGCACCTTCTTCTACTTTCGCAGTCTTATGAACAGCCCCGATACCCGTAGTGACGCCACATCCAAATAGACAAACTTTATCAAGTGGTACGTTGTGGTCTTCCACTTTAACTAAGGAGATCTCAGACACGACAGTATACTCACTAAATGTGCTCGTTCCCATGTAGTGATAAATAGGTTCTCCATTGTAAGAGAAGCGAGTCGTACCGTCAGGCATTAATCCTTTACCTTGTGTTTCGCGAATTGCACCGCATAGGTTAGTTTTACCGGATAGACAGAATTTACATTTCCCGCATTCAGGTGTGTAAAGTGGAATTACGTGATCGCCAGGTTTAACGGAAGTGACTCCTTCACCTACTGAAACTACGACACCAGCGCCTTCATGACCTAACACGGCAGGGAATACTCCTTCTGCGTCATCGCCAGATAATGTATATGCGTCTGTATGACAGACAGAAGTGTAAAGAATTTTGACTAATACCTCATTAGCTTTTGGTTCTTCTACATCGATTTCTACAATTTTAAGTGGTTCTCCAGGTTTAAATGCTACAGCTGCTCTACTTTTCAAATGAAACCCTTCTTTCTTTTGCTTTATAGTGTTTACATTTCTATCTTTACATATTATAATTCACCATGCAATACTGACTCTTTTGTCACTATGAACATGAATAGTATAGAAAGAAGTGAAGCAATATGATCATTCATTATAAAGATAAGCAGTACTTCACAAGCAAGGATTTAGCATTGTCCGTCATAGGAGGACGTTGGAAAATTGCGATCATCTGGTGCTTACTGCACGAAACGCCATTGAGACTAAGCGAAATACAGAAAAAACTTCCTGATGCCAATCAACGTATGCTGATCAGACAGTTACGTGAATTAGAAGAAGATAAAATTATTACGCGCTACGTCTATCCCGTTGTGCCGCCAAAAGTGGAGTATAAATTAAGTGAAATTGGCTTATTATTGGAACCAGTCGTTACATCGATTTGTGATTTTGGCGATCAGTTTATGCAAACGATTGAAAAGGAACCAGATCCAACGTCAGTCGACTGAATGAAGACAAATTATAACGAATCAGGCTATACTAAGAATTACAGCTATAGACTAGAGAGGGTACAGGTGATGATATGAATAATAATGATATTTTAAGCAGATTACGCTATGCACTGGATCTAAAAGATTCGGCAGTGGTAGAAATGTTTGCGTTAGGCGGACTGAAGACAAACAGGGCAGAAGTCAAAGAAATGCTGACGAAAACGAATGAGGATAGCATGGATGAAATGCAGATGAATGAATATGCAAAAGAAATTGACAACATGATGTTAGAGTCATTCTTAAATGGTTTGATTAGCTCCAAAAGAGGAGTACCAGAGAATACCAGTAATGCTCCACAGCCATTTCTTATGTCAGAGGAAGGCCATCGGAATGTCAATAATATTTTGCTAAAGAAAGTTAAAATCGCGTTATCTCTTACAAGTGAGGATATGCTCGATATTTTAGAAAATGCAGGGGTAACGATTTCTAAAAACGAATTGAGTGCTGTTCTTCGTAAAGAAGGCCATCGAAATTATAAACCGTGTGGCGATCGATATGCGCGTAACTTCTTAAAAGGATTGGCTATTCGTTATCGCGATCAAGACAACGAGGATTAATAGTTTTAATGATGAATATAAAGAGTTAGGAGTGTTAGAAAGATATGTTCAAGCGTAATAAAGCATGGTATTTCCTGATAAGTGTAATGGCGTTGGCCGTACTTTTAGTAGGGTGTGGGAAAGCGACTGAAGAACAACAAGTCGAGACACCGAATGAAGAATCTACAGAGCAACCTAAAGAAGCAGCGGTTGATTACTCGGCAGATGTAAAAGAGAACCCCATCGTGACAATTACGATGGAAAACGATGAGCAGATCGTCTTAGAGTTAGAGCCGACTGTTGCACCGAATACAGTAGCGAACTTCATTTCTTTAATTGAAGATGGCTATTACGATGGCTTGATTTTCCACCGTGTGATTCCAGGCTTTATGATTCAAGGCGGAGATTCATCCGGTGACGGCTCAGGTGGTCCAGGATACGCGATTGATGGAGAATTCTCTTCAAATGGTTTTGAAAATAATATGAAACATGAGCGCGGTGTGATTTCGACTGCACGGACGCAAGATCCGAACTCCGCAGGGTCCCAATTCTTTATTATGACAGACGATAACACTTCACTTGACGGCGAGTATGCGGCTTTCGGTAAAGTAACGGAAGGCATGGAGACAGTGGATGCTATCGTAGCTAATGAAACAGATGCTATGGACAAGCCTATTGAAGAGCAGAAAATGAAGACAGTTGAAGTAGATACAAAAGGTTTTGACTACCCTAAACCAACTACACATTAATCAGAAACAAAACGCAGTAGGCAATTGAGCCTGCTGCGTTTTTGATATATCATGTTCATTTATTTCCCGTGAAATACACTCTTCTAAGAAAATGTGCATAGTAAAAAATTTGCCTGTTACTATATACATATCTATTCCTTTTTTACTTGTTTTAACACAGCTACGATGAGGAAGTTGACGATGACTAATAATAGCCAAGAACTTAATTTACCTATGCCAACGAGATGCCATGTCTCGCTTTGATTGGGATAAGTCCAGGCACCGAAGAAAGTAGCAATATTTTCAGCTACCCAAACGAAAAAGCCGATTAATATGAATGAGAGGGATAATGGCATACGGTACTGGGTTTCGTTTATCCAATAGCTCACCGAGGCACGCCAAAAAACTAGTAATACGAATGCGGACAACCACCATCTTATATCGACCCAATAATGATGTGTGAAGAAGTTTCCATATATTGCGATGGCAAGCGGAACAACTGCCCAGAGCGGAGGCCATTGAATTAGGCTGACGTGTAATCTTCTCCAAGCTTGGCATAAATAGCTTGCCACACTCGCATACATGAAGCCGCTGTATAAAGGAACACCGAGTACTTTGAAAAAACCTTCTTCAGGATAAGACCAGGAACCCATATGTACTTTAAATATCTCTAAAGCTAGGCCTATAATATGAAATAACGTAATCACTTTAAGTTCGTCACGTGTTTCGAGTCCAGATTGTACCATCCACCACTGAGTTCCGATGAAAATGAGTAGTAGCCAGTCGTATCGTGGCAAGAAAGGTAAAGGTATGATTTGTGTAAGTGCCAGTGAACTGAAGATGATAACAGGGAAGATGCAAGCTAAAGCTTGTTGCCATCCAAAATTAAAGAGTTGTCGTGTAGAATTCATTGTCTTATTACGTAATACCTGAATATTCATATGCCACCGCCTATTTATTCATAATGGAGATTAGTATGACGCTCATATAATAGTGTAGGTTCATTTACGAATAGATGTTTCACGTGAAACATTGCAGATTAGTGGAAGCGGGTGATCGGTTTTGAGTAGACAGATAATTGATTCGCATATTCATTTGGATATGTATGAAGAGGAAGATCGGCTTCAAATCTTGAGCGAATTAGAAGAGAATGATGTAACTTCGATAGTGGCGGTATCAAATGACTTTGCATCTTCCGTTAAGCAATTAGAGCTTTCGAAAATAGATAGACGAATTAAACCCGCTATAGGTTATCATCCCGAACAAGCTCTACCGAGCGAAAGTGAGCTTTCAGCTATTCTGCGATTGATTAATGACAATGCAGATTGTCTCACAGCGATTGGAGAAGTGGGGTTGCCTTATTATTCGCAACGAGAGCAACCTGACTTAGACGTAGTACTATATAAAGAAGTGTTGGAATGCTTTGTTCGGAAGGCGGCTGAATATAACTTGCCAATTGCCTTACATGCCGTTTATGAAGATGCGGATATGGTGTGTGAGATGTTGGAACAGTATTCAATCCGGAAAGCACATTTCCACTGGTTTAAAGGGGACGATAGAATAGTGCAACGGATTGTTTCGAACGGTTATATGATTTCTGTGACACCAGAAGTTACGTATCGGAAAAAGATTCAGCATATCGTTAAACAAGTTCCGTTAACTCAGTTAATGGTAGAGACAGATGGACCATGGCCTTTTGAATATACTTTCAAAGGAAAATTAACACATCCCTCCATGATGCATGAAAGTATGAACAGTATTGCCAGAGTTAAAGGTGTAACTGTTGATGAAGCGTATAAAGAAATCTATGAGACGACAAAACGGTTCTTTTGCATATAAAACGGAGACACGCATCAAGCCGCGTGTCTCCGTTTTATCTAAGTACAAAATTTATGAGCAAATCACAATAATTTTATGTGGAGTAGTTTGCGGTGGGATACTCTTGGTAGTTGCACCATATAAAACTATCAAATTCCGCTCTGTTATATTTCCTGTGAAATACTGACCATTTGTCGAAAGTATTTCAGTTTGCGGAGACAGATTAAGTTGAAGCGTTCCATCACTACTTTGCAAGCGACGATTGAAGTAGTCAACTTTCACGTTTTCACGCCTGGAATCTTTGGACATAACTACCGCTCTAAATTGAGGGGGATAAATCATAGGCGTGGCAGCGTCGGCATCATAAAATCCTGTAACGCGATCCCCTACATGAACTTTCACATGATTAACGAAATAAGTTGTAGGCTCTACTACAAAGTTGACGACATTTCCTCGACCATTGTCGACCGTCATTAATACGTAGCAACCTGCGTCCTTATTTTGCCCTGTATAAAAATCATTTATTACCATTACGACACCACTGAAAGACTGAAGATTCATCGTAATACCCCTTTCATTCCTAAATCGTATCTATCTAGACTATGCGAAGCGTCCAATTTAGTGACTAGTTGAAAATCCTATAGCATAAATTGAAATAATTTTCCAAAAATCAATTGACATTACCAGCAAAACACTATATATTAAATGATAACTGTTCTCATTTGTGTACTTTGAAAGTCACATACTTGTCATAGTCTACTAGTTGATTGAGTTGCAATGATTTGTGTATGGGGCGATTTATGAGATAATTTAGAAGTGGAAATATATCCAGTGACTGGAAGTCGGTTGGTGGATTTATGTAGCATAAATATAAACAAGTGAGAGGGGATTATGTCCAAGTGAGAAAAGCATTTTTATACTTTTTAGTTGTAAGTTTTTTCGTGCTGACAATAGGTCTGCCGCAAGCATCCGCTAAAATAGCAAACGGTACCCAGCAATTAAATTATCAAGTTAATCAGCCGGACAGCACTAATGCATCTATTGCGAATGATTACTTCCAAAAACCGGCACTTGTAACGGTAACGAATGGTTCTGCCATCGTACAGCTTACGCTGAAGAACAGTTCTTGGATTACAAAGTTCGAGCCGGCAGGCGGAGCAGAAGTGGTCAATGAAGACCTGAAGGCAGATACGCGTGTTGTAGAGTTTAGCGTAAGTGATATTTCAAAGCCAGTGAAGATCCCGATGAAAGTGGACGTAGAGCACATCAATTACCACCACGAGTATACAGTTGATTTGGTGTTCGAGGATAAGAGTGCCGTGACACCGCCGGCAGTAAAACCACCTGCAACTACTACTACCCCACCACCTAGTACTAACACAAATACCAACACCAGTACCAGTACAGTCACAAAAAAACCAACTACTCAAGTACCAGTTAAGAATCCACAAACCAGTGATCCAACGCCGTACCTATTAATCTTTGTATTGGCAGGTTCTGCATTTTTATTGTATAAAACTAGATTCCAAAGAAAACAGGGGGAACAATAATTATGACAAAAAAAACATCATCTCGCGCAACGAAAGTAGTACTTGCTTCATTACTAGCAGCTTCCATTGCTATTCCAACAGCAGCATCCGCTAACCCGATCAGCACAAGTGACCGAGCAGCATCAGCTTTGACACAGGCGGTAGCAGTGGATCAAGTGATTGATTTGAATATATACAAGTCTGGAACAACGACACCCGAGCCGGCAATTAGCGGACACCTTGTACCACAAGGGACATTGGTAGAAAAAGACGGAGTGACCTATGCGAAGGTAACGGTTGCGGCTAAATCAGCTCCAATGATTGCAGGTCTTCAAACAAAACAAGGAGAAGAGTTTGATAATGCAACGGAAGTTAAAAATGCTGATGGCACAACTACTTATACTTTCCCAGTAGTAGCGGATCAAGTATATCCAGGAAAAATTCATGTAGTAGTACCTGCTGCTAACATGGACAAGTGGTATGAATTTGACTTTAAAGCAACAGTTGCTAAAGCAGATACAGACGGAGAAGCAATCAGCAATGTGAACGTAAAAGTATATAAAGATGGAACAACGGAAGAGTCCATTATGAATAATTATATGTCGCCAGTTGCATCTGTGAAGAAAGTAACGGACGGTAACGAAGTGACAGTAACTTTCCCTAAAGGCGACTATATCCACGGATTTAAAATCTCAGGTAAGGATGTACCTGTAGCAACAGATGATAAATCAACAGGCGAACGCACATATACATTCAAGGTAGCGGATCTAACGAAGTTAGTGAATGCTGATCTACACGTTATTGTAAATGAAGGGCCTATCAAATATGATTCAAACCATAAAGTACAAATTGGTCTTGATGGTGCAAAACCAACTGTGAACCCGTTTAAAGATATCGACAAAGACGGTAACAAAGAAGCGATCCTTGCATTGCTTGATAAAGGTATTGTAAAAAGCGCGGACAAGTTCAATCCACGCAATAACATTACACGTTCACAGTTCGCCTTGATGGTTGCACGTGCGTTAAACTTGGAATCCACCAAAGACGCAGGATTTAAAGATTTAGGAAAAATTACGGATAAAGAACGCCTAAGCGCAATCAATGCTCTTGCAGAAGCAGGCATTGTCCAATCGAATGAAAAGTTCAATCCGAACCATACATTGACTCGTCAGCAAGGTGCATTGATGTTATACCGTGCAATTCAATTTGCAGAAGGTAAAGAAATCAAAAAAGGTGATACAACTCTCCCATTCTATGCAGATGGAAAAGCAATTACAGATCCTGAAGCGAAGCAAGCATTTGCATTGTTGTATGCAGAAAAAATCATGACAGGTGCTCCTCAGCCAAACGGTAAAGTATTGATCAGCTCAGGCAGTTCATTACAACGTACACAAATGGCTAAAATTTTATATGGTTCGTTAGAATTTATGAATAAATAAGAACGAATACAGATACTTCCTTTCGCTTTTTCAAAAGCGGAAGGAAGTTCCTGTCGTTTTACATGATATGTAAAGGAGTGTACGTCTGAAATGAAAAGAATGGTTTTGTCACCTCTACTTTTGCTACTCATCTCTGCGTGGCTTCCTTTTCATTTTGTAAACGCAAACGAAGGGAAAGAAATTGCAAATGATGTGTATCAAGTTGAACTAAGTTTTCTACCACATGAAGCCGAGGGTACAAATATTTTATTTACTAAGCAGGCTACGTTAACTGTTAAGGAAGGTCGCTATACATTATCTATTGCGGCGAAGAAAGATCACATCCTAATGCAAATCACTGCCGTACAGCAAGGAAACAAAACGAGCACGCGTCTGGATCGAACAGAAAACTTAGTTCAGTTTGATATAGAGGATGTACAACAAAAGATTGAACTTACGGGCACATATCGTTTGCCGAAAGAACATGCACAGCAATCTTTTTCATATGAAGTGTTGATCAAGGAGCAGTCATTACCACCGTTTGATCAGATTCAACCAGCACAGTCCATTCAACCGGGTGACGATACCGTACACTACCGATTGCTTTCAGATGGTAAACCGTCGGCACTGAACGACTATGTTAATCAAGTACTGCACGTTATTAAACGTGACAATCGATACTTTGCACAGTTAGAGATTCTTCAACCGAGTAAGGTTAAAGGCTTCACAGTAGAGCAGCAAGGGAATTTAGTGGAACCCAAAGTGGTATCACAAAACAAGACACGTATTGTGCAGTTTGAAGTAGAAGATTTCCAGAAGGGGACTCGTATTTGGATGAAAGTGAAGGAATCTGAGAACTCGCATGTACAGGAAGAGTTTTTGCAAATAGCTTTCAATCAGCAACAGATAGCGAAGTTTTTGAACAAAGTACCTTCAAACAACAAAGCAGTTTCTTCATTGACTAAGCGAACTGAGCAACCTAAAAACCCCACTACTCCATTTAAACAAAACACGAATGAAAAAGAAAAAAATATAGAAAAGTCATCTGAAGAAAAAGAACAAAAACAGGACGAGTTACCGCCTCTTCTTCCTGAAGTGCAATTGGAATTCGATCGTTCGGTGGATGATGTGAAGGAGGAACCAGCCGAGGTCGTTACGCAAGTAGCAAGCGAACCGGAAGAACTGGCAACTCATGCACAAGATGAACAAACGATTCCCTTTGATATAATAAAAATGGGAATACTGTTTACATTATGTATGTTGTCGGGTGTCTTATTGATACGTCGACTACTAAAGAGAAATCACGTGATGAGTAATGAATAACGAGTGGAGGATTACAACGTGCAAAAAAAGTGGAGATATGTATGGCTGATGTTGGTAGTCATGACAGCAGCTATTATCGCAGGGTGCGGCAATGATAAAGAAGAGAAAGCTGTTTCAGCAGATACCGCCGAGAAAAGTGAAACGGCTGAAACAAGTGATCAGCGAATTATTGCGGGCACTGTAGTCATCGCGGATATTCTGGATAAGTTAAATATAGATGCCATCGCTATTCCTGAAACAGAAAAAGAATTGCCAGGCCGGTTTGATGGTCTTCCAACCATTGGCAATGCCATGACACCGGATATGGAAATTGTGAAATCAATGAATCCAACAGACTTTTTATCCGTTTCTACATTGGAATATGACCTCGAAGACGGCTTTGAACAATTGAAAATCCCGGCAACATTTTTAAATTTCCAAAGTGTGGACTCGATGATACAAGAAATCCAAGGACTTGGAGAGCGCTATGATCGTAAAACACAAGCAGATAAATTAGTAGGGGACTTACAGAAAAAGATTGAAGCTGCCGAAGTAGTGGCAGCGAATCGCAAAGGTCCAAGAGTATTAATATTATTAGGTATCCCAGGTAGTTACTTAGTCGCGACGGAAAACTCCTACGCGGGTGATCTCGTAAAACGTGCTGGTGGAACGAATGTCATGGAAGGTCAGGATCCTGAATACTTATCGTCCAATACTGAGTATCTTCATAATAGTAATCCAGATATTATCTTGCGTTTATCACATGGTATGCCAGATGAAGTCGTGGAAATGTTCAACGAAGAGTTCCAAACGAATGATGTATGGAAGCATTTTGATGCGGTGAAAAATGGTAAAGTCTATGATTTGGAAGAAGAGTTATTCGGTACAACCGCTTCATTGCAAGTACCTGAAGCATTAAGTGAGCTAATGAAGATTTTCTTTCGATAACTCGATGAATTTCGTTTGAAAAGGAAGGCCGTCATGAGAAAAAGAATTGCTAGTTATGTAATCGTATCCCTACTGCTCGTCGTAACCATCGTATATTCGGCTACGACAGGTAGTATTAAAATGGAGTTCTTTGAATTTTTCGGTGCGCTCTTTGAACAGGGCAACAGTCAGATGGAAGCAGTTCGTGACTTGCGCTTTCCGCGGATGATTGTGGCGTTATTTGCAGGCGCGGCATTGTCAGTATCGGGTGTCTTGTTGCAGTCTGTAATGCGTAACCCCCTTGCGGATGCAGGAATTATCGGGATATCTTCCGGTGCGGCATTCGTGCAGTTATTCATTATTTCGTTCTTTCCGGCGCTCTTTTTCATGACGCCTTTATTTGCATTTATGGGTGGGGCCTTCGCGTGTTTTCTGGTCTTTGCATTATCGTGGAAATCAGGTCTTAGCCCGTTGAAATTAATTCTTGTGGGGATTGCGATCAATGCAATGTTCACTGGTCTCACCGAAGCGTTCATTAGCTTTGGTGGTTCGTTGAATGTCTCAGCCTCAAGTGTGATCGGTTCAAATTTAACGATGCGTACATGGAGCGATGTATCGACCATTGCGACATACGGAACTATCGGATTGGTTCTGGCGTTTGCATTGTACAGCTGGTGTAATTTATTAGTGCTACAGGATAAGACCGCAAAGAGTATTGGCTTCCATGTTGCACGCGCACGTTTGCTCATTGCGGCAGTAGCTGTTTTACTAGCAGCGATTTCGGTCGTAGTGGCGGGTGTGATTTCATTCGTCGGTTTACTTGTACCGCATATTGCCCGCAGATTAGTAGGCTATGACCATAAGGTGCTTATACCGTTCACAGCGCTTTTAGGAGCATTGATTATTTTGTTGGCTGATACGCTCGGTAGAACGATCGTGGCGCCGCTTGAAATACCTGCTTCGACGTTGATGGCGATCATCGGCGGACCGTTCTTAATATTCTTACTGCGAAAAGAGTGACCTGTTATGGAAATGAAGCGCATTATTGTATCGCATGATAATATAAACAATCACTTGGATGATGTCTCGACGTCTATTTCTAAAGGGAAAGTGACAACGATCATCGGACCAAATGGTTGTGGGAAATCGACATTACTAAGTGTACTTTCACGAAGTAATATACCAACCTCGGGAACAGCTTCACTGGAAAATCGTGATTTAGTAATGTTTAAGCCGAAAGAGTTTGCGAAGAAGTTAGCGATTGTTTATCAGCAGAATGAAGTGCCAAAAGATTTGACGATTGAAAAACTGGTCGGCTTTGGTCGTTTGCCACATAAAACGTTATTGCAGCGAAACCAAGAAGAGGATCGCAAGGCAATAGACTGGGCATTGTCCGTGACGAATCTAACAGACAAACGCCATAATGACTTAGAAGCATTATCGGGTGGAGAGCGTCAGCGTGTATGGATTGCGATGGCACTAGCACAGCAGTCAGAAATACTGTGCCTGGATGAGCCCACAACTTATTTGGATATTTATTATCAGATTGAATTATTGGAACTTGTAAAATCACTAAACGAAGACTATGGATTAACGATTGTCATGGTATTGCATGATATCAATCAGGCAATTCGGTACAGTGATGAGATTATTATGATGAAGAATGGTCGAATCATTGCAGAAGGTCGGCCACGTGAAGTCATTACAAAAGATGTCATCAAAGAAGTATATGGAGTTAACGCTGTCTTCAAGGAAGATGACGAATTAGGTCTTTATATGATGTCTCTTGGTATTTAGGAGGTAAGCTGATGAAGAAACGCCTGTCGAAACTGATGCCTTTTGTTTATCTGGCAGTCTTTCTCTACTCAGGCTATTTACTCGTGCAGTATTTGTATACATACGTGGAATCAGCCAGCTCATTGAAGGAAACGCAACAGATGTACGAGACGGCGTTAGAAAATACAGCTCAGGTTGCTGTAACGGAAGACGCCAAAAAAGACCCCTCGGAAGATGATTCGATGCGTCCACAGTTTGAAGAATTAAATAAAGTGAATCAAGATATCGTGGGTTGGATTTCAGTGGAAGGTACCAATTTGCATAATCCGATCTTGCAAGCTGAAGACAACGACTTTTATTTAAATCGTAACTTCACACGAGAAAATAGTCGCGCAGGCAGTGTCTTCATGGACTATCGGAATGATATTACGGATATGAGCCACAACACGGTCCTTTATGGTCATGCGATGCGAAACGATACGATGTTCGGCAGCTTGAAGAAATTTGGAGATCAAGACTATGCAGACGAACATCCCGTTATTTATGTCGATACATTGTATGAAGGGTATGATATTGAAGTATTTGCAGCATACGAAACGACGATTGACTTTTATTATATCGAAACAGATTTTCAGACGGACGAGCAATTTTCGGAGTTTCTAGAGGAAGTAGAATCGCGTTCTCTAATCGATATGCCTGTTGAAGTAGGGGCGGATGATCGGATTGTGACGCTGTCGACTTGCAATAACTCTGTGAATAGTAAAGATAAACGCTATGTAGTGCAGGGGAAATTAGTGAAGCGCTAACGTATATAGATAGAATGAGGAGTTGCTCTTACAGGGTAGCTCCTTTTAATTTCTTTAACGATTCGTCTGGTAATGATACGATAGGATAAAACGATGAGGTGGGGGACTTCATGGACTTGGATCGACTGCAAAGTAAGTTATATGAAAATAAATCTTTATTCATCGGAGAAGATACTGCATTCCGTTCCGCTGTAATTATTCCGTTAGTAGAAGCGGAAGGGGAATGGCATGTACTGTTTGAGGTGCGTGCCTTCACGATGAGGAAACAGCCAGGAGACATCAGTTTTCCAGGCGGCAAAATCGATGTGACGGATGCGTCACCTATGGAAGCAGCTTTACGGGAGATGCACGAAGAGCTCGGAGTTGATCCGAAGACCGTACAGATGATAGGAGAGCTAAGTCCGTATATTGCGTCGCCTTCATTTGTCGTCTATCCGTTCGTGGCGGTTGTTGATTATCATGAAATTATTCGAAGCTATAATAAAGACGAGGTGGAGGAGGTATTCTCAATTCCATTAAAGTGGCTTGCGGAACATGAGCCCTACATGCATATGGTAGCAATTGAAACAGCACCGCCTAAAAACTTCCCGTTCGAAAAGATTATGAATGGAGATCGGTATAAATTCAGAAGTCATTCACTTGAAGAATGGTTTTATGAGTATGGTAATTATACAGTTTGGGGATTGACGGCTAGAGTGTTAAAGCATTTTATCGATATTGTGAAGAAATAAACTGGAATGAGGATCAAGTATGAAACAAAAGAGGACATGGAAATTCAAGTTGTTCGTCGGGCTAGCAATTTTCCTGTTAATGATTGTAGTTGGTTTCTTTATATTCGCCAGTACTTATTATACAGCTCAGTCTTACGCGGAAGAAAATGTACAATCAGATTCAGATGTAGCGGTTGAGAATGGTAAAGAGCTAGTGTTTGAACCTATATCAAATAAGAAAAACATCGGTTTTATTTTCTATCAAGGTGCAAAAGTAGAAGCTGAAGCATACGCACCGATGGCCAAGGAAATTGCTAAACAAGGCTATACCGTAATTATTCCTCACTTGCCGCTCAAGATGGCGATCTTATCGCCTGACCGAGCCGATAAAGTGATACGTAATCATCCTGGAATAGATACATGGATAATAGGCGGGCATTCTTTAGGCGGTGTGACAGCATCGGATTATGCATCTCGCCATGAAAAGATTTCTGCGCTTGTGTTGCTGGCTTCTTATCCTGGAAGTCATACGGATTTGAGTGAAGCGTCGGTGGATATTTTGTCGATTTCGGCGAGTCAGGATGAGGTGGCGGATGCGGAGGCTATTCAGGCAGCAAAGTCTAGTATGCCTAGTGATGCAAAGTTCATCGAGATAGAGGGCGGTAATCATGCAGGTTTTGGTGATTATGGCGAGCAGAAGGGTGACGGTAAAGCCACTATATCGAATGAAGAGCAGATTATGCAGACTTCTGCTGCGATTGTGGAATTACTTGAGGGGTTGGAGTAGTAGAAAATATCTTTTGGTGAAATAAAAGGCTGTGCAAGAGGTCGTGTATGCATGTTTTCCAGCACAGCCTGTAGCGTTATTTTTAGAATGTAGAATTAAAGTACTGTTAGTGTCACTTCAATATTGCCTCTAGTTGCTTTGGAATATGGGCAGACGTGGTGTGCTTTTTCTACTAGCTCTTCTAGTTGAGCCTTTTCGATGTCTGTGCCTGTCACTTGTAACTCAACTTCTAGCTTGAAGCCGCCGTCTGTCTCATCTTTGCACAGGCTTACGTTAGCTGTGACTTCCGATGAAAATTTAACACGTTCTTTGCTTGCGACGAGTTGAAGTGCGCTGTCGAAACAAGCTGCATAACCTGCAGCGAATAATTGCTCAGGGTTGGTAGAGTTCTCTAATTCTTTCGCCCTCTTTGTACCTGGCATTGCCGTATCAAATTCGACTACTTTGTCGGAGGATACTACATGGCCTTCTCTTCCTCCGTTAGCAGTTGCTGTGGATGTAAATAATTTTTCTGACATGAAATCACTACCCCTTGTCTAATTTTATAGTCTCACTCCATTGCGTACCCGAATATTGGATAATTATGTGTGAATTCTTTAATCTTTTATATACGTGTAAAGTAACGTCATCCAACGTAGTGAATACATTTAGTTAAATTAGTTAGGAAGTGGGAACACGAAATGAACAAAAATGATATTGCAGATATCCGTAAACGATTTAAATTAGATACAGATCTTTTGACGATCACTGACATTTACCATGTTTACATTAGGCAGGAAAGCAGTGAGATTTACCATGAAGAAAGTCAGGCTTTTGCTTTGCTTGACCGTGAGCAACAGGAACTGTTCATGACGAATTTCAAAAAAGTGCTAGGTGGTAAACTAGGCATGAAGTTATTTGAAGTGAAGTTCGAACGTCAGAATGAAGAGAATACCGAGGATCACGCACAAAAGATTTTGTATGAAGGGTTGCATGCGGAAGAAGCCGAAGAATGGAAAGAAGAGATGCAACATCTAGCACTCAAGATGGTGAAAGATGTCCAATACGAAAAGGATCTCGTCGTGACATTTATTCGTGGAAACTACTTTAAGAAGACCAAACGTAACAGTGAAGAGACGGAAATTGATATGCGGGATGAAGTGTTTACGACACCATTTATTCTATGCAGTATGAATCATACAGACTTGCCGAAGCGCTCCATTGTATTTGATTTTCAGGAGCGTGAATTCAAATCAAATACCATGCTCGATCCAATCATTAATCTTGCGTCACCAATAGGCGGCTTTTTCTTCCCTTGCTTTACAGACAATTCAGCTGATGTCAATCATGTATTGTATTCTGCGGGTAAAGCGAATAAGCCGGATTATGCGTTCATAGAGCATGTCCTGAATGGAGAAGAAGTGGTTACTGCTGCGGACGATAAGGCTGTTTTCGAGGAGATCGTGAAACAAGTAGTTGGTGGTGAAGTAGACACGGAAACACTAGGAAATGTATATGAAGCTATCTACCGTTTAACTGTAGCGGATGAAGAAGAGGAAGAACCGGAAGAGCCGCCAGCAATTGATGCGAAGCAAATAGAGCGTGTTTTGAAAATGAGCGGTGTCGACTACGTGAATACAGAGTCTGTAGAAACGGCTTTCCAGACCATAGTGGATGACACTTCTTATGAAATGAAAGCAACTCACATCGTCCCAAGTTATACGTCGAAATCGATTAAGATCGAAACTAAAGTAGCGAACATTTCAATCAGTCCACAAGACTTGAAGTATGTGAAACAAGTGAACTACGATGGCAAGCAATGCATTTTGATTGAAGTAGAAGAGGATACAATTATTGAAGGATTCAAAGTGATATCGGAAGATTTATTGACATGAAAATAGCCATAATTGAAACCAATCCGCAAAGTAGTTGAAAATTCGACACATTGCTGGCTTAATCCCGACAAATAAACAAGTCCCTTTAAACCAAGTTATATTTGATGTATAATAGAAAAGATGGTAGTAGATGTATGGTTAAACTGAGACAGAATAAAGTGCTCCTAGTACGCGCCATGTATGCTGTGACGCCTTATTTAGGAACATTTACGATTCTGTAAATTTCACATATAAGGAAGGTCAAAATGAGTAATAGACAAACTAAATCAGATGTTATATTAATTGGTGCCGGAATTATGAGTGCAACGCTAGGAACAATGTTGAAAGAATTAGCGCCTGACTGGAACATCTCGTTATTTGAGAAATTAGATAAAGCAGGGGAAGAGAGTTCGCATGAGATGAATAATGCGGGAACAGGACACGCAGCATTGTGTGAACTGAATTATACTTCCGAAAGACCGGATGGGACTGTAGATATCGCAAAAGCGGTTAAAGTTAATGAACAGTTCCAATTATCTATGCAATTTTGGTCCCATCTAGTAGAGAAAAACTTAATTAAAGATCCTGAGCAATTTATTATGCCACTGCCACACATGAGTCTTGTACAAGGTGAAGACAATGTGACGTATTTGAAGAAACGCTTTGAAGCGATGACAGCAAATCCACTATTCGAAGGAATGGAGTTTTCCGAAGATCCGGAGAAACTAAAAGAATGGATTCCGTTGATCATGAAAGACCGTACTGTTGATGAAGCAATTGCTGCAACAAAAATCGACACAGGTACAGACGTAAACTTTGGTGCATTGACACGTATGTTAATCGAGCATATGCAAAAAGTAGGCGTTGATGTAAACTACGGTCATCAAGTGGAAGATATCAAACGTACAAGTGACGGCGAATGGGAATTAAAAATAAAAAATAATAAAGATGGCAAGCTTGAATTCCATAAGACTAAATTTGTTTTCATTGGTGGCGGAGGCGGAAGTCTTCCATTGCTACAGAAAACAGGTATACCTGAAAGTAAGCATATCGGTGGATTCCCAATCAGTGGTGTCTTCATGGTCTGTAAAAATCCAGACGTAATTGCAAAACATCACGCGAAAGTATACGGGAAAGCAAAAGTTGGTGCACCACCTATGTCCGTTCCGCACTTGGATACTCGTTATATTGATGGCGAGAAGTCCTTGCTATTCGGACCGTTCGCGGGCTTCACACCGAAGTTCTTGAAAGAAGGATCCATGATGGACCTTATTGGTTCTGTGAAACCAAATAACCTTACGACAATGCTTGCATGTGGTGCAAAAAATCTGTCGTTGACTAAATACTTGGTAGAACAAGTAGTACAAACAAAAGAACAACGTATTAATGAACTGCGCGAGTTTATTCCTGACGCGAAAAGCGAAGATTGGGATCTATGGACGGCAGGTCAACGCGTACAAGTCATCAAAGATACTCCGAACGGCAAAGGTACGCTTCAATTTGGTACAGAGCTTGTAACGGATCAGGATGGTTCTATTGCAGCGTTACTTGGAGCATCTCCAGGAGCATCTACTGCAGTGGCAGTTATGCTGGATCTTATTAACAAGTGCTTCCCAGGACAAGTAAGCGATTGGGAGCCGAAGTTGAAAGAAATGATACCTTCATACGGTAAAGCATTAGCAGAGCATCCTGAATTATTGAAGGACATGCATGCATCTACTTCCAAGATATTGAAGCTAACCGAAAATGAGCTAGAAAAAGAAACAGTTCATAACTAATAGTTAGAATTAAAAACGCACTACTACGATGTATTTCGTAGTAGTGCGTTTTTTATTTCGGTTCTAATGAAGTAAGGAAATAGTAAATACTCGTTTACTATGTTTCGGGAAATTAAAATTCTATACAAGTAAAGAAATTTGGATATACAGTTAATTTGCAACCACATACATAATTCGGAAATAATTCAGTCTATAAACTGCTATAATTATGATGAAAGTTCAGGAAATGAGGGGTAGATTTATGTCACTTCAATTTATCAGTGTAGAAAAACGTATACATGATTCCATAATTTTTTCTTCTTTTAATTTATCGATACATCCCGGCCAAGGAGTAGCAATCTACTCCAGTGTAAATGTCCGTGAACAATTAATGGGATTACTGTTAGGAGATACCACGCCTTCGAGTGGAGAAGTTAAAATAGTAGGTGATCAATATACTGAATGCAAACAATCACTAGGATTCCTGTTTTTAGACAACGGTTTATACGAGCGTTTGACTATTGAAGAAATGATTAATTTTACTAAACGGCTCTATTCATCAACGCTGTCTGTAGATGAAGTAATTGGTATTGTGCAATTACGATCAAAACGAAAAATGAAAATAAAGAAGCTTTCTTATTCAGAAAGCAAACGTGTTCAACTAGCTTGTTTACTTGTGCAAAATCCAGACGTCTATATTTTTGAGGAAGCAGATCAAAATCTTGATCTCGAATCGAAGCGTATTTTTTTGACTGTTTTGCAAGAGCTTAAAAAGAAGGAAAAAGGTGCATTGGTTTTAACAGGAAACATGGAGAGTGCTGTCACTGTAGCTGATCAGATCTTTCGTTTGGATGAAAATGGTTTACATGCTATTCATACACATGATATGTCAGAAGAACAACCTACTATTGATGAAACAATAACCTTGGAGGAATCCATACAACCGGTTCGTTTTGAAAAAATCCCGACAAAAGTAAATGACAAAATTGTTTTATTTGATCCAACTGAAATTGATTATATTGAAAGCAGTGAGGGACAATCATTTCTGCACATAAAGGGTGAGTCTTTCCCGGCTAATTTTACATTGAATGAACTAGAAGGTCGATTACTACCATTTGGTTTCTTCCGTTGTCATCGCTCTTATATTGTTAACTTGCAAAAGGTGCGTGAGGTAATTACTTGGACAAGAAATAGTTATAGTCTCGTTTTGGATGATAAAGAAAAATCGACAATACCTTTATCTAAAACGAAAATGGCAGAGTTGAAAGAGATGCTTGGACTCTAACTCTGTGAAAATAAATATATTTCCCGGGTAATATATTCATATACATATCTCTCACTGTAAGGAATCGTCATGATTTCAGCTTAATTAGCTATCGATTCAACGTTTTATGTGCTCTATTCACCATCCGTAAATCTCCTTTCATTGGAAATATGATGTGACCAATGATTATTTCCCTTAATCTAAAAGTGTGAAGAAGACATACGGCAAATAATGAGGAGAATGGAAATGGTAAATATTATTGAGGTAAAGAAGTTAGCTAAATTATTTGGAAATCAAAGTGCAATTGAAAGTGTAGATTTTCATGTGAAAAGAGGAGAGATATTTGGCTTTTTAGGACCGAGTGGATCTGGTAAAACAACTACTATTAAAATACTGACTGGCCAATTAGAGCCTACAAGTGGAACAGCAGAGATTTTTGGAGAGTCGATCACTCAGTTGAAGAAGTCAAAATATCGCAGTCGCTTTGGGGTGGTTACAGATAATAGCGGGCTCTATGAAAGACTATCGATACATGACAATTTAAAGTTGTATTGTGATTTATATAATATTCCATATTCGGAAATTAATGTTGTTCTCAATACAGTGAACTTAAAGGATGATAAGACGAAGCGAATTTCTACATTATCAAAGGGAATGATGCAGCGTGTAATATTGGCACGAGCATTGATTCATAAACCTGAATTACTGTTTCTTGATGAACCAACGTCTGCACTTGACCCTGGAAACTCTTTTCATATACACGAGGGTCTGCGCGCTCTCAATAAAGGAGGAACAACTATATTCCTCACTACTCATGACATGCAGGAAGCAGAACTTTTGTGTGATCGAATTGCCTTTTTAGATCAAGGAAGGATTCAGCTACTCGATACTCCCGAAAAGCTTAAGCAGCGGTTCTCTGATTTAACAATCACCATAGAATTGGTGACAGGAGAAAAAGTTATGCTACCGGCGGGGAGTGAAGGGGCAGATCGTTTGTATCACTATATGAACAACAATCAAGTCATAACGGTTCATTCCAATGAACCTACTTTGGGAGAAATATTTATGAAAGTGACTGGGAGGGAATTGACATGATAGTTTCAATGAAGAGAATGAATGCAATATTAATGAAAGACTTCAAGGATTTTTCACGGAATTTGTACGTTTCTACTGTTCTCATCTTGCCTATTGGATTAGCAGCTTTATATGGAAGGACGGGTGTTAATTCAATAGAAAGTCAATTTATGTTGATCAACTTGGCATTCGTAATGATTGCTACATTTATTCAATGTTGTCTGATCGCTGAAGAGAAAGAGAAGAATACACTAAGGGGTCTTATGCTATCGCCTGCAAGTACCGCTGAGATTCTTGGCGGGAAAAGCTTACTAACATTCATACTTACCATGTTTGTTGTAGTAGTTACTGCGTATCTTTCTGACTATAGGCCGGCTAATATTAGTGTAATCTTCACTGCATTCTTTTTAAGTACATTTTTCTATATTGCATTGGGAACATTGCTCGGACTGTTTTCAAAGTCAGTATTGGAAGCTTCAATCATTGTGATGCCGGTATTTGCTATTTTCTCCTTAGGGTCATTTCTTCCGATGATTATCGATCAGTACCCGATTCTCAAAATAGGTATGTACTTGCCGAATGTTCAATTGATTGAACTGGCTACAAAAGTAGAAGCAGGAGCTGGTTTTGTGGACGTGTTATTGGAGCTGTTTATTATTTTAGCTTGGACAATTTTCATATTCTTGCTAACACGTATTATTTATCAAAAGAAAATGGTTGATTAAATGAAAAGAAAAGCAAACCCATGTAGCAAGGGTTTGCTTTTCCTATTTAAACATAGAAACCTTCTTCAACATCGCACAAACCGGTATAGCAATAGCGATGCCTACTGCACATTGGACCAGGTCGCCTGGAATGGAAGCAAGCGGGATAATTAAACTGTTATATAGAACACTTTCCCCGATATAATAACCAGCAATTGTGAATGGTATGGATACTAACATTGCGAGTAGATTGTATTTAAAGCTAGTTCCTTTACGGCCATTGGACCAAGCGACTTTACCTACAATATAACCTTGCAGTCCGCGTGTCAGAATTGTAATCGGTGCCCATAAAGCCCAACCGCTGACAAGATCGAACAAGCCCATTCCAACAGCTCCTGCAATCATACCTTTCTTCGGTCCAAATAAAATGGAGACAATGAACAACATGGCAGTACCGAGATGGATTAATCCACCGTTTCCTAGAGGCAGCTTAATATTGAGTAAAAGAGTAGCGACGAACACGAGTGATGCAAGCATGGATGTCAGTATTAAGTCAAACGTCTTCGTTCGTTGTGCTGGATAGCTCTGTGTTTTTTGCATAGTCTGAATCTTCCTCACGTATAAAAGTAGTAAATTTAGAATAAAGGCAATCTGATACTTTAGAAAGAGTCAATTTATAATAAATTTAAGTGGTCAGAACAGGAGACTTTTACATATTTTCAAAAACACTCGCTACATTAGTTGTGTAAGTTTTGTGGTATATATCTCCACTAACTATATGTTATGTGGTAATAGAAGTAAGAAAGTGAAGGAAATGATACAAGTACACGGAATGGGTGTAGGTAGGACAAGGTGAGTCAACGCTTTTTGACTCTGACACGCAGAAGATTTAGTCGAGGTTTATAAAAGGAGTTTATAGATGGTAGTACGTTTGAAATCGCTACTCGAACCAGTTGTTCCTCAGCAAATTATATCGGTTGACGTGCGCAACGATTGAATTGACTCCGATTGGAAAGACTATTATATTCATCACGATAGGTTTTTGTAGTAGTATGTAAGTATTGGGTATTGTATGATAACACGACCTGATGGCACAAATATTTGACGCAAAGGAAGAGGCAATTGCCTACTCCTTTGCGCTTTTTTATTTGCGTAGTTTTTTTACTGCAACGAGTACAATGGTCAAAGTTATAAGTCCCAAACAGATTAATATAGACAAGATAATAGAAGGATACTCTCCATTAAATCCACTTTCCGAAGTGTGCTTAGAATATATCCCGTAATATGCCCAAATCAATACAAGTGCGTAGGCTATATCCTGACGTCGGATCGTAGTTAGAATCCCGATAGCAGCTCCTACGAATAAAATGATAATCGTCCATGTGACGTCAGATAAGCCCAATCCGTCCCACTCAATAGAAACGAGAAAAGCGGTAATATTTGCAATCGTAGCGATTGTAATCCACCCAAAATAGATGCTGAATGGAAGTTTAATGAAGAATGCTTCTCTGCGAGTCAACGAAGCATCGAATGTGATGGTATTGATTTTTATTAATGTCAGCAACATCAGTAACATGACGATAACGGAAAGTAACAGATATTCATAATGCCATAAGAAAATCCATGATGCATTCAATACAGAGGAGATACAGAACCATATGCCTACTTGACTAAGTAGTTGTGGATTCTTCTTCTTCTCTTGAAAAAGACCAAGTTGATAGATGACATGAAATAATAACAGTAAGTAGATTACACTCCAAATAGAAAACGTAAATCCTGCGGGCGTAAATAAATTTCCATATTTATCTGATAGCTCACCAGTCGTTTGTCCATTTAGAGGAATGATATTAGCCAATGCATTTGCTGTGATCATGATTGCATAAGTGATAACAATAGCTACGCGTAAAAGTATAGATGTTTTCTTTTGTTTCATTTCTTCACCTCCACTTTGTTTCATTATAGTGTAGTCCATAGTTAAGTATTCCTGGTTTAATACAGTGTGAAACATGGGAAGCCTTCTTCATTTAATAGAGGTTGATGGTATAATGGATCCCAAATGGATTGGTAATAAAATGGAGGTCTGAATACATGAAGAAAAATGTACATGTAGTGGGAGCAGTGATTGAAAACGAGAGAGGTGAAGTGTTAGCTGCACTTCGTAGTCCTATGATGACACTGCCGAATTATTGGGAGTTCCCAGGAGGTAAAATAGAAACGGGGGAAACACATCAGGAAGCACTGCGACGAGAGATTCAAGAAGAACTGGGTTGCACCATTACTGTAGGGGAAGCAGTAGAAGACACTACTTATGAATACGAAAAAGTTATTGTTCGATTAGAAACGTTCATGGCGAAGATTGTGAAAGGAAAGCCTGTGGTGACAGAACATGCAGAATTACGCTGGATTGCAAAAGATCAGTTACACACGCTGGAATGGGCACCTGCGGATATACCGGCGATTGAAAAACTGGAAAATCAATAGTATTTGGAAAGAGGTGTCTGTGGGATGGGAGATTTTATTCGGCAACTAGAAGCGTCTTTGCATAAAGGGTTTGTGAATAAAGAACATAATCAGAATGGCAGTTATAAACCGGAGCTATTGGTGAATAATTCAATCAAGAATACGACGGTGCTATCCTCGATTCAGGATGAACTTCGACACTGTGAACAATTCTTATTTTCAGTGGCATTTATCACAGAAAGCGGACTGGCTACACTTAAGTCTTTGTTTTACGATTTACATAAACGGGGCGTAAACGGCCGAATCATCACATCTACTTACTTATACTTCAATCAGCCAAAAGTATTTCGTGAGCTTCTGAACATTCCGAATGTAGAAGTACGGCTTTCTGAAAAGGAAGGCTTTCATTCAAAGGGTTATATTTTTCAGCAAGGCGATCAATATTCATTAATTGTAGGCAGTTCAAACTTAACAGCACATGCGCTACAAGTGAATTATGAGTGGAATGTGAAACTGACGTCTCATCGTGATGGGGAAATTGTCTATCATTTTAAAGATCAGTTTGAGGATGTATGGTCAGATGCCAATGTATTAACTGAAGAGTGGATTGAACACTATGAAACGGTTTATCAGGAACATGCAGATCGGATAAGCGCTGCTCAAATATTTGAGCACCCATCCACCTATCAAACCAATGCACTAGAACAGGCGTTAGAGATTACACCAAATAACATGCAACAGGCGGCCCTTGCAAGTATTGAGGCGGTGCGGGCAAATGGTCAGGATAAAGGGCTGGTTATTTCGGCAACAGGTACAGGGAAGACGTATCTATCTGCGTTTGATGTACGTAAATTTGCACCCAAACGTATGCTATTCATTGTGCATAGAGAGCAAATCTTGAAGAAAGCTATGCAAGATTTTAAGCGGGTACTCGGGGGAATCGACGAAGATTTTGGATTGTATGTTGGGGCGAGTCGCCAGTCGGATAAGAAGTATGTGTTTGCAAGTATCCAAACGTTGTCCAAGCCCGAAAACCTTCAGGACTTTAACCCAGAAGACTTTGATTATATTTTAATTGATGAAGTACATAAAGCGGGTGCGGCGAGCTATTTGCGTGTGGTGGACTATTTCACACCTAAGTTTCTAATGGGGATGACCGCGACACCTGAACGAACAGACGATTTCAACATATACGAGCTCTTCGATTATAATATTGCTTATGAAATCCGTCTTCAGGAAGCACTGGAAGAAGATATGTTGTGTCCGTTTCATTATTTTGGCGTGACGGATTTTGAAATAGATGGTGAGCTAATTGGTGACCACACGATTCTTTCTAAATTGGTAACGAATGAACGTGTAGAGCATGTCATTGAAAAAATTGCCTATTATAGTCATGCCGGTGATCAAGTGAGGGGCTTGATGTTTTGCAGTCGAAAAGAAGAGGCGCGTGAATTATCAAGAGAGTTGAACTTACGTGGCTATAGAACCGTAGCATTAACGGGGGATGATTCGTATGATGAGCGTACGCGAAGAGTCGGTCAGCTGGAAAATGGCGAACTCGATTATATACTGACTGTGGATATTTTCAATGAAGGTATCGATATCCCAAGTATCAATCAGGTGGTCATGCTTAGACAAACACAGTCCAGTATCATTTTCATTCAACAACTAGGACGGGGACTACGCAAAGATCAAAATAAGCCATTCGTTACGGTTATTGATTTTATCGGAAACTATGCCAATAACTATTTGATTCCAATTGCGTTGTCTGGTGACCGCTCGATGAATAAAGATAATGTTCGACGCAATATGAAAGATACAAGTTATATTAAGGGCGTTTCGACAATAAATTTTGAAGAAGTTGCACAAAAGCGTATTTTCAACGCAATCAACAGCAGTAATTTAACGTCTTTAAAAATCTTGAAAGATGCTTATCAGAATCTGAGGAATAAAATTGGTAGAGTGCCTTATCTATATGACTTTATCGAACAGCACTCCATCGATCCAGTCGTTATTATAAACAAACACAATAATTACTTTGACTTTCTAATGAAAGTTAAATCTACAGAAGATCCTATTCCAACAATTACACCGTATGAAAGTCAGGTATTAACAATGTTCTCTATGGAATTGATCAATGGCAAACGGATTCATGAAGTAGTGCTAGCTCAGATGTTGCTCACTAAGGGAAGTGTTCGTTTGGACGAATTCATCTACGAGCTAGAAACTACAGGCTGTCAAGTTGATGACGATACGATCGAATCCGTCATGCGAATCTATGACTTATCGTTTTTTACACAAAATGCCCAAAAGAAATACGGAAATCAAGCGATTATTACGATGGATCACGACCAAGTGTTCACATTCAACGAAAAAATGCAACAAAGTATTGAACATGATTCGTACGTAGTATTTCTAATTGCAGACGTGTTGCGCAGTGCGAAGGAAAAGTCGAAAGTATACGATTGCGCAAACAAGTTAACGCTACATGCAAAATATTCACGTAAAGATGTATGTAAATTATTGAATTGGCAGACAGATGAGAGTTCAACGATGTATGGCTATAAGACAAAACATGGCACTTGCCCTATATTCGTAACGTATCATAAGCACGGAGAAGTAGAATCCAGTGTGGATTATGGTGATGAATTCATTAATCCTGAATTATTCAAATGGTATACGCGCAGTAACCGAACACTACGATCGAATGAAGTTCAAACTATTATTCAGGCTAAGGAAAAGAATATTGATATTCATCTATTCGTAAAGAAAGATGACGACGAGGGGACGGACTTCTATTATTTGGGTAAAGGCCTACCTGACCGGCAAAGTGTTGCGGAAGACCATATGACGGACGGTAAAGGGAAGCGTTTGCCTGTAGTCCATATGAACATGGTAATGGAACACCCAGTAGAAAATAAACTTTATAATTATTTGATAGAAGCCTAAAAAGCCCGCGAGAAATCTCGCGGGCTTTCGATCATTCACATTCGCATCGATGCGTCTCGGAACAAGGTGGGCATGTAGGGCATTTTTTATGACGACGTTCTTCTTTTGATTTCTTTTTCTTGCAAGTACATGACTTCTTGCATGTACACTTGCCGCGACATGTACACTTTTTATTGCACTCACATGTACGTTTTGGTTTATGCTCCTTACATATGCAGTTGGTTTTGCATTCACATTTGCGCTCTACTACTTCGAATTGCCGCATCATATCATGATCTTCGTGCTCTAAAATATGACAATGAAGCATATAGCGACCGGTGAATGGAGCAAAACGCATAATGACCCGTGTCACAAACCCAGGTGGAGACTGCACGACGTCTTTCCAACCACGCTCATTTACGTCAGGTTGTACTGGAGGCCCCGTGAAATTGAGTAATCCATTCGCAGTGAAGCCTTGGGCGTCGAAAGGAGTACGGTCGAGAATCTGGAATTGGATTAAGTGAATGTGTAAAGGATGCGTTGCACCAGCCGTGTTAATAAAGCGCCAGATCTCTGTATCATTGAGTTTAGGCTTAAAATCGATTCGTTTCATGAAGCCTTTATTGCCAAGCAAGAACTTTAAACGACCATATTCATCGATGTCTGCATCCAGTGTAATGTCGCGTGTTCGAGCGGCGTCGCATTCCCGTAGTTTCGGTATATAGCTGAGTATAGCGGGAACATTGCTCGTATCTGGCCCTGTTAAATCAACCAATCTGAACTGCATAATCTGTCCATCGGTTTCAGGATCAGGCGGAGTGCCTATTGGCGATGGGAAATCAAACGGAGTGGCTGCAGTATTTTCTAATACGATCGTATCATCGGGTGCCAGTTTGGAGAAGTCAATAATAACGTCCATCCGTTCAGCAGGTGCAATGGTTAACTCATCCATATATACAGGCGTTTCCAATAATCCACCGTCTGAGCCGATTTGTATGATCTTCTGACCGTTTGATAAGTTCATTTTGTAAAAGCGTTCATTTGAAGCGTTCAATATGCGGAATCGGTATTTTCGCGGCTCTACTTCTAAGTATGGCCAGACCTTACCGTTGACTGTGATGTTTTCAAACGCTTCACCAGGTGTGACGGATGGATGTGGGAATGTCAATCCGGGTTGTACAGGTCCCGGTCTAACATTTGTTGTATCTGAATAAAATAAGGAACCATCTTCATTAAAACCACGGTCAGCGATAATGAGTGGAATTTCATACGCACCAGAAGGAAGGTTCAGTTTACGTTCTTCTTCATCACGGATGATATACATTCCAACCAGTCCTGCATAGACGTTCAAACGCGTAATGCCGACCGCATGGTCATGATACCAGAGTGTGGCAGCGCGCTGATTATTGTTATATTTATAAACTGGAGAATCAAATAGAGCACCGACTGTATGATAGTTATTCGTAAACCATGCTTCAGGGTGTCCATCGCTTTCCGGCTCTACTTCTGCTCCGTGTAAATGCACTACCGTACGAACATCTGGCATATGTTCGCTTGAACCGTGGAGTGTTCTATCAATGGGTAGAAAATGTTGATCAGGTAGTTCGTTCTTCCACTTGATATGTGCACACTCACCGCTGTTTACGTTGACTAAGGGGCCAGGGAATTGCCCCTCATATCCCCAGATCTTTGTAGGTGCCAACTCTGAATGAAACTCATGAAAGAACTCCTTCATGCCAATTTCATAGTACGAGAAGCACTTATGCCTCTCGTGTGGAGTAAGATACTGAGGAATAGGTAGTTGATCAATAAACGGCGTTAATTTCAATACATCGCTTCCTTCCAAGTGAAGTTATTATCAAAACTAGTAGATGCACGAGGGGGACCACTTATGCCTATAAACTAATGATAGGCTATTCATAGCTCAACATATGATGTAAAATAGCAAAAGTACTTTTAGCTCATCACGATAGGGAGGTTTTATGAATGAAGACCCGTTCACCAAAGAAAAAGCTGCTGATAGAATACGTTTGGATTGTGATTGGATCCATTTTAGTCGGTTTAGCTTTCAATATATTTTTATTACCAGCCAGACTCGCAGCTGGAGGCGTATCTGGAGTGAGTACTATTCTATATGAGATGTATAGATTTGAACCTGCCTTTGTGCAGTGGCTTATCAATATACCGATATTTTTTATAGGTTTAATTCTTCTTGGTAAGGATTTTAGTCTGAAAACATTAGTGGGAACATTTTTTGTTCCGCTAACCATTTGGCTGACTGCTGACATCCCTTCGACAATTGATAATCCTTTATTGTCCGCAATCTATGGGGGGATTATGTTAGGCGTAGGGCTTGGAATCGTCTATCGAGGAAATGGATCGACTGGAGGACTTGCGACCGTGGCGCAAATTGTTAAGAAATATACGGGTTTGTCCAGTGGTTATGCGCAATTACTCGTAGATGGATTAGTTGTGATTGCTTCTGCCATCGTGTTTAATTTGGAATTGGCATTATTTGCGATGATGGCGATTTTTGTGACGAGTAAGGTAATTGACTTTGTGCAATTACAAACATCCCAATCAAAACTAGTATTGATTATTTCGGATAATGAAGAGCGTATCCAGACGATTATTAAAGAAGAAATTGACCGTGGGTTGACTAAAGTACGCTCCGTAGGCGGCTTTTCCAATCAAGAGAAGACCATGATTTTATGTGTGGTAGAACAAGCGGAAGCGATTTATCTGAAGAAGATCCTGAGAGAGGAAGAACCACAGGCATTTGTCGTATTCCTAAACGCATCTGAAATTCTCGGTAGAGGATTTTCACTATCAAAGGTATATTGAAGAAAGCTATCCTGGACACCAAGTGATGTCTCGGATAGCTTTTTTATGATCATACTGTTTACTCGGTCATAAGCTCAATGTAGGTTGGCTGATAGATGTTGGAAGCGACTTCATTAATTCGAAAGCTTTGGCTGATCGATAACCGGAATGATACAATACATGCGTCTGGATATAGAATAGTGAGTTAAGTAAAATAAGGCACAATAAATAAAAGTCATTCATACTAGGGCATCATATGGAAAGGAAGAAAAACATATGAAACGTAATCAAAATATCGGTTGGAAAGTCGAGTGCAGTTACCGCGAACTACCTGAAACATTTTATACAGTAGTGGAACCAAATACCGTCAGCTCACCGCAATTGGTTCTGACTAATGATGAACTGGCGGTCTCGCTTGGGTTGGATGAAAAACAATTGCATTCCGAAGAAGCAATCGCTGTTTTTGCTGGAAATGAAAAACTTGAAGGAATAGAACCTATTGCTCAGGCCTATGCAGGTCATCAATTCGGTAATTTCACCATGCTAGGTGACGGGCGTGCCATGCTGTTAGGAGAGCACCTGACGCCAGAAGGGCAAAAAGTGGATATTCAATTGAAGGGATCAGGAAGGACACCCTATTCGCGCGGTGGAGACGGACGTGCGGCTCTCGGGCCTATGTTACGTGAGTATTTGATTAGTGAAGCGATGCATGGACTGAATATCCCTACAACACGTAGTTTAGCCGTCACGGTAACAGGAGAGCCTGTTTTACGTGAAACAGCTTTGACAGGAGCCGTGTTGACAAGAGTTGCTTCGAGTCACTTACGTGTCGGAACGTTCCAATATGCGGCAGCCAGACAAGTAGTCGAGGATTTACGTGCTCTTGCAGATTACACAATTCAACGTCATTTCCCTGAAGTGAAACCGGAGCCACAGCCATATGTAGCACTACTAGAACAAGTTATAAAGCGTCAGGCATCTTTGATCGTGAATTGGCAGCTTACCGGCTTCATTCATGGTGTGATGAATACGGACAATATGGCTATTAGTGGCGAGACCATTGACTATGGACCGTGTGCATTTATGGATAGCTATGACCCGCAAACCGTCTTTAGCTCAATTGACGTGCAAGGACGCTATTCTTACCGCAATCAACCCGGTATAGCGGAATGGAATCTGACTCGTTTTGCCGAGACACTTTTGCCGTTGCTTCACGAAGAACAAGCGGAAGCAGTAAAACTGGCGGAGAGCAAGCTTTCCAATTTCGCCAGAATTTACGGCGCGGAATGGTTGGCAGGTATGAGGTCCAAATTAGGCTTGTTTAATGAAGAGGAAGCCGATGAAACATTGGTAAAAGATTTGTTAGCTGTCATGAAAGATCATCAGGCTGATTTTACAAATACTTTCCGTTCATTGACGCTTGGACAGCAAGAAGAGTGGTTCCATGAGCCGGACTTTTTAGAGTGGAAAGGGCGCTGGGGTGATAGGCTACAACGTCAGTCGGAAGATACACAATCAGTAGAAGCTTTGATGAAGCGACATAATCCATCGGTCATTCCGAGAAACCATAGGGTGGAAGAGGCGTTACAGGCAGCTGAAGCTGGCGATATGCAGCCGTTTATGAAGCTACTTGAAGTTCTCAAAAACCCTTATGCATATACGGCTGAACAAGAAGAATACGTGAATCCGCCAGAAGACGGAACTACTTTTCAAACATATTGCGGAACATAAAAAAAAACGGTCTATTCAACAAGTTTTTGTTGAATAGACCGTTTTATTATAAAAATGTATCATCTAGCTTGTATAACTTACTCGGTCTTCCTTTAGAAATAGCTTTTTCCTCACCTTGTTGTTGCATAAAACCTGCAGTGGTCAATGATAGAAGTGTTCGCTGAGCATTGCGATCACTCATTTTCAGTTCGAATGCCAATTCTTTCGCAGTGAATGTCGACCATTTTTTCCTTCGAATTACTTCACGTACTTTATTAAATAGTGAAATGTTGATATGCTCTTCGTTCAAGCGATTGAGCAATTTTTTTTCATGATACACCGAATTTTTATCATGATATTCGCTAGGCAAATCGAGTACTTTGCCTTCGTGATCAATCAGGATAATTGTATCAGGATCCCTTTGTGTAAGTTGCAGAGCCTTCCTTGCATGCATCTCAGCTTTAATAGCAGAATCACCAAACCCTATCCCGCTATTAATTTCCCTGTTCCATGTATGCTCCAACCTTTCGATGGTATCTAACAACACAGAGAATGTATCAATAATTTCTCCACGTGAACTAAATATCATATACTGACCCTCACGAAAATTAATAAAGGAACCATTCATTTCACGACTCAACAACAGTAGTTCCTCATTCATTTTCAGTGTTGTAAATTGGATATCATAAGAGAGTTTGGATTGATCTTCATAAAGTAAATTGTCGATATGAATTATACATACTCCAATTTGCGATCGTTTTAATAAAGAAATCTCCGCATGATTATCTATAGTTTCCAGTGCATGCCGCGTCGCAAGCTTGGTTGTACTAATCCAATCTGTTGGTATGCCTTTTTCTTGTAATGCAACCATAATGTCAGGATAACATGTCAACACTGCTTCTACCTTGTTCTCTTCCCAGAGCTGTACATGGTGCTCGTATAAAGACCAGTAATCTATAGCTGCATCAAAGGTCTTTACAAAGACATTTTTTACAGGGACATTCAATTGGCTTAATGATACATCGACTACATTGGAAGTGTTGACAATATCGATACTTAAGCGCTCAATGGGTTTTCGTACTTGATTTGTTAAATTGAGCAGTGCTTTATAAAAGCCTGTCTCCAATAATACTATGGAGAAGAATTTGTCGATATCTAACCCTGTACGTATAGCCAACTCATAAGGTATAGGACCGGAGAATAAAAAGTAATCATATGTATCGTACTGTGTTTTGACAATATCAATGGTTTCGATTGCTGACACGTAAATGAAAGGGGTAAACGATAGTCGTGAAGTAAAATCATCAGTTTCACTCACTATGCGTTCGACAGAAACTAGCGGACCAATAATAGCCACTTTAAACATTCTATATCACCTATCTAATGTATATATTTATAACAGTATAGCAAAGTAAATAGACATACCGTCAACTTTTAGAAAGAGAGCGAAAATTAAACCTTTAAGAGTTTTTCATTATAAAAAAAGAGGCTAGGACAAAAGGTTTTCAGCAACCAAAAAAGCCGAACTATTATTAGAAATGCTAATACAGCATTCTGCAATAGTTCGGTTTTCTGTATTTAGATAATAAAAAACGTATTTATCATTCGGCTTTGGACAAAGCTAAATTAGTTATGTCCCAGCCTCTTTCTTATTATTTACTTAAGAAAATAGAGGCATCTGGTCCGACCGGTATGCCAAGCAAGTACCATACAATCAACAAGATAATCCAGAAGATACCGTAGAATACAGAGTACGGGAACAGCCCCGCAATTAATGTACCTAGCCCAGCTTTTTTATCAAATTTCTGAGCAAATGCCAAGATGAGAACTAAATATGGGAACATTGGTGTAATCGGGTTTGTTATAGAGTCGCCAATTCGGTACATCATTTGAGTAAATGCCGGGTGGTAATCCAAATACATGAACATCGGCACAAAGATAGGCGCCAGAATAGCCCATTTTGCTGAAGCACTACCGATTAATAAGTTGATTACTGCTACAAATAGAATAAAAGAAACAAATAAAGGAATACCTTTGAACCCTACTGAATCCAAGAGATTGGCGCCTTTAATAGATAGGATAGCTCCCAAGTTACTAGCATTAAAGTAAGCAAGCATTTGAGCGGAAACGAAAACGAGAACGATATAAGGACCCATTGAACTAATTGCACGTCCAATTTGCTGGGCAAAATCTTTAGAGCTTCTAATCGTGCGAGCGCCGATTCCATAGAAAATACCCGGCACTAAAAATAAGATCATAACCAATGGAACAACTGAAGCCATTAATGGAGAGTCTTGAATAATAGAGCCTGTTTCAGCATTTCGCAACCAACCATTAACTGGGATGACACCTACCAATAAAATAGCAACAACAACTGCTACCGAGATATTGGCCCAACGTAGTCCTTTCTTTTCAAGAGATGTAATAGCTTCATTCTCGATTATTTCTCCTTCAAAAGCACCGAAACGCGGAATAGTGAATTTATAAGTAACCCATGTTCCGACAGCAAGTAAGAACACTGTCGATACAGCGATGAAATAATAGTTCATTGCAGGATTACCAACGAAGGTAGGATCGACAGTTCGGGCACCGATTTCTGTAAACCCAGCTGCAAGTGTGTCTGTCATACCTATCAAGATGTTCGCAGAAAATGCACCAAGTGTTGAAGCATAAGCTGCAATTAGCCCGACAAATGGGTGGTAGCCGAATGACATTAAAATAGTTGCTGCGAGAGGAGGTAATACAACTTGTGTTGCATCACCAGCAACGTTACCAATAATAGCAATTAGAATAATCATAGGGATGATAATCTTTTTAGGAGTAGAAAGTACAGCTCTTCTCATCAACGTCTTAAAGTATCCACTTTCATCTGCAAGTCCCACGCCCAGCATGATGACTAGCACTGCACCAAGTGGCGGGAAATCACTGAAATTCTTGACCATACCTGTAAGTTGTTCCAGTATGCCTTCCTTAGAAAGCAGGTTCTTAGCTACAATTTTGTCTCCATCTACTGGACTGATTGCAGATACGCCGAAGAAAGATGCTAAAGCTGAGATAATTATGATAGCTAAGGCAATCATGGCGAATAGCACAATGGGATCTGGTAGTTTATTACCCACAATTTCGATCCGGTTTAGGATGCGGTCAAAAAATGAGCTTTTTGTTTTAACCGATGTGGATTTTTTCGACATATTGTCACCTCTTATTTTTGGCTACTTAAAAATGTGGCAGTTGAAACGAAGTAAGAGATGCCTATTTTTAATGCCTTTTCATTAATTTCAAAGCGTGGATGATGATGAGGATAGAAAACGCCATCTCTTTCTTTTAAAGCACCGATTCCTATATAACAGCCTGGTATAATATTACTAAATGCAGAGAAATCTTCGCCACCCATTAGCGGTGGTACTTCCTCTATGGTTTCATCTGTAAAGAAATTAGTTAAATGTTTATGGACCTCAGTCGTTAAATCTATATTGTTATAAACGGGATCGTAGCCGTATTCATAAGATAATTCAGCAGATGCGCCATGTGCTTCCGCAATACTTTTGCTGATTCTTTCAAGGTTCACTTTTATCTTTTCTCGTACTTCATTGCATAGTGTACGAACTGAACCACCTATAATAGCTTGATCTGGAATTACATTGTAAGCATCTCCGCTATAGAAACGTGTGCAAGATACTACAGCGCTATCTAAAGGGCTTAATACTCTTGATACAATTTGCTGAAGGTTTGATACAATTTGGGAGCCAATAGCCAGTGCATCAATTGCACCATCAGGCTGTGAAGCATGACCTGATTTACCTATCACCGTAATATCAAAGATATCGGAAGCAGCAGACATTGGGCCTTTTGTTATTTGAATTTCTCCAACCGGTACATGTGACCATAAATGCATGCCTAATATACAATCCACGCCTTCTAGAACACCCGCCTCAACCATTTCCTGAGCGCCGCCAGGAGGAAGTTCCTCAGCATGTTGAAATATAAATATAAATTCACCTGTCAGTGATTTACTCATTTCCGAAAGAATCTTCGCTGTACCCAACAAAACAGAAGTATGCCCATCATGGCCGCAAGCGTGCATTTTTCCTTTTGTTTTAGATTCGAAATCAATTCCAGTCTCTTCATGTATTGGTAACGCATCAATATCCGCGCGCATGGCAATGGTTTTACCGTCTCCAGCCAATCCTTTTAATCGTCCCACCACACTTGTCTTAGTTGGTCTCGTTACTTCTATACCTTCAAAAGTATGTAGCTGTTCTTCAATAAACGTAGAGGTTTCGTATTCTTCGAATGATAGTTCTGGATGTTGGTGTAAATGGCGTCTCCATTTTACTACCTGTGGAAATATATCTTCAGTCATCTTTGTAACCGTTTTCCTTTGCATTGTATTATCCCCTCTAACTTTGCGCAAATTTAACGACATTGTCGCTATTTGCTTATTATAATATCTACAATAGAAAAATATCAATAGCTAAATTTTCATAGCATTCTAAGAATACAGATGTTTCTACACTTTAGTACTTCATAAAGAGATAGATATTAATACCAAAATGATTGTCTTAATAGGCTTTGTTTATACTTTATTAGTTGTCCTTCTACTATGTATTAATTACTTTTATTCAGAGAAATCTTATGTTATTAAAGTATATATACCTACAAATTCGTATAGTTACTTCGAATATGCTAATAATTTAACGTAGTCCTTCTACAATTACATGAATCATCGTGTAGGAAAGTGTGATAGGCAAAGAAAATGATTGATTTGTGACTTCTAATAAAATTATCTAACGTGCTTAGGAATTCTTATGCTTATAACTCAATTCCAAAAAACTTTAAATTATACATATCATGAACGAAAAAAAGGATTTGCTCAAAATAAACAGACCCTCTGATTTGAGGAACTTTCCTACGCAGTAATATCCCGCTTCGTAAACACAGTGTAGCTAATTACTAAGAAAACTACTAAATATGCCGCTAATACTACAAGCGAGAATGGCATAGTGATACCATCCACGAATACAGAATTTGTTTCATACATCGTCAGATTCATATGTGTAAATACGAGATACTTCACAATTTCATACTGTGAGAGCAATAGGACAATGGTGTTGCCTGTAAAGAAAATGAATAATGATAGGCCGATTGCCATGCTGTTTGAGCGGAAGACGCTACCAATCATGAATGCGAAAGTGGCGGTGATGATCACGTTAGCGAAAGAAAGAATCAGCATATACAAACCGTGTCCCCATATGGAAACGGGCACAATTGCATTGCCATCCCATTTCAGTTCCTGACCTACTCCTGAAGGGAACAGGATGTACGCACTCATAATAGTTACCGCAAATCCAATAAACATTAGTAAGACACCAAACAAAAGAACCGTTACGTATTTTGACGCCATGATTTTCCAACGGCTCACTGGTCGTGTCAACAACATTTTAATTGTGCCTTGAGAAAATTCGGAAGCTATGATGCTTGCCGCTGCAATGACTGTGAGAAGGACGACAAGACTACCAACCCCTACAGGATTGATAATCAGGGATTCCCGACCGTCTTCAGCAAGAGGTGGGATATCATTTGCTAAACGATATTCCAGAATCTTAATAGTCTCTTCATTTTGCTTGCGTTCCATCTCTGGCAAATCTAGCTGAGTAGCTTCATTTATATAGTTTATTTGTTCTTGTGCATTAGACTTCCAATCGGTCAGCTGTGTAGTGTTCTGGTTGTTTACCCATTTGGTTATCCCCATAAGACCAAAGACAGCAGCGATTAGCAAAATCGTCATAATCCACGTACCTTTTTTAGACCATAGTTTCATCCATTCATTTTGTATAAGATTCAGCAATCTGTCCGCCTCCCGTCATTTCTAGGAACTGATCCTCTAATGTTTTCCGGTGCGGTTGCACAGCAAACACTTCGATTTCATTGGCTGTCAGTAGCTGTACAATGAATGGAATCTGATCTTTTTCGACCTGCAGTACCAATCCAACCGGCAATAGCTTTGGCGTAAAACCATTGGACACCAACAGTCCGTGTGCTTTTTCAGTAGGTGACAGTTCGAAATAGTAATGAGATTGCGCAGTTTCTGACATATCTCGTATATCAACTAGCCGGCCGTTTTGAATTACAGCAATTCGGTCGCACATTAATTCGATTTCCGAGAGCATATGGCTCGAAACGAAGACAGAAACACTTTCCGTTTCAGCTATAGCCCGTAAATGCTGACGGAATTCCCGAATGCCTGCAGGATCCAGTCCGTTTGTCGGTTCATCTAAGATTAGGAATTTTGGACGATGCAATAAAGCTTGCGCTAGACCAAGACGTTGCCGCATACCTAGCGAATATGTGGAGACCTTTTCATGAATACGCTGTTCTAACCCTACTTGTCTAACGACTTCATTGATTCGTTCTTTACTAATATTTTTCTGCATACGTGCGAAATGCAAAAGATTTTTATAGCCGGACATGAACTTATACATTTCAGGATTTTCAACAATGACACCGACTTTTGACAGACCCTCTTCAAAGTTTTCCGAAAGTGGTCTTCCATCAATCAGAATCTCGCCACTTGTACGTTTCATCAAACCGACCATCATTCGAATGGTTGTGGTTTTACCTGCTCCGTTAGGTCCGAGAAAACCAGTAATCTGTCCGGGGTATAATGACAAACTAACATCATCAATAATTTTCTTGTTGCCAATGACTTTCGTCAGATTTTGTAATTCGACTATGGGTTTTATATTCATACATCCTCTCTTTTCATTAATTACTAACATTCTTCCTATACTAACTAACGATTTTTATTTGCAAAAGTTATTTGGTTTAATAAATTACGCATGATCAAAATCTGTTTTGTGTATGATTCGTATGGATAATAGAATGGATAACCATGTCAGTAAGGCGCTAATTAGTAGAACGGAGAGTGCGATTGTCCATTGATTGGTAGTAATAAGGTCTGCGGTTTGCAGAAAGAATTTTTGCTCTGCCGCCATTCTTGGATTTTCCATAATATTTAAGATGATTCTAAATGACATCATGCTCAGTAACGGCAAGGCAATTGTTAAAGAAGACGCCAGTATATAGCCCGCCTTGAATTGCAACGGATAAAAGAGGGAAATGATGAGATAAAAGCATCCAAGTGCGATGAGTAATTCAGGAATTGTCATCATCCGAGTAGGAAATGGAGCAAATATATCGAACAAGAAGATATAAAACAGCACAGCCACCGTTGACAGACCGAACCAGATGATAGCAGATGCATACTTCGCCAGTACGAATTGTTTTCTTGTAACTGGAAGGCTGTTTAGTAAGACAGATTCTTTCTCAAATGCCTTGTTACTTGTTGAAATAGCTATGAAATAGGCGACGAAGATTAGAAGTAAAACATGACGCACAGGTTGACCATCCGTAAAAAAATTTGTAAAGATAATGAACCACAGAGCCGAAATAAGGTAAGTACTCGTCTTTTGTGTGTATAAATCTTTTCGGATCAAAGCATTCATTCGAATTCTCTCCTTCCGGTGTAATACATAATGTCTTCGAGTGTCGGTTTTTCAATAAATAATTTTGACAGGTGATCTAAAGGAATCTCGGCAGTATCTGCCAAACATTCAAAGCCGACATCTGTAGTACGCAGTCCAATTACAGGGAGTCCATCAAGCAGAGTACGCTGATCTGTTGTACCTTTGACCAATACATAACGTTCGGTGAATTCGTCTTTCTCACCTTGAAAGATAATCTCGCCCTGATGAATGAAAACAATGAAATCTGCTATTTTCTCCAAGTCAGTCGTAATATGCGTTGAAAAGAAGATAGCCTTTTCTTCATCTTGTATGAGGTCTTGCATCATATCGAGTAGTTCGCGTCGGACGATTGGATCCAGACCGGCTGTTGGTTCATCCATAACGATAAAATCTGGATGGTGGGAAAGAGCCATTGCAAGTGAAAACTTCATTCGCATACCTTTCGATAAATGCTTTACGCGTTGGGCTGTATTCAACTGAAACTTTCTCAGATAGTAATAGAATAGTTCATCGTCCCACTTGGCATAGAAGGGGGCAAGAATCCTTTTATTTTTCTCGATAGTCAGTTCTTCATAATAGAAATCTGCATCATACACGAAACCTATGCGCTCCTTGATCTCCACCGTGTGGTTTTTATGTGACTCGCCAAACAAACGTATTTCTCCTTGATCAGCTCGAATTAAATCCATCAAACAGCGAATGGTCGTTGTTTTCCCAGCACCATTTGCCCCAATGAATCCCGTAATGAATCCTTTTTTAATATCGAAGTTGAGATTATTCAGTGCAAAGCCCTTAAACTGTTTGGTCAGACCTCGTACTTCCACTATATTTTCCATTCTCTTCACTCCTTATATAGAAATGTCAGCATATGAATTAACTCTTCAAGACTTACGTCAAAAGCTCGCCCATCCTCAATAACGTTCATCAGCTGTTCTTCAATTTTCTTTAACTGTTCTTCTTTTAATAGCTCGTGATTCTGCGCAGCAACAAATGATCCTTTGCCTGGAAAAGTCTCAATAAGTCCATCCCGTTCCAGTTCTTCATAAGCCTTTTTCGTTGTGATGACACTAATCTGCAGGTCTTTCGCTAATTTACGTATAGAAGGCAGTGCCTCTTTCTCTTTCAGTGTCCCTAATAAAATCTGCTCTTTCAACTGGTTTTTAATTTGCAGATAGATCGGTTGGTTCACCGAATTGGAGATGACAATATTCAATACATCACCCCTTTCTTCTTATACTGTATATGTACAGTATACACAGTGTGTGACAGTTGAGTCAACCATAAAAAAACCCCAGAATAGAGTTCTGGAGTTTTTCAATATGAGCAGTTACTATCAATTAACCTGTTTGCACTTGATCATACGAATAATGATAGGATTCTTTTTTGGTGTGAATGAGTAAGAAAAACAATGTTAATGGGCCGATGCGGCCTAAAAACATAACGAAACAAAGAATTACTTCACCTGCAGGGCTAATGTTTCCTGTAATTCCCAATGAAAGTCCTACTGTTGCAAAAGCAGAGACTGTCTCAAATAATAAAGGCAGGAATGGCACCTTTTCAGTAACAGTCAGCAAAAATAAAGCAACAAAGATAATGACAGAGCTAACCGCTCCTATAGCCATAGAACGAAATATGACTTCGGACTTGATGGTACGCTGGAAAATATGCGGTTCTTTTATTCCCCTAAAGTAAGAAATCGTTGCCAGTAAAATAATCATAAAGGTCGTTAACTTTATTCCGGAAGCGGTAGATGCGCTGCCCCCGCCTATAAACATGAGAAGAAGTGTCAGTAAGAGAGAGGACTCCTCCATATCTCCGACGATGATCATATTGAAACCGGCAGTACGTGGGGTCACGGCTTGGAAGTAGGAAGTCCAAAGCTTGTCAATAAAACTCAAACTGCCAATTGTTTTTTCATTATGAAACTCCAAGATGAATAAGAAGAGCGTAGCAATAACGTTCACAATCAGCGTGCCGAAGATCATCATTTTCGTGTGTAGTGTCCATTGTTGAATGGATCTCTTTTGAAGGATGTCCTTCACTACAATAAAGCCGATTCCGCCAATAATAAATAAACCAGAAAGGATAATTGTAATAATAGGATTACCTGCAAACGAACTCAAATTGTCCGGAAATAATGAAAACCCAGCGTTATTAAATGCAGATACTACATGGAATACACTGTAGTACATTCCTTGTTTCCAGCCAAACTCAGGTATCCATACAGTGCATAATGCGATAAATGCAATACTTTCTATTACAATCACGAACGTTACGATTTCACCTACAAAGCGAACGGTTCCACCAATGGACTGATAGTTGAATGTTTCCTGGATGAATATGCGGTTGGTCATACCAACTTTTCTACCTAAAATAATGAGCACTGCAACGGCAAATGCCATTAAACCGACGCCGCCTATTTGAATCAGTATGAGCAACACGACTTCTCCGAAAATGGTTAGTGTAGCGGTGATATCAAAGACGCTCAGTCCAGTTACAGTTGTAGCGGACGTGGCAGTGAAAAGTGCGTCAATCCAGCTAATTGGTTTATATGTAGCTATCGGTAATTTTAATAGTAAGGTACCGATTACTATAGTAAATAGGAAAGATGAGGCTATAAGAGCAGGAGGAGAAAAAGTTTTCCTACGTTTTTTAATAGCTTTCATGATCTTTTCATCTCCAGGTAGATCGAATAAAATAACAAAAAGACTCGTAGCTCTTACAAAATTAGCAACAAGTCTTCGTTTTAAGTTCATTAAAAAATATGATACAGTGTGAACAAGGGAGTGAATCCAGATGAGCAATTGTGCAATTGATCATACGCAACAAGAAGTTGTAGAAAAATTAGCAGAGCAGCAATCCTTCATGCCAGAAGAATTAGTGGAAAGCTGTGAGTTGTTTTTAAGCAAACCATTGAGTCAAGAGACATTGAATGTAGTATTTCATTTGTTAAAAAAATATGACTTGGCAACAGAAGAAGAACGTGCAGAACGTAATAAGAACTTGCAACAGTTATTTCTATGAGCTAAATGATCCGTCTACTCTATATGGTAAGTCATTACTGGACGTCACTTTGTAAAAGAGAAATCGCAGACTCAAGTAACTGAATATCTTGTAGGATAAAAGTTTTGATATCGGCGGGCGCAGTATGGTACTCGTCACTGAGTAGTTCAAGCTCTCGGATGAAAATAGAACTTTCATTTTGGTTGGTCATGATTGCAACCCTCCTTATAAGTCAATTTACCCCCTAAGATGGCGTTTTAAACTGTATTGAAATCAAATATTTCAATTACATTACATTTGGGTTGCTGACTAACTGAGACTTCGTTGGCGACCAAGTTAGCAAGAATTCCTGGGTACGACTACGTCCGATAGACAGCAAGTCATCCATTTGCTCTTCACTCAAATCAAATTGTGTCGCACTATAATTTTCTACGGGAATGAAGACTATATTTTGCACATGTCGTTTTGAGATATACTTTTCATCATGCGCATTCTTCATAGTAGAGAATAACGCTTCAAATAATTGCATAGCATTTCGAATGGTGCGGCCGGGAACTTCATCTTGATTGCGACTCAATTTGATCCCAATTACGGGTAGTTTACGCGACGATGTATCTTCGTCAAAAATCCACATCGGGAAATTACTTAATACGCCGCCGTCTACGACAATCGTTCCTTTTGGTGCATCGAGACGTACAGGTTCAAAAAAGTAGGGGATACCACAACTCATACGCAGTGCCTTTGCAATGGAAAATCGATCAGCATCATATCCGTATTCCTGTAAATCATCAGGAAGTACCATCATCTTGCCATTTGTTAAGTCAGATGCGACCAATTTTAACGAGCCTTTTGGAAGATCACCAAACGCATAACAACCTTTACGCGCAAGCTTTTCAAAAAACCAATCCTCCAATGCCTTTCCTTGATACAAACCCATTCTCCAATAAAGCGAGACCCATTTCATAAAAGGGAATGGCAATAGAGTCTTTCGCGGATCCAGCAGAGCTTGGAAATCTTCTTCAGCCAACATGACTTCAATTTCATCGGCTGTATAGCCGGCCGCCAAAAAACTCGCAACAATAGCTCCTGCACTTGTGCCAGCTACGTTTTCAAAGCGATAACCTTGTTTTTCCAATTCTTGCACCGCTCCAACTAGCGCAAAACCTTTTAATCCTCCGCCTGAAAACACGCCATTTATTCGCACTGTATCCCTGCTTTCATTTTTATTGGTCTACTAATGTAAGGTATTCGCAACAGAAATAGAACATTATTCATATGAATATGTATGAAAATTCTCTTTCAGTGAACTATAATAAGGAATCTATACAAACATGTACAGGATTCGATTATAGATTGTTGGAGGAGGTGTGCAACATGAGCGTATTTATGCGGATTGCACTGACGTTAGTCATTATTGGTGCTCTAAACTGGGGATTGATCGGCTTTTTCAACTTTGATTTGGTTGCCAGCGTATTTGGAGGACAAGACACGATTCTGGCGAAGATTGTCTATGCCATTGTGGGACTGAGCGGATTGGCAGCGATTGGACTTTTAGTTAAATCGAATGAAGAGATTATTGTCGACGAGGATGAGAAAGTAGAGCCCCATAAGCAGTTCGATCGAATTCGAAATGTGAATTACAACACAGAATTTGGGGAAGAACTGGATATGATGAAGAAGCGTAAAAAAGTGGATCGATCACCTAAGGACCCTAAAGAATAATCAAATAGTGTTCTCGTGTTAAAGCGGGAACACTTTTTGATGTAGTGGTGAGAAATAGTTGCCTATCCGAATTACCTGTCAGGCGATATCAACTAGAATTGAACTGAAAAGCGCAGTGAGGAGATCCTCACTGCGCTATTTAGATTGTCCTCCTGATAAAGCTAACATGACGACCGGCTTGTCTATCTTGGCGATAGGAAAAGCCTTCTGGGCTAAGGAATGTACATGTACGGTCGATTGTAATATTGGCTTCAGGAATTCCAACCAACGTGCATTGTTTCTTCACTGTCAGTTGGTTATCAATATGATATTTTCGTGTTACTGCATTATAGGATATGAATTCGTCTGCATAGCCGAGGTTGTGAAACTTCGTATAGACATCTTCATCGACTTCAAACATTTCTTGACTGAGTGCTGCACCGATTTGGACATGAACACGACTCAGGTCACAGTGCTCGTATTGCTGTAGGTGGCGGAACAGCTTTGGTGTGATTTCCTTCACCGTGCCTTGCCAACCGGAATGAATGGCTCCAATCAATGGACTAGCCTCACTGTAAAATAATATAGGAACGCAGTCCGCCGTTAAACTGCACAGCACGATATCTGATTCAAGTGTATATAGTGCATCTGTGTCAGGAATTGCCGTATCTTGTCGCAATGCACCTTTACCTCTTTCTTGTGCAGTCACTTTATAAAAGTTTGCGCTATGTGTTTGATTGGCAAATACGAAATCTTCCAAATTACATTGCAAAAAATTCGCCAACTGTCGGCGATTGTTCATCACGTCAACGGGTGAAACGCATGCATGTAAAGCAGTATTATTGCACTCAGGTTGACTGCAATCTTTCAGAGTCATACCTAGTAGGATATTGTTATGGTCTTGATGGATGGTTGTTTTCATAACTCTCGATCCGCATTCAGCAATAGTTGCGTTAGAATTTGTGCACCATAAATTAAGGCATCGGTATTAAACGACATCTGGGGATGATGCAAGCCTGGTTTCAAATCACAACCGAGTCCAATCATCGTGGCAGGAATTTCAGGCGTTTTCCACGTGTAGAAATGAAAGTCTTCCGCCCCTTGAGAAATACATGGTCCATCTATGTTTTCTTCACCTAATACTGAGCCGATCGCCTGTTGTGCCAGTTGGATTGCTGTGGCATTTTCCGTAGCAGCAGGTGAATAGCCTTCTTCTTCATAAGCAATCTTCGTCTCTGTCAGTGCAGCAGTGTGCTGTATAATGTGGCGGGCTTTTTTCAGCAAAGCATCCATCGTCTCATTCGTTTCAGCGCGAACGTCGAGCGTAAATCGAGCGCTGGCGGGGATGGAGTTACTTGTTTCACCACCATGTAGCTCTGTAATTTTGATGGAAAACTTTTTATTGCCTGGCAAGCGGATCTGACGCAGTGACTGGATTAGGAAACTCGCTGCTTCAATTGGGTTATTACCTTCTTCAGGTCTCGCTGCATGCGCAGGTGTACCTGTAATCGTGCCTATAATAGTTGCAGACGATCCATGTAAAATTGCAGGGGCAGATTTACCGAACGGAACTTCCGTATGTGGACGTACGTGCAGGCCGCCTAGAAATAGAACATCTTCAAGCACGCCTTCTTTCATCATTTGCAACGCACCTTCTGCCAACTCTTCTGCAGGTTGGAAAATGAATCGGATCGTATGATGTAAATCTGTTTCGCTGTTCTTTAATGCTAGTGCGGTATATAACGCCATTGTACTGTGTGCGTCATGTCCGCACGAGTGGTTAGCTATTACTTCGCCGTCGACTTCCTGTACCAGTGCATCCATATCCGCACGCAACGCAATGACGCCCTTCGTACGACCGGCAATTTCTGCGATGAAGCCGTGATGCCCATTGTAGGTAGTGATACTTAATCCGGCAGATGAAAGCTGATCCTGTAAATAACATGAAGTCTGCTGCTCTTGCCAACTAGGTTCAGCAATAGCATGCAGGTCTTGATAGGTCTGTAGGATTTCCTTTTTATGAAGTTCTATATAGTTTAGTGGATCAGACATTATGCATTACCTCCGTTTGTATGAAGTGGATGATCTTAAAAGTAAAACATATTGACTAGTATACAGCAATGAAGGTGACTATTCGTCAAGAATTAATTGACTTTTCAAAAACGGTTATTTGAACATAATAAAGTAATAGCTCGCACCATAAATGGAAGGAGAATTTTTATGAAACTTATAATAAATAAAGAATTCTAAAAAACAATCGATGATGTATTGTGGGTTCAGTTAGCGCACACGACGCCACCTATTGGATTAGCTGAATATGTAAAAGACTTTGAACCCCATCCTATGAAAAGTAATAATTTTACAGGTTATTTCTACTAGTAAAATATAGTGATGAAAATAAAATGAGATAGTTTAAGACGTAGAAGAAAACTTACTACAATAGGGTTTAGGCTATATCACGTTCTAATTAAATCAAATAAATTGCTTGTATTCATTTGATTTCTAGTTTTTTTTACAGTATAGTGTAAACCTGCTTGTGTAATTCATCTCTAAAGGGGGAACTATGAAGAAAATATCAAAGGTTTTTTATATTACCATTGTCTTAATAATAATTGCGGTAGGATATGGAGTAATAAATCCAGTACATTTCGAGGAAATCACTTCAGCTGGTAAAGCTTTTGTAGCATCAACATTTGGTTGGTACTATATGTTAATTATGACAGCGTTACTGTTGCTCAGTATTTTTATGATATTCAGTCCATACGGTAAAATCCGTTTAGGAAAAGATACAGATCGTCCGCAATTCTCTACGATTACGTGGATTGCGATGCTATTCTCGGCCGGGATGGGAATCGGACTCGTTTTCTACGGTGCCGCAGAACCATTATCCCATTACGCAGTACCAGCAACAGAGGATCCGCTAACACCTGCTGCTTTTAAAGAATCTATGCGGAAAACATTTCTACACTACGGTCTTCATATCTGGGCTTTGTATGGAATGGTCGCATTGGCATTGGCATACTTCCAGTTCAGAAAAGGCGAACCAGGCCTAATCTCAACAACATTGAAGCCAATCTTCGGAGAAAAAGTAAAAGGTCCTTTAGGAACAGTAATTGACGTACTCGCAGTTTTTGCAACTGCTTTCGGTGTGGCAACTTCACTAGGATTAGGTGCTGTTCAAATTAACGCAGGATTGGATTACTTGTTTGGCTTTACGATAGGTATCCAATCGCAAATTATTATCGTGACGGTCGTAACGGTACTATTTATTGGATCAGCCTGGTCTGGATTAAGTAGAGGGATTCGCTATCTGTCCAATATCAATTTGATATTAGCAGTAGCCCTTTTAGGATTAATTCTTATTCTTGGACCTACTTTATTGATCTTTAATATGTTCACGGATTCAGTTGGTGGTTATTTTACAAATCTCATCGATATGAGTATGGGCACAGCTCCACTCAATGGTGAAAATCGTGGATGGTTAGATGGATGGACTATATTTTATTGGGCTTGGTGGATTTCTTGGTCACCATTCGTCAGTATGTTCATTGCGCGAGTGTCTAAAGGGCGTACAATACGTGAATTTATGGCAGGCGTCTTGCTTGTACCTTCATTCTTTGGGTTCTTATGGTTCTCAACGTTTGGTACTACAGCAATCGAAATGCAGAATAACGGAGTAGCAGATCTCGCTTCTTTAAATATTGAAGTAGTTGCATTCGAAATGTTTCACGCAATGCCATTTTCATTAGTTCTATCATTGTTCGCGATTCTTTTAGTGACATCGTTCTTCATCACGTCGGCTGACTCAGCGACTTACGTGTTGGGCATGCAGTCAACGTATGGTTCGTTGACGCCACCAAACTCCGTAAAAGTGGTTTGGGGTATCATTGTTTCGACAATTGCATTGATTTTGCTTTCAGCAGGTGGACTTCTTGCCTTGCAAAATACAATCATCATAGCGGCCTTGCCATTCTCATTCGTCATCTTACTGATGATGTATGCGTTGTTTAAGTCAATGAATGAAGAGCTATATAAAATGAAATAAAAGGAAGGAACATGCGAATTATTTTGCATGTTCCTTTTTTATAAGAAAAGGACAGTATAGCAGAGGGGCGACGTTTCACTGCGTACAATTTGTAGCTAGTTCTTAAGTGTATAAAAGGAAATATAATCAGTAAATAAACTAGATATTCTTGAAGTAACGAAAACTAATTTCAGTTGCTCTAAACTACATATTGTTTTCTCTTTTCTTAAGTAATTATAAGCATAGGATGTTAAAATAACGTAGATAAGTTGGATTGAAACAATGGAAAAGGAATAGGTGTACAATATGAGTTTATTAACAGTAAAAAATATTAGCCATGGATTCGGTGACCGTGTAATTTTTGAAGATGTGTCATTTCGTCTATTAGCAGGTGAACATATAGGATTAGTAGGTGCCAATGGAGAAGGTAAATCTACGTTTATGAATATCATTACGCATAAGCTGGAGCCGGATGCGGGAACTGTCACGTGGTCAAAGCGTGTTCGTATCGGATACTTAGATCAACATGCGGCTTTGAAGCAGGGGATGTCCATCCGTGATGTATTGCGCACAGCGTTCCAATATTTATACGATATGGAAACTGAAATGAATAGTCTCTTTGCGAAGATGGGTGAAGTGGAGCCGGATGAACTGGAAAGTTTGCTTGAAGATACTGGACAAATTCAAGAATCTCTAGAGCAGAGTGATTTTTATATGATTGACGCAAAAGTAGAAGAAGTTGCAAATGGTCTTGGACTCGATGAATTTGGTTTGGATACTGACGTAAATGACTTGAGTGGTGGCCAGCGTACAAAAGTATTACTGGCTAAATTGCTGCTTGAAAAGCCCGATATCTTATTGCTTGATGAACCAACGAACTACTTGGACGTTGAGCATATTGAATGGTTGCGTACGTACTTACAAGAGTATCCAGGGGCATTCATTTTGATATCGCATGATATTCCATTCTTGAACAGTGTCATTAACTTGATTTATCATATGGAAAATCAACAGGTCAATCGTTATCCTGGCGACTATGACGAGTTTTTGCGTGTGCGTGAAATGAGATTGCAACAAGTCGAAGCTGCTTATAAAAAGCAACAAAAAGAAATTTCGCATCTGAAGGATTTTGTAGCTCGCAATAAGGCGAATGCAGCAACCAGTCGAATGGCAATGTCCCGCCAAAAGAAACTGGATAAGATGGACGTTATAGAGCTAGATTCAGAAAAACCAAAGCCGCATTTTGATTTCAAAATGGCAAGGACACCCGGGAAATATTTATTTGAAACGACAGATCTAGTGATTGGATACGATGAACCTCTTTCGAAGCCTTTAAATCTATCTATGGAACGTGGACAGAAAATCGCTCTTGCTGGAGCAAACGGAATCGGTAAAACAACACTGTTGAAAAGTATTCTCGGGGAAATAAACGCTCTTTCCGGTAAAGTAGAGCAAGGTGAGCATCTATCAATTGGTTATTTCGAACAGGAAATGAAAACAGACACAGAGCATACGTGTTTGGAAGAAATCTGGAGTGAGTTCCCACACTTTGCGCAATATGAAGTACGTGCAGCTTTAGCGCGTGTTGGATTAACTACGAAACATATTGAAAGTAAAGTAAAAGTATTAAGTGGGGGAGAGCGTGCAAAGGTACGTCTTTGTAAACTGGTAAATAGCGAAACAAATCTACTAGTATTGGATGAGCCCACAAACCACTTGGACTATGATGCAAAAGAAGAACTGAAACGTGCTTTGAAAGAATATAAAGGAAGCATCTTACTCATATCACACGAGCCTGACTTTTATGAAGATGTAGTATCTACTATTTGGAATGGTGAGACGTGGACTACGAAGATGTTCTAAACAAACGATACTGTTCCACGTGAAACAAAAATCCAACCGATGCCGGTTGGATTTTTTTATTCAGTTACGCATTTCCATTTGCTGACAACATGATAGGGTGTAGGCGCGTTTCACTCAGTACTTGTGATCATTGATGCAATCCGCTTCTTTGTAGGAATCAATTCAATTGTTCTCAAAATAATTGCATAAACTTTTTTAACGCAAATGAATGATAACTGTTCTTCTTAGTGACGATGCCAAGCTCCCATAGTAAAGGCGGCTCTTGAAGGGGAATCATCTTTATTTTTTTATTTGTAAACTTCGTTGAGATGGATTGAGGAAGAAGCGTGATACCTAGTTTGGCTGCCACCAGTTCAATGATCAAATCCCATTGGGAGCTTTCATACGATATAGTCGGATTAAAGCCTGCCTCTTTACATGCGCCTATAATATAGCGATGTAAGGCAAAGCTTTTAGAAAACAGGATGAGTTGTTCATTTTTTAACTCGGATAATGCAACAGCATCTCGTTTCGCAAAGGGATGATCAGTATGGACAAACAGAAAGAATTCATCTGATATAAAAGGATGAACCTGGAAAACATCTTGATTAGTCGGCAACACAATAATACCAGCATCAATCTGACCTTTATCTACAAGCTCTTCTACTACTTTAGCACCCAGTTCGTGCAACTCGATTTTAATATGGGGATAATTCTTTGAAATGTTTTTAGCAATCTGTGGAAAGAACAGTGTGCCAATCAAAGGTGGCATGCCGATTTTAATTTCTCCCGACACGCCCTCGGCAAGTTCTTCGAGTAAGACAGGAAGCTCTCCGAGTAATTGTAGAATTTGCTGTCCTTGCTCATATACAATGTCTCCCGCATCCGTCATTCGAAGGCTACGTGTAGAACGGTTGAAAAGTATGACATTTAGTTCTTCTTCAAGTTTTTTCACTGATTTACTTAAAGAGGGCTGTGATATATAGGAATATTCAGCGGCTTTTGTAAAGCTTAAATGATTTGCTACGTGTATAAAAGCTTGAAAGTCTTTGAGTTCGATGATCATCCAACCTTTCATTTATGCATATTGAGAATAAAGTTCATTCACTATATTCATTTTACATATAAGTCAGAAATCTGTACACTATTACTAAAGAGTCGGAGGAGGTTACAGTATGAGTAAAGTAATGAATTCATTTTTGGAAGCGGTTTCAGATATTCAAGACGGTGCTACGTTAATTGTAGGAGGTTTCGGATTATGCGGTATTCCGGAAAAATCCATTGAGGCGTTACAGGATCGTGGCGTGAAAGATTTAACTGTAGCTAGTAATAACTGTGGAGTAGATGATGCAGGTCTTGGGAGGTTGCTAGTGAATAAACAGATTAAAAAGATGATTGCATCGTATGTTGGAGAAAACAAGACTTTTGAAAAGCAGTTCCTTAACGGGGAGTTAGAAGTGGAACTGAGTCCGCAGGGAACACTTGCCGAGAGAATTAGAGCGGGGGGGGCAGGAATTCCTGGATTCTACACAGCAACAGGAGTAGGTACGCCCATTGCAGAAGGTAAAGAAACGAAAGAGTTTAACGGTAAGACGTATCTGCTTGAAGAAGGGATCGTCGGAGACTTTGCGCTTGTGAAAGCTTGGAAGGCCGATACCCTTGGAAACTTAGTGTACCGCAAGACGGCAATGAACTTTAATCCACTTGCTGCGATGGCAGGAAAAATAACGATTGCGGAAGTGGAAGAAATCGTAGAAGCTGGCGAACTTACTCCAGAAGAAATAGATACACCGGGTATTTATGTACAGCGGGTCTTACTTGGAACGGATTATGAAAAACGTATTGAGCGCTTAACAGTGAGAAAAGCGTAAAAAGGAGAGATGAACATGACAGAAACACGAAATTCAATCGTAAAACGTGCGGTCGAAGAAATTCAGGACGGCATGAATGTTAACCTTGGGATCGGTATGCCAACACTTGTCGCCAATGAAATACCAGATGGGATGACGGTTTTATTGCAGTCGGAGAACGGCTTGCTAGGTATCGGTCCTTACCCCGTAGAAGGACAAGAGGATGCAGATTTGATTAATGCTGGAAAAGAAACGATTACGACAGTCCCTGGTTCATCCTTTTTTGATAGTGCGGAATCGTTTGCGATGATTAGGGGTGGACATATCGACTTGGCGATTCTTGGCGGCATGGAAGTTTCGGAGAGCGGAGACTTGGCTAACTGGATGATTCCAGGAAAAGTCGTTAAAGGAATGGGCGGCGCAATGGACTTAGTTGTCGGTGCAAAACGTGTCGTAGTGATTATGGATCATGTCAATAAACACGGTGAATCGAAAGTTAAGAAAACCTGTGCGTTGCCGTTAACGGGACTTAGTGTTGTAGATCGACTCATCACAGACTTGGCTGTGTTTGATTTCACGGAAGACGGCATGGTGCTCGTTGAAACATCTGCTGGTATTACAATAGACGAAGTAAAAGGTAAGACAGAAGCAACGTTTACGGTTTCACCAGACTTCATAATTAGATAATATATTTTGACGATACCCTCTATTGTAGGTATCGTCTTTTGCGTTCACATGACAGACTTGGAGGTAGGTTTATGGAAAGAATAGCGATCATAGGATGCGGTACAATGGGTCATTCCATTGCACTGAGTGTTGCATGGGCTGGATACGATGTGACGATGCATGGCATAGCCGCTGAAGTACTCGAGTGCGCCCAGGCAAGCATCGCAAGTAAGTTGAAAGTGCTAACGGATAATGAGTTATTGGCGTTTGAAGAAGTGGAATTAGTGAAAGAGAGAGTAACTACAGTAACTACAATAGAAGAAGCTGTGAAAGATGCGACGTTCATTATCGAAGCGGTGCCTGAACGTCTAGAGTTGAAGCAACAAATCTTCAAGCAACTGGATCAGCTTTGTGATCCGTCCGTCATTCTTGCAAGTAATACTTCGGCAATCAGTCCGACAGATATCGCGGATCTAACAATACATCCTGAACGCACAGTCATCACACACTTTTGGCATCCGGCGCACTTAATTCCGTTAGTCGAAGTAGTTAGAGGAACCAGAACGAATGATGAAACAGTTGAACGTTCCATAGCACTACTGAATGAGCTAAATAAGAAGCCAATCGAAGTAAAAAAGGAAGCACCCGGCTTCGTAGGAAATCGTTTGCAATTCGCTTTATTGCGTGAAGCACAGCATATTCTACAAGAAGGAATCGCGACGAAAGAAGATATAGATGCTGCGGTGCTTTATAGTATCGGTAGAAGACTACCTGTCACCGGTCCTTTCCTATCAGCAGATATGGGTGGTTTGGATGTATACACAGACATATCGAATTATCTATATAAGGACTTATCGAATGCAAAACAATCCGCAACAAGTATGCAGGAATTATTGGACGCGGGCGAACTCGGCAGTAAAACAGGTAAAGGGTATTATGAGTGGAATTCTACATTTACTGAGGAGATAAATACTGCACGAGAAAAAGAGCTGATCCGTTATATGAAGCAAGATAGAGGGTTATGAAGGGAAAATGCCAGAACACCCAAAGCGGGTAGTTCTGGCATTTTTATTTTTTAATTAGTAAATAGCAAAAGTACGGTGCGCCTATCAATGAAACGATAATACCTGCTGGAATACCACTTGGCTCCAAAATATTTCGACCAATTGTATCTGCTAGCAATAGAAGAAAGCTACCGAGCAAAATAGCAATAGGTAAATTCATTTGATGGCGTGGGCCGATTAGGGACTTGGCGATATGAGGCGCCATCAGCCCGATGAACGCTATGCCACCTGTGACCGACACAGCGGAAGCGGCTAGAGCTACGGCGGCCAGCAATAATATTGCACGCTCTCGTTCGATCGACACGCCGATACCCGTCGCAACAGCTTCATTCAAACCGAGCATGTCCAGTCGGTGTGCTTTAAATAAAGCGAAAGGAATTAATATGAGCAACCAAGGGGCAAGTGCCCAAATATAAGGCCAATCAGTTCCCCAAATATTCCCGGCTATCCATCTTGAAATAAAATCCACTTTCTCTTGCTTGGCAGAAGAAGTCAATACGACCATTACACCTGAAAGAGCCATCGAGAATCCAATACCGACTAGTACAAGGCGCATAGGCTGTAGTCCGTTTTTTCTACTGTAAGCAAATAGATAAATTAAAACGGAGGTGATGGTGGCTCCCAAAAATCCTACTAACGGCAATAAGTAAGCGAATGCGCCAGCCTCAATCGGTACAAACAAGAAAAATACCGCAATAGCGACTCCAGCGCCGGAATTAATACCGATGATACCCGGATCCGCAAGATCGTTTCGCGTGATACCTTGTAAAATAGCACCAGACAAGGCAAGCGCAGCACCAGCCAGCAACGTAATGATGATTCTAGGAAGGCGAATAGAAAACAGTACAAACTCTTCTTTAAAAGTGCCTTGGCCAAGGAAAGTAGGGCCTAGCCGGTTCCATTCAATAGAAGCAGCTCCTAAACCAAGCGCGAGAATAGTTATGAAGAGAATTAAAACAACTAAACATACTCCGAGAATTCTTTGTTTTCTTCGTATACGTGGATGTATCATGAGAATGCTCGACCTCCCTTGCGTACGATCAAAAGAAAGAACGGTAAGCCAATGATGGCAATCAATGCAGCAACAGGCGTTTCAAACGGTGCTTGTAGCATTCGTCCAACAGTATCCGCTAGCAACATAAAAGTTGCACCTAAAAGAGCGGAAATGGGAATGATGAATCGGTAATCTGTTCCGACGATTGCACGAACAATATGTGGAATCATTAATCCGACAAATGCTAGGTTACCCGCTAATGCCACAGCAGCTCCTGCTAATAAAATAATAACAATAAACAACATGACTTTTATTTTCAATGTATTTTGTCCAAGTCCAATCGCTACTTCTTCATTCAAGCTCAATAATGTCAACTGGCGTGAAAGTACGAGTGCGACGAAGATACCTATGATGATGACGGGCGCAATAGTCTGAAGCTGTCCCCATGAGGTGCCAATCAATCCGCCGGCTGTCCACATTGCCACATCCTTTGAAATCTTAAAATACAAACCAACGCCCTGTGCGATGGCGAATAAAAATGTAGAGACGGCTGCGCCTGCCAATACCAGTCGAATGGGTGCAAAGCCGCCTCGCTTCGCGGAAGCAATACCGAAGACGATCAGCGCACCAACAGCCGATCCAATGAAGCAAGCTGTCATGATACCGAAATAGTTGATAGTTGGAATGAAGGCAAGTGCAATAGCTAATGCGGCATTTGCCCCGGCAGTCAGTCCAAGCAATCCCGGATCGGCCAAAGGGTTTCGCGTCATGCCCTGCATGATAGCCCCTGAAACGGCCAAAGCGGCACCCACAAACACGGCACCTACTTCACGCGGAAAGCGTATTTCTTTTAGGATCTGAATGTTGTCTTCTTGGTTTGATGTGAATGAAAGTAAAACATCTTGCCATGAAGTGTGAGCGGCACCAAGCTTCATAGCAAATAGGAAACTGATTATTAAAAGGATCGTGCTAGCAAATAATTTAAAACTAAACGGTATAGCTTTTCCAACGGGTTTATCCATTCTATTCATCCGCTCCTTTCTTGTCATAAAAAAAGGGATCTTCAATGAAGAAGAGCCCCATCTTGTTTGATTACTTAGTTCCTAAAAAGCTTTTGATGAAGAAATCAAGTTGGTTATCAAGTGTGTAAGCATCGTTGAAAGAGAATTCTGCTGTGTTTACCTGATAGACTTGATCATTTTTGACGGCAGGAATATTCTTGTATGTTTCTGTTTCCAGGAATGAATTATCTCCTGTATCACTTTTACTCAAGATGACATAATCCCCGGCAAATTCAGGCAAGACTTCTGCAGATAGGGCGTAATATCCGTCTTTCTCGGTCATTTCCTTGACCTTTTCAGGCATAGCCAATTTCATTTCCTGGTATAGGATTTCAGTTCCTCTACCCCAGTTATCGCCGAAGACGTAAATTTGTTTGTCAAACTCTTCGATGACGGAAACTGTCGTATCTTCTCCAATCTTGGCTTTAATATCTTCTCCTGCCTGCTTCGCACGTGCCTTAAATGCATCTACCCATTCTGTTGCTTCTTTTTCCTTATTCAATAACTTACCGATTTCGATTTGTTGTGTTAAATAATCTACTTTTCCGTATGTATACGTAACAGTAGGTGCAATTTCTTTTAATTTATCAATGTTCTTAATTGTGTTCAGTCCAATAATTAAATCGGGCTCCAGTTCAATGATTTTTTCGATATTTTCGTCTGAAACTTCTTCTACATCTTTCAGAAATGAATCAAAGCTTGGATTATCCTTTGACCAAGATTCTGCCCCTACCAAATTCACGCCAAATTGATGTACAGTACCAGCAAAACTTGATAATACCACAACACGCTGTGGGTCTGCAGGAACCTCCACAGGACCTTCTTCGGATTCATAAGTAATCGTGCCGCTTGTTCCTTGTTCTTTTGCAGGTGTATCTTCTTTCGCAGGTTCTTCCTGTTTATTGCCGCAAGCTGCTAACGCAAGTACGATAAGCAAAAGGGCAGGTAATAGAATTTTCTTCAACAGTTATTCGTCTCCTTTTAGTAGATCATATGTGATGCATAACGGTTTGCCCGTTCTTGGATCCGTTCCGATTTCCGCGTCAATTCGAAATACTTCTCGCAGTATGTCGGGTCGTATTACGTTTTCGCACATACCCGCACGTACAATTTCTCCATCTTTCATGGCAATGATGAAATCGGCAAAACGTGCTGCCTGATTTAGGTCATGAAGTACCATGACAATGGTGCGTTGCTGCTCTTCATTAAGCCTTTGCAACAGCTCTAGTACTTCCAACTGGTGTGCCATATCCAAATAAGTAGTCGGCTCATCTAGGAAAATTATATCTGTTTCCTGAGCAAGTGCCATCGCAATCCAAACGCGCTGCCGTTGACCACCGGATAATGCATCGACTTGACGGTATTTGAAATCAGTCGTATTGGTGACTTCGAGTGCCCAGTTGATGACGTCCATATCACGCGGTGTCAAACGCCCCATTGCATTCTGGTAAGGAAATCTACCGTAGGATACCAATTCACCAACCGTTAAACCACTGGCGGCTTCTTGTGTCTGAGGAAGAATAGCCATCTTTTGTGCGAGCTGTTTCGTCCTTTGTTTCACGATATTCCCACCATCTAATATGACGTCTCCTGATTGATGAGGAATTAAGCGTGTAACGGCTTTTAGAAAGGTTGATTTGCCACATCCATTTGCTCCGATGATGGCAGTCACTTTCTTGTCAGGTATTTGAACCGATAATCCTTTAACAATCAGGCGATCATCGTATGAAACTTGTAGATTATCTGTATACAAGCGAACCATTTCGTGAAATCAAACCTTTCCTACTAAATAATCATTGATAATGATTATCAATGTCGTTACAATGAGAACTATAAATTGAAATGCAAGCGATGTCAATAATTATTTTAAAGGGAGAAGATGGAATGAGACAAGATCAGCTACTGGACGTAACGATTATCGGCGGCGGACCTGCGGGGTTATATGCTGCATTTTATAGTGGATTGCGTGAAATGAAGACGAAAATCATTGAATATCAACAGCAGCTTGGTGGAAAGATCCATGTCTACCCAGAAAAAATGATTTGGGATATTGGCGGTATGACCCCGGCACCAGGAGCTCAAGTAATTGAACGGCTTGTGGCTCAGGGATTAACATTTGACCCAGAAGTCGTACTCAATGAAAAAATTGTGAAGATCGAAAAGACAGAAGACAAGTACTTTGCATTACATGGCTCCTCGGGTACTGTTCATTATAGTAAAACCGTGATAATTGCGACAGGTACGGGTATTTTGAATCCACAGAAGATTGAGGTGGAAGGCGCAGAACGATTTGAAGTGTCGAATTTGAACTATACGGTAAAATCTTTAGGACGCTTCAAAGGGAAGACCGTTCTGATTTCAGGTGGTGGCAACGCAGCGATTGACTGGGCGAATGAACTGCAGCCGATTGCTAAGAAAGTATATTTAACTTATCGAAAAGAGAATTTGAACGGCCATGAAGCGCAAGTAAGACAACTTTTGGAGAGCGGTGTGGTCTGTCACTTTAATACAAATATATCTCGATTTATAGCGTCAGAAGATCATAGCTCAATTGAGAGGGTGGAGCTGCGACACAATGAAGAAGAAAAAGTTACCACGATAGCTGTGGATGAAGTGATCATTAATCACGGTTACGCGCGCGATACTTCGTTAATTGGCGATCAGCAACTTGGCGTTGAACTAACGGAACATAAACAGATCGCGGGTACTTGCACAAGTGCTACGTCCATAGAGGGGATGTATGCGGCAGGGGATGTACTGAGCCACAAAGGCAAGTTGCATTTAATTGCAGGGGCATTTCAGGATGCAGCGAATGCAGTAAACTGCGCCAAAATCTATATTGATCCCGAAGCAAATGAAAATGGCATGGTATCTTCCCATAATGAACTCTTCAAGGAACGAAATCGAGAATTAGTGAAACAGCTTATATAAACAAAAAAAGGAACTGACCGACGATTTATATTATCGTAGGTTAGTTCCTTTTTTAGATCTTCATCAGCTTCTCCAGACGTTTCGTTAGCATATCGCGCCATTCTTCAGCTAGTGCTTCGACTTCCAATATCCGTTTCAATCCTTCTAAATCTTTAGGACGCTGAAAATACACTTCATTTGCATAAAGAATGGAAACGTGGTTTGGGTCTTGTTGAAGCAAAGTAATCGGAGAATCCGAACGAACAATTCCTTCTTTAACAACACGGCATAGGTATCCTGTGAATCCGGTGTTGACCATTCCTTTCATCAGACCAGGCAACCCAGTGCGCTTACTAATGGTGCTGCAAGGTACTCGACCTTGAGTGACTTGAATCACTGCATCTCCAACTGTAAACATATCTCCAATACATATATCTTTCTCGAGCATCCCGTCTACTGTCAGATTTTCTCCGAATGTAGAAGTGGGCAACATGCAGGAGAATTCCCTTTGCCAGAGATCATAGTGTTCACTTGGATAGATACAGACCGCTCGGTCGGGACCGCCATGGTGCTTCGTGTCTGCAATTCCATCCCCTTGAAAACCATCTACAGAAAGAAATGCTTCTTTTGCAGTCTGTTTACAAATAGCGCTAGAAAATTCTCCGCCATTAGCAGATTGTAATGTGCGCGGCATCCCAATAGAAAGTGTTCGTAGTGATGGTTCAATGTTCAATAATAACCCCTTCTTTCCGTGTAATTATACATTAAGTATACGATAAACACGGGATATAGAAGAGGTAATTAAAGCACATATTAGATTGCGACCACGATCAACCAAAAGATATGCATGCATAGTACTGCGATATAAATGAATAATGCAGTAGTCAAAGCGATACGTACGACAATCCCTGAAGAACTTACTGTCACGATATACAAAAGTATCAAAGGTAATCCTAGTTTCACTACATAGAACAAAGGAATACTTTGTTCATATAAAAACGCTACTAGTAGATTGGCTTCATCTATATGACCAAGCCGTAAACCATAATCCGTGAAAACGGCATCTAATAAACATAAGCAAGCTAATAGAAAGCCCGCATTTAATAATCTGTTTTGCTGAATAGGAAAGTCCTTTACTGTATTCATTTTATTCGCTCCTTAGATACAGTGTAGTTACCTAGGATGAGTAGTAAGTGACTATTTTATTCATTGTTTCACAACAATATTTATATTTTTATTTGCATTATACTATAAAAATGCGTATAGTACATTACAACAGTAATGCACTAGGTAACCTTAAGGTGGTGAAGTTCTTGCTTGAAATGGATGGAGAAAAGCCAATTTATATACAAATTGCAGAATGGTTAGAAACGGAAATTATTGACGGTACGTTACAAGCGGACGATAAAGTGTACTCACAGTATCAACTGGCAGATCTTTTCAATATTAATCCTGCGACTGCGGGGAAGGGGCTGACGATTTTGCTTGATGCGGAACTTATTTACAAGAAACGGGGCCTTGGCACGTTTGTATCTGCTGATGCACGTGAGAAACTGCTGACGAAACGGAAAAGCGGCAGGTTAAGTCGTCTCGTGCAGGAGCTACTTAATGAAGCTGCATTGCTTGGCCTGCAAGAGGAACAACTCATTAAATTAATTCGGGCAGAGCGAAAGGAGAGGTCATAATGCCAGCAATTACTTTGAAAAACGTGACGAAAAGCTATCGATCTATTACAGTACTGAATCAGTTAAATTTAGAGATCCGTGAAAATGTCATTACGGGATTGGTAGGACGTAATGGTGTGGGAAAAACGACACTTATGAAGATGGTCGCAGGATTCATAAAAGAGTCAGACGGAGAGCTTCGTGTGTTTGGTGAGCGTCCCTTCAATAGTCTTAAGGTTTCTGCCAACATGATTTTCATAGACGATATGATGGGCTTTCCGGATGCGCTAACACTGGGTGATTTACTAATGGAATGTGATCGCTTCTATGAAAATTGGGATCAGGACCTGGCTATGCGTCTGCTCGAGTACTTCAAATTACCGCTGACGCTGAACCATCGTGTCCTGTCTAAAGGTAAACGCAGTACATTCAATGCTGTTGTCGGTATTGCTACACGTTGTCCACTAACCATGTTTGATGAGCCGATTACGGGAATGGATGCTGGAGCGCGAAGAGATTTTTACAGGGCGCTTCTGAAAGATTATTTAGCACATCCACGAACCATTCTTTTATCGAGTCACCATATGGAAGAAATGGAGGACTTGCTGGAGGATATTCTGATAATCGACGGGAAAAGCATTGCTTTTCATGGTCCGATTACGGAACTGCAGGAAAAGTTCCTCTCACTTCAAGCTAAAGAGAGTGTGCTTAAATCTCACGCGACTCGATACGGGGTCGTTCATCGATCGAATGCGGGTCCGATGACAGAATGGATTGTTGACAATGAGCATACGGAGGCTGAAGTGGATGAGCTGAAGCAGGCTGGTATCCGCGTATCGGCACTATCTGCAAGCGAAGCCTATTTGGCAATGACAGGCCAGACGACAGGAGGGGTAGACGATGTTTACAACGCAATGGAGCGTGAATGAATTGGCAAAGCGTCAGTATTTATTTAAATTGAGTACCAACGGAGCCGTATTTACGACACTGATTGTATTGCAGATCATTGGAACTATTTTCATAAGTGGCGCTGGATCTACTTTCATGAACGATTGGGGAGAGGGTATAACTTTCAACTTTACGTCGATATCGAATGACGGACAGGTAGGATTGACATTATTCTGGGCTCTCATTGTAGGATTCCTGTTGACATCGGCTGCCCAACGCAATGAATCTTTTTCATTCGTGACGAATCGTCTAACCTTTCAGCTCGCGAACTTCTATTTCATTTGTACTGCGGCATTACTCGGCGGTGTAACAACAGTGCTACTCGGGTCGGTCATGAAAATTGTCGCGCTGTTCGGCGACAATATCATCATAGAAACGACAGGTCTACTGACATCGCCGCTTGATTTCTTCTCACGGATTCTAGTGATGACAGCGTACACATTGTTGCTCATGATGATCGGGTATTTACTTGGAACCTTAATACAATTCAGCAAGTTGTTTATCGTCTTGTTTGGATTGATCTGGTTTATGTATTTCACGTTCGGTATCAACTTGTCAGTTGGCGAAGGTGAAAGCTTATTGTACTTTTACTACGGAGAGACATCGATTCTGTTATTTATTTTGAAAGTAGTAGTGTCGGTTTCCGTACTGTTTGGTATCAGCTTCTTTGTGACAAACCGTTTGGAGGTGAGAAATCCATGATGATTTTTATGGTTTTAATACCTGTGTTGCTGCTGCTTGGTCTAGTTTTAATTGTGATATTCACGAAAAATATGAAGCGCACGCGATTGAAGAAAAAGTTTCATCGCAATTTCATTTTTGGTTATCTTCTGTTGCTGCTGCTTGGTCTTGTCGTGGCGGAAGTCATGGAACGTAAGGTAGAACATCAAAATCCCCCAAAAGTAAACGTAGAGGACGTGGAGTTTGATTTGCCGGCAGCAATAATAGAAGGGACACCGATTCCTGAAAAATTTGTTTTGGCGAAGCGGTCGCATAAAGTAAAAGGTGAACTAGTGATACCCTCTTTCACAAATGCTTATCTTTTAATCGAACGTACACCTGACAACAGCCATACCATTACAGAAACCGTCTACACCCCTGAACTGATGGCGAATATAGGGGACGAAAATGATGTGTATTATGACGTTACAGAACGGCTTGAAAGTGCATTGCCGATTTGGGAAAGTAATTTAATGACTGTACCTAAACAACCACTTAATAATATACAGTATACGTTTTATCATGATTCAAATATATTGAATCAGTTCACTGGGGAAAAAACGTATGGTTATTCTTCAGGTTCGGTGTCAAGATCTATGACGATTCACTTGATCGTACCCGAATCAATTGTGCTGAAACTTCCAGAGCTAGAAAATGAATATGGAACTTATATAGATGTGATTGAATAGAAAAAGACTGAAGCGTAAAACGCCGCATTGTTTGTGGCATTTAAGCTTCAGTCTTTTGTATTATCCGCGTTCTACAGGCATCGAACAACATCTGAAAGAACCGCCTGATTTAATGATTTCAGAGAAGTCGACTTCTATGACTTCAAATCCATTTGCGCGTAAGTTTGCATTCACTTGTTCGTTTTGTGGAAGGCTGAATACTTTATTATTACCAATGGAGAGAACATTAGTACCTAGCGAAAACTGTTCATCTTCCGCCACTTCGATCAGTTGGTACGAATCTGCCAGTTGATGGAGTGTTTCCTGATCAAACGCTGCTGGAAAGACTAGCGCTTTTTCGGGAGAAAGGATATTGAAAACGCAGTCTAGATGCAAGTACCGTCCGTCAAATGCAATTCGCTTAAGTTGATGATCAGGAAGCTGTTCTTCCAGCTTGTTAACAGCTTCCTCGGATGTACGGCTACTGATGCCGATGTAGAGAGTATCCCGGTCGACAATAATGTCTCCGCCTTCCATTCGATCCGTCGCGGATTGATAGGGAATGTCTTGTGCGATCAGCCATTCTTTTAGCGTGAGTTCTTCCCCTTTTCGTATATTTGCAGCCAAGTCTGCGATAAATACTTCATTACCGATTGTGAATCCAATATCCCGTGTAAAGACTTGTTCAGGGTATTTTTCAGAAGTAGGCAGCGTGATGACCTCCACTCCGTTCTCCTTCAAAAGCTTCTCAAATTCTGCGTGCTGATTCATTGCACGGCTTTTATTGATATTTTCATTTTCATACTTTTTTTGTACTTCGTTAATGACTTCATCAATCGCCATGAATTCTGGCTGGCATAATATGACTCGGCGCAATGTATCATATTCTGTTACGCATTTTACCGTATCTATTCTTTGGTTATTAGCGGTCACTGTCAGTGTGCCTCCCATTCATGAAAGTACTTTGTATTATTCCCATTTACGAATTTTATAAACTTCTCTAGCTAATAGGTTCCACTGTTTCAGAAAGGCCTCTCACAGCGCCTGACAATCGGTTAGAAAAACAATACAGTAAACGCTTACATATTTCCATTGACAAATAATTTAGAAAACGTTTAAAATAGGTTAAACGACTATATAGCGACACTTTTGAGTTGATTGAATTTGGATGGGGTGAAGTGCAATGGATCAGAGGAAAAGAGAAATAGGGTTCTGGTGGTCGGTCTTACCGTTAGTATTGATGATTCTGGTCATGATTATTACCGTAGTACAGCTTAAAGAAGGACCGCACATGCCGCTAATTGTAGGAACTGCCATTGCGTCACTCGTAGCTTGGCGTCATGGCTTCTCGTGGAAAGAAATTGAGGAAATGATGTACAAAGGAATTCGTTTGGCCCTTCCGGCAGTAATCATCATTATGCTTGTCGGTTTGGTTATTGGCTCGTGGATGGGCGGTGGAATAGTCGCGACAATGATTTTTTACGGATTGAAAATCATTACACCTTCTTGGTTCCTAGTAGCCATTGCACTGATCTGCTCAATTGTTTCATTGGCAATAGGTAGCTCCTGGTCGACAATGGCAACGATTGGTGTAGCCGGAATGGGTATTGGACTCAGTATGGGAATCCCTGCAGGTATGGTAGCGGGAGCTGTCATTTCTGGCGCATATTTTGGAGACAAAATGTCACCGTTATCGGATACAACCAATTTAGCCGCAGGACTTACGGGAACGAATTTGTTCGATCATATTAAGCATATGTTGTATACGACAATTCCTGGATTAGTAATTGCTCTTGGTGCGTTTACATTCCTTGGAAGAAAATTTGGTTCAGGTGAAGCAGAATTAACATCGATTGCACAAACAGCCCAGGTCATGCAAGATAGCTTCGTTATATCGCCTTGGCTATTGCTAGTTCCTTTAGCAGTCATTTTGATGGTCGCTATGAAGATTCCTGCAGTGCCGGCACTGATTATCGGAATTGTTTTAGGTTTTTTATCGCATGTAACAATTCAGTCGGGGACGTTTGTGGATGCACTTGGTGCTCTGCAGAGTGGTTTTGCGATTGAGACAGGTAACCAGCTTGTAGATAAACTATTTAATGGTGGCGGCTTGGATAGTATGATGTATACCGTCTCTATGACTATTGTGGCCATGACCTTCGGTGGTATTCTTGAGTATTCAGGTATGTTGCGAGCAATTATGACGCAATTACTGAAGGTTGTAAAATCTACGTCCACATTAATTATTTCAACGATTGGTGCGTGTATCATGACCAATGCAACTTGTTCTGAACAATATATTTCGATCGTTGTACCTTCCAGAATGTTCAGTAAAACATATAAAGATATGGGACTGAGCTCGAAGAACTTGTCGCGTGCATTGGAAGATGGAGGAACGCTTACGTCCGTATTTATTCCTTGGAATACTTGTGGTGTGTTTATATTCGGTACGCTTGGTGTCAGTGTAGTAGAATACGGCCCATACGCTATTCTGAATTTTGCTGTTCCTCTTATTTCAATTATCTACGCTTTTACAGGTTTCGCTGTTGTCAAAATGACGTCTGAAGAAATTGTGGAAATGAATGAGCAAGAAGCGAAGTTGGAACTTGAGGCACAGCTCGAATAATGTAAAAAGGCAAAGCCGAGGTATTTTAACGGCTTTGCCTTTTTAATAGATAGCAAGCTTCATTTTGTACAATGCACGTGGTCTACCTTGGCTGTAGGTCATTTCTTCACCAACTGTATCGACAAATTGTTGATCCATTAGCTTTTTAATTGTACGTTCAGCAGTTCTTCTGGAAACGGCTAAATATCCTGCTAAGTCATTAGCGGTGAATGGTGTAGATTGCCTGAATTGATCAAACTGAGTTAGCTTGGAAATGACAGCTGGGCTCAATGTCGTCTTTTCACTGATCTTAAGCAAGTCTGGGTCGTCCAACCTCAGCGCAACTGAAGGTTTTGTAGCTGGCAAAGGACCGTGTAGTTTCTTATGTTCATCAAGCATGAAAATCCCTTTGTCTATTGCTTGTTTACCAAGTTGCAGTGCACTCATTGCATTGTCACTAGCTTCTACGATCGTTTGTCCTAATCCAAAAGATAAAGTAGATGCAGGATGGAGGGATTCACAGAACTGGATGAAGTCCTTCATTGCTAAAACAAATTCGATGGTTCCTATAGTAGTGTAAAAAAAGAAGCTACTTTCTTTCTCTTTCCATTGTGCCTGCAAGTAGTTTGCTAGTGTCTCAATGGTGTCCTGTGGAAGTTGCTCAGGTTGATGAACTTGCAGTATACCTACAGCGATTTTAGTCGCTTCGCTTCTTGTTAAATTCGCTTGTTGGACAGCGTGTTCCATTGCACGTAAAATATTGCTTGCAGGATCCAACATCCGGAATGACGGGATGCCTGCCGCTTGTAATTGATCATACACGGCATGCACACTAGTTACTGCCATTTTTGACTTTCCGCTTTTTACATGCTCAATATGAAAGTTCATAACAGCCTGCAAATCACTATTGGATTGCAGTTCATATATAGCAGGCTTCTGCATGGAAGAGAGAGGACCGAGATCTTGCAGAATCTGTTCAATGTGTATTTTGTTTTTTATATCTAGAGAAATATCATGAATTGCGATATTTTTTTCTGAAGCAAGGTATAATAAAGTGACAGCGATAGTATGTTCATTTTGCTGAATATAAAATGTTGGAATCGAGATAGTCCGAAGAACTTGCTCAGACGCTTCATAAGGCAAGGAGCCAGAGAACAAAATAGCGTGACAAGGTTTCAGTGTCTCCAGTAAACGAGGAGCTTCGGACGGACTATCATATTGATAGTAATCAATGCGCATATTATGGGGCAACATAATATTCTCTGCTTGTCGACAAAATTCTTGTGAGCCGACCAATGCAATAGTAACCTTCATAATGGGACCTCCTCTTCTCATTAGCGACTATTTAACGACAATCATACAATACGAATGAAAAGCTGCCAATAGGAAAGGAAGAAAAATAATGAAAATAACTGAAATTGAAATTTTTGCAATTCGATTACCGCTCTATGAACCATTTGTAATTAGCTACGCATCTTATGATGATATGCCTTCTATTATCGTAAAACTTACAACAGACACAGGTTACGTAGGGTATGGTGAAGCAGTAGCAGACGACCATGTCACGGGTGAAAGTTGGGAAGGTACATTTGCTGTACTTCGTCACACACTTGCTCCTGCTTTACTCGGAGAAAATCCAAGTCGCTTTGGGAAAATTCATGAAGTGATGGATCAAGCGATTTACGGTGTACCTACAGCGAAAGCGGCGCTAGACATGGCTTGCTTTGACGCAGTAGGGAAGGCATATGGTATCCCTGCCTATAATTTACTTGGGGGTCGTTATCATGAGAAGTTTCCAATTACGCATGTGTTAAGTATTGCTTCACCTGAACATATGGCACAAGAAGCTGCTGATCGTGTGGCAGCTGGCTATAGTTCATTAAAGATGAAAGTCGGTACCAACGCAGCTGAAGACGTCAAGCGAATTCAGGCCGTGCGTGAGCGTGTTGGCAAAGATATTGCAATCCGAGTGGATGTTAACCAAGGTTGGGTCAACAGTGCGACGACATTGCAGGCAATGAAACAATTGGAGAGCTGTGAACTGGATTGGCTCGAGCAGCCAGTCAAAGCGGATGATATCGATGCAATGGTAGAAATCAAATCGAAAATCGCGACGCCTCTAATGGCTGATGAGGGATTGCGTGGCGTGCGCGAGATGCGTGAAATCATAGCAAAACGTGCAGCAGATAAAGTGAATATCAAGCTCATGAAATGTGGGGGTATGTATCCTGCAATGAAGCTTGCACATATGGCGGAGATGGCAGGTATCGAATGTCAGGTTGGATCAATGGTGGAGTCGTCTATTGGATCTGCAGCAGGCTTTCATGTAGCATTCTCACAAAAAGCGATGACGAGTGTAGAATTGACCGGCCCGTTGAAATTTAGTAAAGACGTCGGCAATCTGCACTATGATGTACCGTTTATTGAACTCAATGAAAAGCCTGGACTTGGCATCGATGTAGATGAACAAGCGCTAGAAGAATTGACGGTGCGTAAAGAAAAGGTGATACTATGACATTGCAAGCATCACTTTCACTTCTAACAGAAGATCAGCTGCCGGAAGTTCTAGCTTTACAACAACGAATCATTGCTGTTCTTGAGCAACCTGATTTTCTTCAACCGCTAACAGAAGAAGAGTTTGTGTATATTCTACGCGGTAATGGCATGATGGTAGGAGCTTTCATCGATCATCGTCTCATCGCGTTCCGTGCTATGTTGGACCCTGGTGAAGATGAAGAGCATTTAGGAATCGATGCGGGAGTATTAACAAATGAATTATCTAGTGTGCTGTACTCGGAGATTTCGGGTGTGGATCCAGACTATAGAGGGCATGGACTGCAAACGAAACTCGGTAAATGGCTAATGGAACATGTCGAGAGAGATCGTTATCGCTATATTTGTACAACCGTTGCACCATTTAATATTCCAAGCTTGAAAGATAAATTTGCACTAGGTTTACGAATCAAAGAACTCAAAGTGAAATATGGCAATAAACTGCGCTATATTTTATTCAAGGATCTCCAAGAGCCTTCCCGTGGAACGACGTCGGAACAGCAATTTGTTCTGATGGAGAATACCGAACAGCAGCAAAAATTGTTGAAACAAGGTTGGATTGGAGAATATATTGAGAAAAAGAACGACCACTGGTATGTAAAGTACGTAAAATAATGCATTTGCATCATGTAAGACTATGCCTTTAAGCGTAGTCTTTTTTTCATTGTCCATAAGCATTTCAAGTGCCCAACAGATCTAGAATGCCAACTCTATGGTAAAATTAAGGAACTACAAATTGAAAGGTTGATATCCGTAATGCAAAATTCTTCTGTAAAACTCACTTCATTATCTTCAAAAGGAGGCTGCGGTTGTAAAATAGGACCCGCTGATTTAGCTGAAGTTCTACGAACATTGCCTCCTGGCGTCGCGGACCCTAATTTACTTGTCGGATTGGATACAGGCGACGACGCAGGTGTATATAAGATAAATGATACGACTGCTATCGTGCAGACCCTAGATTTCTTCACACCCATTGTCAATGATCCATATGATTTTGGACAAGTGGCAGCGGCGAATGCGATCAGTGATGTCTATGCAATGGGCGGTAAACCAATTACAGCGTTGAATATCGTCGCATTCCCGATCCATACACTTGACCGCAGTATCTTGACGGAGATCTTGCGCGGAGCTGCTGACAAATTAAAAGAAGCGGGTGCAGTTCTTGTCGGTGGCCACTCCATTGATGATCAGGAGCCAAAGTTCGGTATGCAAGTAACTGGAACGGTACATCCTGACAAGATTCGTACAAATGCAGGGGCGAAACCAGGCGATCGTTTGATTCTGACAAAACCGATTGGTGTAGGTATCATGACCACTTCGTTGAAAAACGGATTATTGTCTGAAGAAGAAGAAATTCACGTAACAAAAGTGATGACAACACTCAATAAAAAAGCGGCTGAAGTAATGGATGATTACAGCATTCATGCATCAACAGACGTAACAGGCTTTGGCTTACTTGGACATGCTTCTGAAATGGCAACAGGTAGTGGTGTATGCTTGCGAATCGATAACGAGAAAGTTCCTGTATTACCACGTACAAGAGAACTAGCAGAAGCCGGTTCGGTTCCGGGCGGTACGAAAAACAACTTTGCACATATAGAAGATATGGTCGAATATCCAGAATCATTGGATCAAATCGGCAGATGGATTTTATGTGACGCAGTAACTTCTGGTGGCTTGCTAGTAGCAGTTGCTGGAGATGAGGCAGATCGTTTGCATGCACAATTACGTGAAGCTGGAGTCGATGCGCATATTATTGGAGAAGTAACCGATGAACATACCGGTCGAATTATCGTGCAGTAAATCAAGGAGATGGAAAATAACATGGTACGAGATATTACATTGACGGACGCACTCGAATTACAGAAAAACCATTCACATACATTAGTCGATGTACGCTCTCCGAAAGAGTTTGAGGAAGCAACTATTCCAGGCAGTATTAACATTCCGATTTTCACGAATGAAGAACGCGCGGAAGTAGGTACGCTTTATAAGCAAGTAGGAAAACAAGCCGCTATGGATCATGGTCTGGCTATTTTCTCTAAAAAACTACCCGAGTTCATTGCGGAGTTCAGGAAAATAGACACGCAAATCACTGTGTTTTGCTGGCGTGGTGGCATGCGAAGCAAAACGGCAATGACCGTACTGGAATTGATGGGCATCCGCTCAAGCCGAATCAGTGGCGGGATTCATACATATCGCCAGTGGGTCATTGCGAAACTGCAAGAACCAATCAAACCTAAATTGCTTGTATTAAATGGCTATACAGGAAGCGGCAAGACGAAGATTCTTCACAAGCTAATGGAAGACGGCTGTCCGGTCATCGATCTAGAAGGTATGGCAGGACATCGAGGTTCGATATTCGGACAAATCGGTGTAAAGCCGAACAACCAGAAGAAATTTGAATTGCTAATTGCAGATAAACTGGAAAAGTATGAAAATGAACCATATATCTTCATAGAAGGCGAAAGCAAACGCATAGGGCAAGTACATATGCCGGAACTACTGTTTGAGAGAAAAGGCCAGAGTCCGCAGTGGATTATTAGATTGCCGGTCAAAGCGCGGGTTGAAGAAATCCTTTCCGAGTATGAACCGGAAAAACAACCAGAACTGTTTCTAGAAGCATTCTCAAGAATTCGCAAACGCATCCACCAACCCATTGCGGCAAAAATTCAGGAAGACCTGGAAAACGGACGTTTCGCGGAAGCTGTAGAACAGCTATTGACTCACTACTACGATCCGCAGTACGAACACTCCGTAGCCCGCTTCGCTACAACTGGCCAAGACGTGATCGAGGCTGAATCCGTGCAAGAAGCGTATGAAGAATGCCTGAAACGGTATAAAGAGCTAATGAAATAAATGAAGGTAGACTATCCTGTCGGGTAGTCTTTTCTTTTGCGTAAAAATAAAATGAGTTGAGTGCAGTCCGCCTGCGTAGATCAAAGAAACTCTCACTTCTGGTTAATATTATTCAATTCAGACCACTAGAAAAGTTTGTCAGACAACTAACTAGGGTATTCTTAAAACTATCATCAATCAGACATTCAACGAGAAAAACTGATATAGAAAAGAGGAAATGCCATGATCGAGCTGAAAACAAATCTACCAGGAAAAAAATCACTATTTGGAGATGCGCGGAACATACTTCTGGAACATGATATCCAAATGGGAGGCAACTGGGACTTTGACCGCGGAAACTTCGACACTATCTTGAATCAGGACGGTAGCGATACGATCTACTTACGAATACCTTTTCACGTAGTGGACGGTGAACTCGATGAAGATAGCGCAATGATCGAATTTGACGTACCTTTTATCATCAATCACGTAGTAAATATTGGATTGGATGACGATGACAGCCCTGTATTAGCTTCTGTCGGACTCGACCAGTTCCAGACACCGGAAGATAAAGACGGACCTATTGTATACGATGAAAAGTGGGTACATGAAGGGGAAGCGCGAATAGCAAAGTTCTCAGATCATCCTATTTTTATCGCTCCACTAGTATAAAATCTTATACTATGAAAGGACAAGCAGGCCTGGCAAAACAGGGCCTGCTTGTTTTCTTGTACGGAAAAGCCCCCTCATTATCCTGACTAATGTATGATAAGATAAATAAAGTGTAAAAAATCAATGAACTTGCAAATCCATTACGTGGTAATAAAAAGGTGGGAATTTCATGTCAAGACAGCAAGATTATTCATACTATACAAAATCTAAAGCTGCACAGAAGCAATTGTATAAGCGCTCCTTACTTGTCGTGATCATTTCCCAAATATTTAGTGGTGCCGGACTTGCAGCTGGAATCACAGTAGGTGCGCTATTGATCCAAGACATGACGGGAAATGAAAGCTTAGCCGGTATGCCGATTGCGCTGTCTACTTTTGGTTCCGCATTCTCTGCCTATCTCGTCGGCAGGTTATCTCAGCGTTACGGTCGTCGACTCGGCCTCGGTGCAGGCTTTATTACCGGTGGTGTAGGGGCATTCGGTGTGATATTTGCTGTGATGACCGGCAGTCTTGCTGTGTTATTCATCTTTCTGTTTATCTATGGGGCAGGTACATCTTCCAATCTACAAGCTCGCTATGCTGGAACAGACCTTGCGAGTGAAAAGCAACGAGCTACTGCAGTCAGTGTCGCTCTTGTTTCAACCACAGTTGGTGCTGTAGCTGGCCCCAATCTCGTCTTACCAATGGGACATATAGCAGATCTACTCGGTATTCCTACATTAACTGGCGTATTTCTACTGGCGGGTGTCGCCTACGTATTATCAGGGCTGACATTCTTGCTGTTTTTACGACCCGATCCGTTACTCGTTGCACGTGAGATTGAACTGGCTGAACAAAAGGAACGTGAAGAGTCTCATGAAGGATATGTTGTTCATCAGCATAAGGCAAATAAGATGGGTATTTGGGTAGGTGGCATCGTGCTCGTACTGTCGCATGGTGTCATGGTTGCTATTATGACGATGACCCCTGTCCATATGCAGCACCATGGCGCTGAGATATCAGGTATTGGTTTGGTAATCGGCTTACATATAGCGGGTATGTATTTACCGTCCGTTTTTACGGGTGTGTTAGTAGACCGGATTGGACGACCTACTATGGTTGTAGCTTCGGGCGTGACACTTGCGTTAGCAGGTATTCTCGCAGCCTATGTAGCAGGCGGATCGATATTCTGGATGTCCGCATCACTCATATTACTAGGTGTGGGCTGGAACTTCGGATTAATCAGTGGAACGGCCATTGTTATCGATTCTACTGATGTGTTAACTCGCGCGAAGATCCAAGGGAGCATCGACGTGTTTGTCGCACTAGCAGGAACAATAGGTGGACTTGCATCGGGAATTGTCGTGGCGTTCTTAGGTTTTTCCATGTTAAGTTTTCTCGGAACCTATATTTCCTTACTACTTATTCCGCTCATTATTTGGATGCGGTATAAACAAAAGAATATTCCTGCACAGACTGCCTGACAAAAACGGATTATTTCCTCGGAAATAATCCGTTTTTCTTGCGTAAACGACAGGCTTGGCTGTGGGGCATCTTATCATTCTTTCGCATAGAGTAACAACGTAGAAAGAAATAGGAGGGATCGTTCATTGAATCAGCAAAGTGAGTATTGGATGAATCACTGGCAACATCCGCAGTATCGTAGGATTTCAATGGAGCAGGCAAACGAAATTGCCAGACAAAGAGTACCCGGTGAAGTAGTCAAATCAGAACTGGAATTTGACGACGGTATGTTGATATATGAAGTGGATATTCGCACAGCAGAAGGGCATAAGTATGAAGTCAAATTAGATGCGGTGACCGGTGAGGTACTGAGGGTGAAATTAGATTGATGTGAAACAAGGAATGAAGTTCGATTACTTTTCCAAGTCTATTATTCTGTGTATGATGAAAGTAAGAACTATACACAGAAAGCAGGGAATTAGTATGTACACACCTATTGATTACTCCAATAACCTACAAGAGAAGTACGCACAACTTGCAACACAGTTGGATGCACTAGTATCGGGAGAGCCAAACGTATACGCAAACTTAAGCAACGCATCTGCATTACTCAATCAATTCTTCGATCGCATCAATTGGGTTGGTTTTTACTTGATGGATGGCGATGAACTCGTTCTCGGCCCGTTCCAGGGATTACCGGCATGTATCCGTATTCCGCTCGGTAGAGGTGTTTGCGGAACAGTTGCGAAGACAAGAGAGGGCTTAGTCGTACCGGACGTCAACGCGTTCCCAGGCCATATAGCATGCGACGCAGCATCTCGTTCCGAAGTCGTTGTACCGTTGATTAAAGATGGAGAAGTGTTTGGTGTACTCGACATCGACAGTCCTGAACTAGATCGCTTTACGCAAGATGACTTGGCGGGATTGACGCAAGTAGTAGAAGCACTTATGAAGCATATCTAGTGAAGAAATGAGGTAACAGGAAGATATAGTTGTTTGACGTTACATGCGGACGCTTTCCCATGGGCTCGGCTTGAGCCAAGTGAACAGTGAAGGGTCTACTTTGCCGTATTTTTGTGTACTTTGCAGAAATTAAGGCACCTAGCCAGGATCTCAAGGCTCTCGCTAATCCATAGGGAGTGGCCGCCGTCCATTTACAATCAACTAGTATCTCTTTCTCGATTTAGAGACCTTAATAACAAATTGATAAATAGTAATGTACATTATTCAGTAGAACTTGAAATAACTAAGTAAGAAATTAATACTTAGTTATTTCATAATTGCAGTGAAGTTGTAAGTTCCTTTAGTCATTGTATAGGATTGAAATGGAAGAGGGGGCGACTCCGAGAGGATCAGCGTGCGCCTTGAGATCCCGCAGAAGCGAAGCGCACGAGGAAGCTCAAGCCACGCCCTCCGGAAAGCGTCCCCCTCTGGAATGTAAATCCCGAACCGTTTAGTACTTATCTTTTAAAGATTCTGTTCACTTTCGCTATTAAAATTAAAAAGCACGCCGGAGAAGTTTAGTTCTGGGCTAACCTAAATTTTTGAGACAATATAAAACACCTTCGAAGTGGTACACTTGTAAAAAGTACTTATAACGGAGGTGTTTTTGCGTGGGCAAAAACGTATATTCAAGCGAAGTAAAATGGGCAGTTGTCAAAGATAAATTAAGTGGTGAGTTAACAACTAACGAAATTATGGAGAAACATGGAATCAAAAATAAATCCCAGGTTGAAACTTGGATGAGATGGTATCGTGCAAATGAAATGTATCGTTTTGATCAACCTATAGGTAAACAATATACCTTCGGTCACGGGCCAGAACTTTCGAGTGAAGCGGACAAGAAGGAACGACAGTTGTCCCATTTAAAGATGGA